>JADCCX010000044.1 GCA_020252485.1 Methylocystis sp.
CACCGCCTCTGCCAGGGAGGGCCGCATGAAGGATTTCATGGCGCAATTCGGCGCGCGGCTGGTGGATAATGGCTATCCCGTCATTCCCATCATGCCGGGTGCCAAGGTGCCGGGCCATTTCCGCAAGGGCGCCTGGGCGGCCTATCCGGATTGGACGCGGCACTGCGACAGGCCAACCAAAACCTTCGAGATCGACATCTGGCGCCGCTGGCCTGATTGCGCAGTGGGCATCGCCTGCGGTGCGGTGGTTGGCATCGACATTGATGTGCCAGATGCCTCGGTCGCGGTCGCGCTGACCGACCTCGCGAAGCGCATGCTGGGCGAAACACCGTGCCTCCGCATTGGTCAGTCGCCGAAGCGCTTGCTCGTCTATCGTGCTGACACAGTTTTTCGCGGGCGCAAGCGCCATCCGCTGGAAGTCCTGGCACGCGGGCAGCAATTCGTCGCCTATGCCATCCATCCTGTCACCGGGCAGGCCTACGCTTGGCCGGAGGAGGGCCTGACCGACACACCGCTTGCCGACCTGCCGGAGATAGCCGAAGCGGCCTGCGACGCCTTCCTGGACGCCGCGTGGGACATGGTGCCGGCGGCGCTGCGCAAGACAACGCTGAACATGGATGGCCCGAGCGACACCTGGCGCGGGCCATCCGATCCGCGTGGCACCCCAGAAGCCGTTGCCGCCGCGCTGGCCTATCTGCCGAATGATGATCTGCCTGGGAATGAATGGATCACCATCGGCGCTGCCATCAAAGCCGCGATTGGTGAGGAAGGCCGCCAGCTTTGGATCGACTGGTCACGCAATGCGAGCAAGTCCGGACAATCGGGCCGCAGCGACACGCCAGAACGGCGTTGGGCGACACTCAAACCGCATAGCGCAGGTGCGGGCAAAATCTATTGGCTGGCGGTAAATCGCGGTTGGTGCCCGCCGCCTGAGATTGTCCTGAATGGGAATGCGGCGGAGCAAATGACAAAGCCGCATCCGGCGGCGGGGCTGTTGGCAAAGGCAAGCGCCCTTGCCGCCCCGAGCGCGCCGCCACCTGCGCCTTATCGTGTCCCGCCCGAACTGCTGCAGGTTGACGGCACCTTGCGGCTTTTTCTCGATTACGCGAACGCGACGGCCATAAGCCCGCAACCCTTCCTCGCTCTTGGCGCCGGTATCTGCCTAGTCGGAGCCCTCGCCGGCAGGCGGTACCGCACGCCCACCGATTTGCGCAGCAACGTCTATGCCGTCGGCATTGCTGATAGCGGCGGCGGTAAGGATCACGCGCGGCGTTGCGTCAAACGCGCGATCTTCGCGGCAAAGCTCGACCGCTACCTTGGCGGCGAAGAACTCGCCTCATCAGCCGGGCTGCTCACATCCTTGCAGCGCCATCCCGTACGGCTGTTCCAGGTGGATGAATTCGGCCAATTCCTGAAGGCCGTCTTGAGTCCGCGCGCGCCGACGCACAAAGCAGCCATCTGGGCTGAACTGACCAAGCTCTACACCTCGGCGGCTGAGCCATACATCGGCACAGAATACGCTGACCAGAAAACCAAGCCGCGTGTCACCATTGAACAGCCCTGCGCGTGCCTTTGGGGCGTCACCGTGCCGGGACCATTCTGGGCGGCGCTGGAAGGTGGTGCGCTGGGCGATGGGTCCATGGCGCGGTTCATGGTGTTCCTGACGGACGAGGATTATCCGGCCCGCGATGGCGCGCCCGCACCAATGGAACCGCCAGCCAACCTTGTCGCCGCCCTCACCGGTATCGCGCGCGGCGTGCCTGGCCATAGCCATGGCGGCAATCTCGCCGATCTGATGGGAGCCACGGCACCGATGCATGCCTATACGGTTCCGCTCACGCCCGAAGCCGAGACAGCCATGGCCGAGATACGGCGCGAGGCAACAGATCTGCTGCGTGCGCATCGCGGCACCTATGCCACCGCGCTTTTTGGGCGGTACGCCGAGAACACCGCCAAGCTCGCCATGATCGCCGCCATCAGCCGCGATCCGGCCGAGCCGGTGACGCAGCTGCGCGACGTGACCTGGGCCGGCAAGCTGGTCGAGCACTGCATCGGGACATTGGTGCGCGAAGCCGACCGCTTTGTCGGGGTGAACGATAATGAAGTCCGGCACAAAAAGGCTCTGAATGTCATTCGTGACGCAGGCAGCGCTGGCATCACGCGCACAAAGCTGATCGAGAAGACTCATTTCCTGGGTGAGCGCCGGGACGCCGTGTTTCAAGCGCTCTGCGAAAGCGGACAGATCACGATCGAAATCGTGAAGGGACGGACCAAGCCCACTCAGCTCTATCGCTTTGTGGCGCCCGAGCAGCGTCAGGACGAGGAAATAACCGAAAATCCGGGTGGGGAGCTAAGTCATTGATTTCGCATCTCCTTTCGCGAATAACCGAAAAACCGAATAACCGCGCGGGGGTACATATGTGCGCGCGGGTGGGTGCCGTTCGGTTCTTCGGTTATCTCAGCTATTATTTTTTTCTATATATATCATATAGAAGAGAGTCGGTCTGTCCCTACCCGAAACGAGATAACCGAAAGGTTATTTCTTCCCCCTTCCTCCGCGAGGGATTGATGGGTGGGGTGCCATGACCCTCCCAGGCTCTCCGGCGCAGCCACGCTCGTCCCTGAACCGCGGCACACGCAGCCCCACCACCACACCCGAGATGGAAGCGCTGCGCCGCCGCGTCTGGCAGCAGCAGGGAGTGGTCTCACTCGCGATCGAGGACATCCACGACCCCAGGCTGCGCCAGGCGGTCCAGAACGAAGCCGTGCGCCGCTGGGGGCCTCGGCAGCAGGAGAAGAACCATG
>JADCCX010000045.1 GCA_020252485.1 Methylocystis sp.
AAATTGCTCTGCGTCGCGCCAAAGGAGGTCGGCGTATAGATCGGTGTGGAGAGAAACCCACCCGCGCCAGTAAGGCCGAGAGACTCACCAAGGCCGCCCGTGCCGCCGAATAGATTGGGCGCACCCATGTTCAAAAACGGCAGAGGGGAAAAACTGAACATGCCCGCACTGCCGCCTGCGCCGCTCGGTGCGCTGGCGGCGGGCGTTGCAGGCGCGGCACCGCTAAAGGCCCCCATCAGGCTTGGTCGCGACGCACCGAATATTTCATTCACCAGTGGATTGACGATGGCGAGCTTCGCCATGTCGGTGACCACACTCGCGACCACCTGCCGCGCGATGGAACCAAAATCAATCGCAGCCTTGCTGCCCATGGCAAAGGCATTCACCAGCCCATTGCCAATCCGATCCAGCGCATTCTCCCCAATCGAGGCCAGTGCATTGCGCGACCGTTCCGCGAATTGCTGTGCGTCCTGCTCGGCCTTGGCTACGGACTCACGCGCAGCGCGGACGGCAGGGTCAAGCTGGGACAGGGTGCGATTGAATTGCTCCTGCGTGATGCGCGCGGCGGCCAGCGCGGCGTCCAGCGCCTTGACCTGCTCGGCGTATTTCTCCTGCTCGGTCGCCGCACCTTCCACCAGCGATGTGCCGCGTTCCACCAGGCGCTGATAGGCGCGCTCAGCCTCGGTCAGGCGTTCCGTCGTGGCGCGGGTAGTCTCGGTGCGATCCGCAAGACGTGCCAGCGCCTCGTCGCGGTCCTTATCGGCGGCAGCGCGCAGCCGGGACGCTTCCTCGCCCTCGATGGCACCACGCGCGGCCAGGGCGTCAATCTGCTGCACGCGTTCGGCGTGCTCGGCGCGCACGCCGCGTTCCTTGTCGAGCGCCTTATACAATTCCTCAAGCCGCGCCTGATCGGCACGGCGCCCGGCGATGATGGCACGCTGGCTCGCGGTATAGGTTTCCGCCTCACTAGCTTCCTGTGCCTCGCGCTCCAATTGGCTGCGCCGCGTGATGAAGGTTTGTAGCTCGCGCAGCGCGGCCTCGCGCTCCCCACGCAGGTTTTCCAGATTACGCCGCATGATACCGCGCGTGCCGCCGGGCATGGCCGTCTCGGCAAGGGCGGCCTCGGCATTGGCGATCTGCTGGTCAAGCACCGCCAGCCGATCCCGGCTGCGGTCATAGCCTCCGCTGGCCTGTTCCATCGGCGTGCCAAGCCCGACCGCCACGCGGCCCTGATTGACCGCCGCTGCCGCTGCCTGCGCTGCACGCGCAATGCCCTGCGACAGCCCAAGCGCCCGATCCAGATCGCCGGCAAAGCGCGACATGGCCTCGCCCAGGATCGAGAAAGCCCTGCCCATGGTGGGCAGCATTTTCTCGAATTCGGCATTGAGCGATTGCCCGGCACGGATCAGCGCAGGCATCACCACATCGGCCGTCAGCTTTCCGGCCTCGCCCATCTTGCGCAATTCGCCAACGCTGGCGCCCAACTCGCGCGCCAGGGCCTCCGCCAGGGTCGGCATGTTCTCCAGCACCGAGCGCAACTCATCGCCCTGCAGGCGGCCCGAGGCCAGCGCCTGGCCAAGCTGCATGACGGTGGCCGAGGTTTCCGCCGTGCTGGCACCGGCGATGATCCCGGCCTGTTGCACGGTGCGCACCAGCGCCAGCACCTGATCATTCGTGGCACCGATCTCGCGCGCCGCGATGGCAAAGCGGGCAAAGGCATTGGCGCTTTCGCTAATGGCGACCCCAGTCTGCTGCGACAGGGCATAGAGGTTTTGATAGATCTTCTCCGCCGCGCCGAAGGATCCGGTCGCGGCTTGCAGACGTGCGAGCGATTCCGTTGCCTGATCACCGGCGCGGGCAATGGCGCTGCCCGCCGCCGCCGCGCCCACCGCCACCGCCGCAATCGCCGCCGCCGCACCGCCGGCACGGCCTGCGACACTGACAAAGGCGCTGCCTGTACTGCCAAGGCTATTGCCCAACGCGCCAAAGCTGCGCACCGCCGCATCGGACGCCGAGGCCAATCCCCGCATTGCCGGCTGCGCCTTGGCGCTGGCGCTATCAATCTGCTCCAGCGCGCGCTTTCCATCGGCGCCGAGTTTTTCGAGCGACCGGCGCACGGTCTCGGCATTCTCAGCTGAGAGCCGGATGGCGATGGTGCGGGCGGCGGTGCCACTCATGCGTCACGCGCCAATTCAGCAACGATGGCGCGCGCCAGCACATTCCCCGCGCGGCGGCGCACGCCCGCGACATCGAGCCGCTTTGCAAGCCGTACCTGGCGCATGAGGAAGAACATCGGGACAAACCCTTGGGCGAGAGTGGCGCGCGCCAGGCGCTGCTGGCCGCGCCGATGGCCGGTGAGCACTTCGACATTCGCGCCGGCGAACAACCGCAAGCGCCGCCGCTTGCCGAGGCCACTCGCGCCACGCACGCGGAGGCACCACAGCCGCACGGCCGGGTTGGATTTGGAGCTAATGACGAAAGCCTCGCCACGCGCGGCCGTCATCTCGGCAGGGGTGACACGCAGCCCGCCGCGTGATGACGCACCACGCCGGCCACGCGTGGCGTTATAGCCGGTGGGGAAAGCCAGATAGCGTCCACCCTTGGCGGCGATGGGGATACCCTTGTCGAAGGCCTCCACGAGCTTTGGCGCATTGGAATAGACCAGCGCGGCCGGGCGAAAGCTGCGCGGCGCGGCGCCAGGCGGCGGGTAGAGTTTCAGGCGCCAGCTATTGGCGAGCGCGCGGCCCTTGTCGGAGAAGCCCGCGCCACGCGCCTGGGCGCGGAGTTCGGCTTGCACTTCCCGCCCGGCGCGTTCCACGCCACGACGCATGGCGCGCGCAACATCGCGGATCTCTGCCTCCATGGCAGCACGGAGGTCGCCGCGGATGGTGGCGAGGAGGAGGGACATGGGCAGCTTCGCTAAAAAAGAGACGTCGCCTTGGCTGGGATTTTCTATTCACAGATGCAAGTAACGGTACCGTTGATTGATACTGGTAACCGAATAGTATTTCTAATACGCAGAAAAATACACGAGGGAGGTTTTGTGAGAGATTTAAGTACCCGGATTATTATGATTCCTGACACTAACCCTGAAACGATCGCGGGTGACACGCTCAAAGTCATCGATAGTCCTTACTAAGGCGTTGGCTTTTTTATTCAATTGATCGATAGCGTTTTGTGTAGCAGGCTGAATTCCTCTGGCTCGATCTACGTCGGTCTTCGGGGAACCTAGTTTTGGATTGCTGTCATTTGTATAAATTTTCAGTGCTATATCGGTACAAAAAACTTCCGCGGCACGAAATAACGCCACGAAGGAAGCTTGAACGATTGTATCATGAAATTCAAATTTGGCACCATGCCAACTATTGGTAAATTCACGTATTGGACGAAGCTGCTCGAGAAAGAATGCACCGCCGAAGTCGTGCTGCCTAAGAAATACTATTAAGTTATCGGGTATCTGCTCATGGAATTTGCCGAGCAGATCGATGTCGTGCGGGTGAGGCTCACCCGGATTAGAAACAACCTCGCCTAGTGATTTGATTTCGAGGATCGACTTAATAAAACTTTCAAGCAGTCTCGAGAAACGCACGCTTTCAGCACTAATCTCTTCCTTCGTAGCACCATCCATTAAACGGTACGTGTTCGGACCTCTGCGGTGACGCCAATCAAACGGTAGTGCTGATGGTCCAGGGTAGTGAGCTGCATTCGCGACGAGAATGATTCTATTTTGCGATAAGGCGTGTTCCGCAAAGCCAAGCTCACACATTACATTAGGATTCTGAAGATGTTTTGGTTCGCTGCGCTTTTTAGCATCAATGTTGGGTTGTAAGGCTTTAGGGTCAGTCATGCCGACCGGCGTGATATCCGCGACGAACACAGCAGCCTTTGCGATTTTCTCCAAGATAGTTTTGGTAATGTCTGGAGTTCCGGGAACATCTTTGGTGTCGTGATCGATGTCCAGTCGCGTTGCCTCCTCGTAGTCCGGGTTGCTCGCAATATTTTTGCATGCAAGCTTCAAAGCATCCCGGACAAAGTAACGGTGAAGCTCTGGGTCACGATCGCTTTGCCAAGACCAAAAAACCTTCATTCCGAATCTCGCTTTCGAACAGGGAAGCAATTTGAGTTTAAGACTTTTTACCCGACGTTGAAGTTTTCGTCTTATTATCGCTAAATCAGCTGAGTTCCAAGCTCCAACCGATCGATCGCTTGAGAGTATACCTTTCCCAGTTTGTCCCTATCTCTTCAGTTAGGTTTGGTCCCAGTCCGACCAGTCTCACCGCTCACCCGATTTCCGCCTCTCGCCCTCCATCGCCGCCTCCGCGCCCGCGAGCACCGCAAACCCATCCACCACCCAGGCTGCCTGATCATTGACGCCCCCTGCATCCGGCCAATGCGCAATGCCGCCCATCCCGCCGCGACACGCGGCCCATAGCCGCACAAATCCGTGCCAGGGTTCGGCAATCACCAGTCGAGGGTTCTCTGCCCAAGCCTCACCCCCCACCAACCAATCGCCACCCTCGGCAGGTCTCAATCCACCGTCATAGGCGCTGGGCTCGCGGGCGATGGCGAGGGCGCCGCGGAGTTTTTTTCCGCATCCCGGCCCGGCTGCATCAAGGTACTCGCGCGCCAGCCGATCGGTTCAATATCCTCCTGCGGCAAGGCATCCATCAATGCCTCGGAGACCAGGCCGCGATCGCGCTTGAAGGGCGGCAGGTCAGTACCTTCCCAGCCGCGTAGTGCATGACGCGCCGCGACCCAGGGCAGCATGCCGATGTAACGCTGCCGCGCTGCCAGCAGGCCGGCATAGCTTGGTATGGCCGCACAGGCGGCCTCGATCATCGCAAGCGGCGCCTGCGCCTCAGGATCATCCGACTCGGCCTCTGCGCGCGCAATCGCGGCAGCGAGTTCCTCGGCATTGCCGGGTGCGGCTTCGGTGATGGCAAGGCGCAACGCTTCCAGCATCTGCGCTTGCGGCGGATAGATGCCTCCATCACGCGCAAGATCGGCGCGAAAGGCCTGACGCTCGCGGAAGGTCAGCGGCGCGATCAGGTAGCGCCGGTCTGGCGCATGGGCTGGTGAGAACCATTCCGCATCGCGACGGGAAAAGACAACGCTCATTTTCATGCTCCTCAAAACTGCGCCAGGAATAGCGGGCAATCCGCGCCATCCAGTTGAAAGCCAATGTCGAATTGCCCAAGCCCGTCGCGCTGCCCGGGCCGCATGGCGGTGGCCTTGGCCGCCGGCGCGATGACGCAAAAGCGATTGCCGGGATTGGCGCCTAGGATCGCCATCAAGGGCATCGCCGAGCCCAGGCGAAAGGCGTTGAACAGTGCAACGGCGGTGGTGGTGCTCATCAAGGGATCAATGGCACCGCGCGCATCACGCTCTGTCGGCACGGCTGGATCATAGCCCTCGGCCGCTTCGGGATTATCGGGCAGGATGACATTGACGCCGGCATCCAGCGTCAATCGCCGCGCGCGGGCCAATTGCTGGTTCAACTGGCAGCGGCCATTCACAAAACGCGGCGGCGTCGGGCGAATGATATTGTTCCATCCGGTCGGCAACGCTGCCGCCGATTTGTCGAGCAATTGCGCGCGCAGATCGAACACCAGAAAGCCGATGCCGCCCGTGGAAAGTTCCAGGCTCCAACTGCCGACCGCACCAGTGAAACGCCAGCGCAGCCCATCAGCATAGAAGTAGATTGTGGCCGTGCGGTAGACGGCCTCATCCGAGGTCGGGCTGTAGAGCACATTGGCCGGGATTTGCGCGAGCGTCGCGACCGCGCCAGGGGTGGCCATGGTCTCGCCAAGGCTCGCGACACGCGTGGCGGTGTAATCAATGATGCCGCTGACCAGGCTGCGATCACCGGAAAGCAAAAGCGGCATGCCGCGATAAAGCTGTGCGGTGGCTACGAAGGGTGCGGCGAGCGTCAGGTTGGTCGTGGTGCCGCTTGCGGCGGCGGTGGGCGCGCCAATGGCCGCGTTGGTGATGCCTTCGGCCATCGTGCAGCAACGCAGCAGCTTGCCCCATTCCGGCGGCGTCGCTGGCGTGCCGGAACCGCGCAATGGCACACGCAACCGAATACGCGGGCGCAGGCCGCCGACAATGGCGGGCGAGCGGTCGAGCGATCCGGTGAGTTCGTTATTCTCCACTGTGATCGGATCGAAATCGATCTCGCAATCGGCGGCAAGCCAATCGACATTGGCGGGCGTGCCGCCAATGGCGTCCAACCCTGGGATGGTTTCGATTTTCGCTGCCAAGGCGGCAAAGCGCATGCGCACGAGATCGAGGCTCATGTCGCGGTTCCTTTCGGGATGGGAGGGGAAGGATTGCGGTCAGGCGGACCAGGGGCCGCCATTGGGTCCGATGGCGAGGATGCTGAAGCGGGCGAGGAATTCCCCGGCAGGAAGGGCGGATTCCTCAGTGTCATACATGCGGAATTCCGCGCCCTGTTCCGCGATGTCGCCAAGCCCAGGCGCGGCTGGGGTCCAGGCTGCCAGCAGGGAAACCAGGCGCGCATGAAGCGTGGACAGCGCCTGTTCGGCGGCAAGGTCTGAAACACCCGCAGCAAAACCGGAGACAACAAAGCCGATGCGATAATGTGTGCGGCCGGGTTCCTCGGAATCGTCGGCCTCAATCTCCTCACCGCGCAGCACTAGGCGCGGCAGGGTCTCAGCCTCGACATCCACCGGCGCACGCCGCGCGCGGTCCAGCGCCACATCGGGCAGACCAGTGATGATGCGCTCGGCAATGGCGGCAAGGGCCGCTTCGCGGAGCGGTAGCGTGCCACTCATGGCGCGCGCGCCAGTGTCAGGCGCCAGGTGAGGTCAAGCGCATCGGGCTCCACTTCCTCAATGCGCCAGGTCTCGGGTGGGGAGAGACGCCGCAGTAAATCCCCCCGGCCTGGTGTATCGGGCGAGAGGTCCGCGACACGCAGCACCGCCTCCAGCGCCGCCCCGCGCGCGCCAATCGCGCCAATCTCCTGCGCGGCGCTGGTGAGCATAACGCGCAAAGGCCGCCAGGTACCGCCCGCCGCCGCCCGCCATTCTGCGGCGACAGCCATGTTGGGATCCGCGAGCAGCGTGGCCATCGCCCCGTCAAAGGCGCTCATCGTTTCAGCACCTCGACAATGCGCGGCAGCGTCTTTTCGGCGGAACGGCCAATGACATAGCCGCCCAAGCCAATCTCAACGATGTTCCAGAGCTTGAGTGCCTCGGCCTCACTGATGCCCGGCGCGGACCAGCCGAGCCAGCGCAGCACGATCAGCAAGCCAAATGTGATCATCATCAGCGGACGCCAGCAGGCGGCGAGCCAATGTTCCGATTGGGCCTCGGCCTTGATGATATCGGCGGCGGCTTTTTCCAATTCACCGGCGCGCGCGAGGAGGGCGGCATTCAGTTCCGCCTCGGCACGCTGCCGCGCCTCGGCATCGGGGAATAGCCGCTTGAGCGCATCTCCCAGGATCGGCACCAGTGCGGGGAGCAATGCGCCGATCATGGGTATTTCCCCCGATCCAATTCAAAATGCGGCCCATCGGGAAAGCCTGGCCAATCACCGCCCCAGGTGATCGCCACGCCGAGCTTTTGTGCTGCACCCTTCATGGCGCTGGCGAGTTGCGCATATAGCGGCCAATCCCAACGGATTTCGCCATTCTCTGGCACGCCGTCGCCATCATCGAGCCAATAGCCGAGATCAACCGCATGGCCCGTCAGGTGACGGCTGTTCATGGTGCGCGAGGCACCAAGCGCGACAAGCTTTGCCTGGCGCTCGCGGGAGCGCAGCCCTTCCAGTACAATGAAGGGCGCGGCCTTACGCGCCTCGATCACCACCCTCACCAGATGAGGATGCACGCCTTGCATGCGTTCATGGTCACGCGCCAGCAGGTTTGTCATGCTCACGCCCCCGCCGCCGGGGCGCGCATCAACCAGACGCGCACGGTGGCATCTGTCGCGAGTGCCGCCAGGGTCGCGATACCGACCTGGAAATTCCCGGTGGCGGTGGTGGTGATGCGCCGGTTGGTATTGTCCCAGAACACCCGCACACCGGCACCGATGGCGAGCGCCGGTTCCTTGGTCAGGTCAAACACGCCCTGGGTCTGTGCCTCGATCATAGCGTTCTGCACGCCATCCACGGCGGCGACGCCAAACAAGGCACCGACCAGGACGCCCTGGCCGGCTGAAACCCCTGTCGCATAGGGCACGGCAATGGCCAGGCTATTGCCCGGCTGGATGAAGTTACGCATGGAAAGAACCTCCTGAAACGCAACAGGCGCCCCGAAGGACGCCCGTTGCGAAATTGCGATGATGAAAAAGGGTTGGGAGTGATCAGGTTCCCGGATTGAACCAAGCACCGCGCCAATCAATGGCGCCGACGCCGAAGTCGAAGATCACGCTGACTTCGACACCATCAACGCCCGAGACCGGGCCGGTGGTGACTTGCGGTCCCTCGGCACCGTTCAGGTAGCCATAGACATAGACCGGCGCGGTCGGTGGATCGGCAAACAGGTACCAGCGGTTATTCGGGATTAGCGGTTCGACCAGCGGCTGGACAAAGCCCGCATAGATATTGGCGTTGCTGATTTGCGTGGCGCCGACACTCACCGTCAATTGGCGTGCAGGCAATTCAAGGCTCGGGCCCACCAGCAGCTTCATGGCATTGCCGACGGAAATCGGCAGGCCATCCAGCGTCTTTTGCCGCAGGATCGCAGCACGTCCAGCAGCGAGGTTATTTATATCCAGCGCACTGCCCGCGGCCGCCTTATTCAACCGGGCAGCAGCAGTGTTGAACACCGCAGCCGGGCCATTCGTCAGTGTCGGACCATCGCCATTGGCCTGATTGAGCAGCGCATAGGCCGTGGCATTTTCGAAATCCGCCACGCGCCGGCCAATGGCGGCAGCGAAATCCGTGAAGGCACCCAGGTCGTCATTCACCAGCATGGGCCGCGTGACACGAATGCGCCGCGCGAAGGTTTGCAGCAGGACGATTTCCTGGCTTTCCGACATGGTGCCAGCCTGGATTTCGCCATTCTCCATCAGCGGCATGAGCGTCGGGAAATCACCGACGCGCAGATGCCGGTGCGGCTTGAAGTCGCGGAAATCGCGGCGAAGGAAGATCTGTCGATAGCTCGGCGCTGCCGGCTGATAGGCCGCAAGCAGCATCTTATTCGCCGCAGCCGAAAGCAGCAGCGGGAAGTCCGAAGTGGTGTGAAAGGCGCGCTCGGCCAAAAGCGTGGGGTTGCGCGGGACATTGCGTTCGCCGCGGACCCGCAGCAATTCGCCGATCATGTCGGAAGGCCGCCAGCCCATAAATTCGGCGTGGCGCCCCGTGCCTTGCGGCTGGTAGCCGGGCATGCTGCGCGCGGCCAAGGCTTCGGCCATGGCGTCAAGGATTTCCGACGGCGAGTCATGCCCTGGCCCGGTTTCCGGTCGCGCCGGGACAGCAGGTGGTGCAGCGCTTTTCACCATGGCGTCGAACAAAGACCGGCGCGCCTGGTCCGGGTGCCAGCCACGCTCGACAGCCTCACGCCGGATATGCGCGGCGGTCTCCGTGCCGACTAGGGCGCGCGCAGCTTCGATAGCGGTATCAATGCCGGAGATACGCTCACGCTCGGCGCGCTGTGCCTCAGCACGAAGCGCTTCAAGGTCAGGCGGCGGCGCAGCGGGCGGCGTTTCCACCGTGGCGGTTGCGGGCGGCGACGCGGCAGGCGGCGCCGAAGGGGCTGCCGGGGTTTCCGGCGTCGTCTCGGTCATGGGGATTTCCTCATCAGGCAGGGCAGGTTCAATGGCGAAGGACGGCGCGCCCTGCGGCGCCGCGCCACGCACTTGCGCATCCCGATCCACCGGGATGGGCACGATCGAAATCTCAAAAGGCTCCCAATCCACGGCGCGGTAGATCATCTCGCCGCTCGCCGGATCGGGGCGCTGGTCATAGCGATGCACGCGATAGCCGATGCTGACAGCGCGCAGCGTACCATCGGCAATGCGCTGCCAGAGCGGTTCCACATCGGCAGCGCCAGAGAATTGCAGCCGCGCATGACCGCGCCCGCCTTCAAGCCGGGCGGCGATTACGCGGCCCAGCACATCACGCGCATCGCTGCTGCGATGGGTATTCAGCACCGGCGCATTACCGGAATGCAGATGCGCCATGCGGACCGCATTGGGCGACATGTCCAATTCCTCGGTAATGCCGCCGAGGGACGGGACAAAGTTCCGCGCCCGCGCGCCGGTGGACCAGACGACCTCAACCGTGCGTGCGGCACGGTCCACGGTGGCGGGTGCGGTGATGGCGCGGCGCGCGGTGATCGATTGCCCATCAGGGGGAAGTCGATCAGGCAAAGCGGGATCAACCGGCGCGGGATCGCTCCCGCCCGGGTCGGTGGTTTCGGTCATGGTGAGCCCTATGCTGTTTGGGTATCTGCCGGCGTTGGCGCTGCTGCCCCAGCCGCCCCAGTTGCGGCGATTTCCACTGCCGCCATTTGCGCTGCGT
>JADCCX010000046.1 GCA_020252485.1 Methylocystis sp.
CGGCCGGCGTCGTCGGCATCAACGCGGCCCTGGGGAATTTCAAAGGCGTGCCCGGCGTGGTGTTCCCGATCATGGCACGGCTGCTGGCGCTCAATCCGCTGGTGCCGTCGGTCTTTGCCCGGCTGGCGGGGGGCGAGGCGCAGGTCGGGCGGCTGCTTTCCTCTACCGGATCGCGGATCGACCCCGAGGGGCGGCGGCTTTACGGACGGCTGGTCAGCGACCCCGTGCATGTCGACGGCACCCTGGCGATGATGGCGCAGTGGCAGCTGGACGGCCTGATCGCCCGCCTGCCTGCCATTGCCACGCCCACCTTGTTCCTGACCGGCAGCAATGACCGCGCCGTGCCGCCGTCCTGCAGCCGCGACGCCGCCGCGCGCATGCCGCAGGCCCAGGTCAAGGACTTCGCCGGGCTCGGCCACCTGATCCATGAAGAAGCCGCTCCGCTCGTGGCCGAGGCGATCATGGCCTTCTTCGCCTAGGGCGTCGTTATGAGGTTAACGGGTTTCGGGCTGGGGTGGCGGGTGGTGGCTTGATCTGGGTCTTGTGGTGGCGGGAGGTGAGCCGCCATGGAACAGGTTTTTGTCACGGATCGTCTTGCGCTGATGCCGGAGCATTTCGGGGCGGTTGGGGATCCGCGCGAGAGCTGCAAGGTCCGGTATCCGTTGCGGGAGGTGCTGTTTTTGGTCACCTGCGCCACGATCGCGGACTGCGACGACTGTGACCGGATTGCGGACCGGGGTATCCTCCACCGGGATTTCCTCAAGGAATACGGAAAGTTCTGCTTTGGAACGCCGAAGGAGGACTGGCTTCGGGTGGTGCTGAACCGGATCGATCCGGCGCTGTTCGAGGCCTGCTTCACGGCCCGGGCGCGGGGCCTGCGGCCCGGCGCCGCCGACCTGATCGCGCTGGATGGCAAGAGCCTGCGGCGCAGCAGCGGGACGGGTGCGCGGATCAGGCCAGTCCATCTGGTCCCGGCCCGGGCTTCGACCCGGCGCCTTGTGCTGGCGCAAGAGGCGGTCAAGGCCAGGGACAGCGAATGCGCCGCCCTGCGGGCGATTCTTGAACGCCTGACCCTCAGGGGCGCACGCGTAACCATCGACGCGATCGCGGCCAATCCGACCATGGCCGGGGCGGTGCTTGCCGGGGGCGGCGACTGTCTGTTGGCGCTCAATCACCAACCAGCCTGCCCTGCATGACGAGGTTACGGCCCATTTCGAAGACCCCGCCACCACCGGGCTTGCCACCGTCACGGTGACCGACAAGGACCAATGGCCGCATCGAAACCCGTACCACCACTGTCAGCCTTGAGGCCGGATGGCTGACCGGCGACCGCCGCCACCCGGGCGAACACCGCTTCCCCGGCCTCACAAGCCTCGTCCGCTCCACCGCAGAGGGCGAACGCATGGGAAAAATCTCGCGCGAAACCAGATACTTCATCTCCTCCGCCGCCCTGACGCCCGAACGCGCCGCAACGGCCGTCCGAAGCCGCTGGGGCATCAAGAGCCTCCATTGGGTCTTGGACGTCGTCTTCAAGGAAGACCAGTCGCGGCTCAGGCGAGGCCACGGTGCCCGAAACATGGCCCTCGTCCGCCGCCCCGCCTTCAACATGCTCCGCGCCGGAAAGGGCAAGCGATCCATCAAGGCTGCCCGAAAAGCCGCAGGCTGGAACACCGAAACCCTCAAGGCAATCCTGAATGATCCACTACGTTAACCTGGACTCGTTGCCTTGAGCCGAACGCCGATGCAGGCCATGAAGGACTGGCACAAGTCTCACCCTCATCTCTTCGTCAAATCGCCGCGCAATCTTCCGGGACGCGACACTCAAGCAACCCCGCGGCCTGGCCAGACGGCAATCATCCCCCGAGATCAAAGACCATCAGACCCGGGGATGCTTCGTCGTATTCGTGATCGACTGTGACGAATGCTTCGCCGCCCACAATCGCAAGACCCGATTGATCCTGTAGCCCGTCCAGGGCGAAGGCTTGCTCGATGCGTCCCGAGGCCGGATCGATGACGAGGATGTTCGGATAGTGCGCCGTCAGAGCGTAAAGACGGCCCGCACTATACTCGAGGCCCACAATCCTGTATTCGTCGAGAGTTCTGCCTTCACGGACTTCACCGCTCAGGACCAGCGGCTCCCATCCCGAGTCGGACTGGGCTTGCCTCCATAACCCGCCGTCCTCATCCGCGGCGAAGAGGCGTCCCGTGCCCGGCTCGAAAGCCATGGCCGTGACGTCGCCGGACATCGGGAGGCCGGATCCGTCCGTACGCAGCGTTTCGCCACGACGCCAAACGCCGTCTGCCGCTTGCCAGGTGGGCAAGCTGTGGTCACGGCCAGCCACGACCGCACCGCTTTCGAGGGCGGCAACCGTTTCCACGCTGCCCTGCCGGGCGATCAGGGGAGCCCGGCTCATTGTCGTGCGAGACAGCAGCTTGTCGAGGTGCCGAGAAACCGCAAAGAGCTCGGCCTGGTCGGTGACGATCAGAAACTGATCCGCGCTGGCATCCCAAGCGATTCCCGACGGTTGGAGGATTTCGCCCGGATAGGTGAGGCTCCGGGTCAGTGCAGCGGTTTGCACCACTGGCACGGGCGGGTCTTCGGGGCTGGCGACCCATTCGGGAGTGTCACCGCCAATCCCGAAAATCTCGAAGACCGCGTGAACGCCAGTGCGCGTATTGAACAAGAGGTGCCCTGAGGCAATGAGCGCGGTGACCGTCAGGCCGACAATTCCCAGCTTTCGGGCATTTGCTGTTTCAAGGCGGAAGGCCGGGCGGTGGATTTTTTCAGACATCGCTTCTCTCCACGAAGGATTTAGTGGGCAGGGGGTGCCCGGCTGGTACCTGGCCGGGTGGCTTTCTCATCTCGGGGAAGGGATCAGTTCGCGCCGGGGGACAGGCGCTGTTCGAGCCAGTCAGCGATCTGCGGCATCACCGTGAAGCGATCCTGCGGGCAGTGATCGTCAGTACCGCTGTAGATCAGCGTGCCGTCGACGGTGGAGTTGTTCGCAAGCTCCATGTCGAACTCAGGTGCCACGTAGTCGTTGCGGGCGTTCACTGACAGGATCGGTACAACCGTTACCGTCTCGCCCGGCACGATGACGCCCTGGTCGATCAGGGAAAAGCCACGCATATGGGCGACGAAGCCGGCAGGATCGGCCCCGCCGTCGATCTCGGTCCGGTCATAGAGCGCAAGGCGGTACATCAGGCCGACGCTCTCGAGCTGAGCCGCCGGCACCTGAAAGGCCGAATGCAGCGGGCCGCAGACATTGACCGAGGCC
>JADCCX010000047.1 GCA_020252485.1 Methylocystis sp.
CTATCCCGCGGCCGGCGTGCGGCTCTTCGCCTGCCATCCCGGCGCGCTCGACGGCCAGACCGGCCGGATGGTGCGGTATCGCGGGCCCGTCGTTCTCTGCGCTACCGAATTCCTCGACGAGGCCGTCCAGCGCCTGTGGCGTGCGCCGATCAACTTCTACTTCCACCAAAACGCCTGGCGCAAGCACGATCCTGATCCGCCAAGAGCGCCAGCGCCATAACTCAATCCTGAGCCGTCTCCTGTGCGGCCCTGGAATCCCTTCGGTGATCGTACTTAATCCTGATCGATCGTGAGCTTGCGCCCGCGCGTGAGGCCGTGGCTGGCGCAATCGCGGAGCCACATCACATCCTGGCAGGCCAACAGCATGCCAAGAACCGGATCACCGCCAGCCGCGCCGAGGTAGCGTTCGCCAAGCGCCTTGGCCGCCTCATCGCACACTGCACTCTCGGGCAGGATGATTGTGAACGTCTGCTTCTCCTGCGTACTCTCATCAGTCATGCGAGGCGCTCCTTCAGCAGATGGCGCTCGGTGAAGCGCCGCGCCGCGCGATAGGCCGGATCACTGATTGCACGTGTCAGCCAGCGTGACGCGGTGATAACCAGCGTCATGGATAGCACGAGCGCGCCGCTGAAGCCGATCACGCTGGCCAAGCCGCTCCAGCCGATCGCGATCATGAGCGGCGGATGGATCAGATAGATGGCATAGGACCAGGCCCCAAGGCTCGAGCCGATCCGGACCGCGATTTCGTTCGCGAGCAGCGCGGTCGACAAGGCGCTGCGCACCACGATCCAGCCTGCGATGGCGGCAACGCTGACGATGCCCAAGCCGCTCAAGGGGCCGATCATGATACCTGGAAGCAGCGCCATCACCGTGAGCAGGCCGATCAGTTCTGGCCACCTCAGGGCGGGGACACGACATGCCCAACGCCAGTCGTTGCGGGCGATCCATTCCCGCCCGATCCAGAAGCCGAGCAGCGGCGCCTCGATCCGGAACGCCCAGGCGAGGCTTGTCTGCCATGGTCGCAGGAAGAACAGGCCGATGAAGAGGACCGCGAGTGTCAGGGCTCGCAGGACCGGAACCGGAATCAGGAACAGTGCCGGCGCGACCAGATAGAACTGCAGCTCGAGTGCCAACGACCAGGTGTGGTGCAGGAGGTTGCCGCTGCCGCAACCGGCCGCACCCGCGAAGCACCGCCCGAAATGCCCGTTCGCGGTGAACGTCGCGGTGCTGATGAGGTCGGCCCAGGGGAGATTAAACTGCGGTCGTGCAATGGCGAAGACGCCCATCACGATCAGCAAGGTCCAGCACAGCGGGATGATCCGGCCAAGCCGCCGGATGTAGAAGGCGCTCGCCGCGCTTCCGAACGCGCCCGACCGCTGGTTCAAGCTCCGCAGGGATAATGCGACGACAAAGCCGGAGATGGCGAAGAAGAGGTCGACCCCGACGCCGAGCGCTGGGACGGCAAGCCAAGATGCGCCTTCCCCTGCCCGGCCAAGGAAGAACGGCGCATGCGACAGGCAGACCATCATCGCAGCGACGCCGCGCAGGAGGTCCAGATTGACGAGCCGGTCTTCCGCGCCCGGCCCTTCCAGAGTGAAACGTCCACTCGACATGATGAGGTCATTATAATATACTGTTGAATACATGTCAGGCCTTCGTCCGACCCTTTCCGTGATGGTCGCCGGGCTCGCTTGCGGAGCGCCGGGGGAGGCGCTCGCGCAAACCGCGGCACAGTTCGACTGGCGCGACATCACCTATGCAGACCTGCGCCTGCCCAACGAGGCCGCGCGATCATACGCCGAGATCTGGGCCGACAGGCTCAACGAGAACAACGCGAGTTATGCGCGCACCGGCGACACACGGTTCGCCGCAGGCAATGCGCCAGCCGTCGCCTCCGCCTTTGTGGTCCGCTCGCCGACCAGGGTCGTCGTCCTCTCGGTCCTGAACGCGGTCAGCGCCTGCAGGACCGTCCGGCATGATGAGCGGCACAAGGTCACCGTGAAAAGCTGTCCGATGCGTCTTGCAATTTACGATCAAAGCCAAAATGGTCGGGCTGGCAGTGTGCTCGACGCAGGCGAAGGCTGCTTCCTCGAATTCGGGGACCCGCGCCGCGCCTTCACCTCGGACCGGGAGGCCGGCTCCTACGCCGCCTACGACATCGCCACCCGCACCATCCGCACCGGCCTCGTGATCGGCGGCCAAGCCGTCGCCGGTTGCGATCTCGCCATTCCCATTCCGCGCGGCAGCTGATGCAGCAAGACCCTTCCGGGAGGCAAGACCATGTGGGGAGAACTCATGACCTGGCATTCAACCGATCGCTCACCTCAGCCCTTGTGGCAGTCCTCTTCCGTTGGGCTGGCAGCATGCCGCAGGAGCCGGCCGCCGGCCCAAGGCTGCCCTTGCGGCGCGCCTGACGGCGCGGCCTTGACCGCCATCCGCCCTCCCGCGGCGGGCGCTGCCAGGGCCCTCAACGGAAGGAGAACCGCCATGTGCCTCATCACCCTCGCCACCTGCGCCCTGCTCGCCGCCGCGCCTCCCCCCTGCGGCTGCCCAGGCGCTCGATCTCGAGCGCGGCGACTATGTGGTGAAGGAGTATCCCTGCACCGAAGCGCCTTCGCCGACGATCCTCAGCTTCGACGGTCGCCAGTTTGGCAACAAGGGGGTGCACTGTACGCTTCAGGACGCTGGCCGATCCGGCGACAGCTACGCCGTCACCTGCATGGAGGGCGGTGACGCCAGCACCCGCGAAACCCAAAGATGGACTTATCGGCGGATTGACCGGCGCTCCTTCTCCGTCAATGGCGCGGTTTTCCGCTTCTGCCCGGTGCAGCGATGAGACGCCGTGCCGTTCTGTTTGCCGTTGCGGCGATGGGTTGTTTCGCGGCGGTTCCGGTAAGCGCCAATGGTTACACGCGAGATGCGCAATCCCAATATCGCTGGCATGATCGTCGATTCCGCCAACCGCTACGGCGTCGATCCGCGCCTGGCGCTTGCGGTTTCGGCTCATGAAGGCGCTATGTCAGCCTGTGCCGGGTCCCCCACCGGAGTTCAAGGCCCGATGCAGCTGACGCAAGTGACGGGGCGCGGCTATGGCATGGACCGGGGTGTCCTCCCCGACAACATCAATGGTGGGATGCTGACCTTGCGCGACGCCATCCGGAGCTGCGGAGGCGACCAGAACATCCGCTGTCTCGCCGACCGCTACAACGGCAGCACGGAGGGCCAGCGGCAAAACTGGACCAACGACGTGACGCGTCGTCTCGCTTCCCTCAATCAGGCGGGTCAGGCAGCTCCGACAGGCTGCGACGGCCTGGCTCAATGCATCATGGGGCCGGGAGATTTTCCGGGTGGCCGCACGCAGGTGGCGGCGACGCCCCCTGCCCCGGCACCGACGGATGTCATGGTGGGTGTTGGCCAGGTCTGACGTTACGACGGAGGCGACTGAGCTGGTCGAATTAGGTTTGTCGGAAAGGTCTGAGCCAAGATGACGGCTGTAGATATCTCGGACTGGATCGGGATGAGCCTCGGTGGGATCGCGCTCATTGCGGCCGCCGCCATCGCCTGGTTCGCGCTGCTTCGCTGGCTGATCATCATCGTTCCGGCGATTGTTCTGGTCGGCTTCGCCTTCGCGCCGGAGCTGCAGCTGAGGTTCACGATGACATTGGTCGGGGTGCTGGCGCTGCTCTATCTGCCGCCGCTCTTCATCGCCTGGGTTTGGCGTCAGGTCGCGCGCTCTCGCGCCGTCGTGCCTACCGGGATCACGCCACCGTCAGCCCTAGAGATCGCGCATCAGGCCCATTTTGACGAGGAGGCCCGCGTCAGGGCCGATCGGGAGAACAAAGTCGCCAGCGAGGTCCGCGATCAGGATGACCGCGACAGCCGTGCGAGTGATCTGGAACGGCAGGGGATGGTCAGCCTGTGGAGCCGACAGTAGCAGGTCGACCGATGGCGGCACGCGCGGCTTGGCCCGACCCGCTCAGGCGCCGCTTTTCTCCAGCATTTTCGCCAAGGTCTTCCGGGTGCGCTTCTCGCCTTTGGAGAAAGACGCCAGCTGCTCGGCGTCGATCCCGACCTTCTCCAGATCCTTCTGCACGCTCTCCGGATCGAGCCCCAGCAATTCGATAAAGCTCATCTTCTGGCTGTCGGCGATGCGCTGCAGCAGGCTGATTGTCGGGTTGCCCTCCCCGCGCATCAGCTTCCACAGTGTGCCCTTCGAGATCCCCGAGCTTTGCAGGAAAGCCTCAAAAGTGTCGTGGCGTTTCGAGATCTGATGAAGCCGGATCATCAGCCACAGATGCACAAAGCGCTCCCCGTCCCGACCGAGGAGTTCCGTCATGTTCATGTTCTTGAGCCCAAATCGCGCGTTGCCCCTTGCTCATATTGTCCCAAATCTTCCCATGAGTCGATGGAATTCGAGCGGGCTGGCATCTTCGGGTTCTATCGCTAAGTAATTGAAAAACAATATGTAATCCTCCGCGTTTTTGCCAGTTCCCACAAACTCAGTCGGTATCACACAACTCTGTGGCTGTTCAACAGCACATTGACCATTGATGATTCCAGTCATTATAATGACCGATGTAACGCTTGGGCTGAGGTCCACGCCGGCAGTTTTGGTGGAGGTGAGCATGCGCAGGTTCATCCGTTCTCTGACCTTCAGCTTCATTCTCGCTGTCAGCACGGGGACTTCTGCAAAAGCACAGGACGCGGAGTTCGGGTGCAAGTTGCTGCTTTGTGCGGCTGCGACCAACCCATCCTGGCCGTCCATCCCCTATTGCGTGCCCGTCATGAACCAACTCTACGCCATGATGCGGAGCCTGCGCTTCCGCTGGCCGGTCTGCACGGCTGCGGGCACAGCCGCTCCCGGTTACGAACCCTACCAGCCCTGCCCGTCCGGCTGGCAAGAAACCCGACAAGACGCGCAGACCAGCGGCCAGGCCGGCGGTGGTGATGGCGTCAGCAGTTCCCTCCAGCATGGCGGCAATGATCTTTGCGCACGACGGCTCCCATCGCAGCCATCAGGTCGTCCACTTCAGGCCAGCGTGCTGGGTGGCCAGATCCAGTGTCCAGCAAGTGATGGCGACAATGGCGGCGTGATCAACTCGGGCCAGATGTGCATCGAGTACATGCCGCGACCGCTGAGCGAACGGCCATACTATCTCGATGTGCGCAATACCGAGGGCAACCTCACCCGCGTCTGGTTCAATGTCCGCTGAGATGAGAGGTGCTCGTCAACGATGCGCCATCAGGCTTCGTCGCTCACTCATGACGCGGCTTGATCCTTTGCGGTCCCGGCCGTCTGCAATGCGACCGGATCAATCTTGAGGGCCTTCGCGATTTTCTCCAGCGTATCGACCGTGGGCGACCGTTCCTCGCGCTCGATCATGCCGGTGTAGTTCCGATTGATGCCGGCAAGTTCAGATAGTTCTTCCTGCGTGTAGCCGCCTTTACAGCGCAGCACCCTGATGTTCCTTGCCACTGTCCGTTTGAGTCCCATCTCCTCACAGACGGGCCAAACGGATCATTGATCGACCTACGATAGTAGGTAATCGTCATTCTTGTGGCAAAAAAGGTATTGTCTTCCTGCCAGGCATCCTAATAATGACGCTTTTCAGCAACGTCCTCGTCAAAACGGACATGCGAGCATCTTTTGGCCGGACACGATGGCGACTGATGGAAGTTCAAGCGATAAGGCGGATTATTCTCAGGAGGACGTCGACGTCCTCGCCTACTCATACGTGCTTTCTCACGGCTATGAGGGTGCGCTCGAGATGTTTGCTGGTCTCGTGGCGAGCAGCAGTCGAGGTGATGTCGGACCCGATGACGTCGTGGCAATTCTCTGCCGCCGCATCTTCGATGCGATCCATGACGAGGCCGCCACGATCTCGCGAATTCTGGACAGGATGATCCCGGCTTTGCACAATGGAGCGTGTCATCACATGGCGGCCGTCTCGTTCCCAGGACCGAATCCGATTGATCGGCACATCGGTGATCGACTGCGGCGGCGTCGATCCGAGCTTGGGTTGTCCCTCACCGGACTGGCCCCGGATCTGGCGATGACGCCGGACGCGTTGGCCTTGATCGAAGAAGGTGCCGAACGACTTGATGCCGTGACGCTCGAGCGCGCTGTCAAACGACGGGACGTCCCTGCGGTCTATTTCTTTCAACCATTCCGGCCCGACGAGGACGTCAGCGTCGCGGCACAATAGCTGACGGGCTGATCCCCTTCCGCCAGCCGTCCGGGGCGGCGCTCGGTCCCGGCCACGCCTGCGGCGCCGCTCTGCTTGGCTCACCTCACGGGAGCCGTCCTTCCCCGTCCGGCTGATCGCCCGAGCCACAACGAACTGCTGCCGCCGGCCTTGCCGGCCTGCCAAGGGCTTCATTTGCCTGGTCTGGTTTCTTCATTCGCGTCAGGACTGGCGCAGGCGGAAGAGGGAGGTGTTCCCCTCCCCCTTCCCGCAAGCGCGGCCTGAGGGGTGTCCCCAGTCTTCCGCCGCTGACGCGCCGTGCAGACCGCCGCCGATCCCGCGCCAGATTGCCCGGATCGGCAGCGCCTCCGGTGGGTGATCCCCCTCCCCTCGCCCCGCTTGCCCCATCCCCCTCCCCGGTTCGCCACCTGGCAGGGGTCAGGGCGGCCCCTGACCCCTGCGGGTCATTGGGGTGGACGTTCTGAGCAAGCGATGGAGAGAAAGATGACCACACTCAACAATCAGACGACCCACCAAACTGGCAACCAGACGGTCGAACTGTCGAAACTTACCGCCAGCAAGGACAATGTGCGCCGTGTCGAGAGCGAGGCGGGATTGAGCGAGCTTGTCGCCTCGATTCGCGCCCACAGCCTTTTGCAGAACCTCACCGTGCGCCCGAACGACAAGGGCAAGTATGAGGTCGTAGCGGGCGCACGGCGCTTGGCGGCGCTTCGCACCCTCGCCAACGAGAAAGGCAGCGGCTGGACCAGGAAGTCCCCCATCCCGGTCCTGATCCTGGAAGGGCACAACGACACCGAAATCTCGCTGGCGGAGAATACCGTGCGGCAGAGCATGCATGTCGCCGATCAGGTCGAGGCCTTCCGCAAGCTGATCGAGGATGACGCCATGACGCCCGAGCAGGTGGCCGACCGGTTCGGCATCAGCACCATGACCGTGCGCCGCCGGATCAAGCTCGCCAAGGTCAGCCCGCGCATCATGGACGAGTTCCGGGTGGGCCAAGTCACCTTGGGCCAGATGGAGGCGCTGGCTATCGCCGATGACCATGGCGAGCAGGAGAGCGCTTTCTTCGACCTCCCCGACTGGAACCGCGATGAGCGGCATATCCGGGCGCGGCTGACGGAAGCGAAGATCAAGGCCGACAACCGCTTGGTACGCTTCGTCGGCGTCCAGGCCTATGTGGAGGCGGGCGGTGCGATCACCCGCGACCTGTTCAGCGAGGGAAGTGATCTCTACCTCGACGACAAGCCCTTGGTGATGACGCTCGCCTTGGCAAGGCTGGAGGCGGAGGCGCAGGCAATTCAGACGACGGAGGGCTGGAAATGGGCCGAGTTCTATCTCAGCGACAGCGACGCCCGCGAACGCCTTCCCGTGATCGCCTCGCACAAGCGCGAGCATACGGACGAGGAGAGCGCCGAGGTTGCGGCCTTGTCCGTCTATTTCGAAGAGAACGAGGGAGCCTATGATGCCGGGCAGATGACCGACGAGGAAGCTGCCGAGTATGAGGCGAAGCTGGCGCGGCTGGACGCCATCGATGCCGAATGCATGGGCTACGACCCCGAGGAGAAGGCGCTCGCGGGCATCCGGCTCTCCATCGACCATGACGGCAAGATCGCGGTGCGCAGTGGCCTTCTCAAACCCGCCGAGCAGCATGAACTGGCGCAGCGGCGGCGCGAGCGGGAACGGGCCGAGCGTGAAGCCGAGGCGGAAGCGCGAGGGGAAGCTCATCAGCCTGAACAGGACAACGACCCGCTGCCGCCTTGGGAGGAGCCGGAGCCTGCCGAGGGCTACAGCCAAGCGCTGTCGCTGGACCTGACCCATCTGAGGACAGCGGCGCTGGCCTATGAGGTCAGCCAGAGCCCCGACGTGGCCTTGGCGCTGATCGTCCATGCGCTGGCGGGACGCATCCTCTACGCCAACCGCTTTGGCCATCATGACGCCGACAGCCTGATCCGTATCAGCGGAACCAAGCAAGGAAGTTCCAGCGCCAAGGTCGATCCGGACAACGCCGCCGCCTTCACAGCGCTGTCGGAAGCGCAGAAGAAGGTGCAGGCCAAGCTGCCAGCGGATCGCGCCGAGCTTCTGGCGTGGTGCCTCGCGGCCTCCCGCAAGAGCTTGCTGGACGTGCTGGCAATTTGCGTGGCCGATCAGCTGGACGCGGTACGCTTCGACAGCAAGCCCAACTACGCTGCCGACCGGATCGCGGAGGCCGTGTCGCTCGACATGGCGGCATGGTTTGCCCCAAGCGAAACCTTCCTGAAACGCATCACCAAGAAGATGATAGCGAGTGCCGTCACCGAGGCCGGAGGTGCGCCGGAGGTTGCAGCCGCGATCCTCGGATTGCCGAAGGCCGAGGCGGTCCAGACGGCGCAGGAAGCCTTGCAGGGCAAGGGCTGGCTGCCCCCGGCGCTGCGCGTGCAGACCGCCACCGTTGCCGCGACCATTGAAGCGGCGGCGACAGAAGCGACATCGGAGGGCGAGACGGCGGGCGACGGTGCAGAAATCGGCGATGCCGAACCTTCGCGGTCTCTCGATGGTGAAGGCGGCCAGACCGGCAGCACGGAGGCGCTTATCGCTGCCGAGTGAGCGTTTGATTACGACTACCGGAAGGCCGGGCCGGAACCTGAGTGTTTTGCGCCTGGCCTTTCA
>JADCCX010000048.1 GCA_020252485.1 Methylocystis sp.
CCCTCAGGTGAACAGGGTGACGATTGCAGGCGTGCCTCGCCCGAGCCGGGCGGAGACCTGGAAGATGCGGACGGTGAAGGACTGGCCCGCCGTCAGGGCAGCGCCAAAGTCCGCGATCTGCGCGGCGGCGCTGTAGAGGACCGAGGTCGTGCCGGTGAACAAGGTGCGCTTGAACGTAGCGCCATCCCATATCTCCACCTCGTAGGCCTCCACCGTCTCGCCAAGCGGCGGTTCGCCGATTTCCCAGGAGTCGGACGACAGATCGCGGCTTCGCCGGACCCAGCGGATCGTCAGATCGCCCGGCACCCGCCCGGTCCGCCAGGGCTGCTCGATATTCACCGGCGCAAAGGGCACGAGGCCGCGCCCGGCCGGGGTGAACGCCTCTGCGGTGTAGGTCGGATCGCTGACACCGCGCGAGGCCGGGCCAACGCGCCAGTTCCAGGCCAGCCCGATCTCCGCCTCGGCGATGGGCAGCGAGACGATCAGATCGTCCAGCGCCACGATCCGGGCCCCGATGGGCGCGGGGTTGCCAATCGCTTCTTCCGTGCCGCGCTGCCCGCGCAGAAGGCGCGAGAGCCTGTAGCGGCCGGGCGAGACAAGCTCGGCAGTCGCCGCCTGGAGGATTTCCCAGGTGCCGGGCGCGCTTTCCAGGGCGAAGGCATTCGCCCCGCCCAGCACATCGAGGTCGGTCACGCTGCCGAGCGTGCCTGAGGTGAGATCGACCAGCACCGAGTTGCCCAGATCGAAGATGCTTACGGGGCCGGGATAAAGCGCCGAGGCAAGCCTGCCCATCCGCGCGCGCCCGTCGACGCCGGTCAGAAAGGCGAAGCTGTCCAGCGCCGGGCTGCGCCAGACGCCCAGCGCCCCCGGCCAGGGCGCGGCATCGGCGGCAAGCCAGGGCCGATGCGCCGGCACGTCTTCGCGAAGCTGGGGCAGGTTCATGAACGCGATGTCAGGCTGCGCATGACCATCGACCCAGGCTTCCGCCGTGGCCACCTGATAGGCCCGAATGAAACAGCCATCGCTGTGGGCCATGTCGAGGGCGAAGAAACAGGCATTCTGTTCCACATCGCCGATCACCACCATGGCCTCCCCAAAATCGGCTTGGGCATGGCCGGGCGCATGCGCAAGTGGGACGAACATCTCCCGCCCGGCCGCCCCTGTTCGCGCATGTAATCGTTTACGATAGTACAGACGCCCGTGAAGCCATGCTCATCGCGAAGCCGATCGAACACCCGCTTGGCCGTGTGCCGCTGCTTGCGGTTCCGCTCTTGATCCTTCCGAAGCCATTGGTTGAAGAATGCGCTAAACCCGTCCAGCTTCGGGCGCTTGACCACCCCAGTCCGGCTATACCCAAGCGGCACCAAAAAGCTCAGCATCTTCTTCACGGTATCGCGTGATATCCCGAGATGCTTCGCCGCCCCTCGCGCGCTCATGTCCTCCGAACAAGCAAGCCGCGCCTTCCGATAGAGTTCCCGGTGAAAATCCTCCCACTCTCCCTGTCGCCAGAAAGGGTCAAAGTTGACGACCTTTACGCCGCCCGCAGCAGGCCACTTCCGCCGATACCGTGGCCGATTATCGCGCCGCCGCTTACACCCGTACCGGTCAGTCCAACACCCAGTCGGTTGACCGCCTCGCCGATTCCGCATAGCATCAAACAGCAACGCCAGCCTTGGCATTTTCAACAGAGTTCGGGACATCCCCTTTGAGCAAGATGAGAATGTGTGGCCTCCGACGCTTCCGATTGCTGCGTCAGTTCCCATATCTGACTGCGCTGGTTCAAGGCTGAAGTCGATGGTGGAGTTTGATGACAGCCCGTTCTTGTTTATCTCTCACGCCAGCAAAGACAAGGAAGCTCCTGAATTTTGGGCGGTTCTTGAACGTTTGCATGCAGCTGGCATTCCGATGGGGATCGACCGCCCTGGCAAAATCAAAAACTTGTCGATCAAATCGACCGATTTTGTCTGGGGCCTTGATGGCCGAGGCGAAGATTGGCAACAGCATCTGATCAGAACCATGGCGTATGGCGCTTGCGGCATCGTCGTGGTGGCAAGCTCCAATACGGGCCAAGATAGTTTCGTCTGGGATGAAGTGCTCATCGCTAAGACGTTGCAGGCCACGATCAATCCGAGCTTCGGTTTCTTCCTACTCGCACTTGAGCCGGGTGCCCACGCTATGGCGCCCGATGAGCTGCGCAAAAGCACCTTCATGGACGTGAAAGATGAACTCGATGGCGAGATCGCGCGCATGCGCGCCCATGTCGAGGCCGAAGGGCAGCGCCGTGGCAAGCGCGCACCCGCACGGCGGTTGGTCGATATCGCCATGCGGGAGAGCATCCGCTACAATAGCGCCATCCTGTCCTTCGGCGGGAAACGCGTTCCGCTTGACGCGGTCTACACGCCTTTACGCGGCGATACGCTGAGCGCCTCCGAGCGGCTGGCGGCGCAGGAAGAGTTGCTGGACCCCGATCGGGAGCTGATCCATTTGCAAGGTCCGGGAACCTTCGAGGACCGCGTGACGCGCCTCAATGCCGTTAGCGCAGCGCAACTCCTCCCGCACCCGGTCATGCCCGGCATGCCGCAAGGCTTGGCGGCTGCGCACGATCCCTTCGCTGTGGCTGGCGGACAGACCACACTCTCGAACCTGATCGTGAGCCACGGGCATGCCATCATTCTGGGCGAGCCGGCGGCAGGCAAGACGACGCTTTTGCAATGGCTTGCGTTGCGCTTTGCTGAAGTCTGGGCCGCGTCCGAGGATCCGCTTGAACCAGATCGGTCGGTCCAGGTGCTCAAAGCCCATGTCGATCCAACGGCGCGATATGATGGGGCGGATCAAGAGGCGGACATCCACGTTTCGCTGGGACCGCCGCGTCTGCCGATCCTCATGGCGGTCTCCGACTTAAGCGCGAAAATACAGACCCATGGTCCAAGCGACCTTGTCCCATTCCTGGCGATGCAGTTGGCATGGCAAGTCGATCCGATTGCTTTTCCGGATCGCGAGACAATTGCACATAAAGTCGTCGTGGAAACCCTGGCCGAGGGTAGATTGCTGGTGTTGATCGATGGGCTGGACGAAATCGACGAGCGTCATCGCCCCGATACGATCGGGCTGATCGAGCGATTCGCCGAGCTCTACACCAGCGCCGATCCCGGCGCGGAGCCGAGACGATCGAATCGTTTGCTCGTGACCAGCCGCATCGTCGGCTACCATGCCCTCCCGCTATCGTCGCAATGGCCGCATGTCGTAGTGGACCGCATGACCCCTGCGGTTGTCCTTGATTTTTGGTGCCGCCTCTATGCCAGTCCCGCCTTCGGGGAGATTGAGGCGCCGCGAGCTCGGGCGCAAAGCCTGCATGACAAGGTCTATGCCCGGCACCGCAGCGGGGTCGCCGATCTGGCCGGGATTCCGCTCCTTGCTACGCTTCTTGCCCGGGTGTTCGAAGAAAATGAGGAATTTCCCGACCATCGTTCGCAAATCTATGAACGGGCGTTAATCTCCTTACTGAAGGAGCATCGGAAGACCAAACTACAACTGGATCTTCTTTCCTTGTGGCTAGCGCCCCTCGCTTATGATCTCCATGCGAAGAGCGGTCCGGCCCTGGTCGAAGATGGTATTCTTATCAACAAGATGCGAGACCGCCTTAGGACGATCGACCCCAGTCTTACGAGCGATCGCGCGCGCGCCGACTATGTCGACTTCTTCCTTGAGGAAAATGCCAAACGCCTTGGACTCCTGGTCGAGCGATCACCGAAGATCTGGGCCTTCGTCCATCGAACCTTCCAGGAATACTTCGCTGGCCTCTGGCTTGCTGAGGTGGCTGATCACGGAAAGGTCGCGCTCAATCATTTGGCCGATCCGCGCTGGCGCGAACCGCTGTTCTTTCTTCTCGGCTCTTCTACTTATGCAGGCGAGGCGAAAGCGGCCGATCGCGACGCAGTATTCGACATGTTTTTGAACGCCGCCACCGAACCAGTGCAGCAAGCGCGGATCGGTCGCCACCTCGCCGAAGCTCTTCGCGAGATGCCAGACTTGCCGAGCGATGCCATCCTCGCGCGCGTCGTCCGAGCACTGCTCGGCGACCTGGTCGAAGGCGAATGGCACGCTATTCCGGCTTATGCCCGCGCGCGGGCAATCGCCGCCCTCTATGCCTTCGGGCGGCGCGATCCAGCCCGGCTCGAAAAGTCTCTCATCAGCATCCTCGAAGAGGGGCCTGGTGCCCTCAGGTGGGTCGTGGCGCGGATTCTTCTCGACCGTCACTGGTGTACCTACGACATTGAGGCGGCGCTGCGCGGCGCAGAAAGACACGACAGCGCCGCAGAGCAATTTCCGATCCTACAGGCGCTCCAACAAGTCAGCAGCGAGATCGTCCATGGTGAGTTGGGCGGCAGCGCTAAATCGACGGCGAAGGAGCGCCAGCTGGAGGCCAATCGCAAGAACGCTCTCGACGGCCTGCGGCACCTCGCTAGGGCGTCTTACCCTGGCGAGACCGTCTATCAGGTCGTTCGCCGCCGTGCCGAACGGAGCCGTTACGCCTATATCAATCGCTTCGATTTGTTCGACGAGACAGTTGATGGTCACCTCAAGCGCGCGAGCGGAGCACGCAGCGGACCGACATCATTGTCCGTGTCCGACTATGTCCCGATCGATCTCAGCTCTGCGAGCGACATGCGCGCCCTGGCCGAGGTCGCTCTGGGTCGCGGCTTCGATTATCGTGGTCGGCTTGCCGCATTGGTCGACTATCGTCGGTTCCTGCAGTTCATCAGCTTCAATGATTCGGCCCGTCAAACTGCTCTGGAATACTATCCGGAGTTTAGGATGATGTTCGGATCTGACGATCCGATCTACTATCTTGCAGTCAATCTCGATCTCTTCTTCGAGCCCACGTTCAAGAACGTGACACCGCCTTATCTGACTCTGCCGAACGGAAGCCGCGCCGCCGTCCTGCCTCAGCGCGTTGAGCCTTTTCTGCGATCGCCCCGAGGATGGTTTGACGAGAGGTGCCAAGCGGTTCGACTCTTCTTCTCCCGCCGGAAGATGACACCTGATGACCATGCCACTGCCGTCTTCTGCGAGGCATTGGCCGATACGACGGGTCGCAAATCGGCTCGCAAACTGATCGGCCCTGCGTCCGCCGAACAACGCCAAGCCCTTGAGCTCCTTCTCCAGTCCATTCTTGCCTCGGCGTTGGACAGTGTGCTGCACGCGGGACAACATCTTGCGGCGCATTTTCACGCGCTTGCCGCGATCGATGAGCAGAGCGCGATCCAGGCGCTCTCGACGGCGAGCAATTTCATTCCCCAAGCGCCGCTGTGCGTCTCCGATGCTGTGGATCATGCGCACCCGCGCGCCTTTGCCGAGCGCCTAGCCTATCGGTTGCTAGGGTTCGAAGACAATGGTCGGCGCTACGCTGCGGCAGTCGCGCTGGACGCCCAGACAGGACTGCCGACCGCGACCCTTTTGCCCATCCTTCAGGCGCTTGCCGAGTCGGTGACACTGGCTTGGGCTCGCTCGCGGTTGGGCCTGGACATGCCTCAGCCATGGCCGATCGATCATGACGACCACGAATTCACCCTGGCGGTTTTCGATATGGCCGCAGGGTTCGATGCCGGGGACGACATGAGCCTGCGGTCCGGGCAAGCAACTACTCTGTTTGACCGGCTGCGCGCCCAATCCAAACTTCAGGCCGCGAGCCTCGCACCATTTGCAACGCTGCCGCGCGGCGTGCTGACTTGGTCGATGGGACTCGACGAGGCCGACAAGATTGTCGCGGATTCTGATGACTCCTATCATCAAGCGCGCTTTGCGTTGGGCATGTTCGAAGCAATGCACTGGGACCACGGTATCGAGCAGGCAGCTGCGCTTCTGGCGCGCATCGTCAACCCGGTCCTTCGGCTCGACATTGCTGAACGATTGGCAAAGCTTGCAGGTCGGGATGCAGCGCCCGGGTTTCGAAGCCTTGCGCTTGAGGCGGCACGAGCCATCACTGAACCGGCGCAGCGGTGGCGCGGATTGCTGCGCCTTGCAGCGCAGCCCGGTTATCCCGCTCAGATTTTGAAGGGGGAGGCGACCGTCGCAGTCGATGCCATCACCGATCCCGCGCAACAGCGCGCCGATGCCGCAGGTTTCCATCGCTTGATCACGCCAGAGAGAAGGAAAGACAAGGCTTTCCCGACGCTTTCCAATCGCGCTATACCGGTAGGATTGCGCAATGCTCGACTTGCCTCATGCCTGACACTAGAAATGACTGGGCATGGCGAC
>JADCCX010000049.1 GCA_020252485.1 Methylocystis sp.
CAGGCCGGAAAGCCCGCCAAAGTTGCTCTCATCGCCATCGCAAGAAAGCTCCTCGTCGCACTCTCATCAATGGTCAAGGAAAACCGAAAATGGGTGCCGAAGCCAGACGAAAAAAATTGACACACAACACAGTCGCCAGTCCCGCGCTTTAACAGCAGCGATGTCGGAAGGCTCTGGCTGGATTGCTTCGCTGCGCTCGCAATAACAGTGAGGCAGGAAGTCAGATATCCAGCATGTCCTGGCTGGCGAAGGCGGCGTTCTCCTGGATGAAGGCGAAGCGCGCCTCGGGCTTGTTGCCCATCAGGCGCTCGACGGAATCGGCGGTATCCGTCCGCGCGTTATTTTCGACCATGACCTTGAGAAGGATCCGCTTCGCCGGATCCATCGTCGTTTCCTTCAACTGGTTCGGCAGCATTTCGCCAAGGCCCTTGAAGCGGCCAACCTCGATCTTGCCGCGATTGCCGAGCGACGCGATGATCTCGTCGCGATGCTTCTCGTCACGCGCATAGTAGCTTTTCGCGCCCTGCTGAACACGAAACAGGGGCGGGCAGGCGAGATAAAGATGCCCCTTGTCGATGAGCCGCGGCATCTGGCGATAGAAGAACGTGATGAGCAGCGATGCGATATGCGCGCCATCCACGTCGGCGTCCGTCATGATGATGATGCGCTCGTAGCGCAAATCGTCGTCGCGGTATTGGCTGGCCATGCCGCAGCCGAGCGCCTGCACCAGATCGGCGAGCTGCTGGTTGGCGGCGAGCTTGTCGCGGCCTGCATTGGCGACGTTCAGGATTTTGCCGCGCAAGGGCAGAATGGCCTGATTGGCGCGGTTGCGCGCCTGTTTGGCGGAACCGCCGGCTGAATCGCCCTCGACGATGAAGAGCTCGGAGCCCGCAGCACCGGTGTTCGAGCAATCCGCCAGCTTGCCCGGCAGGCGCAATTTGCGGACAGCCGTCTTGCGGGCGACGTCTTTCTCGGCCCGGCGGCGCAGGCGCTCCTCGCATCGCTCGACGACGAATTCAAGCAGGCGCTCCGCCTGCGTCTTGTGGGCAGCCAGCCAGTGATCGAAGGCGTCGCGGATCGCATTCTCCACGATGCGTGACGCCTCAACGGTGGCGAGCTTGTCCTTGGTCTGGCCGACGAATTCCGGCTCGCGGATAGCGACCGAGAGCATGGCGGAAATCTGCACCATGACGTCTTCTGTCGTGACATCCTTGAAGCGCTTCGTCTGGCCGATGCGCTCGGCATGATCCTTGAGGGCGCGCAGCATCGCCACGCGGAATCCGGCTTCATGCGTGCCGCCGTCAATCGTCGGGATGGTGTTGCAATAGGAGGAGATGTGGCCATCCTCCTCCATCAGCCAGGCGACCGCCCATTCCACCGCGCCATGTTTGCCGACTGCGCCGGCCCGGCCAGAGAACATCTGGTCCGTGACCGTCGTCTTGCCCTCGATCTCGCGGGCGAGATAATCCTTGAGACCGCCTGGGAAGCGGAAGACGGCCTTCTCCGGCACGCCTTCGCCCTTGAGAAGCGCGGGATCGCAGGTCCAGCGGATTTCGACGCCGCCGAAGAGATAGGCCTTGGAGCGCGCCATCTTGAACAGGCGGCCCGGCAGGAACCGCGCCTCATGCCCGAAAATCTGGTGATCCGGCTTGAACCGCACCCGCGTGCCGCGCCGGTTATGCACCTTGCCGAGGCTCTCGAGCCTGCCCTGCGGAAAACCGCGCGAGAAGGTCATCCGGTAGAGCTGCTGTTCGCGCGCCACCTCCACTTCGAGCAATTCCGAAAGAGCGTTGACCACCGAGACGCCGACGCCATGCAATCCGCCCGAGGTCTCATAGGCCTTGCTGTCGAATTTGCCGCCCGCATGCAATGTGCACATGATGACTTCGAGCGCCGATTTGTCAGGGAATTTCTTGTGCGGATCGACGGGGATGCCGCGTCCGTTGTCGCTGATCGTCAGAAATCCATCCGCAGCCAGTTCGACATCGATGAAAGTGGCATGGCCAGCCACTGCCTCATCCATGGAATTGTCGATCACTTCCGCGAAGAGGTGATGGTAGGCCTTCTCATCGGTGCCGCCGATATACATGCCCGGACGGCGGCGGACCGGCTCAAGCCCCTCCAGAACCTCGATGGAATCCGCATTGTAGCTTTCGCCGGAGGGAGCTGACGCCGGTTTTGCCGTTGGTTTCACCGCGATCGGCGCAGCGTGGACCGTCGCAGGTTGGGGCAGGGCGGCCGGACGCAATTCCACCGGACGCGCCGGGATGATCTCCCGCGCGGCTTTCTCAAGTTCCCCGAAAAGGTCACGGGCTTGTCCGGATTTGGGCGGCATGGTTCTCGTTCAATCGATTGGCTTGCAACTGATTCGCTTGCCAGCCTTTATGGCATGCCGGATTGCGGCTTGGAACGGACCGTAAACGCGACCGCACATCCCAAAAAACAAAACGGGCAGCTTTCGCTACCCGCCGTCCGGACGCGCAGTACATCCGTGCTGCGTCCTGTTGCGGAAGGTGAATGAGTAAAGTTACGAAATCATGAAGGAAACATGGCATTTTGGGGGCATCAGGGGCTCCGCACCAAAAATGTTAAGTATTTCAACTGTATGATCCGAAATGGACTCGCTTCGTAAGTGTGGAATGGGAGTTGTCATGCGTGTGCGTTACGTCACTTCGGAGACTACGATCGCCGCGGCCGGCGCGGCTTTCGCCTGCGCCGACGATGATTTTTCCGATCGGGTTCGCAAGCGGCGGAGCCATTCCCGCGTCGGCCGGGCCTTACGCAACGGGCTGACCCGCCTGCTGATCATTTTTGGCGTGGTGCTGGCCTGAGGCCAGGGCTGTGAATCCGGGTTAACCTGCGGGCTCCATCCCTGCCCTTGACGGGGAGGGGCGGCGGCGAAAGCCGCCGGGGAGGGGTGATCATGAGAGTGAAAACGAGAAAAAGCCCCCACCCGGCCTCGCAAGGGGGCGGGATGGGTGCTCGTGGAAGCAATCGTTAACCCGAGTTCAGGGCCGTGGGTTTGCCGCTATCAGCAAACGGCTGTTGATCCCTTCGCATTTGCCGGTTAGCTGACAATGCAATGGATTTTGGCTGCAACCGGCATTCCGCCTTTGCGGCTTTGTCGCTCGTGGTCAGGATAGGGCTTCGATGGCCGTCATCACAAATATCGAGGATTTGCGGGTTCTGCATGAACGGCGCGCGCCCCGCATGTTTTATGATTACGCGGATTCCGGTTCTTGGACCGAGGGCACCTACCGCGCCAACGAAGCCGACTTTCAGGCGATCAAGTTGCGCCAGCGGGTCGCCGTCAACATCGACAAGCGGTCCGTTGCCACCACGATGATCGGGCGCGATGTCGCTATGCCGGTGGCGCTCGCCCCGGTGGGCATGACCGGGATGCAAAGCGCCGATGGGGAGATCAAGGCGGCAAAGGCGGCCGAGGCTTTCGGCGTGCCGTTCACGCTCTCGACGATGAGCATCTGCTCCATCGAGGATGTGGCCGAGAGCACCAGCGCGCCGTTCTGGTTCCAGCTTTACGTGATGCGGGACCGCGATTTCTCTGGCCGGCTGATCGAACGCGCCAAGGCCGCCGGTTGCGACGCGCTGGTGATCACGCTCGATCTGCAGGTGCTGGGTCAGCGTCACAAGGATATCCGCAACGGCTTGTCGGCGCCGCCGAAGCTGACCATTCCCAACATCGTCAACATGATGACCAAGCCGCGCTGGTGCCTGGGAATGCTCGGCACCAAGCGCCGCGAATTCCGCAACATTGTCGGCCATGTGAAGGGCATCGAGAACATGGCCTCGCTGTCCGCCTGGACGGCGCAGCAATTCGATCCGACGCTGAGCTGGGATGATCTCAAATGGATCAAGGACCGCTGGGGCGGCAAGATCATCCTGAAGGGCATCCTCGATGCCGAGGACGCCGAACTGGCTGTTAAGTCAGGCGCGGATGCGCTGATTGTCTCGAACCATGGCGGAAGGCAGCTTGATGGCGCTCCCTCGTCGATCGCTGCGCTGCCGGCCATCGTCGACGCCGTCGGCAGCAAGATCGAGGTCTGGATGGATGGCGGCATCCGCTCCGGCCAGGATGTGCTGAAGGCGGTGGCGCTTGGCGCCAAAGGCACCATGATCGGCCGCGCGTTTGTCTATGGGCTTGGCGCGATGGGCGAGGAGGGCGTCAAGACCGCTCTCGAAATCATCCGCAAGGAGCTCGACCTGTCGATGGCGTTCTGCGGCAGGACGCGCATCCAGGATGTCGACCGGTCTATTTTGCTGCCCTAACCCGGCAAGAAATCCGCCCGCGCCGGCGTGAAGGCATCGAGCAGTTCGCCTGCGTCCAGAGCGACGACGCCATGCGGCACGCCGCTTGGCACGATATAGCTGTCGCCGGCCGCGATGATGCGGGTTTCGCCGCCAATTGTCATTTCGAAGCGGCCGCTCACCACGAAGCTGCTCTGGATATGCGGATGGGAATGGACGGGGCCAACCCCGCCTTTTTCGAAGCGGACCCGCACCAGCATCAACGCGCCGTCATGCGTCAGCAGCTTCCGCCGGACGCCGGGATCGACCGTTATCCATTCGGTATCTGTATCTTTCAAGAAATTCGGGCTTCCCCTCATCGCCATCTCCTTCAGCGCGCCAGCCAGCCGCCGTCCACGGGCAGAATGGCTCCATGCACATATCGGGCCGCGTCCGAGGCGAGAAACACGGCTGCGCCGCCGATGTCCTCGGGCTCGCCCCAGCGGCCGGCGGGAATGCGCGCCAGGATCTGCGCATCACGGGCGCTGTCGGCGCGGATAGCAGCCGTGTTGTTGGTGACGAAATAGCCAGGCGCGATGGCGTTCACGTTGATGCCCCGGCCAGCCCATTCGCAGGCGAGCAGCCGGGTCAGCCCGGCAAGTCCGCTTTTCGCGGCCGTATAGGAGGCGACCCGGATGCCGCCCTGAAACGAGAGCATCGAGGCGATGTTGATGATGCGGCCGCCTTTCCCATCCGCGAGCATCTTGCGGGCCGCTGCCTGCGACAGAAAGAACAGCGATTTCAGGTTCACGTCCATCACCGCATCCCAATCGTCCTCGGTGAAATCGACCGCCTCGGCGCGCCGGATGATGCCGGCATTGTTGACGAGGCAATCGATGCGGCCTTTCCACGCCGAGGCTTGCTCGACCACCGGCTGGAGTGCGGCCATCTCCGACAGGTCCGCCCGGATTTCGAGCGCCGCCGCCCCTGCTTCAGCGAGCTTCGCCAGCGTTTCGTCCATGGGCGACCGTCCCACGCAGATGACCGAAGCCCCGGCCTGCCCGAGGGCCACTGCGATCGCCTGGCCAAGGCCGGTGTTCGCGCCGGTCACAAGCGCCGCGCGTCCGGCAAGCGAGAAGGGGCTGCGCACCGCCGTCACTTCAGCTCGCCGATCGCTATCATGTCCATATCCGTGAAAGCCTGGTTGTCGCCGCCCATCGCCCAGATGAAGGAATAAGCCGTCGTCCCGCAGCCGGAATGGATCGACCAGCCGGGCGAGAGAATAGCCTGGCCAGGGGCCACGACCAGATGGCGCGTCTCCTGCGCCTCGCCCATCAGATGGAAAACGCGCTGATCCGCCGGAAAGCCGAAATAGAGATAAGCTTCCGAGCGCCGGTCATGCACATGGGCGGGCATGGTGTTCCAGACGCTGCCGGCCTTCAGCGTCGTCAATCCCATGACGAGCTGGCAGGAGGCGACGCGGCCGGGCACGATATATTGCCGCAAGGTCCGGCAATTGGCATTTTCCGGCGCGCCGAGCTCCAGCGCATTGGCGTCCTGCTCCCGCACCAGCATGGCCGGATGCGCAGCATGCGCCGGTGTGCTCAGCAGGTAGAATTGCGCCGGGATCCCGGGGTCTTCGCTGGCGAAGCTCACGGCATCGGCGCCCATGCCGACATAGAGCATGTCGCGCGCCTGAAGCGTGTAGCTGGCTCCATCGACCGTCACGCTGCCCTTGCCGCCAATATTGCAGATGCCGATCTCGCGCCGGGACAGGAAGCGCTCCTGACCGATGGCCTTGGGCGCGGGGAGCGTTACAGGAGCGCCGGTTGGCATCACGCCGCCCACGACGAGCCGGTCGATATGGCTGTAGGTGAGCCTGATCTCGCCGGGCAGAAAGAGCTCCTCGATCAGGAAATGGCGGCGCAATTCCGCCGTGCCTAATGTCGCGGCATGCTCGGGGTGGATCGCCTGTCTGATATCGATTGTCATGCCTGTTCCTCGCCCTAATTGAAGACGGACGGAAGCCAGAGCGAAAATGCCGGCACATAGGTGACGAGCAGCAACACCGCGACCGACGCGCCGTAGAAGGGCCAGATCGTCTTCATGCTTTCGCCAATCGAGATCTTGCCCACGGCGCAGGCGACGAACTGCACAGAGCCCACCGGTGGCGTGTTGAGGCCTATCCCGGCGTTCAGGATGAGGATCACGCCGAAATGGATCGGATCGACGCCGAAGGCCGTGACGACGGGCAGGAAGATCGGCGTGCAGATGATGATCATCGGCGCCATGTCCATGAAAGTGCCCAGCACCAGCAGGATGATGTTGATCATCAGCAGCACGACCAGCGGATCATCCGAGACCGCCTTCATCGCGGCGACCGAGGCTTGCGGCACCTGCAGGAACGCCATCAGCCAACCGAAGGCGCCGGCCGCGCCGATCACCAGAAGCACCATGGCCGTGGTGCGCACTGCGCCCTGCGTCGCCTCAAGGAACTCTTTCCAGCCGAGGCCCCGATAGACGAAGACCGCCACCAGGAACGCATAAAGGAGCGCAATGCAGGAGCTTTCCGTCGCCGTGAACCAGCCCGAGCGGATGCCGCCGAAAATGATGAAGATCAGCAGGATACCCGGCGCCGCGACGATCAGCGTGCGCAGGATCATGCGGAAGCCCGGAAACACGCCCGCCGGATAGCCGCGCCTGACGGCGACGATATAGGCCGCGATCATCAGCGCCAGCATCAGCATCAGGCCGGGGATGATGCCGGCCGTGAAGAGATCGGCGATCGAGAGATTGCCGCCCGCCGACAGCGAATAGATGATCATGTTGTGCGACGGCGGGATCAGCAGGGCGATGATCGCGGCATTCGCCGTGACGTTCACAGCGTAATCCGCATCATAGCCGCGGCTCTTCATTTGCGGGATCATGATGCCGCCCACGGCCGATGCGTCGGCCACAGCCGAGCCGGAAATGCCGCCGAACAGCGTGCAGGTCAGCACATTCACCTGGCCGAGGCCGCCCCTGAGATGGCCGACGAGGCTGGCCGCGAAATTGATCAGCCGGTCGGCGATGCCGCCCCGGATCATCAGGTCGCCGGCGAAGATGAAGAAGGGGATCGCCATCATCGCAAAGGCGTTCATGCCCGAATTGATCTGCTGGAAGACCACGATCGGCGGCAAGTCCATGTAAAGGACAGTCAGCAGCGACGAGATGCCGAGACAGAAAGCCACCGGCATGCCGATGATCAGGAGGATTGTGAAGGAGGCGAAGAGAATCCAGATTTCCATCGCCGTCACTCCACCGCGGCCGAAGCGGGGACGGAAAGCGACTCCGCCATCGTGTCGGTTCGTCTGGCCACCTGGTTCACCAGGTTCTCGAAGGCGAAAAGCGAGATCAGCAGGCCGCCGACGACCAATGGGAGATAATCCATACCCTGGGGAATATTGATGCCCGCCATCTTGGCGCCCCAGGTCTTCGCGGTGAGCTGCCAGCCGTAGACCGCCATATAGAGGCCGAAGATCACGATCAGCCCGTGGCTCACGAGCTTCATGGCGAAGCGGAGAGGCGGCCGGGCGTAATGGAGGCCGATATCGAAGCCCATATGTTCGCCCTCGCGAACGCCGACCGCGCCGCCCAGCAAGATGAACCAGCTCATCAGGAGCAGGGCGCCCGGCTCGGTCCAGCTTGGGCTGTCATTCAACACCTTGCGGCCGAACACCTGCCAGGCAACGGCCAGCGTCATCAGGATCAGGCCGCTCGCCGCGAGCCAGAGGCAGGCCCGGCTGATGGGCGCGAGAATGCGCGCGAGCGCAGCGGCGAAAGAGGCCATGATGTTGGGTGTTTCTCGCTGGATTGAGCAGGCGGCGCAGAGAAAAGCCCGGCCCGCCTGGGGCCGGGCTCCGCCATCGGATGCTTCAGGAAACGGCCTGGATGCGGGCGAGCAGATCCTTCAGCTTCGCATCCTTGACGTATTTGTCATAGACGGGCTTCATCGCGTCGATGAAGGGCTGCTTCTCGACCGTGTTGACCTGCGCGCCCTTGGCCCTCACGGCGGCTTCGGACGCCTTCTCGCGCGCTTCCCAGAGTTCGCGCATCTTGCCTACCGACTCCTTCGCGGCGGTTTTGACAATCGCCTGATCGGCCGCCGAAAGCTTGGCGAAGGAGCGCTTTGACATCACCAGCACTTCCGGCGACATCGAATGCTCGGTGAGCGAGTAGAACTTCGCCACCTCGAAATGCCGCGTCGATTCATAGGACGGCCAGTTGTTCTCGGCGCCGTCGATCACATTGGTCTGCAGGGCGGCGAAGACTTCGCCGAACGGCATCGGCGTCGCGTTGGCGCCCAGCGCGTTGACGAGATCGATGAACATGTCCGATTGCTGCACGCGGATTTTCATCCCCTTCATATCGGCCAGCGTGTTGATCGGCCGCTTGGAATTGTAGAAGGAGCGGGCGCCGGAATCATAAAAACAGAGGCCAACCAGATCCTGGCTGTCGAAAGCGGCGAGGATGCCATCGCCGATCGGGCCGTCCATCACCTTGCGCATGTGCGGCACCGAGCGGAAGATGAAGGGCAGGCTCGGAATATTGGTTTCCGGAATGGCGTTGTTGAAGGGCGCCATGTTGATGCGGTTGAGGTCGATCACGCCGAAGCGGGTCTGCTCGATCGTGTCCTTCTCCTGTCCAAGCTGGCCGGCGAAGAAGGTTTGCACCTTGATCCGGCCGCCGGTGCGCTCGGTGATGAGCTGACCCATGTACTTCACCGCTTCGACCGTCGGATAGCCATCCGGATGGATGTCGGCGGAGCGGAGCGTGACCGTCTGGGCCTGGGCGCGGCCAACAAGCGCGGGCATCGCGGCCGCAGCCATGGAGCCGGCCAGAATCGTGCGGCGTGAGTGCATGTTATTCCTCCCTGATGTCGATGCGGGCTCATTCGAATTGCCAGCATTCGTTTGACAGTTCCAATCTTAGTCTCCACTTGTATGGTAGTTCAAGCCACCCCGGCGCATTTTCTTTTGCTGCGGGGTCAGGGCTTGCGCCAGGATCGTTCGCCATGCCCCTTGCCGTGATTGCACCGCCCTCGCGCGCCCGCTCCTCTGAGAATGCGGCGACGCGCATCGAGCGCGAGTTGCGGGCGGCGATCACCGATCTGACGATCGGCCCCGGCGAGCGATTGTCGGAAGCGGAGATTGCGGAGCGCTACGCGGTTTCCCGGCAGCCGGTGCGGGAGGCGTTCATCGGGCTCGCCCGTCTGGGTCTGGTGCGGGTCGAGCCGCAGCGCGGCACGGTGGTCCTGAAGCTTTCGATCCGCCGGATGCTTGAGGCGCGTTTCGTGCGCGAGGCGGTGGAGCTCGCGATCGTGCGCAGGGCCTGCCAGAACTTCGGGCAGCAGGCGCGGAAGGCGGCGCAATTCCTGATCGGCGAACAGCAGGAATGCGCGGAGGCGGGCGACCACGCCACGTTCCGGCGCCTTGATTCGCTCTTCCACAGCACCCTCGCGGAAGGCTGCGATTGCGCCTTCGCCTGGGCCGCGATCGAGGCGCAGAAAGCGCACATGGACCGCGTCTGCAAACTCACCCTGCATTCCCCGGCGACAATGCAACCGCTGGTGGCGCAGCATCAGGCCATTCTGGATGCGGTGCTGGCGAAGGACGCTGAACGCGCCGCAGCGGCGGTCTCCGGCCACCTCGCCGAGATCCTGTCGCAGGCCGCCCATATCGAACGCGATTTCGCGGAGCTGTTCGAATAGGGAGAGGAACAGGCTGGTTTCGCTTCCTTTGGCGCCGCGTTAAAAACGCATGGCCCTCGTATTGACGTGCTGGTAAACTGTCCGATAGCGAAACAGGCCAGATGGCTTGTTGCCAGCCAATGGCGCGTCCGGAATCGTCGCCCTAGTGGTCCGATTCCGACATTTGCATCCGCTTGATATCACGCTGCGAGCAAATGTCGGAATCAAAGGGACCACTAGCAAGTCTATGATTCTAGTGGAGCTTTTGAATTTGACATTCGCTCCGACGCCCGATGTCA
>JADCCX010000005.1 GCA_020252485.1 Methylocystis sp.
GCGCCTGGGCGCGGAGTTCGGCCTGTACCTCACGCCCGGCACGTTCCACGCCACGGCGCATGGCGCGCGCGACATCGCGGATCTCGGCCTCCATGGCAGCACGGAGGTCGCCGCGGATGGTGGCGAGGAGGAGGGGCATGGGGCTGGTCCCCTTGCGCAGGAGGGATGGCGAATCGAATTCGGGCGGTTGTCACCTGAGTTCGATGCTACCGTGACGATCACTTCGTGAGCTAATATCTCTTAAGATGGAACGAGAAGCGACGCCGCCTGGTTTTCGTTCCTTTATCGAACCTTTAGGATCAGACAGAGCTCATGGCGATTACACGCGATAATCACTTTGTCCCAATTTGGTATCAGAAGGGCTTCCTTGAACCTGGCAAGTCGACGCTTGCCTATCTTGACCTCGACCCTATGACCAAGATTCTTGAAGACGGACGAGTTATCCGCGGGCGTTCGCTGTTCGATGCCCCCATGAGCCGTTGCTTCTATGCGACCGACCTTTACTCGACCTTCTTTGGGAATGACGTGAAAGACGACATTGAGCGAAAGCTCTTTGGTAACGTCGACACACGCGGCGCTCATGCCGTACGAGCGTTCGAGGGCCAGGACCCGGTCGCCTGGCATGAGCACTTCACGATATTCTTCGAGTACATCGACATACAGAAGCTGCGAACGCCCAAGGGATTATCATGGCTCAAGGCACAGTATCCGTCCCTCACCCAAAATGACCTCATGCAGGAAATGCTGGGCATCCGCCTGCTGCATACGACCATCTGGAGCCAATGCGTAAGGGAGGTCGTGTCCGCGGAGGACGCGGATGTGAAGTTCATCGTCACCGACCATCCGGTGACGATCTATAACCACGCACTGCCGCCCGAAGCGCCAGAGTGCAGCTTTCCCAACGACCCAGCGATCGCCCTGAAAGCGTCACAGACGCTCTTTCCCCTGAGTCGAAACCACTGCCTCATCCTGACGAACCTCGAGTACGCAACTAATCCATCAACTACGCCTACTCAAAAGCGGACATTCGCGCGCAATTTCCGCTCGTCGATGGTGCGCACCGACAAGATCATCCACAGCCGCCGACTGACGAGCCTTGAGGTATCGACGATCAATCGCGTGCTGAAGGCGCGAGCGCAGCGATATGTGGCGGCTGGTAGGAAGGAGTGGTTGCAGCCGGAGGAAGTGGTATCCGGATTGTGGGCTGACATCGCACCGACGCTTCTTCCGCCGCGTGACCAGCTGTGGGAATTTGGCGGCGAGATGTTCATCGGCCACAAAGACGGTAGCGTCTACTACCAGGACGCGTTTGGGCGAACTGAGAAAGAATCCGAGGCGCTGAAGAAGGTTCCACCCGCCGACAAGCTGGCACCCAGAGCCCCCTGCGGTTGTGGATCTGGGCGGCCCTATCGCTTTTGCTGTCAATCGCGACCGGCAAAGCTCCGACCAGTTTGGACTGAGCGCAGTATTCGCGAGCGCAATCTCTTCTTCCACAGCCGCCTTGTTTCGATCCTGCAGCTAGATCAGGGCAAAGACTGGCTCGCCGTTAGGCGAGAGCTTACAGAAGAGCAGATCCGGGAGGTCTACCTCTTACATGAGGCGCTCTGGCCGCTTGAGACGGACCTACTTTCCTTGCTTCCAAAACCAGACGGCCGACCCCGCGCGGTCTACACCGGCTCGCTCCATCCGCAGTCGCTATCGGAATTCGCCATGGGTGCATCTGCGTACTTTGGAGAGCTCCTCGTCCAGAACCCGTTCGTACACGCTGGCACTACTGAGCAGAAGTTCAGGCCAACCGAGCAACCAAGGGCATACCACCTGGAGTTTCTGAAGTGCGTTGCCCTCTTCCTGGATGTCATGCCACTTATAGATGCTGGATTGATCAACCTATTCCCAGACCCTTGGAACTTCGATGACAATCTTCGTCGCCAGACCTTGGCGATGGCGAAGGCGCGTGCATCTAAGATTTTGATCACACCTCGCGACGACCCTCGATTTATGGAGTTCTTCCGCCTTGATCGCATGCGTGACTCGCTCATGTGGCCCAAGGGCGCACAGGATGCGCTTCTCCGCAAAGACTTCCCTGACCTCGACGATTACGCCCTTGCCAAATTCCGGAGCGAGATGGACCGGCTAAAGGAGGAGGATCCGCTCGCGGCGCTGCAGGACGGCATTTTCGACGGCGGTGAGGATCAAGGCCAGATGCAGATCACGCAATTATGCCCGAATTTTGAGATTGCGATGTACCTGGCACAGGCGACCGGGGCGTCGATTGTGACCGACAGCGCGTTCCGCTGGCACGAGATGCTTCGCGCGGCACGGTTGCGCGCTGGAGAGCCCCCCACGACGCTTCGACGGCTAGCCGCGAGCATCGGTGACGTAGAGTTTTTCTTTCCAGACGATGCCGCACGGATCGTCGAACTAGCGCAATCTGGTCTGCTGTGTGAGTACCCGAGGCTTTTCGCGGACATGTTCCGATATCTTCAGTCGATCCCAGTGCGTGGCGCAAAGCCAAATTTCGAGGACGGTCTAGCGGCCCGGTTTGCGCGTGCGCACGCGTCGACTCAGACTACGCTGAAGAGGCGCCGAGAAGCTGGCAGTAGCGGTAGATTATCATGTCTGTTTGCGCAAGGCGGGATACAGGACAACACCATCAACCGGCTGTTACTGATGTCAAACTCGGAACATCACCTTCCGATGGTTCCAATGGGATTCTATATCCGACGATCAGAGGCTCGCAGCCAGTCAAGTGACGGCGTGTAGTTAGTCAGCGATGCATCGCGGCGCGGCCAGTTCCTTCTGTGGCGCTGCCTTCCGCCGTGACTGTTACGCTCACCTGCCATAGACCGTGATCTGAGGGCTGCTCGCGTGCGTAGGCATGGGCACAAAGCGGATACCCAACCTTAGGCTGCCCACTGTCGCTTTCCGCCGAAGCCGGTGATCGTTGTGGATCGACCGTCCTCATCGATCCGACAGTCTCCGCCTCTCCCCTTCCAACTGGGCCTCCGCCCTCGCCAACACCGCAAACCCATCCACCACCCACGCCGCTTGGTCATTCACGCCGCCCGCATCAGGCCAATGCGCAATGCCGCCCATCCCGCCGCGACACGCGGCCCACAGCCGTACAAAGCCATGCCAGGGCTCGGCAATCACCAAGCGCGGGTTCTCCGCCCAGGTATCGCCACCCACCAACCAATCACCACCCTCGGCAGGTCTTAGTCCGCCGTCATAGGCGCTTGGCTCGCGGGCGATGGCGAGGGCGCCGCGGAGTTTTTTTCCGCATCCCGACTTGGCTGCATCAAGGCACTCGCGCGCCAGCCGATCGGCTCGATGTCTTCCTGCGGCAAAGCATCCATCAAAGCCTCGGAGACCAGGCCGCGATCACGCTTGAAGGGCGGCAGATCGGCCCCCTCCCAGCCGCGCAAAGCATGGCGCGCTGCCACCCAAGGCAGCATGCCGATGTAACGCTGCCGCGCTGCCAGCAGCCCGGCATAGCTTGGAATGGTGGCACAGGCGGCCTCGATCATCGCAAGCGGCGCCTGCGCTTCGGGATCGTCCGGCTCGGCCTCGGCCCGCGCAATGGCGGCAGCAAGTTCCTCGGCATTGCCGGGCGCAGCCTCGGTGATGGCGAGGCGCAGCGCCTCCAGCATCTGCGCCTGCGGCGGGTAGATCCCACCGTCGCGCGCAAGATCAGCACGAAAGGCCTGACGCTCCCGGAACGTCAGCGGCGCAATCAGATAGCGCCGCTCTGGCGCATGGGGTGGCGAGAACCATTCCGCATCGCGACGGGAAAAGACAACGCTCATTTTCGTGTTCCTCAAAACTGCGCCAGAAACAGCGGGCTATCCGCGCCATCCAACTGAAAGCCAATGTCGAATTGCCCAAGCCCATCGCGCTGCCCGGGCCGCATGGCGGTGGCTTTGGCCGCCGGTGCAATGACGCAAAAGCGATTGCCCGGATTGGCGCCGAGTATCGCCATCAAGGGCATCGCCGAGCCCAGGCGAAACGCGTTGAACAGCGCAACGGCGGTTGTGGTGCTCATCAAGGGATCAATGGCGCCGCGCGCATCACGCTCCGTCGGCACGGCCGGATCATAGCCCTCAGCCGCTTCGGGATTATCGGGCAGGATGACATTGACGCCAGCATCCAGCGTCAGGCGCCGCGCGCGGGCCAATTGCTGGTTCAATTGGCAGCGGCCATTCACAAAGCGCGGCGGCGTCGGGCGAATGACGGTATTCCACCCGGTTGGTAGCGCGGCGGCTGATTTGTCGAGCAATTGCGCGCGCAGATCAAAAACCAGAAAGCCGATACCGCCGGTGGAAAGCTCCAAGCTCCAACTGCCGACCGCACCGGTGAAACGCCAGCGCAGCCCATCGGCATAGAAGTAGAGCGTGGCCGTGCGATAGACCGCCTCATCCGAGGTCGGGCTGTAGAGAACATTGGCCGGGATTTGCGCGAGTGTGGCGACCGCACCAGGGGTTGCCATGGTCTCACCGAGGCTTGCGACACGCGCGGCGGTGTAATCAATGATGCCGGTGACAAGGCTGCGATCGCCGGAAAGCAGCAAGGGCATGCCGCGATAAAGCTGCGCGGTGGCCGCGAAGGGTGTTGCCAGTGTCAGGTTGGTCGTGGTGCCGCTTGCGGCGGCGGTGGGTGCGCCGATGGCGGCATTGGTAATGCCCTCCGCCATCGTGCAGCAGCGCAGCAACCGGCCCCATTCCGGTGGCGTTGCCGGTGTGCCGGAGCCACGCAGCGGCACACGCAGCCGAATGCGCGGCCGCAGGCCACCGACAATGGCAGGCGATCGATCGAGTGAGCCGGTGAGTTCGTTATTCTCCACCGTAATCGGATCGAAATCGATCTCGCAATCGGCGGCGAGCCAATCGGCATTGACCGGCGTGCCGCCAATGGCGTCGAGGCCCGGGGTGGTTTCGATTTTCGCTGCCACGGCGGCAAAGCGCATGCGCACGAGATCGAGGCTCATGTCGCGGTTCCTTTCGGGATGGGAGGGAGAGTGTTGCGGTCAGGCGGACCAGGGGCCGCCATTGGGCCCGATGGCGACGATGCTGAAGCGGGCGAGGAATTCCCCGGCGGGAAGGGCGGATTCCTCTGTATCGTACATGCGGAACTCCGCGCCCTGTTCGACAACATCGCCCAGCCCGGGTGCGGCTGGCGTCCAACCGGCAAGCAGGGAAACCAGGCGCGCGTGAAGCATCGACAGTGCCTGTTCGGCGGCAAGGTCACTCGCTGCCGCCGCAAAGCCTGAAACCACAAAGCCGAGGCGATAATGTGTGCGGCCGGGTTCCTCGGTATCGTCGGCCTCGATCTCCTCACCACGCAGCACGAGGCGCGGCAGGGCCTCAGCCTCGACATCCACGGGCGCACGCCGCGCGCGGTCCAGCGCGACATCGGGCAGACCGGTGATGATGCGCTCGGCAATCGCGGCCAATGCAGCCTCTCGGAGCGGTAGCGTGCCACTCATGGCGCGCGCGCCAGTGTCAGGCGCCAGGTGAGGCCGAGTGCATCGGGCTCCACCTCCTCAATGCGCCAGGTTTCGGGCGGCGAGAGACGCCGCAGCAAATCGCCCCGGCGCGGTGTGTCGGGCGATAGGTCGGCAACACGCAGCACCGCCTGCAGCGCCACCCCGCGCGCGCCAATGGCGCCGATCTCCTGCGCGGCGGTGGTGAGCGCCACGCGCAAGGGCCGCCAGGGACCGGCCGCCGCCGCGCGCCATTCCGCAGCGACCGCCATGTTGGGATCCGCGAATAGCGTGGCCATCGCCCCGTCGAATGCGCTCATCGCTTCAGCACCTCGACAATGCGCGGCAGCGTCTTTTCGGCGGAACGACCAATGACGTAGCCGCCGAGGCCTATCTCGACGATGTTCCACAATTTCAGTGCTTCGGCCTCACTGATCCCAGGCGCGGACCAGCCAAGCCAGCGCAGCACGATCAGCAAGCCAAAGGTGATCATCAATAAAGGCCGCCAACAGGCCGCGAGCCAATGTTCCGATTGCGCCTCGGCCTTGATGATATCGCCGGCAGCCTTTTCCAATTCACCCGCGCGCGCGAGCAAGGCGGCATTTAGTTCCGCCTCCGCGCGCTGCCGCGCCTCCGCATCGGGGAATAGGCGTTTCAGTGCATCGCCCAGGATCGGCACCAGCGCGGGAAGTAGCGCGGCGATCATGGATACTTCCCCCGGTCCAATTCGAAATGCGGGCCATCGGGAAAGCTCGGCCAATCGCCGCCCCAGGTAATGGCAACGCCAAGCTTTTGCGCAGCACCCTTCATGGCGCTGGCGAGTTGCGCATATAGCGGCCAATCCCAGCGGATTTCGCCATTCTCCGGCACGCCATCCCCATCATCGAGCCAATAGCCGAGATCCACGGCATGGCCGGTCAGGTGCCGGCTGTTCATGGTGCGCGAGGCACCAAGCGCGACCAGCTTGGCTTGCCTTTCGCGGGACCGCAGCCCTTCCAGCACAATGAAGGGTGCGGCCTTGCGCGCCTCGATCACCACGCGCACCAGATGGGGATGCACGCCTTGCAGGCGTTCATGGTCACGCGCCAACAGGTTCGTCATGTTCACGCCCCCGCCGCGGGAACGCGGTTGAGCCAGACACGCACGGTGGCATCGGCGGCGAGCGCGGCCTGGGTTGCGATACCCACCTGGAAATTACCAGCGGCGGTCGCGGTAATGCGCCGGTTGGTATTGTCCCAAAACACCCGCACACCGGCGCCGATGGCCAGCGCCGGTTCCTTGGTCAGGTCAAAGACACCCATGGTCTGCGCCTCGATCATGGCGTTCTGCACGCCGTCCACGGCCGCCACGCCAAACAACGCGCCGACAAGGACGCCCTGGCCGGCGGAAACGCCGGTCGCATAAGGCACGGCAATGGCCAGGCTATTGCCCGGCTGGATGAAGTTACGCATGAAATGAACCTCCTGAAACGCAACAGGCGCCCCGAAGGACGCCCGTTGCGACATTGCGATGATGAGAAAGACGGAGAGCGATCACACGCCCGGATTGAACCAGGCCCCGCGCCAATCAATGGCGCCGACGCCGAAGTCGAAGATCACGCTGACCTCGACACCATCGACGCCCGAGACCGGACCGGTGGTCACTTGAGGCCCCTCTGCGCCATTCAGATAGCCATAGACATAGACCGGCGCGGTGGGCGGATCGGCAAACAGGTACCAGCGATTATTCGGGATCAGCGGTTCGACCAGCGGCTGGACAAAGCCCGCATAGATATTGGCGTTGCTGATTTGCGTGGCGCCAACACTCACCGTCAATTGCCGCGCAGGCAATTCAAGGCTCGGGCCCACCAGGAGCTGCATGGCATTGCCGACGGAAATCGGCAGGCCATCCAGCGTCTTTTGCCGCAGGATCGCAGC
>JADCCX010000050.1 GCA_020252485.1 Methylocystis sp.
CCTCAAGCACATGGCCGCAAATCTCGGCCGAAGGAAAAAGGGCAAGGATTCCCTCCGCCTAGCCCTCAAAACCGCAGCCTGGGACGACGACTACCTCGTCAAGCTCATATCAGCATAAATGCCTTCACCCGATTCCCCTGCATCAAACCTGCGGAAGAGCTGAGACCGCAACAGATGCCCGCTGCAGTTGAGGCCTTACTTGAGCTTCTCGACCTGCGTATACTCGAGCTCCACCGGCGTGGCGCGGCCGAAGATGGAGACGGCGACCTTGACGCGCTGCTTGGCGTCGTCGATCTCCTCGACCGTGCCGTTGAACGAGGCGAACGGGCCGTCGGCCACTTTCACCTGTTCGCCGATCTCGAAGAGGATCATCGGACGCTTGGCGTTCTCGCCGGCTTCCACCACCTGACCCTTGATGCGGTCGGCCTCCGCCTGGCTGATCGGCACCGGCTTCGATTTGTCGGCCCCCAGGAAGCCGGTCACCTTCGGCGTGTTCTTGATCAGGTGATAGGCCTCGTCCGTGAGGTCGACGTTCACGAGCACATAGCCGGGATAAAGCTTGCGATCGACCATCACGCGGCGGCCCTTGCGGACCTCGGCCACCTCTTCCGAGGGAACCAGGATTTCATCGAACAGATGGGCGAGCCCGCGCTGGTCCGCCTGTTCCTTCAGGGATTGGGCGACCTTGTTCTCGAAGTTCGAGAAGGCGTGAACGATATACCAGCGCTTGGCCATAATCTGAGGTCCTGGAGAGTTTAGCGGCCAACGCCGAGAATCGTGGTGAGCAGCAGGCGGATGACCTGATCCGCCAGCGTGAAGAAGATCGCGGCGACGATGACCAGCACGAACACCATGCCCGTCGTGATCATGACTTCCTTGCGGGTCGGCCAGGTGACCTTCGAGGTCTCCGAGCGGACCTCCTGGAGAAACTGGAAGGGGTTGAACTTCGCCATGTCAGTGTCGCCGGTCTGCGGGTTGAAACGTAACCCCTCGTTCCGCCGCCGGGCGGTTTGAACGGTCACGTTTTGGGGATGGAGGCGCGATAGCCGTTTTTGCCAGGGGTGGCAAGATGGATATCAAAAAAGGAGAGCCGCCGGTTCAAGGCATCCGGCCAAAGCGATAACCAGCGGACCTCAGGAAATGGCAGGAGTTGAGGGATTCGAACCCACGACCTATGGTTTTGGAGACCATCGCTCTAACCAGCTGAGCTAAACTCCTGCAGCAACACCGTCGCTTTGCCCGATCAGCGCTGCAATTTCAAGGGTCGCTTTGGCGAAAGCAGGGCAGTAAATCCGGGTTAACCTGCGGGCTCCATCCCTCCCCTTGACGGGGAGGGTCGGCGGCGAGAGCCGCCGGGGAGGGGTGATCATGGGTGTGACAATGAGAAAAGCCCCCCACCCGGCCCTCCCCCCGGATCAAGTCCGGGGTCCGGGCCACCTGCCCCGCAAGGGGGCGGGATGGGTGCTCGCGGAGGCAATCGTTAACCCGAGTTCAGGGTCGCTTTGGCGAAAGCCTCACTCCGCCGCCACCGCCAGCGGGCCGGCCGTGACGGGGGCGTTGTCCTGGGCCGCGGGCCTCTTCGCTTCTTCCTCCTGCTCGCGTTTGATCTGCCGGCGGAACCAGACGGCATAGAGCGCCGGCAGGAAGAGAAGCGTCATGAAGGTCGCGACGAAGAGCCCGCCCATGATCGTCACGGCCATCGGCCCCCAGAAGGCCGAGCGCGCCAAAGGCACCATGGCGAGGATCGCCGCCATCGCGGTCAGCATCACCGGCCGCGAACGGCGCACCACGGATTCGACGATGGCGTCCTTGATCGGCATGCCGTTCTTCACATCCTGCATCACCTGATCGGCCAGGATCAGCGAATTGCGCATGTCCATGCCCGCCAGCGCGATGAGGCCAAGCAGCGCCACGAACCCGAAAGGCATTCCCGAAATGTTGAGCGCAAGCGAGGCGCCGATGACGCCGAGCGGCGCCGAGGCGAAGACCAGGAACAGTTTCGCGAAGCTCTGCACCTGGATCATGATCAAGGTGAGCATGACGATGATCATCACAGGCGCCACGGCGGCGATCGAGGCATTGCCCTTGGCGGATTCCTCGATGGCGCCGCCGGTTTCGATGCGGTAGCCCGCCGGCATCCTGTCCATGAGCGGCTGGAGGCGCGGCCAGATTTCGTTGGTCACCGTGGGCGGCTGCACGCCATCCGCCACATCGCCCCGAACGGTGATCGCCATGTCGCGGTTTCGCCGCCACAGGATCGGCTCCTCGTGGCCGTATTCGATGCGGGCGACCTGCGCCAGCGGCACGGCGACGCCGCCGCGTGAGAGCACCGTCAGATCGCCAATGCGCCCGAGATCCAGCCGCTCGCCAGGAACCGCGCGGGCGACGACATCGACCTTCTCGGTGCCATCGCGCATTGTCGTGACGGTCACGCCAGAGATCAGCGTCTGCAGCGTCTGCGAGATCGATTGCGGATCAAGACCGAGCGCGCGCGCCCGCTCCTGATCGACGACCAGCCGGACCGATGGCGTCATCTCGTTCCAGTTGAAATGCGGATCGATGAGGTTCTTGTTCAGCCGCGCAATCTCACGCGCCTCATTGGCGAATTCGCGCAATTTCATCGGATCGGGTCCGACAATGCGGAACTGGACCGGAAAACCGACCGGCGGTCCGAAGTTGAAGCGATCAACGCGGACCCGCGCCTCGGCGAGGGCGCCCTCGGCGACGGCTTTCTCGATCCGCGCCTTCACCTCTTCGCGCGCCTTCAGATCCTTCGTCATGATGACGATTTCGGCGAAGGATTCGAGAGGTTGCTGCGGATTGAGGCCCAGCCAGAACCGCGGGCTGCCCTGGCCGATATAGGTCGAGAAGCCGGTGATGTTGGGATCACCCGCCAGCATCTGCTCGGCCTTTTGGGCCGTTCTGGTTGTCACGCCGATCGCTGTGCCTTCAGGCAAGCGCATCTGGAAGAAGAGCTCCAGCCGTTCGGACAAGGGGAAGAACTGCTGCTGCACACGCCCGAAGCCGATCACCGCAAGGCCGAACACGCAGATTGTGAGGGTGACCACCTTGAACCGGTTGTTCACGCAGGCGCGGATGATGCGGCGCAGAATGTTGTAGCCCCGGGTTTCGTAGATCGCATGCGGATCATGCGCCGCATGGGCCTTCGCCATCTCGGGCAGAAGCTTGACGCCCAGATAGGGAATAAAGGTGACGGCCACGATCCAGGACGCGACCAGCGCGATCGCCACAACCCAAAAGATTGAGCCGGTGTATTCGCCTACGCCGGAATTGGCGAAACCGATCGGCAGGAAGCCCGCGACGGTGACGAGCGTTCCCGTCAGCATCGGGAATGCCGTCGTGTCCCAGGCAGCGGCGGCCGCCTTATAGCGGTCCCAGCCCTGCTCCATCTTCACAACCATCGTCTCGAGCGCGATGATGGCGTCATCGACAAGCAGCCCGAGCGCGATGATCAGGGCGCCGAGCGAGATGCGATGGAGGTCGATGCCCATCACAAGCATTGCCACAAAGACCATGGCGAGCACCAGCGGCACCGAAAAGGCAACCACGATTCCGGTGCGCCAGCCGAGCGACAGGAAGCTGACGAACAGCACGATCGCAAGCGCTTCGGCGAATGAACGAAGGAACTCGCTGACGGCCTTCTCCACGACCTTGGCCTGATCGGCCATATGGATGATGTCGACGCCCACTGGCTGCGCCTGCTCGAAGCGCTCCATCACCTGGTTGACCGCTTCGCCCAGCGTCAGGATATTGGCGCCCTTCTGCATGACGACGCCAACTGCGAGGGCGGGGCGCCCATCCTGCCGCACAAGGAACTTCGCGGGGTCCTCGTAGCCCCGCGTGATCGTGGCGATGTCGCCCAGCCTGAACGTGCGGCCGCCGGCCTCCACGGGCGTCTCGGCAACAGCCTTCGCGCCATCAAGCGCGCCGGTCACACGCAGCGCCACCCGCTGCGAAGCGGTGTCGACGACGCCCGCCGGCACGACGCTGTTCTGGCGGGCGAGGCTGTCGAAAACCGCCTGCGCCGGGACGCCAAGCGTCGCCAGCTTGGCATGGCTGAATTCAACGAAGATGCGTTCATCCTGCTGGCCGTAGAGATTGACCTTCACGACATTGGGCACGCGCAGCAACTCGGATTTGAGCTTTTCCGCGATCACCTTCAACTGCGCGAAATTCGCGCCGTCGGCGGTCACCATGTAGAGCATGTTGTCGACATCGCCGTATTCATCGTTCACGTTCGGCCCAATCAGGCCTGCCGGCAGATCGGGACGCAAGTCATTCATTTTCTTGCGGATCTGATAGAAAAGCTCCGGCATGAGCTGGGAGCGCGTGCTGTCCTTGAACACCAGCTGGAGCACGACGAAACCGGGCTTTGTGTAGGTTTCGACCCTGTCGAAGCTGGGAAGCTCCTGCAGTTTCTTCTCGATGCGGTCGGAAACCTGATCCTGCATTTCCTGCGTCGTGGCGCCCGGCCAGGCGGCGGTGATGACGGCGACCTTGATGGTGAACGAAGGATCCTCCGCCCGTCCAAGGCGCATATAGGCCATGGCACCGGCCACAAAGAGCGCGATCATCAGGAACAGGGTCAGCGACTGGTGGCGCACGGCCCATGCGGAAAGATTGAAGGATGACATCGGGCGGCTCCCCTTCGGACGACAGTTACTGGCCGACGATGCGAACGCGCTGCGACGCATCGAGTTTCTGCACGCCAAGCGTCACGACCATGTCGCCGGACTCGACGCCTTTGCGCAGCAGCACGTCGCTCGTTTCATAGGCCACGACCTCAACCGGCTTCAGCGTCAGGACTCCGGAATTCGGATCGACCGTATAGACGCTCGGTCCCTTCCCCTGGTTGAAGAGAGCCGAGAGCGGCAGGCGGACGACCCGCTCGCTATCGGGGTCCGAGAGAGTGACCGTCGCGGTCTGCCCGAATTCGAGATTGGCCGGCGGGTCGAGGATTGTGAACCGGGCAAGATAGGTCCGCGTGTTGGGATCCGCCGAGGGCGACAACTCGCGGAGCTTCGCCGCATAGGATTTTCCAGGTTCCGACCAGAGCGACACTGTGGCTTTGGCCGTCTTCACCCGATCGATCAGAAACTCGGGGATCGAGGCCACGGCCTCGCGGCTTTCGATCTTCGCCAGCCGGATGGCGGGGACGCCCTGGGCAACGACCTGGCCGGGCTCGATCATGGTGGCGGTGACGATCCCGTCGGCATCGGCGGCAAGCGTCGTATAGGCAAGGCTGTTCGCGGCGAGGCTGACAGCGCGCTCGGCGCGGGCAAGCCGGCCCTTCGCCTCCTCCACCACCGCCCGCTGCCGTTCCTCGGTCGCCGCCGTGCTCCAGCCGTTCCTGCGCAATTCCAGGACCCGCCGGTCTTCAGCTTCGGCCTGGACGAGGTTCGCCGTGGCGGCATCCCTTTCGGCCTTCGCCTGTTCGAGATGCAACTGAAAATCCACCGTGTCGAGCCTTGCGAGCGGCTGACCGGCTTTCACCTTGTCGCCCGCCTGCACCAGGCGTTCGGCCACCTTGCCGGAAACGCGGAAGCCGAGATCGCTCTCGACCTTCGGGCGAACGATGCCGACAAACGAGCGATTGGTGACGCGCGGTTCGAAGACAACAGGCCGCGCCACCACCGACCGGCGTTCCGCGGGCTTGTCAGCAGTGCTCCCCTTGCCGTCGCTGCAACTGGCGAGGCCAACGCAAAGCAGAGCGGCCAGGATCGGGGAGCGGATGAACCGGAGGTTCTGTGAGGGGGCCGCATTCATGGCTGTCGCTCTGCTCATTGGGGCTTCACTTTCAAGGCATCGACCACGAAGCCGACGACGATCTTCGCGATCTGATCCATGTCGCGCCCATGGCGCATGCATTCGGCGATCATCACCGGATGCAGGATCGTCGTGCAGGCGCATTTGACGACGAAAGCCGTCTGCTCGGGATCGCAAGGACGGAAATCGCCGGCCTGAGCGCCATCGGCGATGACGCGCCCGATGCGGTCGACCACGAAGGCCAGATGCGTCTCGACCGCCGACCAGTTCTCCTCCATCGCCACTTCCACCATCTCGTGCACGCGCCTTTCGCCGATGAAGCGGCTGCGGTTGAAGCGGCCCAGCTCCAGCAGCAGCACCGCCAGACGCTCAGGGGCCGGAAGCGCGGAGCCGACAATGCGGTCGATCAGCTCATGCGCCTCGCTCAGGATGCGGATGCAGATCGCCTCGTTGATGGCGCTTTTCGACGGGAAGAAGCGGTAGACGTTGCCGGACGACATGCCGAGCGCCTCGGCGATATCCGCCACCGCGGTCTTGGCATAGCCCACGCGACGGAAATGCTCCTCCGCCGCCTCGATGATCCGAAGGCGGGTTTCGTCCGGCGTCATTTTCACACGCATATTCATGAAATGATCACTGATAAATGACGATTTGTGATTTTTATCACTTATCAGATTTCAGGGCAAGTCCCTTCGCTGCAGCCACATCAACACAGATTCCTTAAAACAAGGGTTCATCCTTCGCGGCCGGGGCAGCAAAGGTGTGAATTGCGCAGGTCTGGACAAGTGCGGCAAATAATGGCGCTGTCTCTTCAGCGGCGGAATGATTCAGCACATGAGCTTCTCATGCCATCCGCAAGCTGGAATGGGAGAAACCCTTGAGCCGCCTCGTCACGATCCTGAACGGTCCCAACCTCAACCTGCTCGGCAAAAGGCAGCCGCAGATCTATGGGCATGAGACGCTGGCCGATGTCGAGACGGAGTGCCGCAAGCTGGCCGCGACGCTGAAGCTCGGCCTCGCCTTCCATCAATCGAACCGCGAATACGAGCTCATCGACTGGATCCATGCGGCCCGCGAGGTTGCCGGCGCCATCGTCATCAATCCCGGAGCCTTCACCCACACATCAATCGCCATTCTCGATGCGCTCAACGCCTTCGACGGCCCCGTCATCGAGGTGCATATCTCGAATGTGCACAAGCGCGAGGAGTTCCGGCGCCATTCCTACGTCTCGCTGCGGGCGGATGGGGTGCTGGCCGGCTTCGGGACGCAGGGCTATGGCCTCGCCTTGCAGCGGATTGCGAGATTGCTGGATGCGCCGTCGCCGCGCTGATGGCGTCAGATCGTAGCGCCATGGCCGTCAGCACTCCCCCACCCCATTCGACCGATGGACCGCCCGGCCCTGCCACGGACCGGCTGCAGATCGCCGAACTGCTGCGGAACTGGGTCATCTGGCGCGATTCCGGCCGCTGGGACCGCTTCCGCACCGTCTGGCATCCGGATGCCCGCATGATGGCCACCTGGTTTCAGGGCACGGCGGAGGAATTCGTGAGGGTGAGCATCGCCGGCTGGGAGCGCGGCGCCGGCAGCCTGCATTTTCTGGGCGGCATCTCGATCGATCTCGAAGGGCCCCGCGCGGTCGCGCAAACGAAGATGACCATTTCGCAGCGGGGCGACATCGAGGGCGTAGCCTGCGACATCACCTGCGCGGGCCGTTTCTATGATTTCGTCGAGAAGCGCGACGGCGCCTGGCGCATCCTCATGCGCCAGCCGATCTACGAGAAGGATAGCTGCATCCCCGTCGATCCTTCGGCGAGGCCAAAGCTCGATCCCGAATTGCTGAACCGCTTCCCCGCCGGCTACCGGCACCTCGCCTATGTCCAGACCCGCCTCGGCTATACGGTGAGGACGGATTTGCCGGGCCAGCGCGGTGAAAGGGTGGAGGCGCTCTATGCGCTGGGCGCGGCCTGGCTGGCGGGCGGCAGCCTCGACGCCTGGACGTAGCGCTTGTATGGGAATTGCAGAGATGGCGGTGCATAACCTGGGCGGTGATCAGGCTGCCGTCCCGATCAGCGAGCGTGACGGCGCCTTCCTGTTTAGCACTTGACTTGTGGAAACTCTAATACGGTCACACGGCCATTATCAACTCGAATGACGTTTTGTTTACGAATACAAACTTGATAATACGCATAGTATTGGTATATCAAGACGAGTTGCATTCGGCTTTTTCTTGGCAGCTCACTTTCGAAGCTTATGAGGCAGTTTTTGAACGCTTCACCTGCTCTTGTTGGTGGCTCATTGCTTGCTCTTGAAAAGCAGTTGGACGCATCCAGCGAAAGTTTGATCTCGCTTCCGTCCTCGGTGAGCGTTTGAACGGGAGCAATATGGGCACACCCTATAATGCCGAAGATGGTGAGGAATACGGCGCCACGAGCAGCCGCTTGCGTCGGGGTCTCTCGCGGAGTATTGTTCCTATCGTAGTTATTTGAATATCCTCTCAAAAGTAATTTTTCAGCCAATTTGATCCCTCCAGATCACGAGTACAACCACACATAATGAGGTAAAGACCACAAAAAAATTACCAGAATTACGAGAAGCGGCCAATTTTTCTCAAGATTTGCGATATACCAAATAACAAATGGAAATCCAAAAAAAACCATTGGAAAAAGAAATAAATCAAACAAACTTATCTGCATCAACGCGTTAAAGCTTGGAGGCATTGACTTACTTAATACAAAAAACACTAGATCGAATAATGCGAGACAAACGCATGCAATTATAACAGCAGTTTTAAAAACAAGGAGATAATTGATACTTTTCATTTCATTCATTTGCATTTATAAAAGCAACCGACATCGGAAGGCGCGTGGACAACTGCGTGAGCAGCACGATGGTATCTCCAAACACTGCCTTTTCCGCCGCCGGCGCGGCCTCTCGCGGAACGGCCTTCCTGCCGGGCGTGCCTGCGCCAGAAATCGGACCTCGCTCCCAAAGCGGCCAGCGCCTGCGACAAAGCCGAGGCCGGCCGCCTGAACGACGCGCTCCCCGCTCCTGAGGATCCCGTGATGCTCATGCTGAACGATATCGTTTTTCGAGACGACCCTCTCGACTTCTAAAGGTTCAATTTTTGAAGGACAATCGTTTGGCGGATTAAATTCGCACCAATCCGACGCGTAAGGCGAGATTGCTTCGCTCCGCATGCAATGGCTGGATACGCGCCTCCCGGGAAGCCTGTCAGGTCCAGTCAAATGCAAGCACTGGAGCGGGTGAAGGGAATCGAACCCTCGTATTCAGCTTGGAAGGCTGCTGCTCTACCATTGAGCTACACCCGCGATTTCAGTGACTTAGCCGCAACGCGGATAGTCTTTTGGCATGATTTGGGCAAAGCGGCAACCCGCCCCTGGTTGGCCAGGGCTGTGAATCCGGCTTAACGATTGCCTCCACGGGCACCCATCCCGCCCCCTTGCGGGGCGGGTGGCCCAGACCCCGGACTTGATCCGGGGGAAGGGCCGGGTGGGGGGCTTTTCTCATTTTCACCCTCATGATCAACCCTCCGCGGCGGCTTTCGCCGCCGACCCTCACCGTCGAGGGGAGGGATGAGGTTCGCTCGTTAATCCGGTTTCACAGCCCTGGGCAGCCGCCAGGGGAATCGGGTGAAGGCATTTATGCTGATATGAGCTTGACGAGGTAGTCGTCGTCCCAGGCTGCGGTTTTGAGGGCTAGGCGGAGGGAATCCTTGCCCTTTTTCCTTCGGCCGAGATTTGCGGCCATGTGCTTGAGG
>JADCCX010000051.1 GCA_020252485.1 Methylocystis sp.
CGGAGAGCCAGACGCCACCATGTATTGCGCGATGGCCAAGCGCTTCGTCACCGATACCGCGTCTCGCGTCGCGGATGATGCGCTGCAATTGCTGGGTGGCTATGGCTATTTGGCGGAATATGGCGTTGAGAAAATCGTGCGGGACCTCCGCGTGCATCGGATTTTGGAAGGCACGAATGAGATCATGCGCCTGATCGTCGCGCGGAAGATGCTAGAGCAGTATTCGATCTGATGGATTCGTTAGATCGAGTGTCTTTCATTGAAAAAAAGAAAACTAGAGCATCTTTTATTTTCTTCCTGTCGAAAACACACTGCGGTTCCGACAGATCAAACGCTACCCTAGCAGACCGCGAGAATCATAGCCAGATTTCCGCAGCTATGTTCCACTGTTGTTAGTGCTGTTGCAGTTGGTCGAGGTAGAAATGCGAAGCAGCGACACGGTGGCTGGATCTTTGTCAAGCTATATGGATCTTGAGAAGTGGGTGCGCCCTGACCATCCGCTGCCGGTGATGCTCGGCCTCGTGAAGGGCGCGTTGGAAGATCTTTCGGCGGCCTTCGACGCGCTGTAATTGCCATTCGGTCGGGAATCTATCCCGCAGGGGCGACTGCTTCGCGCCCTACTGTTGCCGGCCGTCTATTCGATCTGTTCGGAGCGGCGGCGCCCCGTAGCAACCAAGTCGAGGCCCTTTAGCCACTCGGCGGTACGGGAGTTGCGAGCGGCTGCTTGCAAGTTAGAGAGCGCGCTAGCGATGAGGGCGGTCTGCCCGGAGCGCGAAAGGCCTGCCACAGCGATGGTTACTCGTGCCGTCGCCCCGCGAGGAGGACACAGGCGGCCCCCCCCTGGATCGCCGCCGCAGCGACGAAGATCGCTGCTGGGTCCAGCACGCGGAGCAGTCCGAAGGCGGCCGGCGCGAAGGCGTAGGCCGCCTGGCTCGACGCGGTGACCATCGCCACGACGCGCGCCGTGTCGGCGGGCGCGAAGTCGCTCTGCGCGATCATCGGCGGCAGTGATGTCGCGTTTCCCAGCCCGAGGCCGAACAGGGCGATGCCGATCAGCAGCAGCGCTGGGTCGCTTCCGCCCGCCGCCAGCAGCACGAGGGAGCCTACAATCTGAAGGGTGAAGTTGCCGGCCGCGGCAGCCCGCCGGTCGGTCGTGGGCCGCATCAGCCAGCCCATGCCCGTGCGACCAGCGATTGCGCAGGCGGTGGCGAGACCGGCGGCGAAGCCCGCGAGCTGCGCGCCGAAGGGGCCCACCAGCAGCGAGAACAGATGCGCAATCAGTCCGATCTGCGCAAAGAGCCCAAGTGAGGTGCCGAGGGCCAGGGTAAGGAAACGCCGGTTGCGCCACAGGCTACCACCCGGGAGCGGCGCGTGCGGCGAGGGCGGTCGGGCAGCAAAGGCCGCCGCATCGTCGCCGTCGGGGAGCTGCCCGACGGCGTCGGGGCCAAGCGCGAAGTAACGGCCGGCCAAGACCCACAGCGCGAGCGCCATCACGCCGCCGACCAGCGCCGCCGCGAGGGGAAAGCCGAAGGCTCCGATCAGCGCCACCCAGAGTGGCGACAGCACAACACCGCCGACGCTCGCCCCATTGTAGGCGGTGGCGAGAGCCGCCGGGCGGCGGCGGACGAACCAGGGAGAGACCATGGCGTTGATCGCCGCCCCGCCCGTCATCGCCCAGCCCGCGCCGCTGACGGCGGTGGCGAGGAAGAGCTGCCAGGGTTCGGCGGCGAGTGCCCAGCCTGCGATGCCTAGGGCCGAAAGGACTCCGCCTAGCCGAGTGGCGCCCGCCACGCCAATTCGGCGGTGCAGCGCGGGCAGCTTGGCCACCACCAGCGCGCCGAGAATGAAGTGGCAGGTGACCGCGGCCGAGACGAGCGGCACCGACCAGCCGCGCGCCTCATGCACCGCAAATAGGAAGACCGGCGGGCCATAGAAGCCCACGCCCCAGCCGAATACGGCGACGACGAAGGCAGCCCATACCACGCGCCAGCCGTGGAAGGGTGGCGTGGCCGCGCTCACGACAGCGTCTCCAGGAGGTAGGCATCGGCGTCGCCGCCGTGCCGCACCCAGGCCTCGGCCTCGCGGGCAAGCAACAGCACGTCGTCTGTGGTGCCGAGGGAGCGCGTCAGGGAGGGGCATCGCCGGGGCGGGGCGCCATGCTCCGGCAACAGCAGCGCCTCGCGCAGTAGCTCCGCGCCGCGCCAGACGTAGACGTGGAGTAGCCAGCCCCCACCCTGGGCCGGGCGGAGCAGAGCGAAGCCGGCCGCCGCCTCACCCGGTGCCGCAAGCACCGCACGCACGGCTCGGCGTGCCGCGTCCGAGGTCGTCGGCGGGGCCGCGCCCGAGTGCAGCCGCAGGCGCCAGCCGCGTTCGGTGACATCGTGAAGCCTGGGCAAGGGGAGATGAGCGACGGCCATGCTAAATCCTGTTGCAGCGGCCAACACCTTGCCCTGCCCGTACCGGCCGATGCTAAGGGCGCGGCCGAAGTGTCACTCGCGGCATTGTGCTAAGGTGCCTCTGCCAGAGTCTGCGAAAGGGGAGTTCCTCCGCCATGCTCACCATCGTCGCCATCGCCGAGACTGCCGCTCTGCTGGGCGAGCCCGCGAGGGCTGCGATGTTCTCCGCCCTTATGGATGGCCGCGCTCTGACGGCCGCCGAACTGGCCGCGACCGCTGGCGTGACGCCGCAGACAGCGAGCGGTCACCTCGGGCGACTCATCGAGGCCGGACTGTTGGTGGTGGAGAAGCAGGGGCGACACCGCTACCACCGCCTCGCCTCGCCCGCCGTAGCCCGCATGGTCGAGAGCATCATGCAGGTCGCCGGCGCTGCGCCGCGCCAGGCCAGGCCGCCGCGCGTCGGCCCGGCGGATGCGGCGCTCCGGGCGGCGCGGACCTGCTACGACCACCTCGCCGGGCGCTTGGGCGTTGGGATCGCCGATGCGTTGGTGGCGCGCGGGCACGTGGAACTTGGCGCGGATGGCGGGGCGGTGACGCCGACGGGCGAGGCGTTCCTGGCCTCGTTCGGCATCGCCGCGCGGCTGGACGGCGCGCGGCGCGGGCGGCCCTTCTGTCGCCCCTGTCTGGATTGGAGCGAGCGCCGTCCGCACCTCGCGGGTGTGCTCGGCGCTTCGCTCTGCGTGCGGTGTCTCGAACTGGGCTGGCTGCGGCGGCGGCCAGGCACGCGCGCGCTGGAGATCACCCATGAAGGCCGCCGTGGTTTTGGGGAGAGATTCGGAGTCGACGCGGGCTGACCTCTCCATAGCCTTAGCGATTGTTATGTTGTCTGGAACGACTTGCGATTTGGATGGACCGTTTTGCTGCCATCAAGGGTGAAGTCTGGACCAGTATAATCACATCCTTCAACGCGTTCGGAGCAACACGCATCGAAGCCTGAGCGAGCACGATGCAATCGCTTGCTCGAACCCTTCCAAGCCTTTCCTTGATGCTTCTAGGAATGCTGTCTGCAAATTCATCGATGTTTCCGGCCTCAAAAAAAAAGCCATGTAGCATCGCGCTAGCAGACCTAGGTATCGATCTTCTTGTTGCTTTCACTAGACATTGTTCCAATGACCCAAGTGTTGCCTGGCGAGTACCTTCAAGACAGATAGCCACGAGAATACGACTGCCGATCCTGCATGCTTCTGGGGGCATAAACCAATCAGGCGCGGCGCCCGCGCAGCCAAGCCAGCGTCCCGCCAAGCCCCGCCAGATCGGCGCGCAATTTTTCCAGGCGCAGCGTGAGCCCATGCCCAACAGCCTTGCCGCTATGATGCCCCACCCGCGCCCAGGCTTCGTGCCGCGCCGCCGCGCTACCCCGCATCAGCGCCATGTAATGCAGCCTGCTCCAGGCCATGTGCCGCGCTTTGAAGGCGGAAAGCGCTTGTGATGGCGCGGAAGAACCGCCCCCCGCGTGACGCATCACCGCATCCGGCACCAGCACCAGGCTACGCCCTTTCGCGCGGGCGGCGGTGCAAATCGCGTCATCCTCATAAAACAGGAAGAAGGCTTCATCGAAGCGCAGCCCATCGGACGCCCGCAGCAACATGCAAGCGCCCGAGAGGAATTCCGCGCATAATGGCCCTTCAGGCCAGGGCTCGGCGCCACGTTTGCGCGAAAGCAACCGACGATGCAGTTGTTCCACATCCCAGGACCTGACGCGCTCACCGTTTTCATCGCAAAGCATGGGCGCCAGAATGGCCGCATCGGGAAATGCATCGGCGGCGGCCACAAGCCGCGCAATCGCTCCCGCATCCAGCCGCGTATCGGGGTTGGCGAGCAGCACGAATTCCGTCTCTGCCGCATCCATCCCGATATTGCAGCCCATGCCAAAGCCAAGATTGGCCGCATTGCGGATCACGCGCGCGCCAGCAGCTTCCGCCACAGCCGCGCTGTCATCGCGGCTTGCATTATCCACCACAATCACCGCCAAGCCTTCCGGCACGCCCTCCAGCATCCCGCGCAAGGCGGCAGCGCTGTTATAGGCGACCGTGACGACGCAGACCCGCCCC
>JADCCX010000052.1 GCA_020252485.1 Methylocystis sp.
AGCGCGCCTCCTCCGGTTTGTGCGGCCAGCCAGTGTCCTCGATGAGCACCCCGTCCCGGTCCAGGAAGACCGCCGGGCGTCGGGCCATGGCGGGGATCACGGTCTGCGCCGCGGCCAGGTCCTCGGGGATGCCGATGTCGATGAAGGCGCCGTCATAAAGCGCGCCACGCAACCGCTCCTGGGCGGCGAGACGGGGGAAGACGTTCTGCTCCATCGAGACAGGCCCTTCCCCGATCTCGGCCACGATTTCGCGCCTCATCAGATAGATGCCACCATTAATCGGGCCCGCGCGGTCGGGTGAGCGCGCGGCAAAGCCGCGGATCAGCCCCGCCGGGTCCAGTTCCACCGTGCCATAGCGCGCGCCTGGCGCCTCGCGCCGCAGCGCCAGCGTGGCCAGGGCATCCCCCGCATGCAGGGCGAGATCAAGCAGGTTCACATCGAACCGCGTATCCCCGTTCAGCAGGAGGAAGCGCTCCTCCAGATGCTCGGCGAAGAGGCGCAAGCCGCCGGCGGTCCCTAGTGGCTCGGGCTCCACCAACACCTCTACCCGCGTATCGCGCACGCTGGTCCCGTGGTAGCGGTCCATGATTGTCTGGCCGAGGTAGCCTGCCATCAGAGTGATGCGCGGGAAGCCGAAGCGCGCCACCTCCGCGATGAGCCAATCGAGGAAGGGTCGGCCGTCGACCTCGACCATCGGCTTGGGGACTGAGTCGGTCAGCGACCCTAGGCGTGTGCCTCGCCCGCCCACCAGAATCGCGGCCTGGCGCGGCGCCTCAGCCACGAGCCCGAACCTCGCCATGGCGGGTGTCGAATGCAGCGGGCGAGAGCTGGAACGGTGTCACGCGGTCTTCCTTCAACTCGGCCTCCAGAAATGGGGCGTTGCCAATCGCGGGCGTATAGCTTATCGGCGAAGCGGGGGTCGAGGGGGTGCCGCGTTCAGCTGGCCACCACGCGCGCCTCGGCCACTGTCGCCAGGATGAGCTCAGCCTGGCCTGACCAATCAGCCAGCCCCGCCCTATTGGCCCGGGCCCCCTCCGCCAGCCGCTCAAGGACATCCGGTTCGGCAAGGAGCAGCAGGGCCTGGGCCAAGGCGGGGGCGCTGATGGCCTCGGCCAGCACTCCATCCACGCCATCCCTGAGTTGTTCGGCTAGGCCGCCCGCCGGCGTCACCACGACGGGCAGGCCCAGCGCATGTGCGATGGGAATGACGCCGGATTGGCTGGCCTCGCGATAGGGCAGCACAAGCGCATCCGCGCTGGCGAGCAGGTGTGGAATCTCCGCCTCGGCCACCCAGCGCTGCTCCAGCACCACCCCCGGCAGGGTGGCGAGGCCGGGCGCCAGTTGCTCGGCCGGCCCATCGCCCACGATACGTAGGGTGAAGCGCCCCTCGGGCAGTTCGCGCCAAGCATCTCGCAGCAGGTCTAGCCCCTTGTAGGCGCGCAGGCGGCCGAACATCAGCAGCCGTATCGGGCCCGGACGGCGCGGCCTAGGCACGGCCATCGCCTCGATCGGGAGATGCGCGCCTAGTCGCATACGGCGCAGCGGCAGGTCGGGCCGCACCGCATGGATCTGGCGCTCGACCGCCTCCGAGAGCGGGAAGGCGACGCGTGCTGCTGCCAATTCCCGCCGCAACCGCCACGACCAGAAGGTGGCAGGATCCCCCGGATGGGGTGCCGCGTCGTGCACCAGCGGCAGATAGGCGATTCCCGCGCGCGCCAGGCCTGGTGCGATCAGCGGCGTCCAAAGATGCGTCATGACGCTGACCACCGCATCGGCCTGATGCGCTATCGCCTGGCGGAGCAGGCGGCGGCGTAGCGCGGGAATGCGGGCGAAGCCCGCAAGAAAGCCGGCCGTTGATGTGTAGGTGGGCACCAGATCGCAGGGCAGGCCGAGGGCGAGCGTTTCCGCCACAAGATCGGACTGCGCCGAAATGCTCAGCGTGAGCCCGGCCCGGGGCGCCAGGGCCTGGGCCAGGCTGATCAGCATTTGCGGCCCAGCGCCCCTGCGGCCCCAGTGCCAGAGCAGGAGCTTTGGCCGCTTCATGGGCCTGGATCGGGCCGGGCACAGGGTAATGGGTTCATACCCGTAATTCCGTCACTGGACGCCGTCCGTCAAGGGAAGCAACTCTGGCCTCATCCCCGGGGAAAGCTCTGCCCGAATGATCCGCTGTGAATCGAGGCGTGGTCCAACGGCAAAGCGACCACGCTTCCACTCTGCCCGCCCCCGACCGCGCTGGAGGCCGTGACTGCTCAGAACACCACCGGGCCCGGATGCGCGTCAAACGCCGGCAGGCGGATGATCTCGACGCCTCGCCAATCGAGCGACGGGTCGCTGCCTTTCACGAAGCGCAGGAAGGGCTGCAGCACCGCCGGGCGGTCGAGCTGGATCACCCAGTCGCGATAGCATTCGGCCATGAAGGCGGTGAAGGTGTGGTAGCGGAACACCGTCACGCCATCCACATCCAGCCCGCAGAACACCTCGTTATCTTTGCCGTTGGCCGAGAAATCGGCCCGCACGACGTAACGCCCGGCCGGCAGCGTCAGCCCGACGGAGAGGTTGGCACTGCCAGCTTCATCGCGCGTGAAGCGCGCGGACGGGATGGTGGTCACCATCTCCTGCCGCTCATCCAGATAGGGCGAGGACGCCGCCTTTTCCTCTGGCACAAACAGCACATTGGCCACGCCGGTGGGCGCGGCAAAATCCGCGCTGGTCCGGATGCGGCGATAGGTCGACAGATCCACCGCGACATAGCCGGCCTTCAGGAGCAGTTCATGGCAACGCATGTCATCGGGCGCCTGCTCCAGCGCCAGCACCGGCCGCCCCTCGGCCAGCAGCTTCGGGCAACCGCGCAGCGCGTCGAACTCCGCACCTTCGATGTCCATCTTCACGAAGGAGGGCGAGAGGCCGGTGGCCGCGATGAACTCATCCAGCGCCAGCATGGGCACGCCCTTGCCGCCCACACCTTCCACCACTCGGTCATTGAGGTGAGACCCTTCCTTTAACTGCACGAAATCGCCGGTGCCTTGGAGCCTTAGCCTAAGTATAACCCTTAGGGCGCTTGGGTTTGTGCAGTATGATGGAACAGCCTAAAAAATATCCAGCGGTTAATCTCACTTCCGACAGATCATCCAATCCTGAAATGAGTGTTCAGGAGGCGGAGGTAGAATATCGAGAACGTCAACATATCGGCCCCAGTACTGCCGTGCAGTTTCCCGTTTCCAAAACACTTGCGACACTGATATATCTCCATAATAAAAAAATGGAATATTCATCTCGCCGCCGTCAAGAACTGTTGACGAATGACTTTTGCGGAACCCAGGCTGATCCTTGTGTGCCCGGTAGAAATTCCAGGCATTTTCTGTGTGAATTGTTTGAATAAGAAGGCCTCCGGGCTTCAAGATTCGACGCAACTCCAAAATCCAAGCATCCCACTGATATTTTATGTGCGTAAAAACACTAAATCCATATATCACATCCATACTGTTGTCTTCAAAGGGCAAATGGGGGAGTGTGTTTCCGACGTAAACGCGGAAATCAGTCGGAAAATTCTGACGCATCCATTCAATTGGACGCGCCTGCACATCGACTCCGGCAAGCTTCCAAGAATAACTCTTCTTTTGCTGCCAAAAATGACGGAGAACTCTGCCAGAAGAACATCCAAAGTCTAAAATACTTAAGCCCTCTTGATGCCCCAAATATTTTTCGATTTGCCCCATGAGTAGCCCGTGGTCATATTTGCCCCACTTGAGGTACTCCGAGTTATCATCAGAGTATCCCATTCGTTCAGGCGGAGGCGGCAGAGGAAGTTCAACTCCATTCACGAATACCGCATCGTCAAAGCGAGGTGGAAATGTATCCATGTTGTAATCAAGAGGCTGATGAAAACCAAAGCGCGGCATAACCGTGTATTCTTGACGTACCATCCAAAGTGCGCGCTCAACCGTCTCAGTGGCTGATGTTTGCGTAAGCGCTTCAATAGATTCCCGCAACTGCTTGGTCCCAGCCAGACGGCGGACAAAATCGAGGATCTGTTGGCGCATCGAAACTGATTTCCTATTCGTTCGTGTCATGCAAGACGGTCGTGGCCCAGATTGGCAAGACGACGCTTGTTCGTCAGGCTACAACCTTCTTCGGGCCCAAGCAACTAGCTTGTATGGGTCAACCACCTGGCGCTATCGCCCTGCCAGCGCCCATTTTCGGCGCCGAGATCCACGGGCGGCGTCTTGAACCAATCCTGCCATTCTGAGCGGTCAGAAGTCCCATGACCCGATGTACAAGAAACTGGTCGACCATCACGGGGTCAATCCACCTCCCGAGGCAGCGTCCGATCCCGTTACGCCCCGCCGTCGCGGCAGGGGCGTCCAATATGTATCCATCAAGTAGACGGAAAGGCTGCTGGAAGCCGGGATTGAGCCCTCGGTCGGTAGTGTTGGCGACAGCTACGAGAACGCGCTCGCCGAGACCATAAGCGGGCGTTACAAGACCGAGGTCATTCATCGGCGCGGGCGGTGGCGTAGCTCAGAATTTATGGACTTCGCCACCTTGGAATGGGCAGCATGGTCCGATAACAGGCGCTTGCTGGCGCCAATCACCTATATCCCGCCCGCTCGAGCCGAAGAACGCTACTATGCCTCACTGGATCAGCCAGCCATGGCAGCGGAACTAAAGCGAAATAGCCTCCGGCAAATCTAGGGCGGTTCATCCATTCCAGATGCGCCGTCTCGACCAGCAAGGAGAGGCTACGGTCGGGACGGACCTGGATGCAATGGAACATGGTCCGCAGGGTTTCAACCGGCACATCCAGCGGCGCGCCGTTCTGTCCGGCTGCAACGCCCTCGACCAGACTAACGCCATGGGCTATTTTAGGGTTGAGAATGGTCGTAATTGAGAGGAAAGCGCCGACGATGATGTTCGCCCTTGATAAATGGCTGACCGATGCCGAGGCGCTTTTTGCCGATACGCGTGGTCGTCGGTTGGATTCCACCATGGAAGCCGCGATCCGCGCGACCGCCTCGGCGTTGGCTGCCGGCCGCCCGCTGTTGGTCTGCGGTAATGGTGGCTCCGCCGCCGATGCCCAGCATATCGTAGGTGAAATGGTCGGCCGCTTCCTGAAGGAACGTCGGGCGCTTAAGGCCATTTGCCTCTCCTCAAACCCGGCTGTGCTGACCGCATGGAGCAACGATTACTCATACGAGACTGTGTTCTCTCGGCAGGTTGAGGCCTATGGCGAGCCAGGCGGTGTGCTGCTCGGCCTTTCTACCTCCGGCAATTCGCCCAATGTGCTGGCAGCTCTTGTGGCCGCGCGTGCCGCCGGCATGACAACTATTGGTATGACGGGAGCAGGCGGCGGGAAGATGGCGTCCCTCTGTGACTATCTCTTTGCTGTGCCCTCATCTGCGACGCCGGCGATCCAGCAGGTGCACCTTGCGCTCTATCACTGCTTCTGCGCCAACGTAGAGGAAGCGGTCTTTGCCGGTTGACCTGCTCCGCCAAGCGGTGACTCTGGTCGGCTGCAATGGAAGAAGGCTGGGGGGCTCACTGCGGATCTCCCGAAGCCGCTCATTCCGGTGGGTGGGGGCCAGTTTTTAGATTGGTCGTGTCACGGTTTTGTGCCGCTCCTTTGATCACCTATTGTGCAGCAAAGGAGATGAACCACGGGCACCGTCAGGACGGATGAATTTCGCAAAGAAGCGGTGCGCATAGCGCTGACCAGCGGGCTTTCGCGGCGCCAGGTTGCGGATTACCTGAGGGTTGGTTTTTCGACCTTGAACAAATGGGTAAGCGCGCTGTAAGCGCCGTAGTAAAACTGACCCACGTGCCGTTTGAAATCTGACCCATGCTTATGGTGCCCCTGTCATGTGGATGGTGGTCTTTATGCTTGTGGGAGAAATGGCATTGGAGATCCGTCTATTGGCCAAACGAGGCAAAGGTTTGCGCGCGATTGCGCGAGAAGTTGGGGTGTCGCGCAACACCGTGCGGCGCTACCTGCGCGATGGCGACGCGGATCGGTATCGCCAGCGGCCGCGGCGTTCAGGCAAACTGGCGGCGTTTGATGACTACATCGCCAAGCGACTTGCGGAGGCAGCGCCCAACCGGCTTGCTAGGACGGTACTGCTGCGAGAGCTTCGAGAGCGCGGCTATACTGGCGGCTACACCATCCTCAAGGACCATCTGATGCTGCAGCGCCCTTTGGTGGTTGCGGCGCCTGTGGTCCGCTTTGAGACAGCGCCGGGCGAGCAGATGCAAGTGGACTGGGCGGTGATCCGGCGTGGCGCGGATCGGCTTTCGGTATTTGTGGCAACGCTGGGATGGAGCCGGGCGGCGTATATTGAATTCGTGAGTGATGAGCGGCTGGAGACGCTGCTTTCCTGCCATGAACATGCTTTTTTGGCATTTGGCGGTGTGCCGCGGGAAGTGCTGTACGACAATATGCGCACCGTGGTGCAGGAACGTGACCGCTATGGCCATGGGCAGCACCGCTTTCAGGCTGGCTTTCTTGATTTCGCGCGGCATTGCGGCTTCCGCCCTCGGCTCTGCCGCCCGTATCGCGCGCAGAGCAAGGGTAAGGTCGAGCGGTTCATCCGCTACATGCGCGGCAATTTCTGGCTGCCTTTGGCAAGCCGTATGGCGGCTGAGGGCTTGGTCGTGGATGCGGCGGCGGCGAACCTCGCCGCTGGGCGTTGGTTGCGGGAAGTGGCGAATGCCAGGCGGCATGCCGCCACTGGTGAGATACCTGCGGATCGGCTGGAGTTGGAACGCCCCCAGCTTGGCCCCATCCCGCCACCCTATGCCGGCCAGGCCAGGGTGGCTATGGCAGCAGCGTTATCGCCATTGCTGCGCCCGCTGGTCGGGCTGCAGCACCCGCTTGCGTTATACGACACGCTATTCCCGACGGCGCTGAGCATGGATGCGGCGCCATGAGCGAACTGCAACATGCGCGGATTGCCGAACTCTGTTCGGAATTGCACTTGGCGGCGGTGCCTGATCTTTACCTTGCGAATGCTCAGGCAGCTGCGGCACGGGATGCCTCATTCAGCGACTTCCTTGAGGATACGCTGAAGGGTGAGAGGGAAACGCGCCGTGCAAGGGCGCGGGAGATGTTTGCCCGCACGGCAGGCTTTCCTGCGATCAAGACGCTGGATGGCTATGATTTTGGCTTTGCCACTGGCGCCCCGCGTCAGCAAATCACGGAATTGGCCAGCCTGGCCTTTGTTGAGCGGGCGGAGAATGTCGTCATGCTCGGGCCATCGGGCGTGGGCAAGACGCATCTGGCCATTGCGCTTGGCTACATGGCGACACAACGCGGCTGGAAGGTTCGCCTTACCACCGCGGCAGACCTTGTGTTGCTGCTAGAGACAGCGCAGCGCCAGGGCCGGTTAAAGGAAGTCTTGCACCGGGCGGTGAATACCTACCGCCTGCTGATCATTGACGAGATCGGCTATCTGCCGATGGGCCGTGAACAGGCCAATCTATTCTTTCAGGTGGTGAGCAAGCGCTATGAGCGTGGGGCCATGATCCTCACTTCGAACCTCACCTTCGGAAGCTGGGACCAGGCCTTTGCGGGTGAAGCTGTGCTGACAGCCGCCATGCTGGATCGCCTGCTGCATCATGCGACCGTGGTTCAAACCAGCGGCGAGAGTTAGCGGCTGAAGGATAAGCGACGCGCGGGCGTCATGGACAAAAGGCAAGGGAGATGACGGACGATACCCTGGGATGGGGCTAGCCCCAGCCCGGGGTAAAAAGTGGGTCAGGTTTCAACCAGCGTTGACAACGTGATGCGCTGGTTTTCGGCAAATTCGCCGGACCGGGAAATCTGCACGAACTTCGAGACCGATATTGCCTTCCCCAAGGGTTCATGGCATGAACCTTTCAGAGCGGTGCGGTCGTAGCTCAGGGGTATAGCACAACCTTGCCAAGGTTGGGGTCGAGTGTTCGAATCCCTTCGC
>JADCCX010000053.1 GCA_020252485.1 Methylocystis sp.
GCGTGACATCGGGCGTCGGAGCGAATGTCAAATTCAAAAGCTCCACTAGAATCATAGACTTGCTAGTGGTCCCTTTGATTCCGACATTTGCTCGCAGCGTGATATCAAGCGGATGCAAATGTCGGAATCGGACCACTAGCGAATGCCTGCCCGCATGAAGCTTTGGACAAACTGACGCTGGAAAATCAGGAAACCCAACAGCAGCGGTGCGGAGGTCATTAGCGTTGCCGCGCAGATCAGGGCCCAATCAATGCCCTGATCCGGAGATGAGAAGATCTGCAAACCAACTGTGAGCGGGCGTGACTCAACCGAGTTGGTGATGATCAACGGCCACAGAAAATTGTTCCAGTGATAGCTGACCGAAACAAGGCCGTAGGCAACATAGGTTGGCTTGGCGAGCGGTACATAGACCTTCAACAGCACCTGCAAAGGACTTGCACCTTCAACGCGTGCGGCGTCATCCAGCTCCTTCGGAACGGTCTTGAAGGTCTGCCGCAACAAGAAAATGCCGAACGCAGACGCGATGTAGGGCAGCGCGATAGCCGGGATCGTATCGACGAGACCAAGTCGGGCCATTGTCTGGTAGTTCTCAACAATCAGAGCGTCTGGCATGATCATCAACTGAGCAAGGATTAGCGCGAAAGCGACATCACGCCCGAAGAAGTCCTGCCGCGCCAGTGCGTAGGCAGCGAGCGTGCCAAGTACTAGCTGGAACGCAAGGATGAAGGTCACCAGGATGAAGCTGTTAAGAAAATAGCGTGCGAATGGGGCAGCTGCCCAAGCACGGGTAAAGTTGTCGAAGGTCAGTGGCGCCGTCAAGACGAAACGGGTTGTGTATTCGGAGGGATGAATGGCCGCCCATACCGCATATGCCAATGGCAGCACCCAGAGGATCGCGAGCGTGATGGCTCCGATCGACTCGAGCGTAAGCCATATTCCGCGCGGAGCGTAAGGATCACGCCGGGTGATGCCAGCCGGAGTGCGCGGTTGCGTGGGCTTGGCCTGTCCACTCATCTGTAATGGATCCGACGCTCGAGCCAGCCATATTGGACCAGTGCCATGATGGCCAGGATGGCCAGCAGCACGCAGGTCAGGGTCGCGGCATAGGCCGTGTCCCAGAAGCTGAAGCCAACTTGGTAGATATAGAACAGTAGCAATGTGGTGGCGTTGTCGGGGCCGCCGCGCGTCATTACCACGATATGGTCTACCATACGGAAGGCGTTGATCATGGCGTTGATCAAGACAAACAGTGTCGTTGGCATCAGAAGCGGGAAGAGCACACGCCGGAAATAGTACCAGCGCGAGGCTCCCTCAATTGCTGCCGCTTCGCCAAGGCTTGGCGAGATACCTTGCAGGGCAGCAAGGTAGAAGATCATGAAAAACCCGGCCTCTTTCCAGATCGCCACGATAATGACAGCGTAGAGTGCGGTCTCCTTGGAGCCGAGCCAGTTCGTGGCGGAACCACCGAATATGCCAATGATCTGTTCGATCAGTCCATATTGTGGGGTGAAAAAGAAAAGCCAGATATTGGCAACAGCGATCATTGGCAGAATCGTCGGCGTAAAATACGCCATTCGCACTAGGCTCTGCCCCTTGATCCGGTCATTGACCCAGATCGCCATCAGGATGGCAAGACCGATCGAGAGCGGGATTGTCCCAATAGCGAACCAGAAATTGTTGGTAAGCGCGCGCCAGAAGACTGGATCGGCGATCATTCCCTCGTAGTTGTCCAGCCCTACGAAGCGCGATGGGCGCCGCGCCCGCGGGGTCGAATAAAAGCTCTCGATGATGCTGGCGACAGCGGGCCAGTGCGTAAACAGCGCAAGAAAAACCATAGCCGGCAGCAAAAGCAGCCAGCCATGGAGTGTCGCGCGCTGATAAGCGCTCATCAGCGATAGGGCCGCAGAATGCGCTCGGCTTCAGCCTGCGCGTCAGCCATCGCCTGGGCGGGGGGCTTGCTGCCAAGAAGCGCCGCTTGCAGTCCGTCATTGAACACCTTGGTGACACGCTGGTTCTCGCGCGTTGAAAACTCCGCGACCGCGTGCGGCAGTTGGTCCCGTGCCACAAGTGCGGGTGGAAATTCGGTTGCATAGGCCTTCATCGCCGCTGTCTCGTAGGCTGCGGGCGAAACCGCGACATAGCCGGTGTCGATGCCCCACTGAGCGGCGCGCTCCGGCGTCGTGATCCAACGGATGAAGCGGAAGGCCGCCTCTTGCTGGGCGCGCGTCGCCTTCTTCGAGATATAGAAGTTGCCGCCACCCGTCGGGCTGCCACGCCGCTTGCCTGCAGGTAGCATCGCCACGCCAAAGGGGAACTTGGCGTTTGTACGAACATTGGTCAGGTTGCCTGTGGTGGTCCACATCATTGCCACTTTGCGCTCAAAGAAATCACGCGGCGTTGTGCCCCATTCGACAATGCCAGTCGGATGCACGCGATGCTTCTGGGCGAGATCAATCCAGAATTGCAGCGCCTCAACCACGCCAGCATTGGTGAAGTCGGTGCGGTTGCCCAGCGGGTTGGCGAGAATTGCACCAGCCTGGGTCGAGAGACCCTGGAACAGCCAATAAGGAAAGCCGGAAGACGGGATCTGGACACCCCACTGCGTGGTTGTCCCGGCAGCGTCGCGTTTGGTCAGTTTCTGGGCGAATTCCACCAACTCAGCCCAGGTCTGCGGCGGCTTCTCGGGGTCAAGACCCGCCTCGCGGAACAGATCCTTGTTCCAGTATTGCACCACAGTCGAGCGTTGAAACGGGATGCCCCAGGTCTTGCCGCCGGTCTGGCTGTTTTCCATGAAGGCTGGAAAGAAGCCGCGTAGCCAGGCTCGATCAGCATCGGTAGTGATGAACTCGTCGAACGGGACAATAGCGTCCTCGTCAATCAGTGTGAACATGTCGGTCGATAGCAGCACTGACGTCACTGGCGGCGTGCCGCTCTTGTGGGCTGTCAAGGCCTTGACGATGGTCTCCTGATAGGTGCCCGCATAAATGGGGCGCACCTTGATGTTGGGATTTTCTTTCTCGAAATCTGCCGCATAAGTGTCGATCAGCTTAGTGATCGGCCCGCCAACCGCGACTGGATAAAAGAACGAAACTTCAGCAGCCCGTGCCACAGCCGGGCTTGTCGCCGCCACACCTGCAAGGGCCGTCGCACCTGCCAAAAATTCACGCCTGTCCATGTTGCATCTCCCCTGTGCTATCCGGTGCTGCGATGCGCCGGTGTTTGAATAAAGACGTCATTGCGGCGTGTTGACCACCCGCCCACTTCCAAGGTCGAACCAATATGCACTGGTCGCAGGCAGATGAAGGCCAATGCGTTCGCCACGGCCGACGCTGACCTTTCCAGACTTGCGCACGATGAAACGCTCACCAGCAACATTAGCCTCGATCAGCGTCTCTGCGCCGAGATATTCAACTGCGATCACTTCGGCTGGCAAGCCGCCCTCGGAAATCTCGACGTGTTCAGCACGAACGCCGATTGCCGCGACTTCAGGCGAAAGGCCATGAGGTGGGTACGGGAGCACGCCGCCGGTTGTGTTCAGGATTGACCACGGGGCCACGCTCATCGGAGGAGTGCCAACAAAGCGTGCGACGAACATCGTCGCCGGCTGGTCGTAAAGCATGGCCGGTGGGCCATTTTGCTCGATTTGGCCATCTCGCATCAGGATTACCTGATCAGCCATCGTCATGGCCTCAATCTGGTCATGCGTGACATAGACCATCGTGATCCCAAGCCTGCGCTGAAGGTCCCGGATTTCGCGACGCATCTCCACACGCAGTTGCGCATCAAGGTTCGAAAGTGGCTCATCCATCAGGCATACCGGCGACCTCGCCACGATGGCACGGCCAAGTGCGACGCGCTGCTGTTGACCACCTGAAAGCTGCGAAGGTTTGCGGTCGAGCAACTTTTCCAGACCAAGAATGGCGGCGGCCTCTTTCAATCGCTCATCGCGCTCGGCCCGCCCGACAGCACGGACCTTGAGGCCGAAGATGATGTTCTCGGCGACCGAAAGATGCGGAAACAGCGCATAATTCTGGAATACCATAGAGATGCCACGACCAACGGGCGGCGCGTCAGTCACATCCTTGCCAGCAATATGGATACGGCCCGCCGTTGCCTCCTCGAGGCCGGCAATCAAGCGGAGTGTCGTGGATTTGCCGCAACCGGAAGGGCCGAGAAGTGCCACCAGATGGCCTTCAGACACACTAAAGCTGACAGCATTGACGGCAAGCGCCTCGCCCCAGGCCTTGGTGACATCACGCAATTCGACGGCGGCCATCACCCACCCTAGCTGCAGGCAGAAAGGAGACGTCTCCTTGCCGCGCTCCCTATGCCAACCGTAGACCGGCTGTGCCTTTTTCTTAGGAAGAGTATGCGCCTAAGCACGATCTCTGTTCAACAGCGCATGCTGCAGTGGAGCAAATATTTTTTGCCGACTTAATATCAGTCGTCCTTTCCTTTGACGGATCAAAGGAAAGGAAATTTCTCGCCCAGGCTCTCGCACCGTGCCGCTTGCAATATCCCCTCGGTCCAAACCGAGAGCAGTCGATGTTACACTGACGCCGTCTTCACCTAAAAAAAGGCGGCATGCAGATGCTCCCAACTCGTTCGGTCAGGGGCTGCAATAACCCCGATTTGCCGCGTTGAAGGGCCATAGGGCATCCCGTCGATTTGCGCCGAGTAACCTCCAGCCTCGCGGTGGATCAGCAGTCCTGGTGCGTGATCCCAAGGCATCAGTCGTCCATAAATCAAGAAATCTAAAGCACCACTGGTCGCGAGCCGGTACTCATGGCCACAGCATTTCATCGATGCCACATCGGCCACAGCCGGATACCGGCTCGGGATTGTGCTCCGCAGGGGCTCGGGGAAATAGCGCCAAGACACCATGCCGCTCATCTGGGCAACAGGTTTTGGCGCTGCAACACGGAGCGAAAACTTGCGTCCATCTGCCTCCTCGCACCAGGCGCCTTCACCCGCGAGCGCCAAGTGGCTTGAGCCAGAGATCGGGTCGTGGATGACCGCTGCGACTGTTTCCCCGCGCACGATCACCGCTGCCATCGTGCAGAACAGCGGCGCGCCGCTGGCATAGTTCAGTGTTCCGTCTATCGGGTCCACAACAACAGCCAATGGAGCATCATCTAGATTCTCGAGCAATCGCGGATCCGCGCTAGCTGCTTCTTCGCCGACGACGACACAACCGGGGAAGATCGCCGTCAGGCCTATCGCGATCATTCGCTCTGCCGCTTCGTCGGCTTCCGTCACGAGGTCGGTGGGTGAGGTCTTGCTCCGGATATCTGCTAAGGCGAGGTTGCGGAACCGCGGCATGATGTGCTTTCGCGCCGTATCGCGCAGGAGCTCGTCAAGAGCGGCGAGATGACCAAGAGTGGGAAGCATCGGACGTCACCTGGGGGCATCTGCGATTTTGTTGAACGGACATGCATGTAAAGACAGCTGGCAAATGAGACATACCGAGGCCGTCAAGAAGCTTCTTGAGGAACAAGCAGATTAGCTACCGGAAAACGCCAAGTTCGTTCAAAACGGCTTTGGTGCATGGATCGCCATTTGATGGCATGAGGCACGGTCTGGCACGCATTTGATTTCCTGCATGCCATTTTAGTTCCATGAAGCCTAGCGTCATCATACTCCTAAAGCCCGGTATCGGGTTCAGAACTGGCCGGACTACGATCGCGGCCTTGTTCGGCGTGGTGACCTCCGGATCTAGTTGTCAGAGGATGCGATCGTCGACTGGCGCGCGGCCTGCCGGACAACGCGGGGCAGCTGGCGCCGCTTCTCCAAACTGGCGATCGAGACGACCATCCGGCAAAGTTTCCTATTTCTGTCGCGTGTGCGCCCGGCGTTAAACTGCAACTGCCCGAGCATCTTGCCGGTATCATGCAACAGACAGAGCGCGTAGCTCGCGTAGCCAATTGCCAAAAGACCGTGGAGCGTCATATTGAAAATCATAGCCGACTGATGATCTCCTCGGCAGCAACGAAGGTCGCAAGAGCATTATGGTAGCCGTCACAATCGACAAGCTGGCGGTGAGTTATGGTGGCGCCCGTGTGATCGACAACCTGTCACTGATGATCGAGAGCGGCTCGTTTTTCACCCTTCTAGGGCCTTCGGGTTGCGGCAAAACAACGTTGTTGCGCACCCTCGCCGGCTTTCTCGACGTTGCTGATGGTCGCTTGCTGCTCGGAGAACGTGACCTGACGCGTATGCCTGCGCATCAGCGCGACATCGGCATGGTGTTTCAGGATTATGCCCTGTTTCCTGACAAGACCGTATTTGACAACGTGGCCTATGGTTTGCGGGCGCGCAAGCTGTCCGAAACTGCCATCAAGCCGCGGGTTGGTGAATATCTTGAGCGGGTAGGGCTATCTGGCTTCCCTGATCGGCGGCCGGCTGAACTCTCCGGCGGACAGCGGCAGCGCGTGGCACTGGCCCGGGCGCTGGTGATCCAGCCGCAACTGATGCTGATGGATGAGCCGCTTTCGAACCTCGATGCCAAACTCAGGGTTCAGGTGCGCGAAACCATAGCGGACCTGCAGCGCGAAGCGGGCATCACCACAGTGTTCGTCACGCACGATCAGGAGGAGGCGCTGGCGCTATCTGATCGTATCGGCTTGATGAAGCAGGGCAAGCTGGAGCAGGTGGGCACGCCTGAGGACATCTACCGGACGCCGGTATCGGCCTATGTTGCGGACTTCGTTGGCGCTGCCAACACCGTGGCGATCAGACTGGCCGGACCGCTGGCTGCGGGTGATGGCCAGGCGGTGCCTTTTGGCGGCGCGCTGGTCAGCGCCCGCGTGCCAAAGCCAATTGGCACCGGCAATGCAGTCCTGATCGTCCGTCCGGAAGACGTCATGCTCGATCTGCCTTCGCCAACGGCCATCGCTGCGGTGGTAGCCTCCAAGCAGTATCTTGGCGGCACGACGCACTACGCAGTCACCTTGAGCGATGGCACGAGATTGTCCGTGGCACTGCATGGTCCTGGCCATAGTGCCCATGCGGTTGGTGCGACGGTCAGCCTTGCGCTGGATGCCGCCAAGGTTCTGGTCGTCGAATCATGAGCTTGCCGCGGCAGATCGGCAGCGTCTGGTTCTGGCTCACAGCAGCACTCGTGGGCTTGCTGTCGCTGTTCTTGCTGTATCCGTTGGTCAATATGCTCGCATCGAGTTTCGCGAGTGCCGGTGGGCGCGGCGGCTCCGGTTGGGGCATCTTCCTCAGTGACCCCAGGTACCTGACTGCACTCGGGAACACCGTGTTGCTGGGTCTCTTAGTAACCCTTGGTGCAGCGCTGATCGGGGTTCCGCTCGCCTATTTTGCGGCCCGCTACAACTTTCCCGGCAAGACGCTGATCGCAGTCCTGCCGCTGACAACGCTGGTGGTGCCAGAGGTGATCGCAGCCCAGACATGGCTGATGATGTTCGGGAACAACGGCCTGATCACCCGTTCACTCGGTGATGTCGGCATTGCGATCCCGTCATTCTACGGCTGGTTTGGTCTGACCACCGTGATGACCTTCATCTACTACACCTATGTTTACATCGGCACACTGGCAGCCATTCGTGGTTTTGATGTGCAACTGGAGGAAGCTGCACAGGGGCTTGGAACATCGCCCAACACGGCGCGCTGGAAAGTGCTTGTACCCGTCGTGATGCCAGCTGTGCTGGCGAGTTGCCTTCTGGTGTTCACGCTTGTGGTCGGCAATTTTGCGGTAGCGACCATTCTTGGCGGACGGGTCGCACTGCTCTCGGTTATCACCTATCAGGCCTTCGTCTCTGAGATGGGCAGTGATCCTGTGATGCAGAGCACCTTGGCCTCGGTCTCGATCGGTCTCGTCGCTGCCGTGCTGTTCCTGCAACGCTGGATCGTTTCGCGCGGGCGCTATGAAATCACCATGGGACGCGGTGCCAAGCCTCAAAGGCTCAAAGGCTTGTCGGCGCTTTTGCTCGCTTTGGCCGCCAGCATAGTTGTGATCATCTCGCTGCTGCCCCTGTTCACGGTGATTGCTGGTGCCTTTACGCGTGCCCGTGGCCCGGTGATGCGCTGGGGCGAGTGGACCACGCTCAACATGGAACGGGTGTTTCTGAATGCGCCGGATCCGATCATCAACACCTTGATCTTTGCTGGCATCGCGACGTTGATCAGCGTCGTCGTCAGCACCTTGGCCAGCTATCTGATCGTGAAGAAACGCACTGTCCTGACCCCAGCCCTTGACTACATCGCCTCACTGCCGCTCGCACTTTCCGGCACGGTGCTTGGCATTGGTCTGGTCATGTCGTTCAACACAGGCTGGCTCACGTTGACCGGCACAGCCATGATCATCGTCATTGCCTATGTTATTCGCCGTTTGCCCTTCGGCATCCGCAATGCGTCATCCACGCTCTACAATGTTCCCAACTCAATCGAGGAGGCCTCGATCAGCCTTGGGGTGCCGCCTGTTCAGTCCTTCTTCAAGGTCGTGCTACCGATCATGGTCCCGTCGATCGCGGCAGCTGCCATTCTGGTCTGGACCACCACGGTTTCGGAACTCAGCGCCTCAATCGTGGTCTACTCCGGCGGCAAGGAAACCATGCCGATCCAGATCTTCCGCCTGATCGACTCGAACCTGATGGCGCAGGCTTCAGCTTACGGCCTTGTTCTGGTCGTCACGATCCTGCTGCCGATCATCATCGCCACGACCATCTTCAAGATCGACGTTTTTGCATCACGATAAGCCAAGAGGGAGTTCCATCATGACCATCCAGATCGACCGCCGCACCCTGCTCGCCGGCCTTGCCGGCAGTCTGTCCTTGCCAGCTTTCGCGCAAGACCCCGGCAGCGTGACCATCTACACTTCCAACAACCAGCAGGCTGTGCAGGCCATCACCGACGAGGCGCGGACCAAGCTCTCGGGTCTGAAGCTTAACTTCATCACTGGTGGTTCCGGCCAGTTGCTGCGTCGCATGGAGGCAGAGGCCGCCCGCCCGCAGGCTGATATCTTCTGGAGTTCGTCGGCCAATACGCTTGGCGCATTCAAGGGCCTGTACGAGCCCTACGTCTCGCCACAACTGGGCGCGATCGCGCCAAACCTGCGCGACCCGGCCAATCTGTGGACCGCATCCAACCTCCATGTCGTCGTGCAGATGGTCAACACCAATCAGCTTGCTGGACAGCCCGCACCCAAGACCTGGCCGGACCTGTTCAACCCGGCCTTCAAGGGCAAGATCATCATTGCTGATCCGGCCAATTCGTCCACGGCTTACACCATCCTGTGGGGCGTGCGGCAGATGCTCGGTGCGGACGGACTGAAGAAGCTCGCCGCCAACACAGTCGTGACAAGCGCCGCAGCCACGGTCCTGCGGGCAGTGGCCCAGGGTGAATATGCCATCGGACTGACGTTCGAATCCAACGCCTATGCCTATGTTGCTGGCGGTCAGCGCGAGATCTCGCTGGTCTACCCGAGCGACGGCACCTTCACGAGCCCGGAATTCCTGGTGCTTGCCAAGAACGCACCAAACGCTGCAGGCGCAAAGCGGACCTTCGATCACATCATCTCGAAAGAGGTGCAGACTGCCCTGCTGGAGGCCGCCTTCCGCCGCCCCAGCCGGACCGATATCGATGTCGCGAAGATCGTGAAGCTGCCGAATGTGGCAGATATCAAGGTATTCGCCATCAACGAGGACGAGGCCGCTGCAAAGCGAACGGAGTTCCTCGCCGAGTGGGCTGCCGCCGTGGCAGCGACCCGCTGACGCTGCAGCAAGGTGTCGATCGATCTGAGCGATCTGACCCATTTCGCTGAGCATCTGGCGGGCATCGCTCGCCCGATGCTGCTTGCGGCTGCATCCAAGCAGGCTGCGATTGAAACCAAAGCCGACCTTAGCTTCGTTACATCAACGGACAAGGCCATCGAGCAGCGATTACGGCGTGAGATTGCTGAACGCTATCCGGCGCATGGCATCATCGGCGAGGAAGAGGGGCGCGAACGCGAAAATGCCTCCGTTCAATGGGTGCTCGATCCGATCGATGGCACGGCACCCTTCATCGCAGGCGTGCCGGTGTTTGGCACGCTGATCGCGCTCGCGATTGATGATGTTCCTGTCGTCGGAGTGATGGATTTTCCGATGACGGATGACCGTCTGATTGGCCAAAGCGGGGCCCTGACACTGCACAATGGAAGGCCTTGCCACACGCGCAACTGCCCCTCACTCGACAAAGCCATCATGGCGACAATGAACCCGGACTTCTTCAATCCGGACGAAACAGCCTCACTGGACCAACTGCGTTCAGCAACCGCCTGGCGCATCTACGGCACCTCGAGTTTTGGCTATGGCCAGTTGGCCAGAGGTCGGATCGACTTGGCCTTCGATACACGCCTCGGAGTTTACGATTTCGCAGTTTATAGGCCGATCATTGAAGGAGCGGGCGGAGCCGTGACGAATTGGCAAGGAAGCGCGATCACGCTGCGTTCTGGGCCTCAGGTGCTCGCCGCAGGAACCCAAAGTCTGCATCGGTTGGCGCTTGACAAGATTGCTTCGCTATCAACCCCGGCAAACTTCCTATCCTGATCTCATCGAAGGCTCGTTTGCTGCATCAACCTTAATCTGAGCGTGTTTGGACTGGTGACGGGTGTCCACTCACTTGAGAAGTGGCCTGAGGAAATTGAACAGCGCCGATAGGTGGGTTTTCGCCTGAACGCGGCCTATGCTGGCCGAGAGCAGGAGAGAACATGGCGAGACGAGTGAGGCGGAACCACACGCCGGCCTTCAAGGCGAAAGTGGCGCTGGCGGCTGTGAAGGGCGAGAAGACGCTCTCGGAACTGGCGCAACAGTTCGATGTTCATGCCAACCAAATCAAGCAGTGGAAGGATCAGCTTCTGGAAGGGGCCGCCGGGGTCTTCGGCAGCGAGACCAGGGCTGAAGCCGCGCCGACGGTTGATGTGAAGACGCTGCACGCCAAGATCGGCGAACTGACGCTGGAGAAGGATTTTTTGGAAGGCGCGCTCGCGAAAACCGGTCTGTCGCCGAGCGCAAGACGATGATCGACAGAAGCCATGACCTGCCGGTGAGCCGGCAAGCCGCTGTCCTCGGCATCAGCCGGGGCAGCATCTACTACCTGCCGCGCGCCGTGAGTGACGCCGATCTGGCGCTGATGCGCCGGATCGACGAGTTGCACCTCGACTTTCCCTTCGCGGGCAGCCGCATGCTCCAGGGTTTGTTGAAGCAAGAGGGCTATCAGGTTGGCCGGCTGCATGTCGCCACGCTGATGCGCAAGATGGGCATCGAAGCCATCTATCGGCGGCCCAACACCTCGAAGCCGGAGCCCGGCCACAAGGTGTTCCCATATCTGCTGCGCAAGCTGCCGGTGACGCGGCCGAACCAGGTCTGGGCGATGGACATCACCTACATCCCCATGGCGCGCGGCTTCGTCTATCTGGCCGCCGTGATCGACTGGTTCAGCCGGAAGGTCCTGGCCTGGCGGCTCTCCATCACCATGGACGTCGGCTTCTGCATCGAGGCCGTCGAGGAAGCGATGGCGCGGTTCGGCAAGCCGGATATCTTTAATACCGATCAAGGCTCGCAGTTCACCAGCCGGGCCTTCACCACGATGCTGATCGGCAACGGTGTCGCCATCAGCATGGACGGTAAAGGGGCTTGGCGAGACAACGTGTTCATCGAGCGCCTGTGGCGGTCGCTGAAGCACGAAGAGGTGTATCTGCGCGCCTACGCATCCGTCTCGGAGGCGCGGTCGTCGATCGGGCGCTATCTGGACTTCTACAACCGGAGGCGCCCTCATCAGGGACTGGCCGGGCAGACGCCCGAGCAGGCCTTCATCAATGCGCTGCAGCCAATCCCGGCCGCGGCGTAACCAAAGGGCGAAACCACTTATCGGCGGCCCGAAAACTGTTCAAACAAACTGAGCCACTTCTCTTGGTTGCAACTGACCTCTGTCAATTCAGGATCTGTGCGCATCTTTGCATGCAGGCATCAACGTCGTTAGCGCTACCGTTGTTGAAGAACGAACGTCCGCAGTAGCGCTTCTTCGTCCGTAGCCGGAACTTCCGCTTTCGGCCCAATAGTTGCCGGTAGTCGCACGGCGCTTGCCGCACCAACCGAGCGCCACGGGCCTTCAAGAGGGCGATCGGGCCGGAGACGGCCCGGTCCCGCAACGGCTGCGCGCGACTTTCTTCCCCTGACGGGCGACGCGTGCCGACTTCGGGCCAAACGGTCGTGCCCGTCATTCCTCGCGAGGCAAGAAAGCCGCGCGCCGCCGTCCTCCGCTGACGCTGCGGCCCTGCGGGTGCCGACCCGCGCCGCCTCCGGCGGAGGGATCGCCTGAAGGCCGCGCATGTCGCGCGGTCCGACACGCGAGGATCCCGCCATGAACGACTGTTTCGCCGCCGATCACTCCCATGACGCCCGCACCGTCTCGAGCACGGCAAGCCTGCTCGACGAACTCCAGCTCTACGGCCATCGCCCCTTCGACGACGAACCCGATCCGCGACCGCTGCCCGACGCCGGCAAGCTCGGCGGCGCCATCGCCGACATCTTCGACGCGCTTGCCGCCACGCTCTCCGACACACGACTTGAACCCGACCTCGCCGATCTCCTCTGGTCGGTCGTCAACCTTTTCCATCGCGGGGTTGACCGAATCGGTCGCGCGCTTGACGCCAACGAAGACGAGCAGAAGCACAAGCAACGCGAGCAGGACGGCTCGGAAGTCCGCTCGGTCGAACTTGAGCGACTGATCGCGCAGGGCCTGACCCTCATCGAGCGCAGGAACAGCTTCGAGTTCATGCGCGATGCCGCCGCCGACCTGCACGAGGTCCACACCGGCCAGACCTGGCGACCACGCTCGGGCTCCCTGACCAGCCGCTGCACCATGACGGCGGCCCTGATCGACAGCCGCGACTTCATCGCCGCCAAGCGCCGCGCCGATCTCGAACCGCTGATGCCAAAGGGCACCAAGATCGCCTTCGCCGGCGGCGTCGAGTTCAACGATCACCACCGCATCTGGGACGCGCTCGACCGCGTCCACGCCAAGCACGCCGACATGGTCCTGCTGCACGGCGGCACGCCACGCGGCGCCGAGAAGATCGCCGCCTGCTGGGCCGACGCCCGCAAGGTCGCGCAAATCGTCTTCAGGCCTGACTGGGCGAGCCACGCCAAAGCCGCCCCGTTCAAACGCAACGATGCGCTCCTCGACACGCTGCCGCTCGGGCTTGTCGTCTTCCCGGGCTCCGGGGTCACCGACAATCTCGCCGACAAGGCGAAGAAGCTCGGCATCCCGCTCATGGACTTCCGAGCGCGATGAGCGCCCGTTCTCCTCACGCCGAGGCGGCGATGTCGCCTCGGTTCATCGACAGGCGATTCCGCGTGGGTCGTCTGTCGGCCATGATCAGCGCCGTGCGGGGGCCATCGACAACATTGGAACGTGGGAGGCAGCCATGAGCGTCGTCCTCGGCATCATCGGCATCGTCGTCGCGGCGGTCGTGCTATTCAAGCTCGCCGTCGTCGCCGCGCCGGTCTTCGTCGGCATGCAGATATTCATATGGGCGATGGACACCGGCGCGGGACCAATCGGCGGTATCCTTGCCGGCGGTGCCGCTGGCGTCACTACACTGGTGCTCGCTCGGGTACTCTTCGCCAATATCCGCCTGCCGTCGGTGCGCATGACGCTTGCGCTCGGCTTCGGGATTCCGGCGGCCATCGCGGGATATCATGTCATGATCGGTGTTGCGTCGCTCAGCGTGCCGTCCGAAGCCTGGCGGATCGTCTTCGCATCAATCGGCGGGCTGGCGGCGGGCGTTTCCGCCGTGCTGCAGCTCTTCGCGCTGGGTGAAGCGCCCATGCCGGATCCGGGCGCTAGGGGTCGTGCGCCCACAGCCAGCGGACGGTAGCGCGCACAACCGGGACCAGAATCGTCTTCCTGCGCCATCGCCATCAGTCGCGCTTCTGCCTCCGCCGGAGCACGAGCGATCGCCATGGCTGACCTGAACTCGGGCATTGTGCGGAGGTCACTTCCACGGTGACATTGCGGGCCTGATCACACAACTCGCCATGGACCAGCTTTTTCGCCGGTCTTGTCGCTTCGGAACGCCTCATCCCTTGTCCGCGCCAGGACCGCCGAAACCACGACCGGTGGCGCTCGCCTCTTGATCGCTGGTTTCGACAGTCGCCATCTGTGCCCCGGGTCGGCGCCCTTGGGCGCTCCCACGCCGCCTCGGATGGCCTGATCTGGCTGAAGGACGGCTGACGCCTCGATCGCCTCGGCCGCAACGGCGGACCGGAACTTTCTTCCCCTGCGCGTGCGCGCATTCCTCGCGATAGCCAAGAAAGTTCCGCCTTCGCCGTCCTCCGCTGCGCTGCGGCTCCAATGGAGTGCGTCGGCGCTCGCCTCCGGCCTGCCGATCGCCATCGAGGCCGCGATGGGCGCGGCCCGAGACACAGACAGGAGACACCACCATGGCGACCATCGGCACCTTCACCAAGACCGGCGACGGCTTCACCGGCACGGTCTCGACCCTCACCCTCGACGCCAAGGTCCAGGTCCGACCGACCGACAAGACCAGCGACAAGGCACCCGCCTACCGCATCTTTTCCGGCCGGGCCGAAATCGGAGCCGCTTGGAAGAAGACCTCCAACGAAGGCCGCGAGTATCTCTCGGTCAAGCTGGATGACCCCTCGCTCCCGGCGCCGATCCTCGCCAACCTCTTCGAGATGGAGGGCGGAGAGTATGAGTTGATCTGGTCCCGCCAGAACCGTTCCCGCAACGGCGATTGAGGAGTTCCGCCTCCAAGCGCCCCGCCTCACCAGCGGGGCGCTTTCGCGCGCTCCGCGCTGTCACGCGTCTGACGCCCGATCAGCCCGCCTTGCGGCGTCCGCCATGGCGCAGCGGCTTCGCCGCCTCGTCGCTCTCGCCGTCCGGCTCGACAAGCCGCACATGCGACACGCCCAGGGCGGTCGCGAGCTCGAAGATCGTCACGATTATAAACAGCGGCTGCAAAGTGTACCACTGAACCGGTGATTTGGCCGCTGAGATAGCGGCGCAAAACTGTACCGGTCCGTTTAGTCCCTCATGTCGATCGAGATCGGCAGGGAGGGTCTGGAAGGATGTTCACAGTGGAAC
>JADCCX010000054.1 GCA_020252485.1 Methylocystis sp.
CCTCAAGCACATGGCCGCAAATCTCGGCCGAAGGAAAAAGGGCAAGGATTCCCTCCGCCTAGCCCTCAAAACCGCAGCCTGGGACGACGACTACCTCGTCAAGCTCATATCAGCATAAATGCCTTCACCCGATTCCCCTGCTGACGTGCGGCGTCCCGCTTGCCTTTTCGCGCGGCTTCCGCCATAGGCCAGTTTCCAGTTTCGGCCGGAGGCTGAACGGAGGGGCATCGATGATGCCAGGACCGATGGTCCGTCCTCCCTTGTCTCCGCCTTCGATGTATTCCGTCGAGCCTCAATCCGGCTCGAAGGGCTCCGCGCCGGGACAGGATCAGCAAGGCATCCGCCTTTCTGACGCATCACTTGAAGAGAGGCCTCCATGCCATTCTATGAACACGTGTTCCTGTCCCGGCAGGACGTGTCCGCGCAGCAAGTCGAGACGATGACCGATCAGTTCAAGGGCATCATCGAGGCTGCGGGCGGCACGGTTTCCAAGATCGAATACTGGGGCGTCAAATCCCTGGCCTACCGGATCAAGAAGAACCGGAAGGCGCATTTCGCGCTGCTCAACATCTCCTCGCCCGCCGCCGGCGTGGCCGAAATGGAGCGGCAGATGAAGATCAACGAGGATGTCATCCGCTTCATGACCATCAAGGTCGAGGCGCTTGAGGAAGGCCCATCGGCCATGATGCAGCGGCGCGAGCGTGAAGAACGCCGTGACCGCGAGCGTGACGGCGGCCGTGACCGCGAGGGCGGCTATGGCTATGAAGCCCCGCTGGAGGATTTGTCATGAGTGCTGCTGCCGGTGCGGGCCGCCGCCCCTTTTTCCGCCGCAAGAAAACCTGCCCCTTCTCGGGTGCGGGCGCTCCTGTCATCGACTACAAGGACGTGAAGCTGCTCTCGCGCTACATTTCAGAGCGCGGCAAGATCGTGCCGTCGCGCATCACCGCCGTTTGCGCCAAGAAGCAGCGCGATCTGGCCCAGGCGATCAAGCGCGCCCGCACGCTCGGCCTCCTGCCTTATGTGATCAAGTAATCTCGCCTTTATCCCCGGCGGGTTCGCCCGCCGGTCCTTTTTGCCGCCTGTCGGAGCAAGCCCTGAAGGGCACCTCCCGCAGGTATTGCTGGGGCGCAAGCCTCTAACCGATCGCTTCGGGACAGCAGGACCTCACCCATGGCCAACGCCATCATGATTGCTGCGCTTGCCGGACTCGCTTCCGCGATGCTGGCGGCTGCCGCCGTCTCGGGACCCGGGGTTGGCCTGTTCTTCGCCATCATCGCTCCGCTGCCGCTGATGATCGTCGCAATCCGCTGGCAGCCGCTGCTGGCGGTTCTGGGCGGCGCCCTGATGGCGGCGGCGCTCGCCTTCTTCCTGCGCGGGAGCGCGGCGATATCCTTCAGCGTGCTGGTGACGCTGCCGGCCTTCATCGTCGGCAGCATTCTCTGGCGCGGCCATTTCGAGAACCGCGCGATGGTGGGCATCCTGTGCCTCTCGGCTGCGGGCTATGCGGTTCTGGCGACGCTTGTGGGCGCCTTTTCGATCAGTTTCGATTACGCGGAGCTTGAACAGCATCTCTTGCGGCAATCGGAGCAGGTCTACCGATTCATGATGGGGATCGGCCGCGACGCGCCCCTGACCGCGCCGGGCGGTCAGGATCCGCAGATGTTCATCCAGGCCTATGCCAATGCGGTCGCGCCGCTGAGCTGCGCCATGCTCGCCATCATCTACATGTTCAATATCTGGCTGGCGGCGAAGATCGCCCATCGCTCGAATCCCGCCGCTTTCAACTGGACGCCGGCCTACAGTATGCAATTTCCGCGGCTGATGCTGCCGGTCTCGGCGGTTGCGCTGCTCGGCGGCATGCTGCCGGGCTATCCCGGACTGATCATGGAACTCATCGGCACGGCGGCGGTCGTTTGCCTGACCGTTCTTGGCTACGCCGCCGTCCATCATGCTCTGGTTGGCAAGAGCTTCCGCACGCCCGTCCTCGCCATCCTCTGGATCATGACCATCGTCTTCGCCTTTCCGGTTCTGGTCATGCTGGCGGCCGGCATCGCCGAGCTTGCTTTGGGTTGGCGCGAGAGGATCGTCGCCAACCGGAAAACCTGAAAACACCACCTGAAGAACAAAGGAGCACACCCAATGGAAGTCATTCTTCTCGAGCGCGTCGCCAAGCTTGGCCAGATGGGCGAAGTCGTCAACGTCAAGCCGGGCTATGCCCGCAATTTCCTGCTCGCCCGCGGCAAGGCGCTCCGCGCCACGGACGCCAACAAGGGCATTTTCGACAAGCAGAAGGCCCAGCTTGAGGCCCGCAACCTCGAAATGCGCGCCGAAGCCCAGAAGGTCGGCGGGAAGCTCGATGGCGCGTCGGTCATCCTCATCCGCCAGGCCGGCGAATCGGGCGTGCTCTATGGTTCGGTTTCGACCCGCGACATCGCCGAAGCGCTGACGGCGGACGGCTTCACCGTGAACCGCCAGCAGATCACGCTGCAGCAGCCGATCAAGGCGCTGGGCCTCCACAAGGTGCCGGTGCATCTCCACGCGGAAGTAGATGTTTTGATCACCGTGAATGTCGCCCGCTCGGCTGAAGAGGCCAGCCGCCAGGCCAGCGGCGAAGTCATCGTCGCCGACCGCGATGACGGCAACCTCGACGATCTCGGCCTTGAGATCGGCGCAGCGCTTGCCGAGGCGGGTCCGCGCGCGGAGCTTTGATAGGGTCTTTCCCGCCAATCCCGTGACAACAACGATCGCCCGGCCTCGCCGCCGGGCACCCTAGCATATTGCTGCTTCAACCAGTTCTTCAGTTCATGCCCAAACGCCAGGAGCAGGCAGGGAACAGGCCGGGAGCGCCAGAATTTCCATGGATACATCCATGTTGAAAGGCAACGAAAGGCGATGCAGTCCATAGGCGGCGATCTGCACCATTGATGACGCTTGCGTGCCTGCAGATATCTGGTTTGCTGATCCGGGTGATCTGGCCCTATCGGACAACAAGCCATGACAAGAACGCTCAAGATAGCCTTCGTCTTTCTGCTCCTCGGCGGGCTGGGTGCGACGGCCTACGTCTTTCTGCGCAGTTACACCATGACCATCCGGATCGCCACGGTCGCGCAGGGGCCGGAGAGCACGCGGGCCCTTCAGGCGATCGCGCGCGTGCTCTCGGCCGAGAATGCCTGGATCACCTTCCAGCGCGTGCTGGTCTCCTCCTATGAGGACGGCGCGAAGGCGGTTGCAGCCGGTCTTGCCGACCTTGCCATCGTTCGCAGCGACATGGAGATACCGCCGCAGGCGCAGACGCTCGCCATCCTGCAGCGCGATCGCATCTTTCTGATCGCCCCACCCAGGACCAATATCGAGAGTTTTCGCGATCTCAGGCGTCAGACAATCGGCATGCTGGAAGGCAAGGTGAGCAACGACGAATTGCTCGATCGCATCCTGACGTTCTACGGCGTGGAACCGGGGCAGGTGACGCGCATTCCGATAAAGGCGGCGGAGGCTGGCCAGGCCCTGCAGCGAAAGCAGGCGGCTGCCATTCTTGTGGTCGGAACGCCTGACAGGAGCCCCGCAGTCGACGCGTTCAATGCCGTGGAGAAGGCGTTCAAGGCCCCACCCAGCATTATCGGCATCGACGAAGCGGAAGCGATGTCGGAGCGCATGCCCTTCGTCGCCGCCGGGGAGATCGCGCGAGGCGCATTCAAAGGACGCTACCCTGACGAAGCGCTGACGACGCTGACCGTCGCCTACCATCTGATCGTGCCCCGCAGCATGAGCAACATCGTCGCTGGCGAACTGGCGCGGCTGATCTTTCTGATCAAGCGCCGCCTGGCCGGCGACCCCGCCTTCGTCAGCCTCGAAATACCGGACACGGAACAGAGAAACTTCGAAATTCATCCTGGCGCGAAGGCCTATTTCAACGATGAGGTTCCAAGCCTGTTCGATCGGTTCGAAAGCCTGTTCTGGATCAGCTGGACGCTGATCGCCATCTTCGGCGCGGGTCTCTCCTGGGGCCTCTCGCACTTCTGGCGGAACAAGGAGGAGGAGCGAGAGGAGATCAATGCCATCACCGCGCTGCTGGCCGCGATCCCGAACGCTGATGCGGGGCAGCTCGCAGATATCCAGGGCCAGATCGACAGCTTCGTTTCGAACATCATCAAGGACGGCGGCTCGGAAGAATACGAGGCCAAGGATATCGCCCTCTACACCCTGGCGCTGAACCAGGCGCGGGAGGCGATCAGCGTCAGACGATCGGCGCTTGCGAAGGCCTGAGTACGATGACGCTTTTCAGCAGTGCGATTCGTTGCGCCGAACGCATTTCTGCATCGGAATGACCCTCTGATCACAGAGGTCAACCGGACGCCCGGCCTGATCGCCCACGGCCCTGAACGCGGGTAAACGATTGCCCGCACGAGCACCCATCCCGCCCCCTTGCGGGGCGGGTGGCCCGGACCCCGGACTTGATCCGGGGGAAGGGCCGGGTGGGGGGCTTTTTCTCATTTTGTCCTCATGATCACCCCTCCCCGGCGGCTTTCGCCGCCGACCCTCCCCGTCAAGGGCAGGGATGGAGCCCGCATGTTAACCCGGATTCACAGCCCGGCCTGATCGCCAAGCCTTCTTGTTTTCGGCGCCATTGCGGCCAAACTCGGCGGCCAAGACGTCAAGTTGATTCGCCGGGATGCCTTCAGCCTGTGAATAGCGGTTGAATAGCGCTCTGATCGGCTCGCCGTCCTTGTGCAGACCTGCAGACTGGCCGACATCATTCCCATGTCAACCGCGCTTTCCCTCGTCGCCACCCCCAGCTCGCCCGCCGAGGCGAAGCTTGCGCCGCATAACGTCGAGCTGGAGCGGGCGGTGCTGGGCGTGATCCTCGTCCATAATGAGGCCTTCGACCGCGTCTCGGATGTGCTCCAGCCGGAGCATTTCTACGAGGGCGTGCACCGGCGCATCTACGAGGTGATCACGACGCTGCTGCGCGCCGGCAAGATCGCCACGCCGATCACGCTGAAGATGTTCCTCGCCGATCTCGATCTCGGCGGCATGACCGTGGCGCAATATCTCGCGCGCCTCGCCGCCGATGCGACGACGGTGATCAACGCGGTCGAATATGCGAAATCCATCCGCGATCTGGCGCTTCGCCGCAATCTTATCCTTGTCGGCGAGGAAATCACGGCGGGCGCGTATGATTCCCCGCCGGATCAGACGCCCCGCCATCAGATCGAGGATGCCGAGCGCAAGCTCTATGCCCTTGCCGAAAGCGGCAAGTTCGAAGGCGGCTTCCAGCGCTTCGACGATGCGCTGATGCATGCGATCGATATGGCGGCGCGAGCCTTCGAGCGCGATGGGAACCTTTCGGGCATTCCGACAGGGCTCGCCGACCTCGACCGCATGATGGGCGGCTTGCAGCGCTCGGATCTGATTATCCTCGCCGGGCGTCCCGGCATGGGCAAGACGGCGCTGGCGACCAATATCGCCTTCAATATCGCCAGGGCCTATCGCGGCGAAGTCTCGCCGGATGGCCGCCGCGAGGCGCTGGATGGCGGCATTGTCGGCTTCTTCTCGCTGGAAATGTCATCCGAACAGCTCGCCACCCGCATCATTGCCGAGCAATCCGGCGTACCCTCCTACAAGATCCGGCGCGGCGACATCCAGCAGAGCGAATTCGAGCGTGTGGTGGAGGCTTCCCGCCGCATGCAGACCGCGCCGCTCTACATCGACCAGACGGGCGGCATCTCGATCGCGCAACTGGCTGCCCGCGCCCGCCGCCTCAAGCGCCAGCGGGGACTTGATGTCCTCGTTGTCGACTACCTCCAGCTGCTTTCCGGCGCCGCCAAAAAGGGCGACAGCCGCGTGCAGGAGATGACCGAGATCACCACCGGCATGAAGGCGCTGGCGAAGGAGCTCGATGTTCCGATCATCGCGCTGTCGCAGCTTTCCCGTCAGGTCGAGAACCGCGACGACAAGCGCCCGCAGCTTTCGGACCTGCGTGAATCGGGCTCCATCGAGCAGGACGCCGACGTGGTGATGTTCGTCTACCGCGAGGAATATTACCTCAAGAACAGACAGCCGCGCGAGGGTACGGAGGAGTTCCTGAAGTGGCAGGCGGAGATGGAGCGGGCCCATGGCCGCGCCGAAGTGATCCTCGGCAAGCAGCGCCATGGCCCGACGGGCACGGTGGAGCTGCAATTCGAGGCCGAACTCACCCGTTTTGGCGATCTGGCGCAGGATGACCGCCTGCCGCAGCGGATGGGGTGAACGCGCAGCGCTGCAATCCCCAGCGAGACCCCCTGCAAGACGGCCGTTCGTTCAGGCCGTCCTGATCTTTCAGGCCGCCTTTGGTCCGGTTTCGCGCATGTGAAGCGACAGCGCGATGTTCGCAATCCCGCTGGAGATCAGTTCGACGGCAAGAAGCACGCCAAGGATCGTTGCGGCGGAATAGGGGAAATTCGATAGGACCATGAAGCCCAGCAGAAGAGAGAGCGCGCCCGAAAGCAGCACGACCCAGAAATAGCCGGTGCCGCGCGCGCCGAAGGCCAGGATGACCTTGGTCGCCCCGGTGGCAATGAACACGAGCCCGATCAGCCAGGTCAGGGCCAGAACCGACGGAAGCGGGTTGCCAAGCATCCAGACGCCAAGGAAGACAGTCAACGCGCCAAGGATGAGCGCCCATATCCGCCCGCCCCAGCCGGTGGCGCTGAACACGCTGAAGATTTCGATCACGCCGACGATGATGCAGATCCATGCGGTCAGAAGCACCGCCGTGATCGTGGCCGCCAAAGGATTGAAAAGTGCGAAAACGCCGCCAACCAGCGCGATGACGCCCGTGATCAACATGAATACCCAGCCGCCCATTCTTGCCTCCTGCTCGATCCTGGCCGCTTCATTATCGCGACCGACGTCTGCCCCACAAGGAAATCCGTTGCACCGGCCTTGCGAGGCCGCTTACGTATCCAAGGCAAGATCGCCTGAATTTACTGGTTGAACAAGTGTTTTTTGCCCGGACCAGGGCTCTGATTTCGGGTCAACGTTTGCCTGCACGAGCACCCATCCCGCCCCCTTGCGGGGCGGGTGGCCGAGCGCAGCGAGGTCGGGTGGGGGGCTTTTTCTCATTTTCAAACTCATGATCACCCCTCCCCGGCGGCTTTCGCCGCCGACCCTCCCCGTCAAGGGGAGGGATGGAGCCCGGATGTTAACCCGGATCCACAGCCCTTTGCCCGGACCAGCGTCCGCGCTGGATCATCGCTTTTGCTTCTCGCAAAGATGGGTTCAGCATTTCCCGGCAAGCTGTTAAAGCTTCGCGCATGACGCAACCCATTCATGTGATCGGCGGCGGGCTCGCGGGCTCGGAAGCCGCCTGGCAGATCGCCGAGGCCGGCGTTCCCGCCGTGCTGCATGAGATGCGCCCGCACCGGATGACGGATGCCCACAAGACGCAAGGGCTGGCCGAGCTCGTCTGCTCCAATTCCTTCCGGTCGGACGACAGCGAAATGAACGCCGTCGGCCAGATCCATTGGGAGATGCGCGCGCTCGGCTCCCTGATCATGACGACCGCCGACCGGCATCAGGTGCCGGCAGGATCAGCGCTCGCCGTCGACCGTGACGGATTCTCCGAGGCCGTGACGGCGAAGATCGCGGCCCATCCGCTGATCACGATTTCCCGGGGCGAGATTGTCGGCCTGCCGCCCGCCGATTGGGACAATGTCATCATCGCCACGGGCCCCCTCACCTCTCCGGCGCTGGCGGAGGCCATCCGCGCCCGAACCGGGGCCGATGCGCTCGCCTTCTTCGACGCCATCGCGCCCATCGTGCATCGTGAGAGCATCGATATGGAGAAGGCCTGGTTCCAGTCGCGCTACGACAAGCCGGGACCGGGCGGCACCGGCGCCGATTATCTGAACTGCGCGATGGACCGCGACCAGTATGAAGCCTTCATCGATGTGCTGCTGGCGGCGGATCGGACGGAATTCAAGGAATGGGAGGCCAACACCCCCTATTTCGATGGCTGCCTGCCGATCGAGGTGATGGCCGAGCGCGGGCGCGAGACGCTCCGTTTCGGCCCGATGAAGCCTGTCGGCCTCACCAATCCGCATCAGCCGGGAGTGAAGCCCTATGCCATCGTCCAGTTGCGGCAGGACAATGCGTTGGGCACGCTCTTCAATATGGTAGGCTTCCAGACCAAACTGAAATACGCCGCGCAGGCGGACATCTTCCGCATGATCCCCGGCCTTGAGAAGGCCGAATTCGCGCGGCTGGGCGGCATCCACCGCAACACCTATCTGGACAGCCCCCGGCTGCTCGATGGCTGCCTCCGGCTGAAGGCCGAGCCGCGCCTGCGCTTCGCCGGGCAGATCACAGGCTGCGAAGGCTATGTGGAAAGCGCAGCCGTCGGTCTGATGGCGGGGCGCTTCGCGGCCGCCGAACGCCTCGGCCTCAGCCCCGCGGCGCCGCCGCCAACCACGGCGATGGGCGCCCTGCTTAACCACATCACCGGCGGGCATCTCACGGCGATCGATGCCGGGCCGCGCTCGTTCCAGCCGATGAACGTCAATTTCGGCCTGTTCCAGCCCATCGAGATGGCATCGCATGGACCGGACGGAAAGCGCCTGAAAGGCGCCGACAAGGCCGCCGCCCGCAAGCGGGCGCTCACGGCCAGGGCGAAAGCGGATATGCTCACCTGGCGGGATGGCGCCGTGGCGGTGGCCGCCGAATGATCGGAGCGGTCGCCCTGGACTTTCGTTTCACCAGCCCCGCCACATCGTCCAGACCCTCAGCCAGTTCGCCACCTCGATGATCGTGGCGTAAGGCTTGTAGGAGCGGCTCTCCATCGGTTTCAGATAGCGGTCCACCATGGTGAGCGGCAGGAACGCAGGGGCGATATCGGGACGCAACCCCGCCTTCAGCGCCCGCGCCTTCGCCAGATGATCGCGGGCGCGGGCGCGCATTTCGGCCAGAGCCGCCCGCAATTGCGGATTGTCCGTGCCGCTGACGATATCCTCCCGATCGAGGCCGACAGCATCCAGAAGCGATTTCGGAATGAAGACCTGCCCCCGCCGCGCATGCCAGGGGAAGGCGCGCAAGAGGCCCGCAAGCGCATAGGCGACGCCGGCATGGCCCGCCGCATCCGCGCCGCCCGGATCCTCGCCCTTCGCCAGGATGATGCTGGCCAGACGGAACAGCGCCGACGATGTTTCGCCGCAATAGCCTTCCAGCGCGTTCCAGTCCGGCGGGGCATCGTCATAGAGATCGAAGCTGCGGGCATCGATCAGGTCGAGAAAGGGCTGCAAGGGCAGGCGATTGGCGGCGATCGTGGCGCGGATCGCCATTGCGACAGGATGGCCGTTCGCTTCCCCGTTGCGCTCGCCATTGAGGATATCCCGCCACCATTGCAGGCGGATTTCGCCAGGCATCGGCTCCTTCGCCGCCGCGCGGATGCCGGCGATCTCCAGCGAGAAGGCCTGCAAGGCATGCAGATGCGGCCGCCGATCCTGAGGTGCGAAGAGCGTCGCGACATGGCGGTCGGCGTCGTGCTTCTGCACCAATCCGGCGCAGATCAGATAGGCGTTCGGAAGAAGGTCAGCCATCCGCTCCGGTTAGCGCGGCTGCCAGCGGAAGAAAAGATAGAGCCCCCAGCCGATCACCAATCCCCAGAAGGCGGGGCCGATGTTGAACAGGGCGAGGCCCGAGGCCGTGACCAGCAGCGTCGCCATGGCGGGAATGCGGTCCTCCTCCACCTGAAGAGCGTTCGCGGTGGCGGAGGCGAAGGACCCGATCAGCGCGAGCCCTGCCACGGCCTCGATCAGCAGAGGCGACGAATAGACGACAAGCGCCGTCACGACGCCGGCCAGCAGGGCCAGCAGGATGTAGCCGACACCGCCCACCACCGCCGCGACATAGCGCCGGGCGGGATCGGGATGGGCTTCGGGAGAAGCGCAAAGCGCTGCGGTGATGGCCGCGAAATTGATCGCCGGCGCGCCGAAGGGCGCGGTGACAGCGGAGACGAAACCGGTCGCCAGCAATCCGTCGCGCGGCTTCGGCTTGAAATCGAAGGTGGCGAGAACCGCCAATCCGGTGATGTTCTGCGAGGCCATGGTGACGATGAACACCGGTATGGCGATGGAGATCATGGCTTCCAGCGTGAAGACCGGTTGCACAAGGCTGAGCGGCGGCAGGACCAGCGCGGCATTGCCGCCCGTCTGGCCCGTCAGCGCCAGGGCCGTAACGGCCACGACGACGGCGGCAGGCACCGCATAAAGCCGGTTGACCTTCAGCATCACCACCCAGGTGAGCAGGATCACGGCCGCGATCGCCGGGCTCTCCTTGAGGGCGATGAAGGGCGCGAGGCAAAGCTTGAAGATGATTCCGGCCAGCATCGCATTGGCGATGGCCTTCGGGATTGCATTGATCAGCCGCGCCAGCGGCGGCCAGAGCGCCGTCAGCATGATCAGCACGCCAACCACGATGAAAGCGCCGACCGCCGCTCCAAAACCGCCCTGCACGGCGGGCGTGACGGCGAGCAGCGCCAGGCCCGGCGTTGTCCAGGCGATCGATATCGGCATGCGGGCGTAAAGGCTGAGGCCGATGGCGACGATGCCCTTGCCGAGCCCAAGGACGAAGAGCCCGGACGCGATTTGCTCCGACGTCGCCCCCACCGCTTTCAGGCCCTGCACGACGATCGCGACCGAACTTGCATAGCCGACGATCGCAACCAGCACGCCCTGCATGGCGGCCTGACGCGAGAAATCCTGCCAGAAACGCCTCATTGCTTTTTCCCAACCCGGTTCACGCTGCCGCCAGGAAGCCGGCCCCGAGCAGGGCCAATTCGCCCGCGATCAGGCCAAGCGCGATCGAGCGTTTCGTGGCAAGCATGACGCCTACGCCTATAGCAATCGCACCCAGCCGCCCCCAGAGCGGGATCATCGCCAGCGCGCCCTGCGGCGACAGCAGCAGTTTCGCGACCACGGCTGTCACGAGGCCCGTGGCGACAAAGCGGACCCAGTGGAAGATCTCGGAATTCTCGTTCAGGCCCTTGCCAGCGAAGACCCCGATCACCCGCCAGACTTCGGTGGGCAGGAATCCGAAGATCACCACCACAAGATAGGGCCAGAGCCCGCCAGTCGCGTATTCGAGCGAGGCGATCCAGCCGCTCATAGGGCGGCCCTCCGGCGCAGGAGCCGGTCGACGCCATAGGCGAGTGTGCCGCCGATAAGCCCGGCGGCGACCAGATCGTAATCGGTCCCGACGAGGAAGGTCGCCAGCGGCGTGAACACGGCCGCCAGAACGATCGGAAGCGCATCGATCCAGCGCCGGGCCGAGCCTGCGAGATTGACGCTGAAAAACATGGGCGTGGTGAAGAGCAGCGCCGCAGCGAAGATCGCGGGCAATGCGCCCACGAGGAAATAGCCGACGCCCGTCGCGACAGTGCCGCACAGCAGCACGACAATGCCGAACCCGCAGAAATAGGGAAAGCGGATGGTCTTCGGCATATCGGGCAGACGCCGCATCCCTTCCACCCAGTTCGTGATGGCAACGAGATGGGCAGCCAGCAGCAAATGCCAGACCGGACGCCTGGGGTCATTGATCAGCGGCAGAATGGCGATGGTCATCGGCAGAAAGCGCAGCGAACTGAACAGCACGGCGATGGCCGCGACAGGCAGGGCAGTGCCGGTGGCGATCGACCCGAACAGCAGCACCTGCGCCGGGCCGGCCCACATCAGCGCCGAGGACAGCATTCCTGCGAGCATCGGATAGCCGATGTCGCGCGCAAGTCCACCGACGCCGACAAGGCTGAAGCAGATGGTGACCGCGGGAAGGCCAAAGGCATCCTTCGCGCCATTCAGGGCATAGACGAACGGGGAAAGATCGTTGGCTGAATCGGACGGAGCAGCGGAAGACATGGAGAGCATGCTATTGCCTGACCGCAACATGCCGACAAGCTTCTTCCCGCCAAGCAGCAGCGATTGGCCAGCGCTGTCCAATCAAAAACGCTGATCAACCGCACAAGGCGGCCAAACCGCTATTTGACGAAGGTGATGGTGATATCGCCGACCGGAACGCCGTATTTCGAGACCGTCGCCTTGTTGAGCACGCGTTTACGGTCCAGCGGAGCGATAGTATCGGCGAAATCGAGCCGCGTGACCGATCCGTCCTTGCCGCGCACATCGGCGGTGTAGGTCAACTGCACCGTATTGCCGACCTGGCGGACGACGGCCTCGCCGATCACGTCCTCCCGCGTGCCGGAATAGACGCCAGGCCCGATCTTGCGGAAGCGCCAGGTCTTCACGTCCTTCTCGCCATCGGCGAAGATGAAATCCTCGCGCAATGTCAGCGTTTCGCCATCCCAACGGCCTGTGGTGACGACCGTCAGCGGCCGGTTAACTCCAGCGATCTGCGAGGTGAAGGCACCCTTCCCCACCGTCCGGCCAGTGAAGAACCCTTCAAGCGTTAAAGGGGGCGCATCGGGCGAAACCGGTATCTGGGGCGGCCCGGCGCAGGCCGCCGTCAGAAGGAGAAGCGACGACGCCAGCAGGAAACCGCGCCTGGAAAGATTATTGATCATGATGACCTACCGTTATGAGCCCGCCAGCAAAGGCTTACGGACAGTCACCGGATCCGGATCGGCGCTCAGCGCCTGAGCGGAGCGCTGCCCAGCGTCGCAGGGGTCACCTGTTCGCGGTTAGGCGTCTGACGATCGGCAACCACGTGTTCCCAACCCTTCCAGCCATACCAGCCGATCACCAGAATCACAGGCACGCAGATCCAGCCCATGATCTCTTCGGTGCGCCGCCGCCTCTGGGCGCGCCGATAACGCTCTTCGCTGATGCGCCTGAAATAACCGATCACGACTTCAATGGAACCTTGGGAACGGAACTGCGGCCAGAAGCCTTGGGCGGCGGCTCGTTGTCAAGGGCCGGCGCCTTGGCGCGTGCCGGCTTCTTGCTGCTTTTCCGCCGCGCGGGCCGCTTTGAGGCCTCCTCCACCATCTTTTCCGGCCGCGGCAGCAGGGGCCCGTCGGGATAGACGAAGCCGAGCTTGCGCACGCCCGAATCGTCAGCCGTCACGATGACCCGCACGGCGCCGCCATTCTTCAGGCGGCCGAACAGCACCTCGTCGGCGAGCGGCGTCTTGATCGCGGACTGGATAAGCCGCGCCATGGGGCGCGCGCCCATCGCCTGATCATAGCCATTCTCGACCAGCCACTTGCGGGCCTCGTCCGAAAGCTCGATCGAGACGTTGCGATCGGACAGCTGCGCATCGAGCTGCATGACGAACTTGTCGACGACCTGCGCCACCACCTCGGTCGGCAGATGGCCGAATGACACGGTCGCATCCAGCCGGTTGCGGAACTCCGGCGTAAAGAGCTTGTTAATGGCCTCCGTATCGTCCCCCTCGCGCTTGGTGCGGGTGAAGCCGAAGGCCGCTTTCGCCATATCCGCCGCACCTGCATTCGTCGTCATGATGAGGATGACATTGCGGAAATCGACCTTCTTGCCGTTGTTGTCGGTCAATTTGCCGTGGTCCATCACCTGCAGCAGGATGTTGTAGAGGTCAGGATGCGCCTTCTCGATCTCGTCGAGCAGCAGCACGCAATGCGGATGCTGATCGACGCCATCGGTCAGCAGGCCGCCCTGGTCGAAGCCGACATAGCCGGGAGGAGCGCCGATCAGCCGGCTGACGGTATGCCGCTCCATATATTCCGACATATCGAAGCGCAGCAGCTCGACGCCCAGCACCTTGGCGAGCTGCTTCGCCACTTCTGTCTTGCCGACGCCGGTCGGGCCGGAGAACAGATAGCTGCCGATCGGCTTCTCGCCGTCGCGAAGGCCTGCGCGCGAGAGCTTGATTGCCGAGGACAACTGGCCGATGGCGTTGTCCTGCCCGTAGACCATCCGCTTCAGCGTGGTCTCCAGCGTCTGCAGCACCTCGGCATCGTCCTTGGAGACGGTCTTCGGCGGAATCCGCGCCATGGTGGCGACGGTCGCCTCGATCTCCTTGATGGTGATCGTGCGCTTGCGCTTGGCTTCGGGCACCAGCATCTGCGATGCGCCGCATTCGTCGATCACGTCGATCGCCTTGTCAGGCAATTTGCGGTCATGAATGTAGCGCGCCGACAATTCGACGGCGGCTTTCACCGCCTCATTGGTGTATTTCAGCTTGTGGTAATCTTCGAAGTACGGCTTCAGCCCCTTCATGATCTCGATCGCATCGGGGATCGAAGGCTCGTTGACATCGATCTTCTGGAATCGGCGCACCAGCGCCCGGTCTTTCTCGAAATGCTGGCGGTATTCCTTGTAGGTGGTGGAGCCAATGCAGCGCAGCGTGCCCGCGGCAAGCGCCGGCTTCAGCAGGTTCGACGCATCCATGGCGCCGCCCGAGGTGGCGCCGGCGCCGATGACGGTGTGGATCTCATCGATGAACAGGATCGCGTTCGGATGCTGCTCGATCTCCTTCATCACCTGCTTGAGGCGCTCCTCGAAATCGCCGCGATAGCGCGTGCCGGCCAGCAGCGCGCCCATATCGAGCGAGAACACCGTCGCGCCAAACAGCACTTCCGGCACTTCGCGGTTGACGATCTTGCGGGCGAGGCCTTCAGCGATGGCCGTCTTGCCGACGCCGGGATCGCCCACGTAGAGCGGATTGTTCTTCGAGCGGCGGCAAAGGACCTGGATCGTCCGGTTCACTTCCGCCTCGCGGCCGATCAGCGGATCGACCTTGCCTTCCTTCGCCTTCTTGTTGAGGTTGATGCAGTAACTATCGAGTGCGCCTTCCTTTTTCTTGTTAGGCGTTTCCTGCTGGCGATTTTCAGGATCCTCCTCCTCGGCGCCGCGCGCGGCCTTGGGCTCCGACATGCCGGCGCGCTTCGCGATGCCATGGCTGATGTAATTGACCGCATCGTAGCGGGTCATGTCCTGCTCCTGCAGGAAATAGGCCGCATGGCTTTCGCGCTCGGCGAAGATCGCGACCAGCACATTCGCCCCGGTCACTTCCTCCCGGCCGGAGGATTGCACATGAATCACGGCCCGCTGGATCACGCGCTGGAACCCCGCGGTCGGCTTCGAATCCTCCTTGCCCGCATGGACGAGGCCTTCGAGCTCACTGTCGATGTAATCCCGCAACGTGACCTTCAGCGCCGCCATATCGACATTGCAGGCCTTCATCACGCCTGCCGCATCGACGTCGTCGATCAGCGCGAGGAGCAGGTGCTCCAGCGTCGCATATTCGTGACGCCGCTCGTTGGCGAAGGCCAACGCCTGGTGGAGGGCTTTTTCGAGATTGCGGGAAAAGGTCGGCAAAGGATCCTCACTTTTTCTCCATGATGCATTGCAGAGGATGCTGGTTCTTGCGGGCGAAGTCCATCACCTGAGTGACCTTGGTTTCGGCCACCTCGTAGGTGAAAACGCCGCACTCCCCGATCCCGTGGTTGTGCACATGCAGCATGATCTGAGTCGCGGCTTCGCGGCTCTTGTTGAAAAACCGCTCGAGCACGTGGATCACGAACTCCATCGGCGTGTAATCGTCATTAAGCAGCAAAACGCGGTACAAATTGGGCCGCTTCGTCTTCGGCGCCGTCTTCGATATGACGGCAGTGCCCGATCCGTCGTCACCCGCATCCCGGCCCCTGCCTTTGCCGACCCCGCGCGGAGACGCCGCCATCAGGCGGTGAGCGGTCGAGGATGGCGATGATTGCCACATTCCTGCGTATCCTGCCGATGCGTCCCAAGCGCGGCCGCCGGCGACGGCCCCTCTCATGAGCATATACAATTAAGCAGCCATTCTGGATTGCGCCAGTCCTTCGGGACAACAAAAAGCCCGGCGTTTCCGCCGGGCTTCAGCAAAAGCTGCGTGGAAATACGTGCCGAAGGCGCCGTATTCCGCGATTCGCGCCTTACTTGGCGACGGCGGTCTTCGCCTTGGCGAAAGCAGCCTCGACGGGCTTCATCGCTTCCTTGGTGAGGTCCGCATAGATGTTGCTCATCTTGGTCGCCTGGGCGACGAAGCCCTCGTAAGCGGTCTTGGCGAACTCGGTGTTGAGCTCAATGGCCTTGTCGAGCGTCTTCACGGCGAAGAGCTTCTCAAGGTGGGCGGCATTGGCTTCATAGGACTTCTTGGCGTAATCGGCGGCCTCGGTCGAGATCGTCTGGGCGTTCTTGGTGAACGTGCCCATCGCCTTGACAGCGGCGTCCATGTTGTCCTTGGTGGTCTTCTGCATGTCTTCAAACGTGTTGTTCATGGTCTTTACTCCGGTGAGATTTGTTTCGGGAATGCGTTGAACCCCGCGAACCTCATATGTTGCACCGCACAAAAATTGTCAAGCGAATTGTGCGTTGCACCATTCGCATGGCTGAAGTGCGACAATCCTGAGCCGTCCTTTTCGCCGTCCCTTCATTCGACTTAACCCTCCGCTAACCTCACCGCGATACGATCCATAGCTGTGACCGGCGAGCAACGCTCACGGTTAGCGTTGCGTATCAAGTGCGGGTGAATTGCGTCATGGTGGTTTCTGCATTCCGGCGGCTGCTCGTCGTTCCGATCATCATTGGCGTCCTGGCGGCCATCACCCTTGCAGCGACAGCCGATCCCGCAGAGGCTCGCAAACGGCGCGGCGGCTATGCTCCCCCCTACGCTTCCATTGTCGTCGATGTGAACACCGGCCGCGTGCTGCAGGCGGCCAATCCGGATGCGCCGCGCTTCCCGGCTTCGGTCACCAAGGTGATGACGCTCTATCTTCTTTTCGAGCAGATCGAACGCGGCAAGCTCCGCCTCGATTCGGCTCTGCCGGTTTCGTCCTTCGCCGCCCGGCAGGCTCCCTCCAAGATCGGCTTCGACCCCGGCGAGACGATCGAGGTCGAAGAAGCCATCAAGGCGCTGGTGACGAAATCCGCTAACGATGTCGCTGTCGTGGTCGCAGAAGCCATCGGCGGTGATCAGGACACCTTCGCCGCGATGATGACGCGCAAGGCCCGCGCGCTCGGCATGAGCAACACGACGTTCAGGAACGCGTCCGGCCTGCCCGACCCTCAGCAGGTGACGACAGCGCGCGACCTGACCATTCTCGGCCGGTCGATCCACGATCATTTTCCGAAGTACTGGCGCTACTTCCAGACCCGCAGCTTCAAATATGCCGGCCGCAGCTACCGCAATCACAACCGCCTGCTCGGGCGCATCGAAGGCGTCGACGGCATCAAGACCGGCTATACGCGGGCGTCCGGCTTCAACCTCCTGACCTCGGCCCGCTACGGCAACCGCCATGTGATGGCGGTGGTGCTCGGCGGCCGCTCGGGCGGCATCCGCGATGCGCAGATGGCCGCGCTGGTCGAGAGACATATCGAAAGCGCCAGCGCCGGCGGCCGCACCGCGCCGGTCATCGCCCAGGCGCGTCCGGAAGAGCCTGTCCGCGTCGCATCCGCCGCTACGACGGTTCCGGCTGCTCCTGCTCCCGCGCCTGTTGCCGCCGCTCCCCGCCAGGAGCCCACGCCGGCCCAGCGGGCGGAAGCCCGGCTCAGCGCCACCCGCGAGGCCGAGCCCGCGAAATCGGCGGCTGCCGACACCGACCGCCGCCAGCTTGACGCCGATGTGCGCCGCGCCATCGCCGCAGCACCTGCAGCCCCGGTCCAGGTCCAGCCGACCCGCACCGTTGCGGCGACGGTCGTCGCGGCGGCTCCAACGCCGCCCCGCCCTGCCCCGGCAGCAGCCGCCTATGCCCCGCAGCCGGCCGCGCAGCCCGGCCCCCAGCTCCGCTGGACGACGGGCGCGCAACCGACTGTCCCCGCCAAGGCCGCGACGGGCCGGCAGGCCGCCGTCGCGACGGCGCAGCCTGAACCGGCGACCACCGGCTCCGCCAACCGCAATGCCGTCAACCGCTCGGGCTTCGTGATCCAGCTTGGGGCCAGCGGCAGCGAAGGGAAGGCCCGCGCTATCCTCGACCAGGCGAAGGCGAAGAACCGTACAATCCTTGCTGAAGCCGACGGCTTCACCGAAAAGGTCCAGAAGGGCGATTCCACCCTGTTCCGCGCCCGGTTCGGCGGTTTCGACGATACGAAGGAAGCCTCCGCCGCTTGCGGGGCGCTCAAGAGATCCGGCTTCAGCTGCTTCGTTCAGCGCATCTGAGGCCGTCGGCATAGTTTTGTTCTCCCGCTCCAGTGTTGCGTTCAGGAGTTTGACCGATGAAGAAGCAGAGCTGGTTCGATAACGACCCGGGCCCAGCCGCCGTGCGCCGCGCACCTGCGGCCCGGCCTCTGATGGCCCCGCCCGTGCCCACCGGAAAGCCGAGCTTCGCCGCGAAGCTGCGGCCGCATGAATTGATCGCCATGCTGACGCATCATTACAGCCGGGTGCGGTTGCGCGCCCTGCCGAAGGTCCGGACTTCGCTTTCCGTTTGCAATCCCCGCGGCAAGCAGGCCGTGACCATCAGATTCGGCGGCTGAGACGCCCGAGGCTGCTCATCCAGGCCGAGTGTTTGACGCGCGGCCCCGTCCATGACGGAGATCATGCATTTCCAGCCGGAATCAACCGGATTCCACACGGCCCTGAACTTGAGTTAACGATTGCCTCCCCGAGCGCCCATCCCGCCCCCTTGCGGGGCGGGTGGCCCGGACCCCGGACTTGATCCGGGGGAAGGCCGGGTGGGGGGCTTTTTTTCATTTTTTCCGCATGATCACCCCTCCCCGGCGGCTTTCGCCGCCGACCCTCCCCGTCAAGGGGGGGATGGAGCCCGCTTGTTCACCCGGATTCACAGACCTGTAGGATTCCGCAAGGCGCTTGACTCTCCTCCGATCCTCTCAATAATAGAACATATAAAGAACATAAGAAGGATAAACAATGCCTATGGAGAGCAAGATCGCGGCATTGCAGGCGCTGATCGGATCAGGCGAAAGCCTCGCGCGCGAGCCGCAGATCAGGGCCGCGCTCGGCATCGGCACGCTGGATGACGTGCTTGGCGGCGGGCTCGCCGCAGGATCGCTCCATGAAATCTATGGCGCGGCAGGGCGCGATGCGGGCGCCGCCACCGGTTTCGCTTTGGGCCTCGCCCGCCGGCTGACACAGGACAGATTGCCCATCGTCTGGCTGGTGCAATCCCCCGCCACGGGTGAATACGGCCATCCTTATGCGCCGGGCCTCGCCGAAATGGGGATCGACCCCAACCGGCTGCTGCTGGTGCAGGTCAGGCGCGAGGAGGAATTGCTTGAGGCCGCATTGCAAAGCGCGCGCAATCTGGCGGGCGGCGTGGCCGTGGTCGAGCCTCATGGCGAGGCAAGACAGCTCGATTGGACCGCCGGGCGCAAACTGGCGCTCGCGGCGGAGGCCTCCGGCGCCAGCCTGCTGCTGCTCAAGATCGCGGCGGCGCCGGTGGCCAGCACGGCGGCGACCCGCTGGCGCATCAGGGCCGCCCCTTCCCAAGGCGCAGCCCGCCATCTGATGGGTCCGCCGCGCATGGAAGCGGAACTGCTGCGCAACCGCAATGGCCGGACGGGAACCTGGATCGTGGAGTGGAACAGTGATGAGTCGGTCTTTGCCCATGCCCCTGCTCTCCAGCCGCAGATCGTCCCGCTACCTGGCGCTGTGGCTGCCCTTTCTCGCGACGGATCGGGTGGAGAGGCTGTGGCGGGCTCACGCGGTCAGGCAGGCTGGCGGCGGGCCGGCTGAGGGTGCGCAGGCGGCAATCAAACCGCAAGCCGTTGGGCCTCATGTCATCTTCGCCAACCGGAACAGCGCGCTGCGGCTGACGGCGGTGAATGCGCCGGCCGCGCGATTGGGCCTGCATCCTGGCCTGACCCTGGCCGATGCCCGCAGCCGCCTGCCGGACCTGCTCGCCACCGAGGCCGATGAATCCGCCGATGCGGCGCTGGTCGAAGCGCTCGCCGATTGGTGCGCCCGCTTCACGCCCCTGGTCAGCGTGGACGGGGCGGATGGCCTGCTGCTCGACGTGACGGGCGCGGCGCATCTCTTTGGCGGCGAGGCAGGCTTGCTGACGGCCCTCCGGCGCGCCTTCGTGCGCCATCGCCTCGCCCTTCGCCTGGCTTTCGGCGCCACGCCCTCCATGGCGCGGGCCCTGGCGCGCTTTGGCCCCGAAGGAAGGCTCGACGGGGATCAGGAAGCGGCGGCGCTCTCCGCCCTTCCCGTCCACGCCCTCGAAAGGCCGTCCGGAAGCTTGCCATCCGGGACGCTGAAACTGCTGCTGCGGCTTGGCCTCAAGACCATCGGCATGCTGGAGGCTGAGCCCCGCGCACCTCTCGCGGCCCGCTTCGGCGCGGATTTGCTCCGCCGGCTCGACGCCGTTCTGGGCCGCATCGAGGAGCCCTTCACTTCCCGCCGCCCGATGCCCGCCTGCATGGCGGAGCGCGCCTTCGCGGAGCCCGTCACAGAGGAGGCGATGATCCTTGCCGTCATCCGCCGCCTGGCGCAGGATCTGGCGCAGGTGCTGGAGCAGCGCGGCGAAGGGGGCCGGCGCTTCGAGGCCCATGTCTTCCGGGCCGATGGCGCGGCGCGCTTCCTGGCGGTCGAGACCGGCCGCCCGGTGCGCGATCCCGCCCTGGTGGAGCGCCTGTTCCGCGAGCGCTTGGCGGCGCTCGCTGATCCGCTCGATCCCGGCTTCGGCTTCGATCTCGTGCGCCTTGCCGTGACGGCGGTGGAGCGCTGGGAGCGGCCGGCGGAGAATCTGGATGGCGAAGGCGTGGCAGAAGCCGCCCTTGAGACGCTGACGGATCATCTGGCGACGCGGCTCGGCGGCCATCGCGTCACCCGAATCCTGCCCTGCGACACGCATATCCCCGAGCGCGCGGCGGAGCGCCTGCCCGCCCAGCAGACGCAGGCGGCCACCGCAAACTGGCCCGTGCAGCGCGGGGCGGGCGAGCCGCCGGCCCGGCCGCTGCGCCTGTTCGAGCCGCCCGAGCCCATTGAGGCTTTGGCCGAAGTGCCCGATGGTCCGCCCGCCCGCTTCCGCTGGCGGCGCGTCCTGCATGATGTCGCCCATGCGGAGGGGCCGGAGCGCATCGCGCCCGAATGGTGGCGCGAGAACGGCAAACCCTTCACCCGCGATTATTTCCGCGTCGAGGACCGCGACGGCCATCGCTACTGGCTGTTCCGCGAGGGGCTCTACGATCTTGAACCGCGCGAGCCGCGCTGGTTCCTGCATGGGTTGTTCGCCTGATGGCCGCTTATGCCGAACTGGCCGTCACCAGCAATTTCTCCTTCCTGCGGGGCGGCTCCCATGCGGAGGAACTGGTGGCCCGCGCGGCGGAGCTCGGCCTCGCCGCCATCGGCATCGCCGACCGCAACACGCTCGCGGGCGTGGTGCGCGCCCATGTGGCGCTGCGCGAGACGGAGGCGAAGGCCTCCGGCCTGAAGCTCGTCATCGGCGCCCGCCTCGTCTTTGCCGACGGCACGCCCGACATTCTCGCCTATCCGTGCGACCGCGCCGCCTATGGCCGCCTCTCCCGCCTGCTGACGCTGGGCAAATTGCGCGCCCGGAAAGGCGATTGCCACCTGACGCTCGCCGATCTGCTGGAGCATCGCGACGGTTTGCAACTGATCGTGATGCCCGGACGGCGCGCCGGCCGGCGATTGGAGGAGACGCTGTCGACGCTGAAACGCGGCGGTGCGCCCCTCTGGCTGGGCGCAAGCCTGCTCTACCGCGGCGATGACCGGCGGCGGCTGGATGGCCTGGCGGCGCTGGCGGCGAAGCACGGCGTGCCACTCATCGCCACGAATGACGTGCTCTACCACCGGCCGGAGCGCCGGCCCCTGCAGGATGTGCTCACCTGCATCCGCGAGCATGTCAGCATCGATGCGGCAGGCAGGCGCCTTGCCGCCAATGCCGAGCGGCACCTGAAGGCGCCGGCCGAAATGCTTCGTTTGTTTCGCTATTGTCCGCAAGCCATTGAAGAGACGACGCGATTTCTGCTGGGTATCAGCTTTTCGCTCGATGAATTGCGCTACGAATATCCCGATGAGCCCGTGCCCCCCGGCGAGGATCCGCAAAGCTGGCTGGAGAAGCTCACCTGGGCAGGCGCGGCGGAGCGCTATCCGGATGGCGTCCCAGCCAGGGTCCGGCAAGCGCTCCAGAAGGAGCTCGCGCTGATCAAACAGCTCCATTACGCGCTTTATTTCCTCACGGTGCATGACATCGTGAGGGAGGCGCGCCGCCTCGATATCCTGGCGCAGGGCCGGGGTTCCGCCGCCAATTCGGCCGTCTGTTTCTGCCTTGGCGTCACGGCGGTGGACCCGGCCGAGGCCGATCTCCTCTTCGAGCGCTTCATCTCCGCCGAGCGCAGCGAGCCGCCCGACATCGATGTCGATTTCGAGCATGAACGGCGCGAGGAGATCATCCAGTACATCTACAAGCGCTACGGGCGCGAGAAGGCAGGGCTTTGCGCCACCGTGATCAGCTATCGCCCCCGCAGCGCCATCCGCGAGATCGGCAAGGCGCTGGGCCTCACCGAGGATGTCACCGCCGCGCTCGCCAACACCTCCTGGGGCTCCTGGGGGCGCTCGCTCAATGACAAGCAGGCGGTGCAGGCGGGCTTCGATCCGCAGAACCCGGTGATCCTGCGGGCGATGGCGCTGGCGCGCGAGATCATGGGCTTCCCCCGCCATCTCTCGCAGCATGTGGGCGGCTTCATCCTGACGCGCGGGCGATTGGACGAGACGGCGCCCATCGGCAACGCCGCCATGGACGAGCGAACCTTCATCGAATGGGACAAGGACGATATCGACGCGCTTGGCATCATGAAGGTGGATGTGCTGGCGCTCGGCATGCTGACCTGCATCCGCAAGGCCTTTCAATTGCTGGAGGCCCACAAGGGCGAAAGCCTGGCGCTCGACAGCGTGCCGAAAGAAGACCCCGTCACCTATGCCATGATCCAGCGGGCGGATACGCTCGGCGTCTTCCAGATCGAGAGCCGGGCGCAGATGAACATGCTGCCCCGGCTCAAGCCCGCCACCTTCTATGATCTGGTCATCGAGGTGGCGATCGTGCGGCCCGGCCCGATCCAGGGCGACATGGTGCACCCCTATCTCCGGCGGCGGCAGGGCATCGACCCCGTCTTCTTCCCCTCGCCTTCGCCGGAGCACGGGCCGCCGGATGAATTGGCCCGCGTGCTCGGCAAGACGCTCGGCATCCCGCTCTTTCAGGAGCAGGCGATGCGCATCGCCATTGAGGCTGCGAAATTCACGCCCGAGGAGGCGAACCGTTTGCGCCGCGCCATGGCCACCTTCCGCCGCGTCGGCACCATCCACCTTTTCCAGCAGAAGATGGTGGAGGGCATGGCGGCGCGCGGCTACGACGCGGAATTCGCCGCGCGCTGCTTCCGCCAGATCGAGGGCTTCGGCGAATATGGCTTTCCCGAAAGCCATGCGGCCTCCTTCGCCAAGCTTGTCTATGTCTCCTGCTGGCTGAAATGCCATCACCCGGATGTTTTCGCCTGCGCGCTGCTCAACAGCCAGCCGATGGGCTTCTACGCCCCGGCGCAGATCGTGCGCGACGCCCGCGAGCATGGCGTCAGCACCGGCGGAGCGGATGTGAACCTGAGCCTCTGGGACAACCGGCTGGAGAAGGGCGGCGGGCGCTGGCTGGCGCTGCGCCTTGGTTTCCGCCAGATCGACGGATTTCACCAGGCTTGGGCGGAAGCGATCGGGGCGGCGCGCAAGGCCGGCCCCTTCGACAGCGTCGAGCGATTCGCCCGCCGCACCGCCCTCCCAGCCCGGGCGCTCAGGCTGCTGGCCGAAGCGGATGCCTTCCGCTCGCTGGGACTGGACCGCCGCGCCGCGCTGTGGGCGGTCAGCCGCCTGCCGGATGGTTCACCCCTGCCGCTCTTTTCGTTCCAGCAGGCCGACGAATTGCCGGCCGAAGAGGAGATCGTTCTGCCGGATATGCGCCTCTCGGAGCATGTGGTGACCGATTACCAGACGACGGGCCTTTCGCTGAAAGGCCACCCGGTCGCCTTTCTACGGCAGCGTCTTGAACGGGAGCGCCATCTCGCCTGCCGCGATCTGCACCGGCTGAAGCACAATGACAGGGCCAGCATCGTCGGCGTCATCCTGGTGCGGCAGAAGCCGGGCAGCGCCAAGGGCGTGGTTTTCATGACGATCGAGGATGAAACCGGCATCGCCAATGTCGTCATCTGGAAAAGCATGGTCGAGAAATTCCGGCGCGAGGTGATGGGCGCGCGGCTGCTGGAAGTGCGCGGCCAGGTTCAGAAAAGCCCCGAAGGCATTCTCCACCTCGTGGCGAACCGGCTGGTCGACCGCTCCGCGGAACTGCTGTCGCTCTGCGAAATCCCGATGCGCGCAGCGCTCGCCCGGGCGGATGAGGTGGCGCGTCCCGTCGCCGAAGATCGCCGCACGCTCCCCCGGCACACCCATCCGCGCAACGTGCGGATTTTACCGAGAAGCCGTGATTTTCATTGAATCTGCACCCGAGGCCGGCCGGTTTTTCCAGAATATTAACCCTAAAGGGGGATGAATGAAGGCCATGAGACGCGCCGTCCCCGGTCGCATAATGGTTCAGTCATGGCGTCACGCAGTCCGGTCCCATCGCCCTTCTCGAACACCACGAGCCCGCTGTCGATCGTTATCGGCAAGGGGCCCAACCCCCGCATCATAGGGATCAGGCCCTGGGTCGCCGCCTCAGGCATCATCCTCGCCGGCATCCTGATGGCCTGGTATCTGGTGGCCACGCTCTATTTCGTCTTCCGCGACGAAATGCTGGCGCGGCTGCTGAATCAGCAGACCGAGATGCAATATGCCTATGAGGACAGATTGGCGGCGCTGCGCAACCAGATCGACAAGGTGACCTCCCGGCAATTGCTCGACCAGAACACGCTGGACGGCAAGCTGCATGAACTGCTCTCGCGCCAGGCGCAGCTCGAAACCCGCCAGACTCTCGTCAACGCGCTGGCGGAACAGCCGATCTTCGCCGGAATGCGTCCAGCGCCGGCCCCGGCAAGCGCCACGCAGCGCGGCAGCGACCCCATCGCCACCGGCTCGGTGCGGAGCTTTGCGCCTGCGGAGCCGCGGCCGCTTCCGGTTCACGACGCCTTCGAGCTGCGCTCGACGGCCCCACGCGATACACGGGCCATCGGCGGCTCCCTGCCCGGTCCGCAATCGAATCTCAAGGACGCGCCCGCTGCGGCCGCCATCGCGGCAGCCCGCAACGCCGTCGATCAGATGGAGCAGCGCCAGGTCGCCGTCCTCAATTCGCTGGATCAGGCCGCGCGCGGCAATGCCCAGCGGCTATCCTCCATCTTCGCCGAGACAGGCCTCGATCCAGCCCGCTTCGCCAGCGCCGCGAAAAACTCCGCGCAAGGCGGCCCGCTGGTCCCGATGACCGCGGGCAAAGGGTCCAATCCCTTCGAGCAGCGATTGGCCGAGGTCTACTCCACCGTCCAGAAGACCGAACGGATGCGCAAGATTGTAAACGGCCTGCCAATCTCGCGCCCGATGCCGCCCGAGTTCGAAACGACGAGCGGCTTCGGCCCCCGCTCCGATCCCTTCACGCGCACGCTGGCGATGCACACCGGCATCGATTTTCGTGCGCCAAGCGGCGCGCCCGTCCGGGCTACGGCGCCGGGCAAAGTGACGGAAGCCGGCTATGCGGGCGGTTACGGCAACATGGTCGAGATCGACCACGGCAACGGACTGAGCACGCGTTATGCGCATCTCTCTTCGATCAACGTCGATGTGGGCGACAGCATCGCCAAGGGCGGCGTCCTCGGCCGCGTCGGAACGACCGGCCGTTCGACAGGACCTCATCTCCATTATGAAACGCGAATCGACGGCGATGCGACCGATCCCTCGCGGTTTATCCGCGCCGGCCAGCGAATGGGTTTGAACTGAGCCGGTCAGCGGCTCAGTCGATATCCTCGACCTGAACCTTGCCGCCGCTGACTTTCTGCGCCAGCGCCGCCTCCATGAAGGGATCGAGATCGCCGTCGAGCACGTCGCCCGGCGTGCCCGAGGTCACCCCCGTGCGCAGATCCTTCACGAGCTGATAGGGCTGCAGGACGTAGGAGCGGATCTGATGTCCCCAGCCCACGTCGGTCTTGGCGGCCTGTTCGGCGGCTGCGGCCTCCTCGCGCTTGCGCAGTTCAACCTCGTAGAGCTTGGCGCGCAGCATCTTCCAGGCGGTCTCGCGGTTCTGGTGCTGCGAGCGCTGCGCTTCGGAGACGACCTGAATGTTGGTCGGCTTGTGGATCAGCCGCACCGCCGATTCGGTTTTGTTGACATGCTGGCCGCCCGCGCCGCCTGACCGCATGGTCTGCGTTTCGACATCGGCGGGATTGAGATCGATCTGGATGCTGTCATCGACAACAGGATAGACCGTCACGCTGGCGAAGCTCGTATGCCGGCGGGCGTTGGAATCGAAAGGCGAGATTCGCACCAGCCGATGTACGCCGGCCTCCGTCTTCAGCCAGCCGAAGGCGTTGCGGCCCTTGACCTGGATGGTTGCGCCCTTGATGCCTGCTTCTTCGCCATCGGCGAGATCGAGCACCTCGATCTTGAAGCCACGCCGTTCGGCCCAGCGGGTGTACATGCGGTAGAGCATGTTCGCCCAATCCTGGCTTTCGGTGCCGCCGGCGCCCGAATGCACTTCGAGGAATGTGTCGCTGGCGTCCGCCTCGCCGGAAAGCAGGGCTTCGATCTGCTGCGTCTGAGCGTCCTTTTCGAGCCGGCGCAGGATGGTCTCTCCCTCCTGGGCCGTGGCTTCGTCGCCCTCGGCATCGCCGAGATCGATGAGCGTGACGGCGTCATCGAGATCGCGCTCAAGCTTCTGGATGCCCGTGAGGCGCGCCTCGAGATCGGTGCGCTCGCGCATCACCTTCTGCGCGGCGGCCGGATCATTCCAGAGATCGGCGCTTTCCGCCAGCGCGTTCAGTTCGGCGAGGCGCCGGATCGAGGCATCCCAGTCAAAGATGCCTCCTCAGCAGTCCAACCGACTGCTTGATTGAATCAACGAGAGCCTGATGTTCGGCGCGCATGCACCACCATGGGTTGGAGAAATCGCAAGCAATCGACGCGGACCGCGAGCGCGGCAGGCGGAATTAGCCTGCCCGATGGATGCTGTAAACGGCCTTGCCGCTCAGTAGAGGCCGCCCGTCCCCGAGGTGATCGCTCCCGCGGCGCCGCCGGTGCGGCCGACCGTGCTCGGATTGACGAAGGTGTCCGGCGGACCGGTCCCTGGCTTGAAGGCCTCAATGATCGCATCCTCGCCCGGGCCGACGCGCAATCCGGTCGCGCGGTTGACGCGCACGAGCTTCATCTGCGGCGGCACGCGGAACTTCACATCCGGCTTGTCCTTCAAGGCGGCTATCATGAAGTCGCGGAAGATCGGTGCGGCGTATTGGCCTGCCGTCGCTGAATCGCCCAGCGAGCGCGGCTTGTCGTAACCCATGAAGACGCCAACGGCCAGATCGGCCGAATAGCCGACGAACCACACGTCCTTGGCTTCGTTGGTCGTGCCTGTCTTGCCGGCGAGGGTTTTGCCCACCGCCTTGACGACTGTCGCCGTGCCGCGCTGGACGACGCCTTCCATCATGGATGTGATCTGATAGGCGGACATCGGGTCGATCACGCGCTCACGGCGGTCGATCAGGCTTGGCTCGTCCTGATCCGCCCAGCGATCAGCCTGACAGCCCTCGCAATTGCGTTCGTCATGCTTGAAGATGGTGGCGCCGTAGCGGTCCTGGATGCGGTCGATCAGGGTCGGCTTGATGCGGCGGCCGCCATTTGCGAGCATGCCATAGGCCGCCGTCATGCGCAGCACGGTGGTCTCGCCAGCCCCCAGCGCCATCGCCAGCACCGGCAGCAGGTCATCATAGATGCCGAAACGCTTCGAATACTCAGCGATCAGCGGCATGCCGACATCGCGGGCCAGCCGGATCGTCATCAGGTTGCGCGATTGCTCGATACCGTAGCGAAGCGTGCGCGGGCCGGCGAAGTCGCCGCCGTAATTCTCCGGACGCCAGATGCCCAGCGAACCGCCCTGATCGAGTTCGAACGGTTCATCCACAACGATCGACGAGGGCGTGTAGCCGTTGTCGAGCGCCGTCGCATAAACGAAGGGCTTGAAGGAAGAGCCGGGCTGCCGCATCGCCTGGGTCGCCCGGTTAAACTCCGACTGGTCGAACGAGAAGCCGCCTACCATGGCGAGGATGCGGCCCGTGTGCGGATCAAGCACAACCATCGCCCCCGAAACCTCAGGGAATTGCCGCAAGCGGAACTGTCCCGGCTTGTCGGTCGGCTCGGCGTAGATGACGTCGCCGGGCGAGAGCGTCTGCGTCAGGCGCTTGCGCGTCCAGCGGGCATTCTCGGCGGGAATGACGCCGACGACCCGCTCGCGCTCGATCTGGCCGCCGGGAAGCCGGCGCGGCTGGATGCCGATGCGCGCCTGTTGATCGTTCACATCAAGGACGACGGCGAACCGCCACGGCTGAACGTCGTTATAAAGCGGCTCCGCCGCGAGCGCGGCGCCCCAATCGCCCGACGGCGAAATCCGCTTGTCCGTGCCGCGCCAGCCGCGCGCCTCATCATAGCGCACCAGACCGTCCATCAGGGCCTTGCGCGCCATGATCTGCAGTTTGGGATCGAGGGTCGTGCGGACGGAGAGGCCTCCTTCGTAGAGCTTCTTCGAACCATAGCGTTCGGCAATCTCGCGCCTGACTTCCTCGGCGAAGAAACCGGCGTTCAGCAGATTCGGCGAGACGGCGCGCAAGCTGACCGTCAGCGGTTCAGCCTTCGCCTTTTCGCCGTCGGCGCGGCTGACGAAGCCGTTGTCCACCATCCTGTCGATCACCCAATTGCGCCTTGTGATGGCGGCGTCGCGCTTCTCGAAGGGATGGTAGTTGTTGGGGCCCTTCGGCAAGGCCGCCATATAGGCGGCTTCCGGCAAGGTGAGTTCGTGCAGCGACTTGCCGAAGTAGTTGAGCGCGGCGGCGGCGACGCCGTAATTGCCGAGGCCAAGATAGATCTCGTTCAGGTAGAGTTCGAGAATCTTGTCCTTCGAAAAGGTTGATTCGAGCTTGAGCGCGATCAGCGCCTCGCGAATCTTGCGCTCGTAGCTCTGTTCGCCGCTGAGCAGGAAGTTCTTGGCGACCTGCTGGGTAATGGTCGACGCGCCCTGCTGGCGCGAGCCGCGGTTGCGGAAATTGGTCACGACCGCGCGGGCGATGCCTTCGGGATCGATGCCGTTGTGCGTATAGAAATTCTTGTCCTCCGCCGAGAGATAGGCGCTGATCAGCAGCCGCGGCATGGCCTGAATCGGCAGATAAAGACGGCGTTCCTTGGCGTATTCAGCCAAAAGCCCGCCATCGCCCGCATGAACGCGGGTCATCACCGGCGGCTCATAATTCTGCAGCTGGGCATGGTCCGGAAGGTCCTGCGAAAACTTCCAGATCACAAACGCGAAGGCGCCTGCCGCAAACAGCCCCACGAAGGAGGCTCCGGCGAACAGGAACGCGAAGAATCTGAAGATCAGGCGCATCGGCCCGAGCCCTCCGAAGTGACATGGCGACAGGAACCGAGCGACGCCGCGAGACAACGATCCATATAAGACAAATGGAGCGGCGCGCTAGCACGAAGGCTCATGGGCCCAGGCATTTTCGCAAAACTGTGGCGGCCATGCGGCAGTTGAACCATGATCACGGCTTGTTTTTCTCCCGGTCGATTCTTTCCGCGATAAAGCGCTCGATGGCCTCGGCTGCGGCATTCGCCGTCTCGCGGCGCCATTCATCGGTCTGCATCAGCTTCGCGTCTTCGGATGTGGTGAGATAACCGAGCTCCAGCAAAACGGATGGGATATCCGGCGCGCGCAGCACGCGGAATGCCGCCCCGCGCAACGGCGTCTTGTGCATCCGCGTCGCCTTCGGCAGCGTCGTCGCGAGCTGGCGGGCGAACTGGTTCGAGAAGGCGCGCGATTCCCGCCGCGCCAGATCAAACAGGATGTCGGCGACCTCGTCCTGATCATCCTTGAGATCGATGCCGCCCACGAGATCCGCCCGGTTCTCCTTGTCGGCGAGCCTTGCCGACCTTTCGTCCGTCGCACGCTCGGAAAGCACGTAAATGCTCGCGCCGCGCACATTATCCTCATCCGCCAGCGCATCGGCATGCAGCGAAATGAAGAGCTGCGCCTTGGCCTGCCGCGCCATCCTGACCCGGTCGCGCAGCGGCACGAAGACATCCGAGGTCCGCGTCATCACCACGCGGGCTTTGCCGCCAGCCTCCAGCCGATCCTTCAGCGCCAGGGCGAATTGCAGCACGATCGTCTTCTCGCTTTCGCCTGATGGTCCGGTCGCGCCGGTATCAATGCCGCCATGGCCGGGATCGAGCATGATCAGCGGAAGCGCCGAAGACGGCGCTTTGCTGTCGGCCGTGCCGGTCACAAGGTCGTCGACAGGCGGACGGGCGAGGCTCTGGAACGCCTCCTGCGTGGCCGCCGCGATCTGCACGACGAGCCGGGCGCCGCCGCCCGCCAAGGGCACGAACGTCTGCTCGGACAGGACAGCCGGCCGCCCGAGATCGAGCACGATCCGCCCCTGCCCCGCCATAAAGGCGCCGAAGCGGACCTCGCGAACCAGTCCATCGCCTTCGGCGACCTTGAGCGAAGGCGCATGAAAGCGCACGCCGTTGAAATCGAGGAGCAGGCGCCGAGGCTCAAGCAGCACCGTTGCATGGGCGCGCACCTCCTCGGAGAGATCGACGACAAGGCTGGCGCTGTCGCCCATTTGCTGAAGGCTGATCTGCGTGACGACGGCACCGCCAGCCGCGAAGCCCGGCCGGGAAGGCCGCGCTTCGGCATGGACCATCATCGCCTGGCCGAACAAGGCCGGCCAAAGCAGAATGACAAGCAGCGCCAACGAGCGGGGCAGGACGCGAAACAACAGGCCGAACTCCTTGTCGAAGCCGCGAAAAGCGCTGAGTCGACCGCACAAGCTATGCGCAATCATGGTTAACGATCGCTTGCCTTCAAGAAAAGGCATGCGACGCAACAATGTTCTCTATGGCCGAGAAAGGCATGAATGAGGCAAGACGCGCACAGCGCGCGCCGCTGTCCGGCAGAATCTATGCCGCATTGGGCCGGGGAATCCCACGTTCCGAGCCGTCTTCCAGCCCTTCGAACCGGGGGACTTCGCGATTTCGGCGCAATCGGGAGGAAACGGCCCGCGGAACCAGGGGAATCGGGTGAAGGCATTTATGCTGATATGAGCTTGACGAGGTAGTCGTCGTCCCAGGCTGCGGTTTTGAGGGCTAGGCGGAGGGAATCCTTGCCCTTTTTCCTTCGGCCGAGATTTGCGGCCATGTGCTTGAGG
>JADCCX010000055.1 GCA_020252485.1 Methylocystis sp.
ACAGCGGGTACCGGACGTCCATCATCACCGCCAGGCGAATGATCTCGGGCGACGTCTTGAAGCAGCGGAAGATGCGTCGGCTGCTCATGCCCGGAAGGCTAGCGGCTCGTGTTCAAGGCACAAGCCCGTTTTCCTCTGACACTGCCTAACCCATTGATATCACGTAATGATCTGACAGAGAGAAGCGCTGCAGCCCGCCGGAAACCATCAAGAGTCAGGGGAGTTCCCTGTTTTTTCCTGTTTTCAGGGAAAACAGGCCAAACCGGCCCTCCCGTTCGGCAACCAGAGACCGGCGCGCCAAACGGCGGGCAAGAGCCCGCCGAACATGCGGAACCCTGCCCGCCCGAACCGGAAGCGGCGCCAATAGCCACGTCATTCCCGCGACTGGCAGGAACAGCGTCAGACCAGAGAAAAATGGGGGGGGTGAGTGGCGGAGAGAGTGGGATTCGAACCCACGGTAGAGTTGCCCCTACACACGCGTTCCAGGCGTGCGCCTTAAACCACTCGGCCATCTCTCCATCGGCGGCGCTTATGGAGGCCTGGCCTTTGTTTGTAAAGGCAAGCTGGCAACTCTTCCCTTGGCGTCAGAAAACGATCCCTGTCCGTTCCCGGCGGAACCGGTGAACCTGTATGCGTTGACGGCAAGGGCATGACTTTCCACCGTTTTTGCGTATCCTGCCGGCATGCTGCGCCTTGTCGTCCGTCTGTTGGGCTATCTTGCCTTGGCTTTGGGCATGGCGGTCGGCGTCCATGACGGCGCGCGCTCCATCGCCGATGGCGGCTTGCCGTTCACCTCCCTCGGCACATTGCTGGCGGCGTTCTTTCCGCGCGCCTTCGCGCTGATTGAATCGGCTGTCGGGCGATATCTCCACCCCCTCCTGTGGGACTCGATTCTCATGAACCTGCTCCTGCTTCCCGCCATCTTCGTGCTTTTCGCTGCGGGGACCTCTCTCCTCCTGATCGGCCGGACTTCGGAGGGGCCAGCCAAGACCCGCGCGTAGGATCAAGACCCGCGCGTAGGATCAAGACCCGCGCGTAGGATCAGGGCGTCTGCGGCGCTGCGGGCATACGATCGGGGCGGCGGCCGGGGTTGTCATCCTGTCGGCTTGGGCTTCGCCGCCAGCCAGTCCGCCAGCGCCGCCTGATCCGCCTGGGCCAGATGCAGGCCGAGCTTGGAGCGCCGCCAGAGAATATCCTCCGCCGTCACGGCCCATTCCCGTTCGATCAGGTAGCGAACCTCGGCCTCGGACAAGACGCCGAACCAGCGGCCGAGATCGCTGGCCTGCTTCGCCTGGCCAAGAAACCGGAAGGCCAGCGTGCCATAGCTCCGGGCCAAGCGCTTCGCATTCGCGTCGGAGAGGAAGGGGCAGGTCCGGGAGAACTCCTGCGCCAGCGCCGGCGCGCCGTCGGTCGGGAAATCGCCGCCTGGCAGCCGCGCGGCTGCCGTCCAACCCCTTGGCGCGCCCGCCCGCGCTGGCAGGTAGGGAGCGAGCGTCTCCAGCACCGCTTCCGCCAATCGGCGGTAAGTGGTGATCTTGCCGCCGAAGATCGACAGCAGCGGGGGAAGACCCGGCGTCTCCTCCAGATCGAACACATAATCGCGGGTGGCGGCCTTCGCCTCGCTCGCGCCATCGTCATAGAGCGGCCGAACGCCGGAATAGGTCCAGACGATGTCGCCCTTCAGGATCGGCTTGCTGAAGTATTCGCTGGCAGCCGCGCAAAGGTAATCGATCTCGCCGGCAGTGATCGCAACCTTGGCCGGATCGCCCTGATAATCCTGATCGGTCGTGCCGATCAGCGTGAACTCCTGCTCGTAGGGGATGGCGAAGATGATCCGGCCGTCGGCATTCTGGAAGATATAGCAGCGGTCATGGTCGTATACCTTGCGGACCACGATATGCGAGCCCTGCACGAGCCTCACCCTGGCGCGGGCATTGGTGCGCAAGGCGCCCGTCAGCACCTCCGCCACCCAGGGGCCGGAGGCATTGACGAGCACCTTCCCGCGGACCGTATCGAGGCGGCCCGTATCGAGATTCTTGACGACGAGCGTCCAGCCATCCGCGTCGCGCGAAGCCGAAACGGCCCTCGTGCGCGTGTTGATCGACGCACCCCGATCCGCCGCATCGCGCGCATTGAGAGCCACGAGGCGGGCGTCATCGACCCAGCAATCCGAATATTCGAAGCCTTTGGTGAACTGGCCGGGCTTCAGCGGCGCGCCGAAGGGTCCCTGCGCGAGATCGATCGTCGCGGTGGGCGGCAGCTTCCTGCGGCCTCCGATGTTGTCATAGAGAAACAGCCCGAGGCGCAGCAGCCAGGCCGGGCGCAGCCCATTGTGATGCGGCAGCACGAAACGGAGCGGATGCACGATATGCGGCGCGATCGACCACAAAATCTCGCGCTCCATCAGTGCTTCGCGCACCAGCCGGAATTCGTAGTATTCGAGGTAGCGCAGGCCGCCGTGGATCAATTTGGTCGACCACGACGAGGTGCCGCTTGCGAGATCGTTCATCTCGCAGAGCCATACCGAAAGTCCTCGTCCGGCTGCATCGCGCGCGATGCCGGCGCCATTGATGCCGCCGCCGATGATGAGAAGATCGTGCAAAACCATCACGCGGTAAGGTCAGTCGAAAGCATGACGCTACGGATACGCGAATTCGCCCGGAAGGGAAGGCCCCTCGACGTTCGCCTGCCGTCCCTAACGGATGCGCTCGCCCGGATAAACGCCCCAGAGGCGGTCCTGCTGCAGCCAGCCTTCGAACCCTTCGCCGTTGATGCGGCACCAGCGCCCGCTGCATTGCTCGACATTGCCGATCACGCCCGGCTGCAGGCGGGCCACAACCTGCGCGTTTTCGCTATCGCGCGCAAAGAGCGGAAGGTCGGGCTGTTTCAGCCTGGGGTTGATCTGGGCGGTGCGCCGTCCCGACAGACGGGAGTGGAAGACCCAGCCGTCATCGCCATCCGAATCCCGCACCCGCCGCCAGTTCTCGAACTCGGCGATGATCTCCACCGGCACGCCCTCCTTCTTGAAGAGCCACTTGATCCGGTGATCCTTGCTCGGACCTTCCCGCAGCGGCGTATCGGAGGGTTTGAGGCTGACGAAGCGGGGAACCGGCAAGCCGCTGACGGAGCCGGTGGTTTCCTGCGCCTGAGCAGGAATCAGCAGGGCGAGGGCAAGGCCGGCAGCAGCGGCGGACCGGAGAACACCAAGATGCAAAGCCATTCGTCTCTTCCGCCCTCTGCAGCCCCGTATCCGCCTGTTCCTGCCAGATTCTGGCGAGAGAAAGGCCGCGGCGCTCGTCTCCTGGCTCGCAGGCAATGCCTGATCGCGATCAAGCAGTGACCCTTGCCTGACGAGGGTCGAGAACCTGCGGCGCCTTCTTGCTATACCGTTCCGCATATAGTTGTGAACAGATGATGAGCACTTTGATTGGTTGTCGCAGGAGCCCGTTAACGGTGTATGAAGGATGAAACCGATGCGGGCCCGAAGAAGGGGGAGGACGCGGGGCGACGATGCCTTATCGTAAATCGACCGTTATCATCACACGCAAGCTGCCCGAGCTCGTCGAAGACCGGATGCGGCTGCTTTTCAATGCGCGGTTCAACTCCGATGACAAGGCCATGGACGCTGCCGCCCTGAAGCGGGCGGTCGGCGAGGCGGATGTTCTGGTCCCTACGGTGACAGACCGCATCGACGCGGATGTCCTTTCCGCCGCCGGACCCAACCTCAAGCTGATCGCCAATTTCGGCAATGGCGTAGACAATATCGACGTCAAGGCGGCCTATGCCAGAGGCATTACGGTCACCAATACGCCGGGCGTGCTGACCGAAGACATGGCGGATTTCACCATGGCGCTGATCGTCGCGGTCTCGCGCCGCTTCCTCGATGGATCGCGGGCCCTCGCATCCGGGCAGTTCACCGGCTGGTCGCCGAGCTGGATGCTGGGCCAACGGATATCCGGCAAAAGGCTCGGCATCATCGGCCTGGGCCGGATCGGTTACGCGGTGGCGCGCCGGGCGAAGGCGTTCGGCATGCAGATTCATTATCACAATCGCCGGCCGGCGGCCGGCCGCATCGAGCAGGAGCTGGAGGCGACCTACTGGGACAGCCTCGACCGGATGCTCGGCCGCATGGATGTTGTGTCCATTCACTGCCCGCATACGCCGGCGACGTTCCATCTCCTGTCCGGGCGCCGTCTGAAGCTGCTGCAGCCGCATGCGATTGTGGTCAACACCGCACGCGGCGAAATTCTCGATGAGGATGCCCTCGCCGAGCTACTCGAGCAGGGCAAGCTTGGCGGCGCCGGGCTCGATGTTTTCGAACACGAGCCGGAGGTCAGCCCCCGGCTGGTCAAGCTCGTCGAGCAGGGCCGGGCTGTCCTTCTGCCGCATATGGGGTCGGCCACGCTGGAGAGCCGCATCGAAATGGGCGAAAAGGTGATCATCAACGTCAAGACCTTCGCGGATGGGCACCGTCCTCCCGACCGGGTGTTGCCGGCAGCGGAATAGGCCGAAGCCGCCGTTGCGGGGCATTCGACCGCCCAATTAAGGACTTTGTTCACCGGCGGCAGATAACAATCGGTTTCGAATCGTCCGGAGTCCGTTCGCCTTGGTCGCCATTTCCCGCAATGCCGGCAGCTACGCGCTGATCGCAGCGGCCTCCCTGAAGCCGAATGCGGAAGCGTTGAGCAAGCTCGCCCAGGCCGCAGGAAACAGCGTCTCGACGACGCAAACGACCCTGACGACGCAGAACCAGGATGTGACGCGCTTCGTCCAACAGGTCTCGACCGAGGCCGATACGGCCGCTTCGCTGGAGACGGCGCGTGGCCTGACGCGCTCCGCCGATACATCGGCGGCGGTCGCGGATGCGCTGAAGTCGGTCCAGCAGCGTTTCGCCTATACCGAAAGCCGCAACAGCACACGGCCCAGCAATACGAATGCCACGAGCCCCGGCGCAGCCCTCGTGGCCATGCTGAGCGAAAGCCTCAAGGACGATGGCGAGAGCTTCAACTTCTCCATGCTCATTCCCAAAACGGGCAGCAAGCAGCAGAAGCCCAACCAGATCAGCATCAGCGCCGCAAGGCAGGATCAGCCCGATATCTTCGAACGCGGCGTGCCGCTCACCACCGCCGTCGGCGGAACCGCCACCACAAGCGTCACGAAGACTGCCTTGTCCGCACAGGCGGTCGACGTGCTGATCGACAAGAATAACCCGTCGCTGGGGGCGCTCTCCTCGGTCGTCTATTCTGCCGATGGCGCGCCGACGAGCGGCAATGAAGGGTTCATGATCAAGACGGTGACCGGCAGCGGCGATGACACGGTCGTGCTCGACACCCGCGATCAGACCGCCGAAGACACGCGGCTGTCGTCCATCGATCTCAGCACGGGCGACGGCAGCGATGTGATCTTCATCGCGGGCAACAACGCCTCGAAGATCGATGCCGGGGCGGGCGACGATTTCGTCGCGGTCGAAGGCGACGCGATCGTGGATGGCGGCGAGGGCGGCGACCTCATCTATGCGCGCACCGCTTCCGGCGATGCGGGGGATGACATCATCTTCTCGGATGGTTTTGCGTCGGGCGGCGACGGCAATGATACGATCACCCTGTTCTCGCTTGATGCCGGGCAGGACAAAGTGGCGAAGCTCGCCTTCGGCGGGGCGGGCGAGGATCAGATCGTCGCCAGCGTCAGGGCCAGCATCGATGGCGGGGAGGGCAATGATGTGCTGCTGCTCCGCGATGGCGGCCTGGCCGTCGGCGGTGACGGCAACGATACAGTAACGGCCTGGTCGACTGCGACGCTGGAAGGCGGCGCCGGCAACGACGATCTCTATCTGCTTGCTGGCGGCTCTGTGGATGCCGACGAAGGCGACGACAAGGTGGAAACCGGGCGATATGCATCTGTCACCGGCGGGGCTGGCAACGACACGATCACGATGAACGGCGGCGGAGTCTTCACCTTCCGCAAGGGGGACGGAACCGATCAGGTCGATATGAAGAAGACGCTTTTCGACCTTGATGACAAGGACAAGACCCGCGTCAACCGGATCATCCTGGATGGCTTCGACTACAGCGATATCACCACAACCATCGATGCGCTGAAGATGCAGTTCAAGCCCGTCGCGCCCAGCGCCACCGGCGACAGGCTGGACATTGATCGCGAAGTGCTCGGCAAGACCGAGATCGTCTTCCGCAAGAACGGCTTCGACCAGGTCCTCAATGTCGATGGGCTGACGCAGACGCTCGGTCCCAAGATGCTGACGCTGCCGGGCGCCTGATCAGGCATCCAGCAGCCGGATAATGACCTCAATCTCGACCGTGATGCCGCCGGGCAGCGAACCCATGCCGACGGCCGAACGCGCGTGGCGGCCCCTGTCGCCCAGGACAGCCACGAACAGATCCGAACAGCCGTTGATCACCTTGGGATGATCGCCGAATTCCGGCGTGGCATTGACCATGCCCAGCACCTTGATGACCTCGACCCGGTCAAGATCGCCATCCGCCGCCTGCTTCATGGCGGCCAGGAGACCGAGGCCCGTCAGCTTCGCGTGTTCATAGGCCTCTTCCCAGGTGACATCCCGGCCGACCTTGCCGGTGGCCTGCGTACCGTCAGGCCGCCGCGGGCCCTGTCCCGAGAGATAGGCCAATTCACCCACGCGCTTGAAGCGCACGTAATTGGCGATGGGCGCCGGCATCTCCGGCAGGGTGAGGCTGAGCGCCTTGAGATTGGCTTCGGCTGACATGCGTCACACTTTCCTGAACTTGGCTGACCGTTTCGGATGCCACCATTGGCCCTTGAGCACGACGCCCTCCGAGACAATGCGCTGATTGCCGATGAGGTGTTCCCCAACCACGTCGACATAATCGAACTTGCCTTCCTTGACGGTGAGAATTGTGGCGTCGCCCAGTGAACCGGGCTTCAGCGAACCGTATTCGGTCCGCTGCAGCATCATGCCGGCGTTCAGCGTCGAGGCGGCGATCACGTCATAGAGCGGCATGCCCATGCAGAGGAATTTCGACATCGTCGTCACCTGATCGAAGGCGGAGCCGTCGATGCAGCGGATGTGGACATCGGAGGAAATCGTATCGGGGTAGAAGCCGTTGGCCAGCATGGCGCGCGCGGTCTTGAAGGCGAAGGAGCCGCCGCCGTGGCCGATATCGAACAGCACGCCGCGCTTGCGGGCGGCGAGAACCTCCTGCTTCACCGTTCCCTGCGCCGTGCATGGCGCGTTCGGGAACGGGCGGAAGGCGTGGGTCAGCACGTCGCCGGGCCGCAGCATGCCCAGCACCTCCTCATAGGAGGGAGGCGGATGGTCGATATGCGCCATCACCGGCATGCCGACCTGCTCGGCCACCTGCAGGGCGGCGTTGAGCGGGGCCGTGCCCTGATCGCCGGAGGAATGGCGGCCGACGCGGACCTTGATGCCGACGATCAGGTCGCGGTTGGCGGCGGCGACCTCGGCGCATTCCGTCGGCGCCATCATGCGCACATCCTCGCTCTCGCCCACCATCACGGTTTTCGAGAAACCGTAGATGCCGGCGAACGAGACATGCAGATAGGCGAGGATGCGCGCTTCCGACTGTTCGATCACATGCTTGCGGAAGCCGAGCCAGTTGCCCGGTCCCGCGCTGCCGGTATCGACGGAGGTTGTCACGCCCGAGGTGCGCGCAAACTGATCAGGATCGATGCCGAGCGAGGTGCCGCCCCAATAGACATGCGTGTGCATGTCGATCAGGCCCGGCGTCACGATATAGCCGGAGACATCGCGCACTTCGGTTCCAGCATCCGCCTTCAGGTTGGGCTTGCAGGCGGCGACCTTGCCGCCCGTGAAGGCCACATCCATGATTCTGTCGATCTTCTGGGACGGATCGATGACATGGCCGCCCTTGAGGATGAGATCGTAGGTCATGCTTGTGCCCTTGAGGATTTTACCGGGACATTGTGACGAGGAATGGCAGACTTGGGAAGGCCGCTCCTGCAACGATCGCCCGCGCTGTGCGTCCTTCGAGGCTCCCCCGGATCAGGTCCGGGGTCGCACCTCAGCATGAGGAGATCAGAGCCACGCCAAACACCAAGCTCCTGATAACAACACGCTGCACATCCTGAGGTGCTTTCGCGAAAGCGAAAGCCTCGAAGGACGCAAGACGTTGACACCACAACCTTGCCCTCTCTGCGATGCGCGGAGAAAGCGAGCCGCCTATTCCGCCGCTTCGACCCGCTTGACCGGGCCGCGCGCGGCGCGCTGGCGCTTCAGGAGATCGGCCACGAGGAACGCCATCTCGATCGCCTGCTCGGCATTGAGGCGGGGATCGCAATGGGTGTGGTAGCGGTCGGCGAGATCGATATCGGAGATGGCGCGGGCGCCGCCCGTGCATTCCGTCACGTTCTTGCCGGTCATCTCCAGGTGGATGCCGCCGGCATAGGCGCCTTCCGCCTCATGCACGGCGAAGAAGTTCTTCACCTCGCCGATGATGCGGTCGAAGGGCCGCGTCTTGTAGCCATTGGCCGAGGTGATGGTGTTGCCATGCATCGGATCGCAGGACCAGACGACCGAGCGGCCGGCGGCCCGCACGGCGCGGATAAGGCCGGGCAGGTTCTCGAACACCTTGTCGTTGCCGAAGCGGCAGATCAGCGTCAGGCGGCCGGCCTCGTTCTCGGGGTTGAGAATGTCGATGAGCTTGATCAATTCGTCAGGCTTCAGCGACGGGCCGCATTTGAGGCCGATCGGGTTTCTGATGCCGCGGAAATACTCGACATGCGCATGGTCGAGCTGGCGCGTGCGGTCGCCGATCCAGATCATATGGCCCGAGGTGGCGTAGTAATCGCCGGAGGTTGAATCGACCCGCGTCATCGCCTGCTCGTAGCCGAGCAGCAGCGCCTCATGGCTGGTGTAGAAATCGGTGATGCGCATTTCCGGATGCGTCTCCGGATCGATGCCGATGGCGCGCAGGAAATCGAGGCTTTCGGTGATCTTCTCGGCCAATTCACGGTATCGGCCGCTCGATGGCGAATCCTTCACGAAGCCGAGCATCCAGCGGTGCGCATTGTCGAGGTTGGCGTAGCCGCCCGTCGCAAAAGCGCGGATTAGGTTCAGCGTGGCGGCCGACTGGCGGTAGGCCATCAGCAGCCGCTGGGGATCAGGCGTGCGGCCGCTTTCCGTGAACTCGATGTCGTTGATGATGTCGCCGCGGTAGGAGGGCAGCTCCACGCCGTTCTGCTTCTCGACATTGGAGGAGCGCGGCTTGGCGAATTGGCCGGCGACGCGGCCCACCTTCACAACCGGCGAGGCCGCCGCATAGGTCAGCACCACCGCCATTTGCAGGAAGACGCGGAAGAAATCGCGGATGTTGTCGGCCGAATGCTCGGCGAAGCTTTCGGCGCAATCGCCGCCCTGCAGCAGGAACTGCTCGCCGTTGGCGACCTTGCCCAACGCCCGCTTCAGCTTGCGCGCCTCGCCCGCAAAAACCAGCGGCGGAAAGCCGGCGAGCTGGGATTCCACGGCGTCGAGTGCGGCGGCATCGGGATAAAACGGAACCTGGGCGACAGGTTTGTTTCTCCAGCTCGATGGTGTCCAGCGTTCGCTCATGGGTCTTACTCCGCCACGGTGTTGAAGCGCGGCCAAGCCTCCTGTTGGTGTTGACGTCCAGTGACAGACCGGGGCCTTTAATCACGAAAGGACGGCATCGCCAACTCACTTTACCCGCCCAGCGCCGGGAACATGTAGGTCTTGCCGTCCCTGTAATCGAAATTCGGGTCCTCCCATGCGACCATCTTGCCGGGGTTGAGCAGGCCCTGCGGGTCGGCCTCGCGTTTGAAAGCGAGCTGCACATCGTTGGTCTGCTTCATGCCGCCTTCCTCCAGCGTATAGCGGTGCGGGTTGAAGATCGGCGCGCCCATCTCCTCGTGAATGCGCATGATCTCCTCCAGCCGCTCCTCGGTGGTGAAGCGCACGAGCGGCAGGCCGAAGGCCGTCACCTTGCCGTCGAAGCGCACGAATTCGAGATGCGCGGGAAGCTCATCGCCGAAGCGCTTGTGGATTTTCGTGGCGAGTTCGACCGAGTTGGGGAAGGGGTAGAGCACTTGCAGATAGGTGATGGTGGGATCGATGCGCAGCGCCCTGAGTGTCGTGTGGTTCCAGCCAAGCTCATAGCCGGGCGGCAGGCCCTTCCGGTCCTCAGCCGACAGAACGGCGGTGTTCACCAGCACCTCGGCGCCCTTCTCCGTGCGCGTGAAGGCGAGCAGCGCGTCGAGCGCATGGCGGGCCACCATGATGACGACGATCGTCTTGTCGCGGGGGATGAACTTCTTGTGGCGCAGGAAGTAATCATGCGGCACGGGGGCTGCGATGACGGCCAGCTCCTTCAGCAGCAGGCCGTCCTGCTCGCCAAGCGTGTTGGCATAGCTGGCCGCCCGCTCCAGCGTGTCGAAGCCGACGATGACGTCGACCCATTCGTAAGCCGGCGCCAGCGGCGCCTCGACCTCGGTGATGATGCCGTTCGTCCCGTAAGCGTGGCAGACCTTGTGCAGGTCCGAGCCTGTCAATTCCAGCACGCGCGGCGCCGCCTCCATGGTGACGACGCGCAGGCGGATGACATTGCCCCAGTCGCGCAGGCCGCCCCATTTGATCGAGCCGGCGCCGCCCGAGCCGCCAGCGATAAAGCCGCCAAGCGAGGCAGTGGCATAGGTCGAAGGATGCAGGCGGATTTCCTGCGGATTGGCCATGGCGCGCGTTTCGTGATCGATCGCCTCCATGATTGCGCCCGGCTCGCAGACGAGCCGGCCTTGCGAAACATTCAGCACCTTGTTGAAGCCCGAGAGATCGAGCACCACGCCGCCCGACAGCGGCATCGCCTGGCCGTAATTGCCCGTGCCGGCGGCGCGCGGCGTCACCGGAATGCCGAGCGCATGGCAGGCGGCCAGCGTGTCGATCACTTCCTGCTGGCTGGCGACCGAAACGATGGCGTCCGCCGTCACATTGGCGAGCTGGCGCTTGAGCGGCGGAGAATACCAGTAGAAGTCGCGGGATTTCTGCTGCACCAAAGCGGGATTGTCCTCGATCTTCAGGTGACCAAGGCGCGCCTTCAGGGCGGCGGTATCGTAGCGGCTCATGGGTTCATTCCTTCCAGCTTGTCGAGTTCGCGGTAATCGGGAAGCATGGTTGCAAGCCTCTTGCCATGGCGCAGAACGACGCGGTCCGTCTGCGGCCGGGAGAGCAATTCGGTCCAGTTGCGCGCCTTGAAGAGCACGAGATTGGCCGGCAGGCCCACGGCGATGCGGCCATGGCGGGATAGGCCCATGATATCGGCGGGCGTGGCGGTCACCGCTTTCGGCCAATCGGCGAAGGGATGATCGAGCTGCAGAATGCGCGTTGCCTCGCGGAAGACCTCCAGCGTGTCGAGGTCGCCATAGGCATAGAACGGGTCGCGGGTGTTGTCCGAGGCGACCATCACCGGCACGCCAGCGGCTTTCATTTCATGCAGCGAGGTCACGCCCCGCCAGCGCGGCGTGCGGCCCTTTTGCCGGTCCTGCAGATACATGTTGCACATGGGCAGGGAGACGATTGCGATGCCGGCCTCCTTCACCATGGCGATGATGCGCTTCTCGTCGTCGGGCGTCTGCAGCGCCAGCGAACAGCAATGGCCGCAGAGGATCCTGCCGGTGAACCTGTGCCGCAAGGCGGCTGCCGCAATGCGCTCCAGCGATCGCGCCGCCGGATCGGTCGCTTCGTCCACGTGAAAATCGAGATCGAAGCCGTTCTCGGCAGCCGTCTTGAACATAACGTCCAGCGCCTGATCGAGCTCCGGGATCATGTAGCTGACGCAGCCCAGAATGCCGCTGCCATAGGCCCTCACGGCGGCGACGACATCGCGCATATGCGTGGCATCCAGCGCGAACTGGATGCCGAAGAGCGGTGCGCCCTGCAGCGTTACGCGGTCCTTCCAGGCCTCGCGCGTTTCCGCGAGGACGGGCCAGGAGATGCCGATCTGCTTGCCCAGCGAATCGATATGCGTGCGGATCGCCGTAACGCCATGATGCTCGGCGGCGCGGAGCGCAAAATCCATCCGCGCGGCGACATCCTGCGCCGACCAATTGGCGTCGCGGTCCGCCATTACGTTGTCCAGCGCGCCGGGGAAGGTGCCGTCAGGATTGGCGCGCCTTGGCCAGATATGCCCCTTGTCGAGATGCGTATGGCATTCCACGAAGGCCGGGAAGACGATGCCCTGGTCGAGGTCGATGACGTCTGTTTCTGCGGGAGCCGCGCGATCTTGATCATCCGCCGCAACCGTTATGCCTGCAATCGTCCCCTTATCGACGGCGATGTCGACCAGCGCGAAATCCTCCGCGTGGACTCCCTCTCCCCGCGTGCGGGGAGAGGGTTGGGGTGAGGGGCCAGGCGATGGAACGCTGTGCGAAATCACCCCGCCCCTCATCCTGTCCTTCTCCCCGCTCGCGGGGAGAAGGGACGCCGCAGCTCCATCGAGCAGGCAACGGGGCAGGCGCGCATTTCGGATCAGTTCAACCATCATCCCTCAGCGTTCCTTCTGCATCGCGCTCTCGTGCCAATCCTTGAGCATGAGATGGCTGATGAAGACAATCGTGTAGAAGATGATGATCCCCATGATCGACAGAAGCAGCAGCGCCGCGAAGGCGCGCGGCACGTTCAGCCGATAGGTGCTTTCGATGATCCGGTAGGCAAGGCCCGAGCCCGCGCCCGCCGTGCCGGCAGCGATTTCGGCCACGACCGCGCCGATCAGCGCCAGCGGTCCGCCGATCCTGAAGCCGGTGAGGATGTAAGGCAGCGCCGTCTTCAGCTTGAGCAGCGTGATCCGGCGCCAGGCATTGGCCCCGTAAAGATCGAACAGCGCTTCCAGTCCCCGGTCCGTCGAACGCATGCCGGTGATCGTGTTGGAGAGGACGGGGAAATAGGTGACGAGGAAAGCCGTCAGCAGCACAACGGTGGGGGCCGGGAAATAGATCAGGAGAATGGGCGCGATGGCGATGATCGGCGTCACCTGCAGCACGACGGCATAGGGGAAAAGCATGTTCTCGGCGGTCTTCACCATGCCGAGCAGCACGCCCAGCGCCACGCCGCCGGCAAAGGCGAGCGCCATGCCCGCCAGCGTTGTCTGCAACGTCACCCAAAGTGAAACCGACAGCACCGGCCAGTCGCGGATCAGGGCGGCGATGATGCCGGAGGGTGAGGGCAGCGAATAGGGCGGGATGGAATAGTACCAGACGCCCCATTCCCACCAGCCCAGAATGGCGGCAGCGAGGAGCAGCGGCAGGCCAAAGCGTGCGGCGGCGCCGGTCTGAGCAAGGCTCCTCATGGCCGCCTACAGGTGGTCATGGGCCGCCATGGCGCCATGCAGGGCCTGCGAAGCCGCCTTGCAGGTTTCGGTATAGATGGCGGTCGCGCGGAAATCCTCGTTGCGCGGATAGGGCGCGTCGACGGCGATCTCCGCGACCACGCGGCCCGGGCGCGCCGCCATGACGATGATGCGCGACGAGAGATAGACGCTTTCATAAACCGAGTGGGTGACGAAGATGACCGTGACGTTGCGGGCTTCCTTCAGCCGCAGGATGTCATCGTTCAGCTTGAAGCGGGTGATCTCGTCGAGCGCCGCGAAAGGCTCGTCCATGAGAAGCAGTTTCGGCTCCGTCACCAGCGCCCGGGCGATGGAGACCCGCATCTTCATGCCGCCGGAGAGTTCGCGGGGATAGACCTTCGCGAAATCGGCAAGGCCGACGAGGGCCAGCGTGTCCATGATCCGGGGCATCGCTTCCGTCCGCGACAGGCCCTTGAGCTTCAGCGGCAGATAGACATTGTCGATGACGCTGGCCCAGGGCATCAGCGTCGGCTCCTGGAAGACGAAGCCGATGCCGCTTCTGGCCGAGCCGCCGGAAGGCCAAGTGATAGCGCCCGCCGACACATCCGCAAGGCCCGCTATCAGGCGCAGCGCTGTCGATTTGCCGCAGCCCGAGGGCCCCAGCAGCGAGAGGAACTCGCCCTCGCGCACGTCCATGGAGAAATCGTCAAGGGCAACGGTCCCGTTGGCGAATTCCTTGCGGATATGGACAAGTGAGATCAGCGTGCGGGACATGCCGCAGCGGACTTACCGCACGTCGCCCTACTTCCGCAAATCCCGGCCCATTCCCTTGTTCACGAAGGCCAGCGTGTAGCTCTTCCGGTGGTCGATCGTCGGCTTGTAGAGGCCGGCCTTCACCATCTTGTCGAAGAAGCTCTTCATGCGGGCGTCGGTCATGGCGCCGATGCCCAGCTGCAGCGCGTCGCCCGAATCGGCGATGCCGTATTCCTTCATCAGGCGGATGCCGGCTGCGATGCTGGCATCCGTCATCTCCGGATTGTCCTTCTTGATGAGGATATTGGCGGCGGCATTGTCGCCGTAGAGATAATTGTACCAGCCGAGGATCGATCCCTCGACGAATTTCCGCACGGTCTCGGGCTTCTTCTCCACCAGTTCCGTCCGGGTCTCGATGGTGGTGGAATAGGTGTCGAAGCCGTGGTCCGCCAGCAGGAACACCTTCGGCTTGAAGCCGGCCGCCATTTCGATGGCCACAGGTTCGGACGACAGGTATCCCTGCATCACCGCCTTCTTGTTGGCGAGGAAGGGCGCGGAGCTGAAAGTGTAGGGCTTGGTCTGCTCCTCGCGGAAGCCGAACTCGCTCTTCATCCATTGGAAGTAGGTGGCAAGCCCGTCCTTGGAAACGAAGATATCATTCGACTTCTTCAGATCGAGGAAGGTCTCGAAGCCCTGGCCGGGATGGGCGATCAGCACCTGCGGCTCCTTCTGGAAGCTCGCTGCCACGACGATGGTCGGGATATTCTGCTCCACCGCCGAGAAGGCCTGCAGCATATTGCCGCCCATGTAGAAATCGATGCGGCCGACCGGCAGCATCATGCGGTTGTTGGATTGCGGGCCGCCCGGCACGATCGTTACATCCAGCCCGAGGCGGCGATAGGCGCCGTCGGCGACGGACTGGTAGAAGCCGCCGTGCTCGGCCTGGGCCAGCCAATTGGTGCCGAAGGTGACCTTCTCCAGCGTCTGCGCGAGGGCGGGGGCGGCAAGCGTCGTCGCGGCGGAAGCGGCGGCGAGAGCATTGAAGCGACGGCGGTTCAGCATGATGGTCGTTCTCTTCGGGACGTTTCGGATGACAGGCGTCAGATGGTTATGCCCCGGGCGCGCGAGAAGTCCAGCGGCGGATTGACCGAAGCTCAACGAGTGTGTATTTATGTACACATAATCGTGCCGCGCCATAGTGAACTGACGATGGGTGTCGCCCGCAGCATCGCGAAGGCGGCCAACTGGATGAAGAGTTGAAATGACGCATTACATCGGCCTTCTGGATGGAAAGAAAGGCGGCTACGGGATTGCCTTTCCCGATCTGCCGGGTTGCACAGCCATGGGCCGCACCATGGAGGAGGCGCGCCGGAACGCCATTGCTGCATTGGCGGATTGGATCGGAGAAATGGGAGGCCTTGAGGCCGTGCCAGCACCCAGCGATCCCGAAACATTGCGGCTGAACGGCGAGGCGCAGGAAGCGATCCGCGAAGGCGCATTTCCGATCGCCATACCCCTCCTCATCGAGAGCGGACGATCGGTGCGCGCCAATATCTCCATGGATCAGGGCATCCTCGCCGCCATCGATGCGGCGGCGGAAGAACGGGGTCTGACGCGTTCGAGCTTTCTTGCGAGCGCGGCCATCGAAAAGATACGCGCCGAAGTCAAACCATAAGGTCCTGTCGCCGCAAGCGTCTTGCGCTCAGGCCTCCGCCATGGCGACGAGCAGGCGCCGGGCATTTGCGACCTCGTCGTCGTTGATCGCATGGCCGAAACCGGGATAGATACGCTCGGTCACGCTGGCGCCCATGGCGGTCATCAGGGCGCTCGTTTCCCTGACCCTTGCGACCGGAATATGCGGATCGACATCGCTGCAGCCGAGAAAGACCTGTGCGCCCGCCATGCGCCCCTGCGGCTGGCGATTGATCCCCATCGGACCGATGAAGCCGCCGCTGAAGCCAAGGACCGCCCCGTAGGCTCTCGGCCGGCGAATGGCCGATTCGAGCGCAAGACAGGCTCCCTGTGAAAAACCCAACAGGCCCAGTTTGGCCGCGGGTACGCCGCCTCCTGCGAGGGCATCAAGAACGCTGGCGACCTGCGCGAGTGACTGGCCCAGCCACGGCTCGTTCGCCTCGATGGGCGCGATGAAGCTGTGCGGATACCAGACCCGATGGACCGCCTGCGGCGCAACGAAGGCGATATCCGGCTGGGCGAAGACATCGGCGAGGCCGAGGATCGAAGCTGCGTCGGCGCCCCGCCCGTGGATCGCGACCACGATGCCCTTGGCCCGCGAGAGCGGAGCTCCCGCAGAGCGAAGCCCGTGGTTGGAGAGGATTTGATCGGCAAGGTTCTTGCTGAGCATGGTGTTGTCCCGGAAGGTGCTGAATGATCCAAGGAAGATGGGACGGGCGATCCAGCGCGCAATCCATGCATGGTTGATTTGCAGAAACGCCAGTGTTCGATGAAGTGAGCGCGAGTCAGCTTGCAATGATCCGCAGGAGCGCCTCCCGATAGCGCCGCACGATCGGATCGCGACCACGGTGCCGGCCATCTGAAACGACGGGCTTGCCGGCCACGATCACGGTCGCAACCGCCTGTGATCCCGCACCGAAAACATACGAATCGAGAAAATCCGCCGGTCTGCCGCTGGCGAAGGCGGGATGGTCCGTGTCGAGCGCGACCAGATCGGCGCGGTAGCCTGGCGCAATCGCGCCCACGGGCTGGGCAAGCGCCTGCCGCCCGCCTTGGAGCGCTGCGCGATAAAGCGTCTCGCCGGTCGAGACGCCCTCGTGCCCGGCGAGCAGGTTGCGGCCCCGGTGCCGCAGGCGCTGGCTGTATTCAAGCAGGCGCAATTCGCCGGCAGCGGTGATTTCGACATTGGAATCGCTGCCAACGCCGATCCGACCCTTCTGGCCGAGGAAGGCGATGCCCTCGAAGATTCCATCACCCAGATTGGCCTCGGTGATCGGGCAGAGGCCGGCCACGGCGCCGGAGGAGGCTACCGAGGCCACTTCGCCGGCAACCATGTGTGTGGCGTGGATCAGCGTCCAGCGTTCGGACAGCGCGGCATTACCGGCGAGCCAGGCAACGGGCCGCTGGCCAGACCAGGCCAGGCAATCCTCCACCTCTTTCACCTGCTCGGCGATGTGGATGTGGACCGGACCTTCCGGAACGGCTTCGCTCAGCCGCTTGAGCTGTTCGGGCGTGACGGCGCGCAGGCTGTGCGGCGCAACGCCCAGCACGCTGCCCGGCAGGCCGCGAAGCGCCTTGGCCGAAGCCTCATGCAGCCGGAGATATCCGTCCAGATCATTGAGGAAGCGCCGCTGCCCCTCGCCAGCGGCTTGGCCGCCGAAACCGCCATGGCTATAGAGCACCGGCAGCAGTGTCAGGCCGATGCCCGTCCGGGCGGCTGCCGCGGCGATGCGCTCCGCCAGTTCGGCGGGATTGTCGTAGGGCGCGCCATCCGGCGCGTGATGGAGATAATGGAATTCCGCGAGGCTGGTGAAGCCGCCCTCCAGCATCTCGGCCATGGCCATCGCCGCGATGGCCTCGACGTCGTCGGGCGACAGCTGGCGGACGAAGGCGTACATCACCTCGCGCCAGCTCCAGAAACTGTCGTGCGCGGGTCCACGCCGTTCCGCGAGGCCGGCCATGCCGCGCTGGAACGTATGGCTGTGGAGGTTCGGCAGGCCCGGAAGCGTCGCGCCCGCGAGCCGTTCAGCATTGCCGACGCTGCTGCATTCCGGTTCGACTCCTTCGACGATGCCCTGGGCATCGACGCGAATGAGGACATTGCGGCTCCAGCCGTCAGGGAGGAACGCGTGATCTGCGAGAAAAGTGGCTGCCGTCATCGCGTTGAATGCTTCCACAGGAAGGCCTCCCCTGCAATCGGCATCCTCGGCGATCTCTCTGAAGTTCCGTTGACAGGAGGCGTCAGGAGCAAGAAGCTGACCGGATGTTCGATACGCTCTGGATCAACGCCCGTCTCGCCACCATGGCGGCCCCGACGGGAATCGGGCTGGTCGAGAAGGGCGCGATTGGCAGTGTTGCGGGCGTTATCGCCTATGCGGGACCAATGGCGGACTTGCCGCACCGGAATGCCCGGGAGACGATCGATTGCGGCGGCCGGCTGATCACGCCGGGCCTGATCGATTGCCATACCCATCTCGTCTACGCGTGCGACCGGGCGCATGAATTCGAGCTGCGGCTGCAGGGCGCGACCTATGAGGAGATCGCGAGGGCGGGCGGCGGCATCGTCTCGACAGTGCGCGCGACGCGGGCGGCCGACGAAGACAGGCTGGTGGCGGAAGCCCTGCCGCGCCTTGATGCCCTTATCGCCGAAGGCCTGACAACGATCGAGATCAAATCCGGCTATGGCCTCGAGACGGCGACGGAAGCGCGCCAGCTCAGGGCGGCGCGGCGGCTCGAAAAGGAGCGGCCCGTTTCTGTTACGACGACGTTTCTGGGCGCCCATGCCCTGCCGCCGGAAGCGGGCGGCGACAAGGATGCCTATATCACGACGGTCTGCGGCGAGATGCTGCCGGCGATCGCCGGGGAGGGCCTGGCCGATGCCGTCGATGCCTTCTGCGAGGGGATCGGATTTTCTCCCGCGCAAACCGCGAAGGTGTTCGATGCCGCCAAGCGGCACGGCCTGCCGGTGAAGCTCCATGGCGAGCAGCTTTCAAATCTCGGCAGCGCGCAGCTCGCGGCCCGCTACGGCGCGCTTTCCGTTGATCATGCGGAATATGTCGATGAGGCCGGAGCGCTTGCGATGGCCAAAGCCGGGACAGTCGCGGTGCTGCTGCCGGGCGCTTTCTACTTCATCCGCGAAACGCAAAAGCCGCCTGTCGAACTCTTCCGCCGTCTTGGCGTGCCGATGGCGCTCGCCACCGACAGCAACCCCGGCTCCTCGCCGCTGACCTCGCTGCTGCTGACCATGAACATGGCGGCGACGCTCTTTCGCATGAATGTCGATGAGGCGCTGCGGGGCGTCACCTGCGAAGCGGCGCGGGCCTTGGGACGGATTGACAGCATCGGCACGCTGGAGCCGGGAAAACATTGCGATCTGGCGATCTGGGACGTGGAGCGGCCGGCCGAGCTCGTCTATCGCATGGGGTTCAACCCGCTCTATCGGCGGGTCTGGAGGGGGTCATGAGCCGGGTCGTCACACTCACGCCCGGCAGGGTTGGCCTCGCGGAGATCGAGGCCTTGCTGGCGGGGGCTCCCGCCCGCCTCGACCGCGCCGCCCTGCCGCGCGTGCGGGCGGCGGCGAAGATCCTCGCTGAAGCGGCCAGAGGCGCGGCGGGCTTCTACGGCGTCAACACCGGCTTCGGCAAGCTCGCCTCCACCCGCATCCGCCCGGAAGATACGGCCAAGCTGCAGCGCAATCTGATCCTCTCGCATTGCTGCGGCGTGGGCGATCCCACGCCCGCGCTGATCGTACGGCTGATGATGGCGCTCAAGCTTGTCTCGCTGGGCCGGGGTGCCTCCGGCGTGAGGGTGGCGGTGATCGAGCAGCTTGAAGGCATGCTGGCGGCCGGTATCGTGCCGCTGGTCCCAGCGCAAGGCTCGGTCGGTGCATCGGGCGATCTCGCGCCATTGTCCCACATGACCGCCGTCATGATCGGCGAGGGGGAGGCGGATTGGCGGGGCCAGCGCCTCCCGGGCGGCGAGGCCCTGAAGGCCGCCGGGCTCGATCCGCTGGTTTTGGGACCCAAGGAGGGGCTGGCGCTCATCAACGGCACGCAATTCTCGGCCGCCCATGCCCTTGCCGGAACCATCGCGGCGCATCGCCTTGCGGTGACGTCGCTTGTCACAGGCGCGCTGTCGGTCGATGCGGCCATGGCATCAACCACGCCGTTTCGGCCCGAGATTCACGCCTTGCGCGGCATGCCAGGCCAGATCGCGGCAGGCCATGCACTGATGAGTCTGCTCGACGGCAGCGACATCCGCAACGCCCACCTTGATGGCGACGAGCGGGTGCAGGATCCCTATTGCCTGCGCTGCCAGCCGCAGGTGACGGGCGCGGCGCTGGACCTGATCGATCAAGCCCTGCGAACGCTGCTGATCGAGGCGAATGCCGCAACCGACAATCCGCTGGTGCTCGTCGAAACGGGCGAGATCGTCTCCGGCGGGAATTTCCATGCGGAGCCGGTCGCTTTCGCTGCGGATCAGGCGGCTTTGGCCATCGCCGAGATCGGGGCCATCGCCGAACGGCGGATTGCGACGCTGGTCGATCCGGCGCTCAACTTCGGCCTGCCGCCCTTCCTGACGCCGCGGCCCGGGCTCAATTCCGGCTTCATGATCGCCGAGGTGACGGCGGCGGCGCTCTATGCCGAAAACAAGCAGCGCGCCGCGCCCTGCTCCATCGATTCGACGCCCACCAGCGCCAACCAGGAGGATCATGTCTCCATGGCGGCCCATGGCGCGCGGCGGCTGGCCGAGATGAACCGCAATCTGGCGCAGATCATCGGCATCGAGCTGCTGGTGGCGGCCCAGGGGATCGATCTGCGCAAGCGGGGCGCGATCCCCGCCAATGTCAAACCGAACGGCAAGACCGGCCAGCGTCAGCTGAGGACGAGCCCGGCGCTGGAGAAGGTGATCCGGCTCTTGCGCGCCAGGGTGCCGATGCTGGAGGATGACCGGCATATGGCGGGCGATCTCGCGGCCGCCGCCGCGCTTGTGGCGTCGGGAGCGGTTCTCGCCGCCGTGAAAGGGGCGAACCTGCCTCAAGCGCCGGCGGACCCCGCATGAAGGCCTTTTCTGCCATATCAAGGTTTCCGCCTTTGGCCATGATGGAGAGTGAGCGATGAACCGTCCGGCGTTTGGCCGTCTCGATAATGCCCGCGTCATCCGGGCGCCGCATGGCCCCGAGATCACCGCCAGGTCCTGGCAGACCGAGGCGGCGATGCGCATGCTGATGAACAACCTCGATCCCGACGTGGCCGAGAAGCCGGGCGAGCTCGTCGTCTATGGCGGCATCGGCCGCGCCGCGCGGGATTGGGACAGTTTCGACCGCATCGTCTCGGCGCTGCAACGGCTCGAGGATGACCAGACCTTGCTGGTGCAATCCGGCAAGCCGGTCGGCGTGTTCCGCACGCACGCCGATGCGCCGCGCGTGCTCATCGCCAATTCCAACCTCGTGCCGCGCTGGGCGACCTGGGAGCATTTCAACGAGCTCGATCGCAAGGGCCTGATGATGTACGGCCAGATGACGGCGGGCTCCTGGATTTACATCGGCACGCAGGGCATCGTGCAGGGCACCTACGAGACCTTCGTGGAGATGGGCCGCCAGCATTACGGCGGCAGCCTCGCCGGCCGCTGGATTCTGACCGCGGGTCTTGGCGGCATGGGCGGCGCGCAGCCGCTGGCGGCGACGATGGCGGGGGCCTCCTGCCTCGCCGTCGAGTGCCGCCCGTCCTCCATCGAATTCCGCCTGCGCACCGGCTATCTCGACCGGCAGGCCGCGACGCTGGACGAGGCGCTGGCCATGATCGACGCCAGCTGCAAGGCGAAGAAGCCGCTCTCGGTCGGCCTGCTCGGCAACGCGGCCGATATCTTTCCGGAGCTTTACAGGCGCGGCATCCGGCCCGATTGCGTCACCGACCAGACCTCCGCCCATGATCCCGTCAACGGTTATCTGCCGCAGGGCTGGACGCTCGCCCAATGGGAAGCGAAGCAGGCGAGCGATCCGGCAGGCGTCACCGCTGCCGCCAAAAAATCCATGGCCGGCCATGTGCGGGCGATGCTCGATTTCCACAAGGCGGGCGTGCCGACTGTCGATTACGGCAACAACATCCGGCAGATGGCGCTGGAGGAAGGCGTGGCGGATGCCTTCGCCTTCCCGGGCTTCGTGCCGGCCTATATCCGGCCTTTGTTCTGCCGGGGCATCGGCCCGTTCCGCTGGTGCGCGCTCTCCGGCGATCCGGAGGATATCTACCGCACCGACCAGCGGGTGAAGGAGATCATCCCGGATAATCCGCATCTCCACCATTGGCTGGATATGGCGCGCGAGCGCATCAAGTTTCAGGGCCTGCCCGCCCGCATCTGCTGGGTCGGTCTGGGAGACCGTCACCGGTTGGGCCTCGCCTTCAACGAGATGGTGGCTAGGGGCGAGGTGAAGGCCCCCATCGTCATCGGGCGCGATCATCTCGATTCCGGCTCCGTCGCCTCGCCGAACCGCGAGACCGAGGCGATGCAGGACGGTTCCGATGCGGTGTCGGACTGGCCGCTGCTCAACGCGCTCCTCAATTGCGCCTCGGGGGCGACATGGGTGTCGCTGCATCATGGCGGCGGCGTCGGCATGGGCTTCTCGCAGCATGCCGGCATGGTGATTGTGGCGGATGGCACGGCAACCGCGGCGAAGCGGCTCGAACGCGTGCTGTGGAACGATCCGGCCACCGGCGTGATGCGTCATGCCGATGCGGGCTATGCGATCGCCGTCGATTGTGCGCAGGAAAAAGGCCTCGATCTGCCCTCTTTGGGCCGGCCATGATTGGCCTGGTTGGCCTTGAGGAAAGGGAGTGAGCAGGCGCTCGAGATCGACCTCCCCTGACGCTCACCACCAGGCGTGGAAGTGATGCGCCGGGCCATGGCCGTGGCCGACTTTCAGGCGGGAAGAGGCGGTGATGGCCGCCGTGATATAGGCCTTCGCCTCTTCGACGGCCTGCAGCAGGGGAAGACCCTTCGCAAGCCCGGCCGCGATGGCCGATGACAAGGTGCAGCCGGTGCCGTGGACATTCTCCGTAGCGATGCGCGGCACGGAAAAGCGCGTCACGCTGTCGGGTGCGATCAGGAAATCCGTGCTGTCCGGGCCGCAGCCATGCCCGCCCTTGATCAGCACGGCTTTGGCGCCGAGCAGGAGAACATCCTGCCCCTGCCGGAGGATATCCTCTTCGGTCGAGGCGATCGCCCGGCCCAGCAGAAAGGCGGCTTCGGGCAGGTTGGGCGTCACCAGAATCGCCATTTGCAGCAGCCGCTGGCGGAGCGCATCCAGCGCCGGGGCCTCAAGGAGCGGATCGCCCGACGCCGCGACCATCACCGGATCGAGCACCACGGGAATGCGCGGATAGGGCGCCAGCGCATCGGCCACGGCATGGATGATCGCGGCGCTGGACAGCATGCCGATCTTGATCGCCTTGACGTCAATGTCGCTCAGGACAGATCTGATTTGCTCGGCCACGAATTCGGGCGGGGCATTGTGGATGGCCTGCACGCCCAGCGTGTTCTGCGCCGTCAGCGCCGTGATCGCCGAAGCGCCGTAAACGCCAAGCGCCGAGAAGGTTTTGAGGTCGGCCTGGATGCCGGCGCCGCCGCCCGAATCCGAACCTGCAATGGTCAGCGCGATGGCGGTCATGGAATGGTCCTGCGGTGCCGAGACAGGGAGCCATAGCCGGACTGGAAATCCATCACAATGCGCTCAATGAATAGAGCAGGGCTGTGAATCCGGGATTACATGCGGGCTCCCTCCCTCCCCTTGACGGGGAGGGTCGGCGGCGAAAGCCGCCGGGGAGGGGTGATCATGAGCGTGAAAATGGGAAAAAGCCCCCCACCCGGCCTCGCTGCGCTCGGCCACCCGCCCCGCAAGGGGGCGGGATGGGTGCTCGTCAAGGAGCTTCAGACCGCTGCGGGAGCCGGACTGGCCTCGTCCTTTGAGAGGCTGGCTTCAGGAATGCTGCCGGAGGACGCATGCTTGCGGATGCGCAGCAAGGTGTAGATGCGCAAGGCCCCCACCGGCTCGGGCGGCAGCATCTCCAGGTCCCCGTAGCGGTCAGCCCAGGCGCGGACCCTCTCGACGGGAAAGTCCGGCCGGAGGCCAAGTGAGGCGATGCGCGGCGCGATCCACCGTTCCGCCGAGGCGATCCAGGCCGCCTCCGACTGGAAGTGGCTGACGATAATCACTTCCCCGCCCGGGCGCAGCATCCGCCGGCAATTGTCCAGAGCCCGTTCGGGCGCCGACAAAAGGGTGAGGACGAAGGGCAGCGCGATCACGTCGTAGCTCTGGTCCGGATGGCCGATGGTATGGATGTCGCCCGTCTCGAGCGCGACGACCTGCGGCAGATGGCCGTGTCCGAGCCTGGCGCGGGCGCGCGCCAGCATCTGCTCCGAGATATCGAGCCCGGTGACGCTCATATCCCGGCGATAGAGCGGCAGGAGCAGACCGGTTCCCACGCCGACCTCAAGGGCCTGCCCGCCGATGCGGTTCGCGGCCGCAGTGATCGCCAGATGCGCCGGGCGGAAGATCGGTCCGCAAAGGCCATCATAGATCCAGGCCCAATAGCCATAGGCCTTTTCCACTTTGGTCTGCGGGAGGTCGTGGGCAAGCGTTTTCATGGCGATTCCCATCTTTCTGATCAGCAACGCAAGACAACAGCCGCATGACAGACTTTTGACATTGTGCGGGATTGTCATGAAACCGTGACCGAATCCGTGCAGCCCACAACAAGTGCATGGGGAGCCGCAAGCATGCAGACCGACCCGCTCGATACGCCGCAGCGCTTCCGCGCGCTCTTCCTGTCCGATGTCCACCTGGGCGCGCGCGCCAGCCAGGCCAATCAGTTGCTTGATTTCCTGCGCGATCATGACGCCGAGACGATCTACCTCGTCGGCGACATCATTGACGGATGGGCCCTGAAGGGCGGCTGGTACTGGCCACAGACCCACAACGATGTCGTGCAGAAGATCCTGCGCAAGGCCCGCAAGGGCTCGAAGGTCATCTACCTTCCCGGCAATCACGACGAATTCCTGCGCGACTATTACGGCACCCATTTCGGTGGCATCGAGGTGCAGGAGACCGCCATCCATGTCAGCGCTACCGGCAAGCGGTATCTGGTGCTGCATGGCGATGCGTTCGATTTCGTGATCCGCCATGCCAAGTGGCTCGCTCATCTCGGCGATGCCGCCTATGACTTCGCGATTTTTCTGAACCGCATCGCCACGGCGATCCGGCGGCGGATGGGATTGCCTTACTGGTCGCTTTCGGCCTGGGCCAAGCTCAAGGTGAAAAACGCCGTCAACGTGATTTCCGAGTTCGAGGAGGCGCTGGTCAAGGAAGCGCAAAGGGTCGAAGCCGATGGCGTCATCTGCGGCCATATCCACCACGCCGTCTCGCGGGATATCGGCGGCTTGCATTACCTGAACAGCGGCGACTGGGTCGAAAGCCTGACCGCCATCGTCGAGCATCACGACGGCCGCTTCGAGATCGTGCGCTGGGCGCAGCTGGGGCAGCCCATCGTTTCGCGCCCCCCGCAGGCTCCGGCGCCGATCCGGGTGCCGGAAGCAGCGTGAGGCGCATCCCTTGAAGGTTTTGCCGTGAAGGTCGTCATCGCCACCGATGCCTGGGCCCCGCAGATTAACGGCGTCGTTCAGACGCTCGGCTTCACCATCGGGGAGTTGAACCGGCGCGGTGTCGAGACGCGCGTCGTCAGTCCCGATCTGTTCCCGCATATGCCCATGCCCGGCTACCCGGAGATCAGCCTGGCCTGGCCGAGCCAATCCGCGATCCGCGATCTGATCACGACGTTCCGTCCCGATCATATCCACATCGCCACGGAGGGCCCGATCGGCTGGGCCGTGCGCCATATCTGCCTGTCGGAAGGCCGGTTGTTCACCACAAGCTACCATACCCGGTTTCCGGAATATCTGCGGGCCCGGCTGCCTGTCCCACTGGAGTTGAGCTACCGGGCGCTTCGCCGGTTCCACAATGCGGGGCAGGGCATCATGGTGGCGACGCCCTCCATTGAGCAGGAATTGCGCGCCCGCGGGTTCCAGAACACCATGCGCTGGAGCCGGGGCGTCGATCTCGATGGCTTTCATCCTGCGGCTGATGAAACGCTCGCGATCTCCTGGCCGCGCCCGATCTTCCTTTATGTCGGACGGCTGGCGCCGGAGAAGAACCTCGATGCGTTCCTGTCGCTGGCGCTGCCGGGCACCAAGCTCGTGATCGGCGACGGACCTGCCGGTGAAGAGCTGCGGACCCGTTATCCCGAGGCGGTGTTCCTCGGCGCAAGAAGCCATGCTGCCCTGCCGCCCTATTACGCGCATGCCGATGTCTTCGTCTTCCCGAGCCGCACCGATACGTTCGGCCTGGTGCTGATCGAGGCGCTCGCCTGCGGGTTGCCGGTGGCCGCCTTCCCCGCACCCGGTCCGCAGGATGTCGTGGGCGGCAGCGGCTGCGGAATCATCTCCGGGGACCTGCGGGCTGCGGCCCTGGCCGCCTTGCGTATCGACCGCAATCTCTGCCGCAGACAGGCGGAAAGCTTCACCTGGGAGCGGGCAACGACGCAGTTTCTGGCGAATGTCCGCCAGTCCCATCTCCAGCCGCGTGAGCGCGCCCGGGCCGCCTGAGCGTTGCCGAAGCGGGGCCCGCGCGCCGCAGGGGTTTCACGCCAGCAGATACCGCAACTTTCTGACGGCGCTCTGCGGTGTCGTCAGCACAGGCCGGCCGGTCGCCCTGCCGATGGGTTCGGCCGCCCGCGCCAGGCTGAACTGCGCCAGCGCGATCACGTCGCAATCCGTGAGGGCCCGCGCGGCCTGCACGGCGAGCGCATCATGGCGCGCGCCATCGCCCGCATCCAGGGCGGCGAGCGCGCCGTCGATCAACGCCGTCCGCAAGCTGGCGTCGGCGGGAAATTCGGCCGGCATCGAGGCGAGCGTCGGGGCGAAGGTCGCCATCAGGCCGATGCTTCCGCCGAGCGTCATCGCCTCCTCGATCATTGCCTCGTTCGGCTTGAGGACGGGAATATCGGGATGCGCCTGCTTCACGGCATCGATGCAGGGCCCAAAGGCCGAACAGGTGAAGAGGATCGCCGCGGCGCCTGTCCCGACCGCATAATCGCCCAGCGCCAGGAAGCGCGCTGTCATCGCTGGCGTCAGCTTTCCCTCACGCGCCAAATCCGCCGAAAGCGAATCGTCGAGGAGATTCATCAGCATCGGCTCCGGCCAGAGTTCGGCGAAAGCGGCCGCGATCGGCCCCGGCGAATGGCGCAGCGCATGAATGAGGGCTATCCGCATGACGGGATTCCTGACGTTGAAGAGGGGGGATGGCCGCGCAAGCAGGATCACGAGCCTGCGCCGCCTTCAAGCGCCGCCAGCCGTCTGAAACCCGCGACCGCGGCATGGGCCGGGCCCGCTTCGGATGCCTGGCCCAGGGCCGCCAAGCCATCGCGGTAGCGCGCGCAAAGCGCCGGTTCGCCGACGAGCCGAACGGCCTCTCCCGCCCAGCCGAGCGCCAGGCCGGCCCGCAGCTCATGGCCGATGACGAGGCCCGAGAGCCGGTCCGCCACCGCTTCCGGCCCAAAGTCTCCAAGCAGCGCGCCGCTGCGGGCCGTGAAGACATCGTGCAGCAGCCCGGAGGAATCATCGCTGGCGGCCTGCCGGACGCCCGCCAGGAACGCCTCGGCATCGAAAGCAAGAGGCTCGTTGGGAATCAGCCGGCCGACGATCGAATGCGCTTTCAGCAGGGCGAACAGCTCGCCTGTCAGAAAGGTCCGGAACGCCGCGATCGCGCCCCTCTCGACACGGACCCATTTGCTGTGCGTGCCGGGCAGGATGAGCGTGATCGTCTCGTCCGGGGCGATGCTGCCGAAGATCTGGATCTCCTCGCCCCGCATCACATCCGGCAGGGGATGGCGCGTGGCGACACCGGGCAGAAAGCGCAGCCGCGCGCCGCGCGCCGAGGTGATTTCGCGGGCGCCAGCCGCCACTCCCGCCAGATCGGCGGGGGTCGCGACATAGGGTGTCTCAAGCCAGCCGTTGCGGCTGGTGATCATACCCGACAGGAAGACATGGCAGCCGGGCGTAAGCCATGACCCGATCTCGCGCTCGAGCGCCTGTTCGAAACCATTGCCGCTGACGCTCAGGATGCCGGCGGCGGCCTGATGCTCAAGGTCGATCGCGCCATCGGCCCCGAAAAGATAGGCCCTGAAATTGCTGGTGCCCCAGTCGACCACGATCTGTCTGCGCTGCACGGGCACGTCCGCCTCTTCGCCAATGTCCCTCATGCTTTAGCGGACCCGGCGCGTTCTGTCCTCATCGCAGAGGGAAAGGCCGCCATTCGGCATTGATTTCCGTGGGTGCGCGAACGTAGAGACAGTGTGACGCCGCCGCATGGCGCGGATGGCGGTCTGCAGGGAGCGAGCCGATGAGCAAGAATGTGTTTTCTGGTGTCCTGCCCGCCTTGATGACCCCATGCCGGCCGGACCGTACGCCGGATTTCGACGCCCTCGTCCGCAAGGGCGTGGAGCTTGTCCAGGCGGGCATGGCGGGCGTGATCTATTGCGGTTCGATGGGTGACTGGCCGCTGCTCACCGATGAGCAGCGCATGACCGGCGCGGAGCGTCTGGTGAAGGCGGGGCTCCGCGTCGTGGTCGGCACCGGCGCGCAGAACCCGATGCGGGCCGCGGCGCTTGCCGCGCATGCGAAATCGATCGGCGCCGCTGGTCTGATGGTGATCCCCCGGGTGCTCTCCCGCGGGTCGTCGGTCGCCGCCCAGCATGCGCATTTCGCCGGCATTCTCGAGGCCGCGGTCGATCTGCCTTCGGTGATCTACAACAGCCCCTATTACGGCTTCGAGACGAAGGCCGATCTCTTCTTCGCGCTGCACAGGAAGTATCCGCATCTTGTCGGCTTCAAGGAGTTCGGCAGCGCCAGGGCGATGAGCTATGCGGCGGAGCATATCACCGGGCAATCGGAGGCGCTGACCCTGATGGTCGGCGTCGATACCGAGGTTTTCCACGGCTATGTCAATTGCGGGGCGACCGGCGCCATCACCGGCATCGGCAATGTTTTGCCCAGAGAAGTGCTGCATCTGGCGGCGCTTTGCGAAAAGGCGGCGAGAGGCGATGTCGCGGCGCGGCGCCAGGCGCAGGAGCTGGAGGTGGCCCTCAAGGTGCTCTCGACCTTCGACGAGGGCGTCGATCTCGTCCTCTTCTACAAGCACCTGATGCTGCTCGAAGGCAATCCGGAGTACGAACTCCATTTCAATCCGGCCGACGTTCTGTCAGACAGCCAGAAGGCCTTCGCGCGGGATCAGCTGCACCTCTTCAAGAGCTGGTATGCGTCCTGGTCGAAAGCCGGGAGCTGATCGGTCAGGTCAGCGGCAAGCCGCATCCCGGCGTTACGCGCTGACGCACCTGGGGAGCGCACCTTCAGATCGCATGCCCGACCGCCAGGCCGATGGCGGCCGTGACCGCCATGGCGAAGGCCCCCCAGAAGGTGACGCGTAAGGTCGGCTTCAGCCAATTGGCTCCGCCGATGCGGGCCCCGATTGCCCCGAGCGCCGCAAGGCAGAGGAGCGATCCCGCTGAGATCGACCAGCCGATCATGGCTTTCGGTGCGAAGAGGGCAATCGCCAGCGGCACCAGCGCGCCGATCGAAAAGGTGATGGCCGATGTGAAGGCCGCCTGGACGGGCCGTGCGATCACATGGCCCGACAGGCCAAGCTCATCGCGGGCATGGGCCTCGAAGGCGTCCTTGGCGGTCATCTGTGTCGCCACCCGAGCGGCCAGATCGGGCGAGACGCCGCGCGCGACGTAGATCGCCGTCAATTCCGCCAGTTCAGCTTCAGGCTGTTCGGCCAGTTCGCGGCGCTCACGCGCGAAATCGGCTTCCTCCGTGTCGGACTGGGAGCTGACCGAGACATATTCTCCGGCCGCCATCGACATCGCGCCCGCCACGAGCCCGGCCACACCGGCCAACACGACCTCGCCGGGCGTCTTGGCGGCGGCTGCAACGCCGACCAGCAGGCTGGCCGTGGAGATGATCCCGTCATTCGCGCCCAGAACCGCAGCCCTGAGCCAGCCGATCCGTTCAACGAGATGGCTTTCACGATGAAGCGGATGCATGGCATTTCTCCTATGCTCTCGCCGTCACCGCCCCGCCTGCAGCCGCGCCTGAAGGCGGGCTGGCAGCATCCGCAGCAGTGTCGCATCCTTCCAGATGACGTGGTGCGCGATGGATGCGGCCGCATGGAGCCCGGCGCCGATCATGAGCGCATGGGCAGAAACCTCGTGGAGTTCGCCCATAGTTTCGGCGAAGGGCTTGTCAATGGCGATAGGAGAAGGGAGCGGGAGGACCCAGAAGAAGCTGACGATCCTCCCGTTGGCCCAGGCGCTGATCAGGCCGGTCAGGGGGACGGCGATCATCGCGGCATAGAGCAGGAGATGCATAGCCTTCGCCGCAAGCCTCATCAGCGGCTGGGCGGGCAGCATGGGAGGCGCAGGATAGCCGGCCCGCCACGCGAGGCGCAGGAGCGTCAGTGCGAAGACCATTATCCCGATGGACATGTGCAGGCTGAGCAAGCCGGTCCTGAGATCGCCCCTCGGCAGATCCTCACGGAGAAGCCCGATGGCATAGGCGCAAATCACGGTCAGCGCCGTCACCCAGTGGAAGGCCTGCGAAGCAGGATCGTAGCGGTCGGTCGTCATTGCTTGTCTCATTGTCAAGGTTGCTCCAAGCGAAATCTCAGGAGATATGCAATTCGAACTTGCCGGCCGCATTCTTCCTGAAATCAATCCGGTCTATGAGTTTGTCATGGGCTGGCGCGCCAGCGCGCTCGACATAATCCACGCTGATCGATTGAATGCCGGAATATTGCGAAGCTTTCCGCGCGAATTCATCGGTTATTGCCTTTGCGATGGCGGCGGATTCGTTATTCCGGCCCTAATGCGATGATGCATTCATGGTGCTGTTGACGCGCTTCACCGTCAGCACCGCCCCATTGCTCGAAACCTCGAATGTGGCTTCCGGCATGCCAACCGAACGGGATGCAATGAGCCGCAGCGCCTCTTCCGGCACGGTCTGCGCGGCCGCAGGCCAGAGGCCCGCGGCAACGAGCATCAGCGCCGCGCCCAGTAACTGGGCTAATCGGGAAAGTGTCATTGGAATTCTCCTGTCTCGATGCTGTGAAAGGAAGGCCGCCCGATCAGGCAAGACCTTCCAGGATGATCGAACAATCTTTCGGTTTAATCAGTGGCCGCCCCTGCGAATTTCTCTTTTGAAACGCTGGCTTCCGATTTCGATTTCTGGATGAGCTGATCCAGATGGTTCGGCGGACCATAAAGCGTGTAAAGCTTGAGCGCATGAGCGCCCGTATTGATCAGGCTATGGCGTGCGCCCGCAGGCGCCAGAATGGCGTCGTCGCTCTTGATCGGGTGCATTTTGCCGTCAATCACGATCTGCCCATCGCCTTTTTCGACCCGGAAGAACTGATCGCGGTCTTCATGCGCCTCGTCGCCGATTTCCTCCCCCGGCTTGAGCGACATGAGAACAAGTTGCAGATGTTTCCCGGTTTACAGCACATGCCGGAAATCCTTGTTATCTTTCGTAATCACGTCAATGTCGTCAACAAAACCCTTCATGAGGATCTCCTTTTATTGCAATTCGTTAGAATTTAGAACATTTGACGGAGTTTAATTTTCCTCAGAGAATAAAATTATATTTTTAAGACTCATTATCAAAAAAATTGTTAGCAACATTATTTGAGGAAGTCAGATTAGCGTAAATAGCAAATTCCGTAAGCCATTCGCATTGATTCACATCAACCCAAGGGCTCCCCGCCACCCGGCCGGACTCAAGGCGATCATGGGCGAAGCCTCCGGCTCAGCGGGTCAGGCGGACAGCGCCGGCTCCGCTGGTGTCGAGGCCGCCGAGCATTTCGGCATGGCGTTGGAACTCCGGCTTGCGCATCAGCGCCAACAGCGCCTGCACGCCGGCGCCGAAATAGGTGCGCCGCCGCATGGCGAGATCGAACGATTCCGTGGCCAGCGGCGCGAAGCCGAGGCCGAAGGCATGGGCGGCGGCCCGCGTCGCCACCCCGCAATCGGCTTCGCCCGCGCGGATGGCGAAGGCGAGATCGTCACCGGTTGCGAAGGAGGCGGTGAGGCCCAAGAGCTGCTGCGGCGCCAAGCCGTCGGCGGCGAGCAGCTTGGCCAGCAGCAGCTGCGCGCCGGCGCCCGGCTGACGCATGGCGAAGCGGGCCCTGGTTGCGGCGGCGTCCCTCAGGCCGGCAAGCGCCAGCGGATTGCCAGGCGCCACCAGCAGGCCCACCTCGCGGCGGGCGAAGCCGATCAGCACCGCATCCTGCAGGTTGGGCATGGCGGCCACAGCGGCCGGATTGGCGTCTTCCGCGTCAGGCGCATGCAGATGGATGGCGGCGATGGCGACTTCGTTGCGGCCAAGCCGCTCCAGTCCCGGACCGGACCCGACGCTGAGCAGGGCGAGACCGGAGCCGGATTGCCGGGCCGCCCATTCGAGCAGCGGATCATGGCTTCCGCCGATGATGGGCGGCGGGTCCTCTGCCGCGAAGCCGTGCGGCCTCGCCATGCCGGCCTCGATCCAGCGGTCGAGCGCCGCCCGCGGAAAGAGCCATTTGCCCGTCACCTTCGAACAGGGAACTGCGCCCTGGGCCACCAGCTCGTAGAGCTTCCGCTCCCGGATGCCGAGATAGGCGGCGGCTTCCTCCGTGTTTAGGTAAGGGGCCATGTGTTTTTCCTGTTTTCAGCTGCACGGATTCCGTTGTTGAACCGGAATATAGAAAACGACTAAGTGTCGTCAACGATGCGGGCTCAACAAGCAACCCATGGACCTGTCCTCCGCCTTTGCTTCGGCGTTTTCGCTGATCTTCTCCGGCGATCCGCAATTCCTGCAGATCGTCGGGCTGTCGCTGCGCGTCACCCTGTCGGCCGTGCTGCTGGCCGCGCTGATCGGCCTGCCGCTGGGCGCGCTCCTCGCGGTCGTCCGCTTTCCGGGGCGTTCGGCGGTCATCGTTCTGGCCAACGGCCTGATGGGCCTGCCGCCGGTGGTCGCCGGCCTGATGGTCTTCCTGCTGCTCTCGCGCTCGGGGCCGCTCGGGCCCCTCGGCTGGCTGTTTTCGCCCGCAGCCATGATCATGGCGCAGACGCTGCTGGTGCTGCCGATCGTGATCGCCCTGACGCGGGGCGCCATCGAGGAGATGTGGGGCGAGTACCGCGAACATCTGACGTCGCTCGGCCTGACCGGATGGCGGGCTATCCCGACGCTGTTGTGGGATGGCCGCTTCGTTCTGGCGACGGGATTGCTCGCCGGTTTCGGGCGGGCGAGCGCGGAAGTGGGCGCTGTGCTGATCGTCGGCGGCAACATCGCCGGCCATACCCGCACGATGACCACGGCGATCACGCTCGAGACCTCGAAGGGCGACCTGCCGCTGGCGCTGGGGCTCGGCCTCGTGCTGATCGCCCTGACGCTGGCGATCAATGCCGCGGCTTTCGGCGCCAGCCGCGTCGGCGCGCGTTTCGCAGGGTGACGGCCATGCGCGACAGCGTCTCCATCCTGCCGCTCGCGGTCGAAGGCCTCAGCTTCATGGCCGACGGCAAGCGGCTGCTCGACGATGTGAGCTTCACCCTGCCCCGGGGCGGCGTCACCGCCATCATCGGGCCGAACGGGGCCGGAAAATCGCTGACCCTGCGGCTATGTCACGGACTCCTCGCGCCGGGCGCCGGCACGATCTCCTGGCAGGCCGGCACCGGCCTCCGGCGTCACGCCATGGTGTTGCAGCGCCCGGTGATGCTGCGCCGGTCGGCCCGCGCCAATATCGCCCATGCCCTCCATGCCCTCGCCATCCCGGACGCGGCGCGGCGCGCCGATGCCGCCCTGACGCGCTTCGGCCTGGCGGCGCTGGCGGATCGCCCTGCGCGTCTCCTTTCTGGCGGCGAGCAGCAGCGGCTCGCCATCGCCCGCGCCTGGGCGCAGGCGCCGGAACTGCTCTTTCTGGACGAGCCGTCCTCGCATCTTGATCCGGGCGCCACCCGGCAGATCGAGGAGATGATCGCGGCCATGGCGGCGGAGGGCATGACGATCCTGATGACGACGCATGATCTCGGGCAGGCGCGGCGGCTCGCGCAACGCGTCCTCTTCTTCAACCGGGGACGCCTCGTCGAGGATGCGCCGGCCGACAGCTTTTTCACGGGCCCCGCCTCGCCGGAAGCCCAGGCCTTCATCGCCGGAGATCTGCTCTGGTGAACGCTCTCAACCCAAACGGAGGAACACGACCATGTTGACCAGACGCAGCCTTCTGACCGCAGGCTTCGGCCTTGCGCTCGCCGCCGCCGCATTGGCCCCGGCGGCGGCGCAAAGCCGGTTCATCACCGTTTCCTCCACCACCTCGACCACCGATTCCGGCCTGTTCGAGCATCTGCTGCCGGCCTTCAAGGCGCGGACCGGCATCGAGGTCCGCGTCGTCAGCCAGGGGACGGGGCAGGCGCTCGACACGGGCCGGCGCGGCGATGCGGATGTCGTCTTCGTGCATGCCCGCGCCCAGGAGGCGCAATTCGTCGAGGAGGGTTTCGGCGTCGAGCGCAAGCCGGTGATGTATAATGATTTCGTGCTGATCGGGCCGAAGGCCGATCCGGCCGGCATCCGGGGCACGAAGGATATCGCCGCCGCGCTGCAGGCGATCCAGGCCAGGGGCGCGCCTTTCGTGTCGCGGGGGGATAAATCCGGCACCCATGCCGCCGAACTGAACCTTTGGAAGGCGGCGGGGATCACCATCGAACAGGCGCGGGGGCCGTGGTACCGCGAGATCGGCCAGGGCATGGGCGCCGCGCTTAACACCGCCGCCGCGATGAACGCCTATGTGCTCGCCGACCGCGCGACCTGGCTCAATTTCAGGAACCGGGGCGAGCTTGAAATCGTGGTCGAGGGCGATGGCCGCCTGTTCAACCAATACGGCGTCATTCTCGTCAATCCGGCGAAGCATCCGCATGTCAAAAAGGCCGACGGGCAGGCCTTCATCGACTGGCTGACCGGGCCGGAAGGCCAGAAAACCATCGCCGATTACAGGATCAACGGCGAGCAGCTGTTCTTTCCCAATGCCGGGCGGCCAGGCGCGTGAGCGGAGCCCCGAATCTCCGGCGCGATGCCGCAGCTTGCAAAAAGGGCCGGGAAACGGCAAAATGAGAGGGTGTTTAGCCTGACCGGTGAAAGCCGGTTAAAGAGTGAGTTGCGTTTGTGCCGGAGTTCTCTCTGGTCGGCAACAGGACAAGGGAAGCTCCCGATCATGACCGCTCACAATGCGAATTCCGCTCCCGTGACGGCGCTTTGCAGCCGCCGCTCCTTCCTGATGGGCGCCGCCAGCCTTGGCGCGCTCGGCCTTGGCGGCTGCGTCACCAATGACGGCATGAGCCTCGCCGAGGCGGAGAAGCTCTATGGCGCGGTGCCGGACCCGAAATTCCCGATCGCCGCGGTCGATATCGGCAAGGTGGACCCGAAATACTACCGGCGGCTCGTGCCTTACGAATCCGCCGAAGCGCCCGGCACGATCATCGTCGACCCCGCCAATTATTATGTCTACCGCATCGAGGGCGAGGGCAACGCCACGCGCTACGGCGCCAATGTCGGCCGCGAGGGCTTCCTCTGGCATGGCAACGCCTATGTCGGCCGCAAGGCGGAATGGCCGGTCTGGACCCCGCCGCCCGAGATGATCAAGCGCCAGCCGGAAGCCGCCAAATACGCCCGCGGCATGCCCGGCGGCCCGGAGAATCCGCTGGGCGCCCGCACGCTCTATCTCTACCAGAAGGGCCGCTACACGCTCTACACGCTCTACAGCACGAGCGACCCGGAGACGATCGGCACCAACCTCACCAGCGGCTGCACCGGCCTGCTGACGCAGGATATGATCGACCTCTATACGCGCACCCCCGTGCAGACGAAGGTGATCGTCCTGCCGGCGTGAGGGGGGGGCAGCCATCAGCCCGACACAACCGCCATGCGCAGATTCAGCGCCCGCAACACCGCGTTGATCGTTTCAATGCGGGGATGCGCGCCGGCTGACAGCGCCTTGTAGAGGCTCTCGCGGCCAAGACCTGCGTCCTTCGCCACCTGCGTCATGCCCTTCGCCTTGGCGGCATGGCAAAGGGCGGCAAGCAGCACATCGGGATAGTCATTCTGCGCGGCGGCGGTCAGGAATTCGGCATGCGCAGATCGACCCGGACCGACCATCACCTGACCTTCCGGGAGCTGCTGCTGGCGACGCGCAAGAAGAATGGCGTGACGCAGGCCGAGGTCGCAAAGCGTTTGGGGCGCCCGCAGAGCTTTGTAGCCAAGGTCGAGAATGGCGAGCGCCGGCTGGATGTCGTTGAACTTGTCTCCTATGCCCGTGCTATCGGCGCCGAGCTGCTGGCAATCATGCAGGCAATGGTCGAGGCGGTGGAGAAAGATGCACCTGACAAGGGTATGTCGAAATAAATTGAATTCTTCGACACGTTCTGGCAATGTGTCGATGCCGTCGACATGTTCTGGATTTATGTCGACTAAACAGGAATTCGTCGACATATGCTTTTTCGTCCCGATCGCCCCTATAATGATCTGCCGCTTCTTCCGCCCAAGGTGGAGATCGAGAGCAAGGCGGTCCTGAAGGCTTGCATCGCTGCTCGCGCGGCAATTGCGGAGCTACGCATTGCAGGTCAGCTCATTCCCAATCAGGCCGTGCTGATCAATTCGATCCCGATCCTTGAAGCGCAGGCCAGTTCCGAAATCGAGAACATCGTTACGACGGCCGACCGGCTGTTTCGCTTCGCCGACGATGCCGGCAATGGTGCTGACCCTGCCACCAAGGAAGCTTTGCGCTACCGGACCGCCCTTCGCGAAGGGTTCAAGATGCTCGCTGGCCGTCCGGTCAGTACGACCATGGCAGTCGAAATCTGCTGGACGATCAAGGGCGCACAAATCGATATTCGCGCCACGCCCGGCGCCGCGTTGATCAATGACGCAACGGGCGAGACGATCTACACACCGCCTGAAGGGGCGGATCACCTTCGGAAATTGCTCGCGAACTGGGAGCGCTGGATCCATGAAGCGGAGGACGTCGATCCGCTGATCCGGATGGCGGTGATGCACTATCAGTTCGAGGCCATCCACCCCTTCATCGATGGCAATGGGCGAACAGGTCGCGTGCTGAACTTGCTTTATCTTGTTGAGCAGGGATTACTCGATATCCCCGTGCTCTATCTCAGTCGGCACATCATCGCGCACAAGGCGGATTACTACCGGCTGCTGCTCCAGGTGACGACGGATGGCGCTTGGGAAGAGTGGATCCTGTTCATGCTTGCAGCCGTCGAAGAGACCTCACGCTGGACGACGCTCAAGATCGGTGCAATCCGCGTATTGCTGGACCAAACGGCCGAGGCCATGCGGCAGCGAGCGCCAAAAATCTATTCGCGAGAGCTGGCAGAACTGATCTTCGCCAAGCCCTATTGCCGGATTTCTGATCTGGTCGAGGCTGGCATCGTCAAGCGCCAATCGGCTTCGACCTATCTGAAGACTTTGGTCGAAGCAGGCTTGCTGGAAGAGCGGCAGGTCGGTCGTGAAAAGCTCTTCGTGAATCCGGCGCTGCTGACCGAGCTGTCACGATGAAGAAGCAAACACCGAGGAAGCGCCGCGGTCGACCAATCGGGCCAGGATGCGCGCCTTGGCCTTCTGATCCGCCAGCGATGCCAGCCACCCGTCAAACAGCGATGAACGAACAAGCGTGAGCATAGAAAAATGTATCCGAATGAATACGGATTGTCAAAGCGGGCTGGTCACGCCCGTTTTTCGACGATTGTATCGCTCGACAACGGAGGGCTGCGGGTGCCGGTGCGTTTCAAAACGGGCCGAAGCGATGACAAACCGGCTCTGTCTGGCCGGCTATGGACGTCTGAGCATGATGGTTTGGTGCCCTGGCTGAAACCTCATAAACAATCTATGGTATTGAAATTATTGACCTAAAAGGAATGGGGTTTGCAGAAGGCGAACAGCTTCGTCGGCAATGGGCGGATGTAGGTGGACACTCGCGATTGAGCGGTGCACTTGTTCATTGTCGCCCGAAACGGGAATGCGATGCTATTTCAGCTTCAAACCGCCTCCTGAATTGAAGTTCGTGATCGGAGCTTGCATTTCAGAGAGGCATAAATCAAGCCGAACTTGCCCATTCGGCAAAACTATCAGAGTTTGCATATCACAATATCCCGATTCGTGTGGTGAGGTTTGCCCTTCGAATGTCGGAACCGCCAAGAACACCGTCGAAGCAAAGTGTCGCAGTCGCGCCAGTGGCTGTAGTGCCACGGCAAATGCAAATGTTCACGCGTAAGGCAATCACCGAGTTTCCACAGAAGGAAAATTCTGCGGACTCTTTAGGCGAAGTGGAAGCTGACGACAATCATCACTATTACATCAAAGCTGATGCACATGGACGGCTTGTTCGGGCCAGTGAATGGATAAGCACCCACATCTCTGAAGCTGTGGGGATTGGAGCGCCTACGCCAACTGCGATTGAACGCATTGACGGGTCCGTCGTGTTCGGATCACGAAGGATTGCGGGCGTTGCGGACAAAGTGACGACGGCGGCCTATCTCACCACGCCAACAGCGACGAATGTCGGTGTCCCTGTGTCTGGATTGCAGACAATCCTTTCGTCGATTTATGCGCTGGACATGTTCATTCACAACGACGACCGCCATTTTGGAAACTATCTATCGGTGGATGACAACGGCACTCGGCGTCTCTATGCGTTCGATTTCAGTCGGGCGCTTTTCTGGCAATGGCCTTGGACTGGCTTCCCCGCAATCGGCCAAAACACACGAATGTGCGGTGCTTTCCTGCGGAATTCGCATGGTTTCGACCAAAATTCAGCTTCGGGGACATTAGACCGTCTATCGGGTCTTGCACCGGCCACAATTGAAGGCTTTATTAACCAGATGCCCACAGACTGGCTCCCTGCGGACGTCCGTACCCAATTCGTTGGGTGGTGGGCTAGCAATGCACGGAATGCCCGGATAGAGGAACTTCGCGCGGGGATCATCGATGGCTCATTGTTATAAGTTTGCCATCGTCCGCCTTGCTCCGGACGATGCGCGGGACGAACGGATAAATATCGGCGCTGTGATTCTCACCGAACATGGTTTGGATGTCCGCATCTCGAAGCGGCTAGAAAAGGCGCGCGCTTTATCCGCCGCACTAGATACCGGTATGCTGCGTGAATTGATTGAAAATCTTAAGCACCTTGATGAACGCTTTCGTACGTCAGGCGTTGAAGGTGACGCGCGCCTTAAAATGATTTCCCGTATCGGGCCGCTGTCATTGTCCAACGCTGGCACTTTCGTTGCTGAAGATATGAACGCTTACGAAGACAGGGTTACGTCCTTGTTCAAGGCGATGGTTGATCCTGAACCCGCGCCGCTTCGCATCCGTGAAAAGCGGTCAAGACTCTTCACACAGGTGAAAACGTTGTTCCGGCAAGAGCGCGTGCTTGCGAATAAGGGTGAAGCCTTGGACTCGCATCGCATTGTTCCGTCGTATGAGTTGGCCGAAGGCTTGGTTGCCGATCTTGTGCTTCGCAATGGAGCGATGCACGTCGTTGAAACCATCGACGCGTCGGGGTATGAAGATTCGCTCCACCGCGCTATTAGCAATATCGGCATTGCGGCATTGGTTCTTGAACGCGCACGCATGGAGTTTGGTGACAAGCAGACCAAGGCCCGGCTTGTCTACAATGCGTCGGCATCGCTTGAGAAAATCGCCCTGCCGTCGCTCAAGGTTGCTGAGCGCCAAGGCGCAATCTTGACTAATTGGGCGAGTGCAGACGAGCGTGGGCAATTCGTACATGCGCTCGCTTCGCTGGCAACGCCTGTCGAGCGGAAAAGACGGGGTGGATCAACACGGTTTGCCGCCCCGCAAATTAGTGCTTTCAGGTTCCAATAATTCTTTCGATTACCTTGTCCGCCGGGCGGTATTTTATCCTGACGGCTAATATCGAATAATTGATAAGGCACGACGAAGGTGCCCGAACGACGAAACATTTTTTTGCGGGGCAAACTCACGGACGCCCTCACGCATCCCCCCAAGCCCGTTTGGTGCCCCTGGCCGGAATCGAACCAGCACTCCTTGCGGAAACCGATTTTGAGTCGGTCGCGTCTACCAATTCCGCCACAGGGGCATCCGGGCAGGCTTTGGCGACCCGAAGCTTTGCTCCCTTCGCGCATTGCGCCTGATCGGTCAATCGCCCCGCGCAGGTTTTTCAGGGCAGTTAATTCAGGTAAACACGCGGTCTCCATCCCTCCCCTTGACGGGGAGGGTCGGCGGCGAAAGCCGCCGGGGAGGGGTGATCATGAGGAGGAAATGGGAAAAAGCCCCCCCACCCGGCCTTCCCCCGGATCAAGTCCGGGGTCCGGGCCACCCGCCCCGCAAGGGGGCGGGATGGGCGCTCGTGGAAGCAATCGTTAACCGGAGTTAAGGGCCGTGGCGGGTTTTGTGAAGGCTGAGGCCGCTCCGCCTCAGGAAACCGGCATTGCCGGCCGCGCGGCGGCGTTTTCGGCCGCCTCGCGGGGCGAAACGGGCGTGATCTTGAGCGAGGTGATGCGGTTGCGCTGCTTGCGCATCACCTCGAAGCGGAAGCCATAGAAGGTGAAGGCCTGGCCCACATCGGGGATGGCGCGCGCCTCGTGGATCACGAGGCCGGCGATGGTCGTGGCCTCCTCGTCGGGCAGCCGCCATTCCATCACGCGGTTGATGTCGCGGATCGGTACTCCGCCATCGGCCTGCACGGCCCCGTCGCGCAGGCGCCTGACGCCGGTCGCGCCGGCGTCATGCTCGTCCTTGATGTCGCCGACGATCTCCTCAATGATGTCTTCCAGCGTCACCAGCCCTTCCACCTCGCCATATTCATCGACGACGATGGCGAAATGCGTCTTGCGCTTCAGGAAGGCGCGCAGCTGATCGCGGAGCGCGGTCGTGTCGGGCACGAACCAGGGCTCCAGCGCCAGATCCTCGATATCGAGTTTGGCGGCGTCGCCCGCCGCGGCATCGAGCGCCCGCAGCAGGTCCTTGGCGTGGAGCACGCCGATGATATTGTCCGGCTCGCCGCGCCAGAGCGGCAGGCGCGTGTAGGGGGAGGAGAGCACCTCGCGCACGATCTCCTCGGGCGGCAGGCTGGCGTCGATGGCGCGCATCTTGGTGCGGTGCACCATCACGTCCGACACTTCGAGCTCCTGCAGGTCGAGCAGGCCGCCCAGCATGTCGCGCTCGCCCTTGCCGACGGAGCCCTCCTTGTGGAGCAGGTTCACCTGGCCGCGAATCTCGTCGCTGGCGGAAAGGCCCGCGCCATCGCCGCCGAGCTTGATGCCGAACAGGCGCAGCAGCATCTTCACCAGCCATTCCGTGGCGATGGTGATGGGCGAGAGCAGGCGCACGGCGATCGACAGCGGACGCGAGACCTTGAGCGCGAAACGATCAGGATCGTTAATCGCGATCGTCTTGGGCATCACCTCGGCGAAGACGATGATCAGCACGGAAACCGCGACCGTCGCATAGGCGATGCCCACCTCGCCGAAGACAGTGAGCAGCACGGCGGTGGTCAGCGTCGCGGAGGCGGTGTTGACGAGGTTGTTGCCGATCAGGATCGTGCCGATGAGGCGGTCCCGGAGTTCAAACAGGCGGTTGACGCGCCTTGCCCGCTCGTCGCCACTTTCGGACAGCGCATGCATGCGGGCGCGCGAGGAGCCCGTGATGGCGGTTTCGCTCATCGAGAAGAATGCGGAGATCGCCAGCAGCAGCAGAACGGCGCCGGCGGAAAGCCAAAGCTCGAAGGTCATGGCTCCCTAGATATCATGGCCAAGCTGGCAATCAAGGAAACGCAGGATCAGGTCTGGATCGACGTCCTTCGCGATGAAGCTTTCGCCAATGCCCCTGACGAGGATGAAGGTCAGCGCGCCGCGGGCGACTTTCTTGTCCTGGCGGATGGCGTCGAGCAGGCTGGCCGCCGTGCCGGCCCCGCCGGGTATGTCCGAAAGCCGTGTTGGCAGGCCGACGGCCTCAAGATGGCGCCGCACGCGGATCGCGTCCTGTCCGGTGCAGAGGCCCTGCTCGCGTGAGAAATCGAAAGCGAGCCGCATGCCGATGGCGATCGCCTCGCCATGCACCAGCCGCGCGCCGTCGTATCCCACGGCCGCCTCCAGCGCATGGCCGAAGGTATGGCCGAGGTTCAAAAGGGCGCGGTCGCCCTGTTCCGTCTCGTCGCGTGCCACGATCGCGGCCTTGGCGGCGCAGCTGATGCGCACCGCCTCTTCGCGTTCCGGCCCGCCCTCGAAGATCCGCCGCCAGGCGCCGCCTTCCAGCCAGTTGAAGAAGCCGCTGTCGCCGAGCAGGCCGTATTTCACCACCTCGGCGTAACCGGCGCGGAACTCCCGTTCCGGCAGCGTATCGAGGAGCGCGGTGTCCGCGATGACGAGCACCGGCTGGTGGAAGGCGCCGACGAGGTTCTTGCCCTGGCGGGTGTTGATCGCCGTCTTGCCGCCGACCGAACTGTCGACCTGCGCCAGCAGGCTCGTTGGGATCTGCACGAAGCGCATGCCGCGGCGGATGATGGAAGCAGCGAATCCTGCGAGGTCACCGATCACCCCGCCGCCGAGCGCGATCACGGCGTCGCCGCGCTCGAGCCGGGCGGCAATCACCCCGTCGCAGACTGTCTCCAGCGCTGCGAAGGATTTGGTGGGCTCGCCCGCGGGCAGAACGATGGACGTGCTCTGGATTCCCGCCTCCGCAAGGGCGGCGTCCAGCGTCCGCAGGTGGAGCTCCGCCACATGCGTGTCTGTAACGATGGCCGCGCGCCCGCCGGGGCAGAGCCTGCGCAAATGCTCGCCGGCTTCGTTGATCCGCCCCCGGCCGATCAGGATGTCATAGGAGCGGCCGGCGAGATCGACGCGGACGCTTGAACCCTGAGGAACCATTGTCATGATCCGGCCGGGGCCTTTGCGAAATAGGCGTGCAATGCCGTCAGCACCGCTTCAACCGTCGCTTCATGCGGACCGTCCTCGGATTCGATCACGATGTTGGCTTCCGCGTAGACTGGATAGCGGAGATCGATCAGCTTGCGGATGGTGCCTTCCGGATCATCGGTCTGCAGCAAAGGCCGGTTCGAGCGCCGCCGCGCCCGCCGGTGGAGCGTCGCCGCATCGGCCTTGAGCCAGACGGAGACGCCGCGTTCCGCGATGGCGCGGCGTGTTTCCTCGGCCATGAAGGCGCCGCCGCCGGTGGCGAGCACCGCCGGACCCGCCTGCAGCAGGCGGGCGATCACGCGCCGCTCCCCGCTGCGGAAATTGGCCTCGCCCCGATGCGCGAAGATTTCCGGCACGCTCATATTGGCCGCCACCTCGATCTCATGGTCGGCATCGACGAAGGGGAGCCCGAGCTTCTGGCCAAGCAGCCGGCCGACGGAGGTTTTGCCGGACGCCATCATGCCGACCAGCACGACAAGCCGGTCTCCGAGGCCGGAAAGGATTGCTTCGGCGCGTTGCGGGCCGGCTTCGGTTTCCACCGCACCGGTCACGGGCGCGGGTCCGTCAACGGGCGGGGAGATGAGCGTCGTCATGCGGTCCCGTTAGCATGGCGCTGGCGCGGACGGAACCGGCGCCTTGCATCTTCAGCCCATTCGCCTTCATGACTGGCGCGATGCCGACGATCTTCCGATTCGTGCTGGTCTGCGCCGCTCTCGCTGGCCTGGGCTACGGCGTGCTTTTCGCGCTGGCCAATTGGCTTGAGCCGGCGCCCCGCGAGGTCACGGTCACCGTGCCGCCCTCGCAATATGCGAAATGACCCGGGCGCGGATGGCGGTCATGGCGGATGACCGCAAGCTCGCTGCGGCATTTCTCGAAATGCTCGCCGCCGAACGCGGCGCGGCGAAGAACACGCTCGAATCCTACGCCCGCGATCTTGCCGATTACGCCGCCTTCCTGCGCGCCAGGGGACGCGACGCGCTCACCGCCGGCACGGCGGATGTGCGCGGCTACATGGCCGATCTGGAAGCGCAGGGTTTCAAGGAGACATCGGCCGCCCGGCGGCTCTCCGCCATCCGGCAGCTGCATCGCTTCCTTTACGCGGAGAACCACCGCAGTGACGATCCGACGACGGTGATCGCCGGCCCCCGCCGCGGCCGCCCTCTGCCGAAGGTGCTGTCGATGGCGGAAGTGGATCGCCTGCTTTCCGCAGTCGCCGAGGGCATCGAGGACGGGAGCCGTCCCTTCGTCGATCGCTGCAACGCGGCGCGCATGGCGGCCCTGCTTGAACTGCTCTACGCCACGGGATTGCGGGTTTCCGAGCTGGTCGCCCTGTCGGCCAACGCCATCCGGCCCAACACGCGGATGCTGGTCATCAAGGGCAAGGGCGGCAAGGAGAGGCTGGTTCCGCTGACGGATGCGGCGAAGGCCGCCGTGGCGCGCTGGCGCGAGCTGCTGGCGAAGACGACGGACAGCAAGCCGTCTCCCTGGCTGTTTCCATCCGACAGCGCGGCCGGTTATCTGCCGCGCCAGGTCTTCGCGCGGGACCTGAAGGCGGTTGCGGGTTATGCGGGCATCGGGGCGGATCGCGTCAGCCCGCATGTGCTCAGGCACGCTTTCGCCAGCCATCTCCTGCAGAACGGCGCCGATCTCAGGATCGTGCAGCAGCTCCTCGGCCATGCCGATATCGCCACGACGCAGATCTACACCCATGTGCTCGATGAGCGGGCGAAGGCGATGGTGCGGGACCTGCACCCGCTGACGGACGAGCCGGAGGAGAAGCGATAAGCCTAAAGAGCCGCGGCAACGATCTCTACCTCGACCTTGTAGACCTCGGCGGCGAAGCCGGAAACGATCATCAGGGTGGAGGCCGGCGGGGGCTCGGCCACATAGCGGTCGCGGATGGCCATATAGTCCTTCAGGTAGGCGCGGTCGGTGACGAAGGCATTGATGCGCACGACATCCCTGAAGCTCATGCCGGCCGAAGCGAGGATTTCGCCCAGAGCCTTGAAGCAGAGGTCCGCCTGGGCCATCGCATCCTCCGGCACATGCTTGTCGCGCGTGATGCCAAGCTGGCCGGAGGCGAAGAGCAGCCGTGCGCCCGGAGGCGCCTCAACGCCATGGCTGTATTTCGCGAAGGGTGGGTGAAGGGATGGCGGCGTGTGAGGTTTGAGCATTCCCCAATGCTAGACCAGCGTCGCAAGCGATGGAACAGCGTTCTTTGGCCAGCATGCCGGGAGGCCTGCCGCCGCAAGGGGCCGGGGCTGCTGATGATCGGGCAGGTATTCGCCCCTGCTGTCGCCGCGCAGCATAAGTCGGTCAGGCTTGCCGCAGAGGAACTCGCCGATGACCGGGTAATGGGGCGTTTCCCGCTTTATTTCAGGACGCCAGAGGTGACTTGCTCTATCGGTTATGTGCAGATGCAATAGCGAAAGCGCTTGGAGGAGGGCATCATGTCAACCGTAAGACTTCTGAAGGATGACGAGCTTCCGCCGGAAGCGAAGGACGTGTTTGCCGATATCCGGGCGACGCGAGGGTCTGACTTCATCAACAATTTCTGGCGCGCGCTAGCCCATGATCCCGTTCTGCTCAAACGCACATGGGAGAGCGTGAAGCAGGTGATGGGCAAGGGCGCTCTTGATCCGATGGTGAAGGAGCTGATCTACATTGCCGTCTCGACCGTGCAGGGATGCGAGTATTGCGTCCGGTCGCACACTGCTGCGGCCAAGGCAAAAGGCATGACGCCAGATCAGCATATGGAGTTGGCGGCGGTGATTGGCATGGCGGCTGAGACGAACCGCCTGGCAACCCTTTTTCAGGTTCCGGTGGATTCTGTGTTTATGGAATCCTGAGCGCCGGTCTCCGGCTGTTTTCGCCAGCGGCTTGCGCATGCGGCTGAAGTTGATTGATTTCGACCGGCTGTTCACGCCTTCACCGCGGAAGCCAAACCCGTAATCGTCAGCGGTTTTGTCGTCTGTGCGGCTCCGTTCCAAGAACGCAATGATCGTGCTCAGCCATCACCTGATTGTCATCATTGTCATCGGTATCAGGCTGTCACACGCTGTTGTGCGCCGATGCGGTGATGCCCGCCTCCCTGAGCCATTGCAGCGGGAATAGGCCCGCGTTAGACGGCAATCAGCCATTTCCCTTGTTTCCGGCGGCCCCTTGCCCGATCTTCGTACCCGCTATCAGTCGCTGGTCAGCTCAGGCCAGATCGAAGCCGATGCCGCCCAGGCGGCCGCGATCGCCCGGTTGCATGCGCTCGTCGAGGACATCGGCGCCAGGCGGCTCGCCCGCAAGTCCAGCGCGCTCGGCTGGCTGTTCGGGAGCAAGGCCGGCTCGCAACAGCCCCTGAAGGGACTCTACATCTGGGGCCCGGTCGGGCGCGGTAAGACAATGCTGATGGACATGTTCTTCCGCTATGTGCCGGCCCAGAGGAAACGCCGGGTGCATTTCCATGATTTCATGGCCGATGTGCACCAGCGGGTGCATGAATGGCGGCAGGCCTCGAAACAGGGACAGGCCAGGGGCACGGACCCGATCACGGCGGTCGCGGAGGCGCTGGCGGACGAGGCCTGGGTGCTGTGCTTCGATGAATTCACGGTCAATGACATCGCCGACGCCATGATCCTCGGGCGCCTGTTCGCGGCCTTGTGGGAGCGCGGCGTCGTGGTGGTCGCCACCTCGAACGTCGACCCGCAGGAACTTTACAAGGACGGCCTCAACCGGGCGCTGTTCCTCCCCTTCATCGCAGAGTTGCAGCGGCGGATGGACGTCCTCAGGCTGGAGGCGCGCACGGATTACCGCCTCGAAAAGCTTTCGGGAGCGCCCGTCTATCATGTGCCGGCCGATGCGGCGGCCAGGGCTGCGCTCGACGCCGCCTGGAACAGGCTGACCGGCGATGCGCAACCGCATCCGGCAACCATCATGGCGAAGAGCCGCAGGATCGAGGCGCCGGCCGCCGCCGCCGGCATCGCGCGCTTCGGCTTTCAGGACCTCTGCGACAAGCCGCTCGGAGCCGCCGATTATCTGCTGATCGCGCGGGAGTTCCATACGCTGATCATCGACCATATTCCGGTGATGGATGTCTCGCGCCGCAACGAGGCGAAGCGCTTCATCATCCTGATCGATGTCCTTTACGAGAACCACGTCAAGCTCGTGGCTTCCGCGGATGCGGAGCCCGATCAGCTCTACGCTGGCGCCGAGGGCCGCGAGGCCTTCGAGTTCGCCCGGACGGCCTCGCGGTTGATCGAGATGCAATCCGAAAGCTATCTCGCCGCCGGACACGGGCGCTCGGTCTCGGATCGGCGGGGCGATATGGCGGGCCTGATCGAGACATGATGGCCGCGGATGAAACCCCCAAGGGCCGGATCCTCACGGCCGCTGTCCAGCAGCTGAAGCGGCACGGCATCCGCAAGTTCACGGTCGTCGATGTGGCCGAAGCCGCCGGCATGACGCATCCCAATGTCTATCGCTATTTCACCTCCAAGGCGGCCCTGATCGACGCCCTGGTCACCAACTGGCTGAAGCCGCTCGAGGAGCGGATCGAAATGGTGGTCGGCGCGCCCGATCCGGTGCCGGACAAGCTGGAGCGCATGGTGGTGGCCATCAGCCGGGCCTACCGGGCGGCACGGGTCGAGGAGCCGGAGCTGTTCGCGGCTTTCGTTACGGCGACGGCGGCGAGCCGCGCGGTCTCCCGCAAGCACCGCGCCCGCATGCGCCGCGCCTTCGCGCTGGTGATCGACGAGGGAATCGGCGCGGGCGTGATAGGCATGCGCGAGCGCGCCAGAGCCCAGGCCCTGCTGCTCGATTCCTGCTGGCGATTCATCGATCCCGCCTCCGTGCTGGCCGAGTCCGATGATGGCGCAAGCCTGGACGGCAGGCTCGAGCGGGTGCTTGAAGCAGCCCTCCAGAGGCTGCTGCGGCGGGACTTCACTGCCTGAAAAGACATAACAAATGACATTATTTTTCTTTTGTATCGCCACCTAAAGTGTTTAACCGTCGCGGATGGCTTCAGGGACCCTCAGTCCAAAATATTGAAATCAAAACGCTTTTTTTGATGGTTTGGTTTCTGGCGGCGAGATTGCCCTGCAATTGATTCAATTGCAGGGGCGCTCCCCATCTTGATCCTGATCTGTGCATGCGTCATCCGGTTACGCGGTTGAGCCCCTCAACACGACTCCATCGCAACTTCGAGGTTCCCTCATGTCCCGCAAGAAAATCGCCCTTATCGGCGCCGGCCAGATCGGCGGCACGCTGGCTCACCTGGCCGGCATGAAGGAATTGGGCGATATCGTCCTGTTCGACATCGCCGAGGGCGTGCCGCAGGGCAAGAGCCTCGATCTCGTCGAATCCTCCGCTGTCGACGGGTTTGACGCTCTCTACAAGGGCACGAACGATTACAAGGACATCGAAGGCGCGGATGTGGTGATTGTCACCGCCGGTGTGCCGCGCAAGCCCGGCATGAGCCGGGACGACCTCATCGGCATCAACCTCAAGGTGATGGAATCGGTGGGCGTCGGCATCAGGCAATATGCGCCCAAGGCATTCGTGATCTGCATCACCAACCCGCTCGATGCGATGGTCTGGGCGCTGCAGAAGTTTTCGGGCGTCAAGCACAACAAGATCGTGGGCATGGCCGGCGTGCTCGATTCGGCCCGTTTCGCCTATTTCCTGGAAGAGGCGATGTCGGTGTCGATCAAGGACATCACGACCTTCGTGCTGGGCGGCCATGGCGACGACATGGTCCCGCTCGTGCGCTATTCGACGGTGGGCGGCATTCCCCTGCCGGACCTGATCAAGATGAAATGGATTACCCAGGAGAAGGTGGACCAGATCGTCGAGCGCACCCGCAAGGGCGGCGGCGAGATCGTCAACCTGCTGAAGACGGGCTCCGCCTTCTACGCGCCGGCTGCTTCCGCTATCGCCATGGCCGAAAGCTATCTCAAGGATCAGAAGCGCATTCTTCCCTGCGCCGCCTATCTCAAGGGCCAATACGGCGTGAAGGACATGTTCATCGGCGTGCCGGTCGTGATCGGCGACAAGGGCGTGGAGCGCATCGTCAAGGTGCGGCTCAACAAGGCCGAACAGGCGATGATGGACAAGTCGGTGGCCTCGGTTTCCGGCCTCATCGACGCGTGCAAGGCGATCAACCCGGCGTTGAAGTGATTTTTCGGCAGTAGGCAGTCGGCAATCGGCAATCGGATGATCCGGCTGCCCACTGCCCACTCCCGATTGCCGCTCCGAAGGAGCTACTGATGAATATCCACGAATACCAGGGCAAGGCGGTCATCAAGGCCTTCGGTGCCAATGTCTCCGCCGGCTATCCGGCGCTGACAGTGGCGGAGGCGGTCGAGGGCGCGAAGAAGCTGCCTGGGCCCCTTTATGTGGTGAAGAGCCAGATCCATGCGGGCGGGCGCGGCAAGGGCAAGTTCAAGGAACTGCCGGCGGATGCCAAGGGCGGCGTACGTCTGGCGAAGTCCGTCGCCGAGGTCGAGGCCCATGCGAAGGAGATGCTCGGCAACACGCTGGTGACGATCCAGACCGGCCCTGCCGGCAAGCAGGTGAACCGCCTTTATATCGAGGATGGCTCCGACATCGAGAAGGAGTTCTACCTCTCGATGCTGGTCGATCGGGAGACGTCGCGCGTGGCTTTCGTGGTGTCCACCGAAGGCGGCATGGACATCGAGAAAGTGGCGCATGACACGCCCGAGAAGATCATCAGCTTCTCGGTCGATCCCGCGACCGGCATCATGCCGCATCACGGTCGCACGGTCGCCAAGGCGCTGGGCCTCTCCGGCGATCTGGCCAAGCAGGCGGAAAAGACGGTCAGCCAGCTCTATGCGGCCTTCACCGCCAAGGACATGGCGATGCTGGAGATCAATCCGCTGATCGTCACGAAGGATCAGCAGCTGAAGTGTCTCGATGCGAAGGTCTCCTTCGACTCGAACGCGCTCTACCGGCACCCCGACATGATGGAGCTGCGCGATCTCACGGAAGAGGATTCCAAGGAGATCGAGGCCTCGAAATACGACCTTTCCTACATCACGCTCGATGGCCAGATCGGCTGCATGGTCAATGGCGCCGGCCTCGCCATGGCGACGATGGACATCATCAAGCTCTATGGCATGGAGCCCGCCAACTTCCTCGATGTGGGAGGCGGCGCCAGCAAGGAGAAGGTGACGGCGGCCTTCAAGATCATCACGGCGGACCCCAACGTGAAGGGCATCCTCGTCAATATCTTCGGCGGCATCATGAAATGCGATGTCATCGCCGAGGGTGTGATCGCGGCGGTCAAGGAGGTCGGCCTCGAAGTGCCGCTGGTGGTGCGCCTCGAAGGCACCAATGTCGATCTCGGCAAGAAGATCATCAACGAGAGCGGGTTGAACGTCATTTCTGCCGATGATCTCGATGACGCGGCGCAGAAGATCGTCGCTGCTGTGAAGAAGGCGGCCTGAACCATGTCCATCCTCATCTCCAGGGCCACCAAGGTCATCACCCAGGGCTTCACCGGCAAGAACGGCACGTTCCATTCCGAACAGGCGATCGCTTATGGCACCAACGTCGTCGGCGGCACCTCGCCCGGCAAGGGCGGCTCGATCCATCTCGGCCTCCCGGTCTTCGACACGGTCGCCGAGGCGCGTCACGCCACGGGGGCGGATGCTTCCGTCGTCTATGTGCCGCCGCCCGGTGCGGCGGATGCGATCTGCGAGGCGATTGATGCCGAGATCCCGCTCATCGTCTGCATCACGGAAGGGATTCCGGTGCTGGACATGGTGCGCGTCAAGCGCGCGCTTGAGGGTTCGAAATCACGGCTCATCGGGCCGAACTGCCCCGGCGTCGTCACCGCCGGCGAATGCAAGATCGGCATCATGCCTGCCAATATCTTCAAACCCGGCAATGTCGGCATCGTCTCGCGCTCCGGCACGCTCACCTACGAGGCCGTCTTCCAGACGACGCGCGAGGGCCTTGGCCAGACGACGGCGGTCGGCATCGGCGGCGATCCGGTGAAGGGCACCGAATATATCGACATGCTGGAGATGTTCCTCGCCGACGAGAAAACCACCTCGATCATCATGATCGGCGAGATCGGCGGTTCGGCCGAGGAAGACGCCGCGCAATTCATCAAGGACGAGGCGAAGCGCGGCCGCAGGAAGCCGATGGTCGGTTTCATTGCCGGCCGCACGGCGCCTCCCGGCCGCCGCATGGGCCATGCCGGCGCGATCATCTCCGGCGGCAAGGGCGGCGCGGAGGACAAGATCGCGGCCATGGAGGAGGCGGGCATCCGCGTTTCGCCATCGCCGGCGCGCCTTGGAAAGACCTTGGTCGATGTGTTGAAGGGCTGAGTGTGGCGCCGGCGCAGGAGCAACCGATGGGCCTGATCTTCACCGAGGTGACGCTGACGAATGTGCGGGACGATGCGCTGCAGCCGCTCGTCGTCAGTGCGCTGGTCGATACGGGCGCGTTGCATCTGTGCATCCCTGAGAGCATCGCGATCCAGCTCAATCTGAAAGAGCTCGAGCGTCGGCAGGTCACCATCGCGGATGGCTCGACCCGCGCCGTCCCTTACGTGGGCCCGATCAAGATTTCCAAAGGCAACCGCAGCTGCTTCACCGGTGCGATGGTGCTGGGCAGCCAGGTTCTGCTTGGCGCCATTCCGATGGAAGACATGGACCTCGTTGCGCGTCCTGCCACACAGGACGTCGTGCCCAATCCCGCCAGCCCCAATATGCCCGCGTCTGTCGCTATGGGCGTCAGCCGTTCCCGCTAGAAAAGGATCGTCACATGGATCGCGACTCCGGTTCCCCCGATCTCTCCGCCTTCTCCGGCGAAAGCGCCGCCTATCTCGAATCGCTTATGGGCGAGGCGGCGCCCGGCCCCTCCTGGCAGCGCGCCAACTGGCCGATCGCCGCTAATGGCGAGCTGGTTTCGGCGCTCGACGGCAATTGGGGGCAGGTCGAGAAGATCGTCTCCGGCAAGCTTGAGAAGCAGGCGGCCGAGAAGGGCGCGCCCGCTGCGCTTGCCGACATCCAGCAGGCGACGCGCGATTCCGTCCGCGCGCTGATGATGATCCGTGCCTACCGCATGCGCGGCCATTTCTTCGCCAATCTCGATCCGCTGGGCATCGAGCCGCGCAAGGATCACGAGGAGCTGCATCCTTCGACCTACGGCTTTATGGACAGCGACTGGGACCGCAAGATCTTCATCGACCGCGTGCTCGGCCTCGAATTCGCATCGATCCGCGAGATGCTCGATATCCTGAAGCGCACCTATTGCTCCACGATCGGCTACGAGTTCATGCACATCACCGACCCGGCCGAAAAGGCCTGGCTGCAGGAGCGCATCGAGGGCCCGGACAAGGAAATCACCTTCACCAAGGAGGGCAAGCGCGCCATCCTGCAGAAGCTGGTCGAGGGCGAGGGCTTCGAAAAGTTCCTCGATGTCAAATACACCGGCACCAAGCGCTTTGGCCTCGATGGCGGCGAGTCGCTGATCCCGGCGCTTGAGCAGATCATCAAGCGCGGCGGCAATCTCGGCGTGAAGGATATCGTGATGGGCATGGCCCACCGCGGCCGCCTCAATGTCCTGACGCAGGTGATGGGCAAGCCGCACCGCGCGCTCTTCCACGAGTTCAAGGGCGGGTCAGCCGCTCCCGACGATGTGGAGGGCTCGGGCGATGTGAAATACCACCTCGGCGTCTCGTCGGACCGCGAATTCGATGGCAACAAGGTGCACCTGTCGCTGACGCCCAATCCGTCGCATCTGGAGATTGTTGATCCGGTCGTGCTCGGCAAGGTGCGCGCCAAGCAGGATCAGCATGGCTGCACGCCGGAGGATCGCCGCGCGGTGATGCCGCTGCTGCTGCATGGCGATGCGGCCTTCGCGGGCCAGGGCGTGGTCGCCGAATGCTTCGGCCTCTCGGGCCTCAAGGGCCACCGCACCGGCGGCTCGGTGCATTTCATCATCAACAACCAGATCGGCTTCACCACCTATCCGCGCTACTCCCGCTCCTCGCCCTATCCGTCGGATGTGGCGAAGATGGTGGAAGCGCCGATCTTCCACGTGAACGGCGACGATCCGGAAGCGGTGGTTTTTGCGGCCAAGGTCGCGACCGAGTTCCGCATGCGGTTCCAGAAGCCGGTCGTCATCGACATGTGGTGCTACCGGCGCTTCGGCCACAACGAGGGCGACGAGCCCTCCTTCACGCAGCCGCTGATGTATCGCAAGATCCGCAGCCAGAGGACAACGCTGGAGATCTACGCGCAAAAGCTCATCGGCGAAGGCGTGCTGACCGAGGGCGAAGTCGACAAGATGAAGGCCGACTGGCGCACGCGGCTCGAGGCTGAATATGAGGCCGGCCAGGCCTATAAGCCCAACAAGGCCGACTGGCTGGATGGCGCCTGGTCGGGCCTGAAAGCCGTCGCTTCCGCCACCAATGACGAGGATCCCCGCCGCGGGCAGACCGGTGTTGCGATCGACAAGCTGAAGTCCATCGGCGAATCGCTGTCCTCCGTGCCGGATGGCTTCAACATTCACAAGACCATCCAGCGTTTCATGGACGCCCGCCGCAAGATGATCGAGACCGGCGAAGGGATCGACTGGGCGATGGCGGAGGCGCTCGCCTTCGGCGCCCTGCTGGATGAAGGCCATCGCGTCCGCCTGTCGGGGCAGGATTGCGAACGCGGCACTTTCAGCTCGCGCCATTCGGTGCTGATCGATCAGGAAACGGAAGCCCGCTACAAGCCCCTGAACCACATCCGCGAGGGGCAGGCCCATTACGAGGTCATCAACTCGATGCTCTCGGAAGAGGCTGTGCTCGGCTTCGAATATGGCTACAGCCTCTCCGAACCCAATGCGCTGACGCTCTGGGAAGCGCAGTTCGGCGATTTCGCCAACGGCGCTCAGGTGCTGTTCGATCAGTTCATCTCATCGGGCGAGCGGAAGTGGCTGCGGATGTCGGGCCTCGTCTGCCTGTTGCCGCATGGCTACGAAGGGCAGGGGCCGGAACATTCCTCGGCCCGTCTCGAGCGCTTCCTGCAGATGTGCGCCGAGGACAATATGCAGGTCGCCAATTGCACCACGCCGGCCAATTATTTCCACATCCTGCGCCGCCAGCTGAAGCGCGAGTTCCGCAAGCCGCTGATCCTGATGACGCCGAAGTCCCTGCTGCGGCATCCGCGCTGCAAATCGCCGCTGTCGGAACTAGGACCCGACAGCGTGTTCCAGCGCTGGTACCATGACGATGCCGAACGCATCCCCGGCGGAGCAACGAAGCTCGCCAAGGACGCCAAGATCCGGCGGGTCATCTTCTGCTCGGGCAAGGTCTATTACGACCTGATCGAGGACCGCGAGAAGAAGGGCATCGACGATGTCTATATCCTGCGCATCGAGCAGCTTTATCCCTTCCCGCTGAAATCGGTCGCGCAGGAGCTTTCGCGCTTCAAGAATGCCGATGTCGTCTGGTGCCAGGAAGAGCCGCAGAACATGGGCTCCTGGGCCTTCGTCGAGCCCTATCTGGAATGGGTCATCGGTCAGGCCGGAACCAAGGCGAAGCGTCCGCGTTACGTTGGACGCGCCGCCGCAGCCGCCACGGCCACCGGTCTCATGTCGCGCCATCAGGCGCAATTGCGCGCCTTCCTCGACGAAGCGTTCGCGGGCTGAAACAACGAAATCAAGAGGAAGCTGTGATGACCGAGATCCGCGTGCCCACCCTGGGCGAATCCGTATCGGAAGCCACGATCGGCAAGTGGTTCAAGAAGCCGGGCGATGCCGTCCGCAAGGATGAGCCTTTGCTGGAGCTTGAGACGGACAAGGTGACGCTGGAGGTCAATGCGCCCGAAGCAGGCGTGCTGGCCGAGATCACCGCAGCGGACGGCTCCACGGTGGGCGTCGGCGCGCTGCTGGGTCAGATCACGGCGGGCGGCGCCGGTGCAGCTCCCGCTCCTGCGGCAGCAGCGCCCGCCCCGAAGGCCGAGGCGCCCAAAGCTGCACCTGCTCCCGCCACTGCGGCGACTGCGATGCCGCCGGCTCCCGCCGCCGCCAAGATGATGGCCGAGACCGGCGTGAGCGTCGATTCAGGCTCCGGCAAACGTGGTCAGGTCCTGAAGGAGGACGTGCTGGCTGCGTTGGCCAAGGGACCTGCCGCGGCTCCCGCGCCCGCCCCGGCGCCTGCCGCCGCCCGCGCCCCCTCCGCGCCGGATGACGCCTCCCGCGAGGAGCGCGTCAAGATGACGAAGCTGCGCCAGACCATCGCGCGGCGGCTGAAGGAATCGCAGAACACCGCCGCCATGCTCACCACCTTCAACGAGGTGGATATGAGCGAGGTGATGGCGCTGCGCACGAAGTACAAGGATGTCTTCGAAAAGAAGCACGGCGTGAAGCTCGGCTTCATGGGCTTCTTCGTGAAGGCCTGCGTGCAGGCGCTGAAGGAATTGCCGGGCGTCAATGGCGAGATCGACGGCACGGATCTCGTCTACAAGAACTATTACCACATCGGCATTGCGGTGGGCACCGACAAAGGCCTCGTCGTGCCCGTCGTGCGCAATGCGGATTTTCTGTCAATCGCGGGGATCGAGAAGACGATCAGCGATTTCGGCCGGCGGGCGCGCGACGGTCTGCTGACGGTCGCCGAAATGCAGGGCGGCACTTTCACGATCACCAACGGCGGCATCTATGGCTCGCTGATGTCGACGCCGATCCTCAACGCGCCGCAATCCGGCATTCTGGGCATGCACAAGATCCAGGAGCGGCCTGTCGCCGTCGGCGGGCAGATCGTGATCCGGCCGATGATGTATCTGGCGCTCAGCTACGATCACCGGATCGTCGATGGCAAAGAGGCCGTGACCTTCCTCGTGCGGGTGAAGGAAAGCCTTGAGGACCCGGCGCGGCTGGTGATGGACTTGTGAGGCGCTCGCGTTTGCCCTCTCCCCTTGCGGGAGAGGGTGCCCCGCAGCGCGGGGCGGGTGAGGGGTTTCGCAAACCTCATGGACCTGAGCGACCCCTCATCCGGCCGCCATCCGGCGGCCACCTTCTCCCGCAAGGGGAGAAGGATTCGATCCGGAAAGGCTATACCATGCGCAAACTCACCCTTCTCGCTCTCCTCCGCCCGCTTGCGGCCTGCCGTTCCGATCTCGATCCGGGGAAGATCGCATGAAAAAGCAACCGCCAAGATTGGAATCCGCCGAAGTCGTCATCCCTGGCGTCCTGAAGCTGCGCTTCCGCGACGGTTATGAGGGCGTCGTCGATCTGCGCCCCCTAATCGATCGCAAGAATGTATTCGCCTATCTGGATCGGCCCGAGAATTTTGCGCGCTTCACGGTATCCGAGTACGGTCATTCCATCGGCTGGGTCAGCGATCGGGGCGAGGAGATCGACCTGAGCGCGGACAATCTCCGTCAGAAGGCCGAGAGCCAGGCCCAGTTGCACAAGCTCGTCGCCAATTCCCGCTGGTAGCACCGAAAGCTGTCCCATGTCCTACGACCTCATCGTTATCGGCTCCGGCCCCGGCGGCTATGTCTGCGCCATCCGCGCGGCGCAGTTGGGCCTCAAGACCGCCATCGTCGAGAAGATGAAGACCTATGGCGGCACCTGCCTGAACATCGGCTGCATTCCCTCCAAGGCGCTGCTCCATGCCTCAGAGATGTTCGACGAGGCCGGCCACGGCTTTGCGGAACTCGGCATCGAGGTTGCCAAGCCCAAACTCAACCTGCCTGCCATGATGAAGCACAAGCAGGATACGGTGGATGCCAACGTCAAGGGCGTCGAGTTCCTGCTGAAGAAGAACAAGGTCGATGGCGTCAAGGGCTGGGGCGCCATCCTTGCGCCCGGTAAGGTGCAGGTGAAGGCCGATGACGGTTCCGTCCAGGTGCTGGAGACAAAGAACATCGTCATCGCCACGGGCTCGGACATCGCCTCGCCGCCGGGCGTCAAGATCGATTTCGACGAGAAGGTGATCGTCTCCTCCACCGGCGCGCTGGAGCTCGCCAAGGTCCCGGCGAAGCTGATCGTCATCGGCGGCGGCGTCATCGGGCTGGAGCTCGGCTCCGTCTGGCGCAGGCTTGGTTCCGAGGTGACGGTGATCGAATATCTCGACCGCATCCTGCCCGGCATGGATGATGAGATCGCCAAAAATTTCCTGCGCATCCAGCAGAAGCAGGGCATCGCCTTCAAGCTGTCGTCCAAGGTCACGGCGGTCGAAAAGAGCGGCAAGGGCGCGAAGGTTACGTTCGAGCCGGTCGCGGGCGGCGCTGCCGAAACCGCCGAGGCCGATGTGGTGCTCGTCGCCACGGGCCGGCGTCCCTACACCGATGGGCTGGGGCTTGAGGCGGCAGGCGTTGCGCTGGAGCGGGGCAGGGTGGTGATCGACGAGCATTTCGCCACCAATGTGCCGGGCATCTACGCCATCGGCGATGTGGTGCGCGGGCCGATGCTCGCCCACAAGGCCGAGGACGAGGGCGTCTGCGTGGCTGAGATTCTCGCTGGCCAGAAGCCGCATATCAATTACGATTGCATCCCTGGCGTCGTCTACACTTGGCCGGAGGTGGCCTCGATCGGCAAGACCGAGGAGGAGCTGAAGAAGGCGGGCATCGCCTACCGGATCGGCAAGTTCCCTTTCACGGCCAATGGAAGGGCGCGGGCCAACCGCGCGACGGATGGCTTCGTGAAGGTGCTGGCCGATGCGGTGACAGACCGTGTGCTCGGCGCGCATATCATTGGTGCGGGCGCTGGCGACCTCATCCACGAGGTGGGCGTGCTGATGGAGTTCGGCGGCTCCTCGGAGGATCTGGCCCGCACCTGCCATGCCCATCCGACGATGAGCGAGGCGGTGAAGGAAGCCGCGCTCGCCGTCGACAAGCGGGCTATTCACGTTTGAAGGGCTCTTGCGGCGTCTTCGTGAGCCATCAACGTGTGTCGAGCCGCTCTGCGAGCCATCGCAATGTCCGGTCGTCGACGCCGATCTCGGCCAGCGATTTCGCCGTGTTGCAGACATAATCCCGGTTGGGTCCGATATGGCCGCAGCTGTTGGCGACGAGCCGGAACTGCTCTTCGCGCGAGAGCCTGCCGGCGAATTGCCTGTGCCGCTGATCGACCACATAGCAAAGCGCGGGCACGCAGCGCCCATCCCGCAGGCGGACCGGACGAAACACCTCGTGATAGATTTTTGAAATCTGCTCGCGTTCGTGAAGATAGCGCAGCGTCGCGTCGACGGCTTCCGCCGCAACCCGGAAGGCGATTCCGTGACAGGAACCGCCGTAGAGCAGCCCCATCACCAGGCCCGGCTGCTCGGGCGTGCCGCGATAGCGCGTCGAATAGACGCAAAGGCGGCGGTGCACGCCATGCGCCACGGCCGGTTGCTTCTCCACGAAGGCGAAGCCCGGATTCCACATCAGCGAACCATAACCGAACACCCAAATTTCGCCCGAATGCACGCGTTGCTGCGGCAGCGCATTCTTGTTCAGGGCCAAATCGGTCCCGGTGCCTTTGGTCTCGACGTTGTCCATCATGGCATGCAAAAGACGGGTTCTTTGAGGTAGCAGCGGCTGACTGCGGTAGCAATGCATGGAACGGGCCAATGAACGACAATATTGCCGCAAAACCATGGCGTCTCGGACTTTATGGGCCGTTTATCCTGCTGCTTTTGGTGGCGCTTGGCTGGTCGGCGCTGTGGTTCTACGGGCGCTGGCGCATCAATGCCGAGCTGGACATGCTGATTGCGCGGGAAGCCTCCGTCGGGCGCAACTGGAGCTGTCCGGACCGCAGCATCACTGGCTTCCCGTTTCGCATCGAGGGGCGCTGCAGCAATCCCAGCTTCCGTCAGGCCGGCGAGGCCGGCGAAACGCTGACGGGAAGCGTCAAGTCGGTCACGGTTGTCGCCACCACCGCCGGCGCCTTCAATCTCGCGCATGTGATCTCCGAGGCGGAGGGGCCGCTCGTCATCCGCAGTCCGATCGCGCCCGAGGTGACGGTGAACTGGACTTCCGCCCGCTCGAGCTTCCGCGGCAGCCCCACCAGGCTCGAACGGGCATCGGTCGAGATCGACAGCCCGGTGATGACGGCGAACGGCCTCGGCGGAGGGCGCTGGTCGGCGAAGCGGCTCGAGGCGCATATCCGCGCGGGCGTCGATCCCGCGCGCCCGAATTCTTTCGATTTCGCCTTAAAGATCGATGGCGCGATCCTGCCGGAGCTCGACTTCGCCATGAAGAGCGCCGACCCCCTGACGCTGACGGCCGATGCGCGGGTCCTGAAGCTCGCCGCCATTGACCGGAACGATTGGCCGGCGACGGTGGAAGGCTGGCGCAACGGCGGCGGATCGATCGTCATCGAGCAATTGGCACTGACGAAGGGGCTTCCGCGTGTCGAGGCGAAGGGCGAACTGCGGCTGGATGATCAGCGCCGCGTCGAAGGCCGGCTCGATGCCTCCTTCGTCAACGCCGGCGCGCTCTTGCAGCAACTCGGCATCGGCGGCGGCGTCGGCGGCCTGGTGGGGGGTCTGCTCGGCGGCAGCCGTCCGGGGCAGGCGCAGGGCCGGGACATGGCGGTGCGCCTGCCGCTCGTGCTCGAAAACGGACGGGTCGCGATCGGCCCGTTCCGGGTGCCGGGCGTGCAGCTGCGGCCGCTTTTTTGAGCTGACCAACAATATACTGGCCTTATCCTGCGCATCGAAAGCAGAAAATCGGCCGATCTGGCAAGAATTTGGCCCATGCGGCAGGGGCGGCCTTGAAACGCGGGCGTTGCCCGCTAATAACCGTAACAAGCATCCGATGAGACAATCGGCGCTTATCAGGGAGAAACACTCATGACTGAACCGAAAAACGGGCGTGACGCATCGCGCCGACGCTTCCTCAAGACGGCAGCCATCGGCGGCGCAGCTGCTGTCGCGGCGCCAAGCGTCGTGCGCGCGCAAGCGGCCGTGAAACTGCGTTTCCAATCGACCTGGCCCAATCGTGACATCTTCCATGAATTCGCGTCGGATTTCGTCAAGCGCGTCAACGACATGGGCAAGGGCCGCATCGAGCTTGAACTGCTCGCCGCGGGGGCCGTCGTTCCGGCCTTCCAGCTCATCGATGCCGTGCATGCCGGCGTGCTCGACGGCGGCCATGGCGTCTCCGCCTATTGGTATGGAAAGAACAAGGCGTTCTCGCTTTTCGGAACAGCACCGGCCTTCGGCTGGCGCGCCGATCAATACCTTGGCTGGGTGCGCTATGGCGGCGGCCAGGCGCTTTACGAGGAGCTCATCAATGATGTGATGAAGCTGAATGTTGTCGGCCTCCAATACGGCCCGATGCCCACGCAGCCGATGGGGTGGTTCAAGAAGGAGTTGAACACGCCTGCGGACCTGCGTGGCCTCAAATATCGCACAGTCGGTCTGGCTGCGGACCTGAACCGGGAGATGGGCGTTGCCGTGACGATCCTTCCCGGCGGGGAGATCGTGCCCGCCATCGAGCGCGGCCTCATTGATGGCGCCGAATTCAACAATCCGTCATCGGATCTGCTGCTCGGCTTCCCGGATGTCTCGAAGCTCTATTATGTGCAGAGCTATCATCAGGCGCTGGAGAGTTTCGAGATCCTGTTCAACAAGGGCCGCTTCAACGCCTTGCCAGCGGAAGTGCAGTCTATCATCCGCAACGCTTCGGACGCCTCCTCGGCAGACATGTCCTGGAAAGCGCAGGAGCGCTATTCGAAGGACATGGAAGCCATTAAGGCGCGCGGCGTCAGAGTGATCAAGACGCCTGAGCCAATCCTCAAGGCTCAACTTGATGCCTGGAAGAAAACGATCGCCACGCTTTCGGCCGATCCTTTCTTCAAGAAGGTCGTCGACAGCCAGCAGGCCTGGGCGAAGCGTGTGGTCGGCTTCCAGCTCGACTATGAGGTGAGCCAGCAGATGGCCTACGACGCGTTCTTCAAGGCTTGACAGGTTTTGATGAGGTGAAAGCGGCAGTGGCTGCTTGACCCGGGCGCCCGGGCTGTGACACCCCACAGCCCGGGTTCTTCTTGACATGAACCTGCGGCTCCAACCGCGGACAGGGGCGGAAATGAACGGCTTTATATCGACCGTCGATCAGTTGAATACCTGGATTGGCAAAGCTTTCGCCTGGTGCATCGTATTCCTCACCTTTGCAGTCTGTTACGAGGTGGTGAGCCGGTATGCGTTCGGCGCGCCCACCTGGTGGGCGTTTGACGTGAGCTGGATGCTTTACGGCGCATTGTTCATGATGGCCGGGGCCTATACGCTCGCGCGCAACGGCCATGTGCGCGGTGACTTTCTTTATCGTCAGTGGCCCGAGACCACCCAGGCGAAGATTGACCTCACCCTTTATGTTCTCTTCTTCTTCCCGGGCATCATCTCCCTGATGTATGCGGGCTGGAAATTCGCGCATTTCTCCTGGCTCATCAATGAGAAATCGCCTTTCAGCCCTGACGGCATCATCATCTGGCCGGTCAAGATGCTTATCCCCGTGACAGGCTTCTTCATGACGCTGCAGGGCATCGCCGAATGCCTGCGCTGCGTGGTTTGCCTGCGGACCGGCAAATGGCCGCGGCGCATCAACGATGTCGAAGAGATGGAGAAACTGATTCTCGAACAGGCCGAAGCCGCCAAGGCGCAGCAGGCTGGAGCTTGATGACGATGGTATCCTTCGGCCTTTTTTCGATCTCCCAGCCGGTGCTCGGAATCACCATGCTGGTGTTGTTCCTGGCGTTCCTCATGCTCGGGTTCCCGATCGCCTTCACGCTGATGGCGCTCGGCGTCATCTTCGGCTGGTTCGCACAAGGCGACATCGTCTTCGCGACCTTCATCAACAACGTCTTCAAGACCATGTCGAACGACGTGCTCCTGTCGATTCCGCTCTTCCTGTTCATGGGCTATGTGATTGAGCGGGCGAACATCCTGGACAGGCTGTTCAACTCGCTCCAGCTTGCGCTCGGCTGGGTGCCGGGATCGCTGGCGGTCGCGACGCTCGCAACCTGCGCAATCTTCGCGACTGCGACCGGCATCGTTGGCGCAGTGGTGACGCTGATGGGTCTGCTTGCCTTCCCGGCTATGCTCAGAGCAGGCTATGACACGAAGATCGCGGCCGGCGTCGTCTGTGCAGGCGGGTGTCTCGGCATCCTCATTCCTCCGTCGGTCATGCTGATCCTCTATGGCGCGACGGCAGGCGTCTCCGTCGTCAAGCTCTATGCCGCCGCATTTTTCCCGGGCCTCATGCTTGCCGGCATGTATATGGTCTACGTCATCATCCGGGCGATCATTGACCCAACGATCGCCCCCAAGCTGCCGCCAGAGGAGCGACAGGTTCCCGGGCTTGTGATCGCCAAGTCGCTTGCCATCAATTTCTTTCCGCTGTTCCTGCTGATCGCCATGGTGCTCGGCGCTATCATTCGCGGCCTGGCCACGCCGACGGAGGCGGCGGCGGTTGGCTCCGCGGGCGCGCTCCTGCTCGCCGTGGCCTATCGGCTGATCGGAGCAAACAAATTCGGCTTCAGCCAGACGCGTGAATCGGTCTATCTGACCGCCCGCGCCTCGGCCATGGTTTGCTGGCTCTTCGTGGGTTCGGCGCTGTTCTCTGCTGTTTTTGCCCTGCTGGGAGGCCAGAAGCTCGTTGAGGACTTTATTCTCGCGCTGAACCTCAACGCGATTGGCTTCCTGATCCTGACGCAGGCAATCATCTTTGTCCTCGGCTGGCCGCTCGAATGGACAGAGATCATCGTTATCTTCCTGCCCATATTCCTGCCGCTGCTTGATGATTTCGGGGTGGATCCGCTGTTTTTCGGCGTGCTCGTGGCCCTGAATTTGCAGACATCGTTCCTTTCGCCACCGGTGGCCATGGCGCCGTTCTATCTCAAGGGAGTGGCGCCCAAGCATGTGACGATCGACGCGATTTTCGCCGGCGTCATGCCCTTCCTCTGGATTGTCGTGGGATCGATGGTGCTGCTCTATATCTTCCCCGGTATTGCTCTGTGGCTTCCGAAATACCTGTACGGCTGAGCGCCCCGATCCCCCAAGCCAGCCATTGGACAAACGGGAGCGCTCCTGTATAGCACCGCCTTCCGTTCGTTCCGACCTTCCTTGAGACCTTCCGAAGGAGTGCGCGATGTCCACATTCGACACCGTTGCCGATATCATCGCCGACACAGCCGATATTCCCCGCGACCAGATCACCCCCGAGAGCCACGCGATCAACGATCTGGGCATCGACAGCCTGGCCTTCCTCGATATCGCCTTCGCGGTCGACAAGAAGTTCGGCATCAAGATGCCGCTCGAGCAATGGACGCAGGAAGTCAACGAAGGCAAGACGCCGGCGGAAAACTACTTTGTTCTGAAGAACCTCTGCTCGCGCATCGACGAGCTCGTGGCCGCCAAGACGGCTTGATCCGCCCGCCTTCCGCCGCAAGCAGAGGGAAACAGGGGTCGCCACCCGAAGCTCGCCAAACCATATGCGCCTAGAATATTTCGAAATGATCGACCGGGCGGCGTCCTTTGACCGGGATGGGCGCAAGCTCGTGGCCACGGCGCGGGTGCCGCTCGAAAGCCCGGTTTTCGAGGGGCATTTTCCCGGCCACCCGCTGGTGCCGGGCGTGCTCCTGACCGAAACGATGGCGCAGGCGTCCGGCTATCTGCTGCTCGCTCTCAACCGTCTCTCCCACATGCCATTCCTGGTGGGCGTCGACGAGGCCCGTTTCCGCCATTTCGTGACGCCGGGGCAGGATCTCTCCATTGAAGCGGCATTCGATCAGGAGGGCTCGGGCTATGCGGCCACCAAAGCGAAGATCCGGGTTGAGGGAAAACTCGTGGCCAGCGCCTCGCTAAGGTTCGCACTCACGCCCTTCCCGGCGGATATGAAGAACCTGATGCTCGCCCAGATCACGCGGATCGGGCTTGGTTCTGAAATCCCGGCGTGATACCCGCCACAGCCTGAAACCCGCCACGGGCGGACGATGATCGGAATCCTGTTTTTCAATGTCTCCCCGCGACGTTCTCATCACCGGCATCGGCATCGTCACCAGCCTCGGCGAGGGGATAGAGCCCCATGTCGCGGCGCTGTCGGGCGTCACGCAGCGTGTGGATCGGGAAACCTTCGCGCCCTATGCCGTGCATGCGGCGGTCCCCGTGGAGCTGGATCGCCATATTCCGAAGAAGTCCGATCAGCGCCAGATGGAGCCCTGGCAGCGCTACGGTACCTATGCGGCGGGGGCAGCGCTCGAGGATGCCGGCCTGAAGGGGAATGCCGAGCTTCTCGCCCGCATGCATCTCATCGTCGCCTGCGGGGGCGGCGAGCGTGATTATGCCGTCGATGGCGCGATCCTGACCGGGATGCGCGATGCGCCCAGGCCCGAAGTTTATCTCAACGAGCGGCTGATGTCGGACATCCGGCCGACGCTCTTTCTGGCCCAGCTCTCGAACCTGCTGGCGGGCAATATCTCGATCGTGCATGGCGTGATCGGCGGATCGCGCACCTTCATGGGCGAAGAGCAGGCGGGGGTTGACGCCATCCGCATCGCCGGGGCGCGCATCCAGTCCGGCCAGAACGACCTCTTTCTCGTGGGCGGCGCCACCAATGCGGAGCGGGCCGACCATATCCTCACCTACGAAATGGGCGGTGCCGTCTGGCGCGACCCTTCCGTGCCGGTTCTTGACCGCAAGGGTGGCGGTTTCGTGCCGGGCTCGGCGGCCGTCTTCCTCGTGCTCGAATCGCGCCAGCATGCCGAGGCGCGGGGCGCGCGGCCGATCGCAAGGCTCGGCCCGGTCCTGGCCGAAAGGTCGCGGCGGAAGCCCGGCGATGTCCGCTCCATCCTGACGGCGATGCTGGAGCAGGCTGGCCCCGCCGCCTCGGTGATCTCGGGCAATACCGGCTTTGCGGAGCCATCCAGCGAGGAGGCCGAGGCGCTGGCGGGATTGCCCGGCGCGCCACGCGTCGTCATGGCGGGCGACATGATCGGCCATTCGGTCGAGGGGCAGTTCGCCTATGGCGTCGCGCTCGCGGCAGGCGCGATCGCCGCCGGCAAACTCCCGGGGCCGACCGCGGTCACGAGCGTCGGCTATCACCGGGGCGAGGGCGTCGTGAAGGTGGAGGCAGCGTGATGGCGAAGCGGACACTGGACAAGCAGGGAAGGCCCGTCGTCGCCGTAACCGGAATGGGTGTGGTCACCTCGCTCGGCGTCGGCAAGACCGACAATTGGGCGGCGCTGACGGCAGGCAGGAGCGGCATTCACCGCATCACGCGCTTTCCCACCGAGGGCCTGCGGACGACGATTGCTGGCACCGTCGATACCCTGAAGATCGACGAGCCATTCTGCGCGCCCAATCTTTCCTTCGAACTAGCGCGCCTTGCGGCCGTCGAGGCTGTGGAGCAATGCGGTCTTGGATCTCCGGGCGACTTCCCGGGTCAGCTGTTCATGGCCGTGCCGCCAGTTGAGGTTGAATGGCCGCAGAAGGCCCTGATGGCCAATGCCGGCGGCAACGGCGATCTCACCTATACCGAAGTGCTGAAAGGCGCGGCGACCGGCCGTTTCGCGGCCTTCCATGAACTCTTCCTGTTCGGCGCGGTGGCTGACCGCATCAGCGATATCTTCGGCGCCAAAGGCTCGCCGATTTCGCTGTCGACGGCCTGCTCGTCGGGCGCGACCGCCATTCAACTGGGCGTCGAGGCGATCCGGCGCGGCGAAACGCCCGCAGCTCTCTGCATCGGCACCGATGGTTCGGTCCACGCCGAGGCGCTGATCCGTTTCTCGCTCCTCTCGGCTCTGTCGACGCAGAACGATCCGCCGGAGGGCGCGGCCAAGCCGTTCTCGAAGAACCGGGACGGCTTCGTGATGGGCGAGGGTGCGGGCGCGCTCGTGCTCGAAGATTTCGATCACGCCGTGGCGCGGGGCGCGAAGATCCTCGGCGTGCTGGCCGGCTGCGGCGAGATGGGCGACGGGTTTCACCGGACGCGCTCTTCGCCGGATGGCAAGCCGATCATCGGCGCGATCCGTGCGGCGCTCGACGATGCCGGGCTTCAGCCCGGCCAGATCGACACGATCAACGCGCATGGCACATCGACGCCCGAGAACGACAAGATGGAGGCGATGGGATGTCAGGCGGTCTTCGGCGAGAAGGTGCCGCCGATCACTTCCAACAAGTCGATGGTCGGGCATACCCTGACCGCGGCTGGCGCGGTCGAGGCGGTCTTTTCGCTGCTGTCCATCGTGCATGGGCGCATTCCGCCGACGATCAACTACAATGTCCCCGATCCGCTGATTCCGGTGGATGTGGTGGGGAACGCTCCGCGCGATGCGCGTGTCACCAGCGTTCTCTCCAATTCCTTCGGTTTCGGCGGCCAGAACACCTGCCTGGTGATGACCGCAGAACCCGTCTAGAGGTTACCGAGGCCTTCCATGTCCCAATCCAAGCGCATTCTCGTCACCGGCGGCGGCAGGGGAGTTGGCGCGGCCATCGTGCGCCAGCTTGTCGGCCAGGGCTTTGACGTCGACTTCACCTATCGCACTTCGGAGGATCAAGCGAAGCAGCTGGCCACCGGCCTCGCCATGGGCGGACGGGACGTGCAGGCCCTGCGCCTCGATCTGTCCCTGAAAGAGGCGGTGGACGCCTTCGCGAAAGTGTCGGAGGAGCGGGGCTACCATGGCCTTGTCCACAACGCCGGGCAGACGGCTGATGCGCTCTCCATGATGATCGACCAGGCCAAGGCCGAGGCCGCTATGCAGGTCAACCTCTGGTCTTTCGTGCGGCTTGTGAAGTCGCTGTCGCGTGGCATGATCCGCGCCCGATCGGGGCGCATCGCGGTCATCGGCTCGGTGACGGCGCTGCAGGCGAACCAGGGCAATGCGGCCTATGCGGCCTCCAAGGCTGCGCTGCTCGCCTATTGCCGGACGCTGGCGATCGAGACGGCGAAGCGGGGCATCACCGTCAATTACGTGGCGCCCGGCTTCATCGCGACAGACATGATGGCCGCTTATGAGGCCTACCGGGAAAAGATGGAGAGCCAGATCCCGACCGGTCGCTTCGCGAAACCTGAGGAGGTTGCTGCCGTCGTGGGCTTTCTGCTGTCACCGGGCGCAAGCTACGTGACGGGCGCCGTCATTCCCGTCGATGGCGGGCTGACGGCGCAGATCGGCGTGCATCGCTGATATGAGAAGGGCGGCCTGAGCCGCCCCGCCATATCGAAATGCCGGACCGCTTACTGACGATATTGCTGGATGCGCGTGGTGCGCAGGCCGGCGAGGCCATGCGACTCGATCGAATGCTGCCAGTTGAGGAACTCGTCCACCGTCAGCGTGTAGCGGCTGCAGGCTTCTTCGAGAGACAGCAGCCCGCCGCGTACGGCAGCCACCACTTCGGCCTTCCGCCGGATCACCCAGCGCCGGGTGTCCGACGGCGGAAGATCGGCAATCGTCAGCGGGCTCCCGTCGGGGCCGATGACGTATTTGACGCGCGGACGCATGGGTTCACTCATTGGACTCTCACTTACTCAACACAACTCAACGAGACCAAACTGAAACCACTCTACCCAAGCGCGCTTAAAAAAGGCTGAAACCCCCGGCGCTATTCACCATGTGTTTTCATCATGATCGTGCGAACATGGTGAACGAACTCTTGAGATGGCGTGGTTTTCCCTCTCCCGCCGCCGGGAAGGATGGTCTAGACCGTGTCGTCGTGCTCCAAGGAGCCTCTTCAACCTGCCCGTGGGAGTCCTTCATGGCCGGAAAATCCGTTGCCGTTTCGCCGCTCGCGCCCAAGAGCTATCCCGCGATCCCGGAAGTGCCGGGCGTGCGCTTCGCCACGGCGGAGGCCGGCATCAAATACAAGAACCGCACGGATGTTTTCCTGGCCGTGATGGACAAGGGAACCGTTGCCGCTGGCGTCTTCACGACGTCGCGCTGCCCGTCCGCCCCGGTTGATTGGTGCCGCGCCAACCTGAAGAAGGGATCGGCGCGCGCGCTCGTCGTCAATTCCGGCAATGCCAATGCCTTCACCGGAAGCAAGGGCAAGGCCTCCGTCAAGCTGACCGCGGAGATCGCCGCCAAGGCGGTCGGTTGCCGGGTCGGCGAGGTGTTCCTCGCCTCGACGGGAGTCATCGGCGAGCCGCTCGACGCCAGCCGCTTCAACGGCGTTCTGGAGGATTGCGCCGCCCGTGCGAAGGGCGGGCCATGGCTCGATGCCGCCAAGGCGATCATGACGACCGACACCTTCCCCAAGGCCGCGGCGCGCACGGTCAACATCAGCGGCATCCCGGTTGTGATCGCCGGCATCGCCAAGGGCGCTGGCATGATCGCGCCGGACATGGCCACCATGCTCTCCTTCATCTTCACCGATGCCGCAATCGGCCAGGAAGCGCTGCAAACGCTGCTCGCCAAAGGCGTCGTCAACAGCTTCAATGCGGTGACGGTGGATGGCGACACCTCGACGTCGGACACGCTCATGCTCTTCGCCACAGGCGCGGCAGCCAGGCGCGGCCAGAAGCTGGTCAAGGAGCCGGGCGACAGGGCGCTCGCCGCGTTCCGCAAGGCGTTGAACGAATTGCTGCTGGAGCTGGCGCAGCTTGTGGCGAAGGACGGCGAGGGCGCGCGCAAGTTCGTCACCGTCACCGTCACCGGCGCGACTTCGGCGAAATCTGCCCGGGTAATCGCCATGTCGATCGCCAATTCGCCGCTCGTGAAGACCGCGATCGCCGGTGAGGATGCCAATTGGGGCCGCGTCGTCATGGCTGTCGGCAAGGCCGGTCAGCCGGCCGAGCGCGACAAGCTTGCGATTTCCTTCGGCCCGATCCGCGTCGCGGTGAAAGGTGAGCGGGACCCCAACTACAGCGAGGCCCAGACCTCGGCCTATATGGAGAGCGAGGATATCGCGATCAGTGTCGATCTCGGCCTCGGCAAGGGCCGCTTCACCGCCTATACCTGCGATCTGACGAAGGCCTATGTCGAGATCAACGGCGATTACCGTTCGTGAGCACAGCCGACGGGCGGCCTGAACCGTCCCATCTTTTCGTCGCCGTCCACCTCCTCGCCTGCTCGGTCACCTGGGGCAGCAGCTTCCTGCTGATCAAGCTGCTGGGAGGCTCGCTTTCGCCCGTGGTGCTGGCCTCCATCCGGGCGCTTGGCGCAGCGGCGGTGCTGATGGTCTTCGTCCTGGCCATGGGACGCTCGATCCTGCCGCAGGGCCGCGAATGGCGGGACTGGCTGGTGCTTGGCACGGTCAACGGCTGGCTGCCCAATATTCTCGTGGCCTTCGCCTTGATGCGCATGGATTCGGGGCCGAGCGCGCTTATCCAGGCGGCCGGACCGGTCCTCACCGCAATTCTCGCGCATTTCTTTTTGACAGGCGAGCGCCTGACCCTGCCGAGAAGCATCGGCATCGCCATCGGCCTGCTGGGCGTGGCCCTGCTCATCGGACCCAAAGCGCTCGCCGGCGGCGGCTCGCTGCTCGCCGTGCTGGCCATGCTGCTCCTGACGTTCGGCTACGCGACGGGCAACGTCTATGCGCGGACCATACCGCAGGCGGAGCCGATCCGGCTTGCTCTCGGCCAGCAGACCGTCTCCGCCATCGTGGCGACGCTCATCGCAATCATGTTCTTCAGCGCTGCGGATTTTGCGCCGGCGCTCGATAACCTGCCTCTGCTGCTGGCGCTCAGCGTCTTCAGCACCGCCTTGCCGATCTGGATCTTCATGCGCCTCATCACCGCCGCCGGTCCGACGAAAGCGGCCATGACGGGTTATCTCGTGCCGACCGTGGCCGTGGTCCTCGGGATCATCGTGCTCGGCGAGCCGATCGTGCTGCGTCAGCTCGTCGGCGGGCTCATCGTTTTCCTGGGCGTCGCCATCGTCACGGGCGTGATCCGGCTGCCCTTGCGGAGGTTCGCATGAAGCTGCTGCTCGTTGTCGCCTGCGCGCTGGTGGATGCCGACCGCCGCGTGCTGATAGCGCAAAGGCCCGAGGGCAAGGCGCTGGCGGGTCTTTGGGAATTCCCCGGCGGCAAGCTCGATCCCGGCGAGCGGCCGGAAGCGGCCCTCATCCGCGAATTGCAGGAGGAGCTTGGCATCGACGTGAAGGAGGCCTGCCTCGCCCCGCTCACCTTCGCGAGCTACGCCTATCCGGAGTTCCACCTGCTGATGCCGCTCTATATCTGCCGGCGCTGGGAGGGCACGCCGCTGGCGCGGGAAGGGCAGGCGCTGAAATGGGTGAGGCCCGCGAAGCTTCGCGATTATCCCATGCCGCCCGCCGATGAGCCGCTGATCCCGATGCTGATCGATCTCGTCTGAGACAGCATAACCGGAGGAATTGACTTGGCTCCCGCCTGGGCCGAAAAGGCTGACATGAGCTTGAAAGCTGAGATCGCCCGCCGTTTCGGCACGCCCGCCCTCGTCGTCGATCTCGGCGTCGTCGAAAGCAACATCGCCCGCGTGCAGGCGCAGCTCGATCAGGCGGGCGTCGCGAACCGGCCCCACATCAAGACGCATAAATCCCCCGAACTCGCCATGCTGCAGCGCGCTGCCGGCGCCAAGGGCATCACCTGCCAGAAGCTGGGCGAGGCCGAGGTTTTCGCCGATGCCGGCTTCGACGATATCCTCATCTCCTACAATGTCTTCGGCGAGGAGAAAGAAGCCCGCATGGCGGCGCTCTTGCGGCGCAACCCGGTGGCACTCACGGTCGCCGCCGATAATCCTGTCACCATCGCCGGGCTCGACCGCGCAGGCCGGATGGCCGGCCGCCCGGTCGGCGTGGTGATCGAATGCGATACGGGCCGCAAACGCGCCGGCGTCGAGACGCCGCAGGAAGCCATTCAGCTTGCGGTTGAAGCCGCCAGCCGCCCCGGCCTCGCGTTCAGGGGCCTGATGCTCTATCCGCCGGAAGACGGCTGGGAGCGCTCGCAGCGCTTTCTCGACGAGACACTGGCGGGCCTGCGCGCGCATGGCTTGTCAGCCGAAATAATCTCCACCGGCGGCTCCCCCAATCTCCCCCAGGCCGGCAAACTGAAGGGCCAGACCGAGCATCGGGCTGGCACCTATATCTTCAACGACCGCATGCAGGTGAAGGCGGGCGTCGCGTCCATGGAGGATTGCGCGCTGAGGGTCTATGCCACCGTGGTCAGCCGGGGAGGAGCGGAGCGCGGCATCATCGATGCGGGCTCGAAGACGCTGACGACCGACACCGGCGGTCTCGAAGGCCATGGAACCATCCTGGAGCATCCCGAAGCGAAGATCGCGCGCTTCGCCGAGGAGCATGGCTTTCTCGATCTTTCCGCCTGCAACGACCGGCCCGTCGTCGGCGATATCGTGCGGATCATCCCGAATCACGTTTGCGTCGTCGTGAACATGGTGGATCGCCTGATCGCGGTCCGCGGCGACGAGATCATCGGCGAAATCGCGGTGGCGGCCCGCGGCAGGCTGACCTGAACGCCGGTTGCGCGGTCCGCGCCGTTACCGGCCGAGCGCCGCCCGCACCAGCTTCAGCGCGTCCTCGCTCGCCCAATCCGCCGGACCGGCCAGATAACCAAGCTCGCAGCCCTTCGGATCGATGATCAGCGTCGTCGGCATGCCGAGCGCCCGGTCCACGGCGCGCAATTGCTGAAAAATTTTCGCTGACGGGTCGCTGTAATAGGCGAGCTTCGTCACGCCGATCTCCTGCAGGAAGGCGCGCGGCCGGTCGAGGTTGCGCTGGTCGATCGTGACGGCCACGACCTCGAAATCCTGGCCGCCCAGTTCCGCCTGCAGCCTGTCGAGGGCCGGCATCTCCTTGCGGCAAGGCGCGCACCAGGTCGCCCAGAGGTTGAGGAGCACGGTCTTGCCGCGCAGCGCCGAGAGCTGCATCGGTTTGCCGCCGGGGCCGATGAAGGCGAGGTTGGGCAGCGGCTTTGGGACCGCCGGCACGAGGACGCCGGCGACTTCACCGGTGGCGAGCGCCTGCATGCGGGCGGCAACCGGCTTTGCGGCGGCGCAGCTTTCGGCTTGCGCATTGCCGGGGCGGACGCTTGTCCCGTATAGGGCGAGCCCGAGAGCAACGGTGATGGTCAGGCTTTTCGGCAAGGCGTGGACCTCCAGGATACGATCAAGGATTCCGGGCATGAGCAATACGATGTGGGGCGGCAGGTTCGAGAGCGGACCCGCCGCGATCATGGAAGAGATCAACGCGTCCATCGATTTCGACAAGCGGCTGTGGCGCCAGGATATCCGCGGCTCGAAAGCCCATGCGGAGATGCTGGTGGCGACGGGCATCCTGACGAAAGCCGATGGGGCGGCGATCTCCAGGGGTCTGGACCAGGTGGCGGCCGAAATCGAGTCCGGCGCGTTCACTTTTTCGCGGGCGCTCGAGGACATCCATATGAACGTGGAGTCGCGCCTCAAGGAAATCATCGGCGAGGCGGCGGGGCGCCTGCACACCGCACGCTCGCGCAACGATCAGGTCGCCGTCGATTTCCGCATGTGGGTCCGCGATACGGTCGACGGGCTCGACGGCCAGCTCGGAGATCTCATGCTCGCCATGGCCGAGAAGGCCGAGGCGCATGCCGGCACGGTGATGCCGGGCTTCACGCATCTGCAATCGGCGCAGCCCACCACCTTCGGCCATCACATGCTCGCCTATGTCGAGATGCTTTCGCGGGACCGCTCGCGGCTGGCGGATGCGCGCCGGCGCATGAACGAATGCCCGCTGGGCGCGGCGGCGCTTTGCGGCACGTCCTTTCCCATCGACCGGGAGATGACGGCGAAAGCGCTCGGCTTCGATCGGCCGACGGCCAATTCGCTGGACAGCGTCGCCGACCGCGATTTCGCCCTTGAGGTGCTGGCGGATGCGGCGATCATCGCCGTGCATCTGTCGCGCCTGGCGGAGGAGATCGTGCTGTGGACGACCGTGCAATTCGGCTTCGTGCGGCTTTCGGACGCGTTTTCGAGCGGCTCGTCGATCATGCCGCAGAAGCGCAATCCGGATGCGGCCGAACTCGTCCGCGGCAAGGCCGGGCGCATCATCGGCGGGCTCAACGCGCTGATGATCACGATGAAGGGCCTGCCGCTCACCTATTCGAAGGATATGCAGGAGGACAAGGAGCCGACCTTCGACGCACTCATGAACCTCTCGCTGGTGATTGCGGCCATGGCTGGCATGGTGCGGGACCTGACGCCGGACACGAGGCGCATGAAGGCGGCGGCCGGCGCCGGCTACGCGACGGCGACCGATCTGGCGGACTGGCTGGTGCGCACGCAGAAAATGCCCTTCCGCGAGGCGCATCATGTCACGGCGCGCATCGTCGGTCTTGCCTCTGCGAAAGGCGTCGGCCTTGAAAAGCTGTCGCTGGCCGAGATGCAATCGGTGCATCCCGCTATCGGCGAGGCGGTGTTCGGGGTGCTGGGCGTCGATAAATCCGTCAGGAGCCGCACCAGTTTTGGCGGCACGGCGCCGGCCAATGTGCGCAGGCAGGCGAAAAAGTGGCTCAAAAAGCTCTGCGCGCCCAAAAAGCAACAATAGCGGCGCGCCAATCTCGACGGCTTGGCTCCAACGGGCTAGAGCAGAATAACCTGCGTCCCTTCTATATCGGAGACGATCGACCTTGGATCGCCGTCAATTCTCGCTTCTGGCGCTCGCCGCCGGCCTCGCGGCCGGCATGAGCGCCTGCGGCCGGCGCGGCCCGCTGGAGCCGCCGCCCTATACTGCGCAGGGGCAGGCATGGAACCGCAGTCAGGGCCGCAATCCGGATGGCACGCGCAAGCAGCCCGGTCAGGAGCAGTCGAACCAGCAGGCCGCCGCCCCGAATGCGCGGCAGAACGACGATGACCAGAAGGGCACCGTCGATATCGAGGAGCAGGTCGAACGCAACCGCACCGAAGGACAGCCGGCCCAGCCATCCGACCCTGTCAGGACAGATCCAGGACAGCAGGCGCAGCCGTCGGTTTCGCCCACCGGCATCCGCCGCCGTCCGCCGGGCATCATTCCACCCAACCGCCCGTTCATTCTCGACGGGCTTCTGGAATAGTTTGTGATGGCCTGCCCCCGGCGGCAGCAGCCATAGCGGCGGGATTCATGCATCACTTCCATTATCGCGACGGGCAATTGCATGCCGAGGACGTAGCGGTCGCCGATATCGCGGCGGCCGCGGGCACGCCGGTCTATGTCTATTCGCTGGCGACGATCACGCGTCATTACAGGCTTTATGCAGAGGCGATGGCGCGGGCCGCCGGCGGCCCGGACCGCGCCCATATCTTCTACGCGATGAAGGCGAACAGCAACATCGCCGTGCTGGAGACGCTGGCGGGGCTCGGGGCGGGCGCCGATGTCGTCTCGGAAGGGGAGATCCGCAAGGCGGTGCGGGCCGGCATTCCCGCAGCAAAGATCGTCTTTTCCGGCGTGGGCAAGACCGCGGCGGAGTTGGCGTATGCCGTCGACGCCGGCCTCTATCAGGTCAATATCGAGACCGAGGGCGAGCTGGAATTGCTCAATCGCATCGCCGCCGCCAAGGGCAAGCGCCAGGCGGCCGTCTTCCGGGTCAATCCCGATATCGGCGCTGGCGGCCATTCCAAGATCACCACAGGATCCGACGCCAACAAGTTCGGCGTCTCGTTCTCCGAGGCGGAGCGGCTCTATGCCCGCGCCGCCAATATGGAAGGCATCGCGATCAAGGGGCTCGCCGTCCACATCGGCAGCCTGATCGATGAACTCGGCGATTTGCAGGCGGCCTTTCGCCGGATGCGGCAGGTCACGGCCCAGATCCGAGGCACGGGACTCTCGGTCGAGCGGCTGGACCTCGGCGGCGGGCTTGGCATTCCCTACCATATCCCGAAGGATTTCCGGCATGGTCCGGACCTGATCGATGCCTATGCGGAGATGGTGTCTCGGGAAACGGGGGGGCTCGATGTCGAACTGGGGTTCGAGCCGGGCCGCATCATCGTCGGCAACGCGGGCATCATGGTGACCAGGGCGCTTTATCTCAATCCGCGCCAGAGCAAGCAGTTCCTGGTCGTCGATGCCGCGATGAATGATCTCGTGAGGCCTGCCATGTATGAGGCCTATCACGAAATCTGGCCCGTCAACGAGCCTCAGGAGGGCGGCAAGACCGTTGCCTATGACGTCGTCGGCCCGATCTGCGAGAGCGGCGACACCTTCACCGAGGGGCGCGTGCTGCCCGAGGTGAAGCCCGGCGATCTCGTCGCCTTCATGACGGCCGGCGCCTATGGCGCGACGATGGCCTCCACCTACAATCTTCGCCCGCTCATCCCCGAAGTTGTGGTCAAGGGGGACCGCTTCGCCGTGACGCGTCCGCGCCAGACCTACGAGGATCTGATCGGCATCGATCGATCGCCAAACTGGTAGCTGCCTTGTTTGACAGCATGCTCTAAACACACAAAGACGTGACCTTTCGTCCCGGCGGACTGGCCAAACCCTGAACGCGTGCTAGGTTAGCTGAATGAGACTGGAGCAAGGGATGGCGAAACCGCATCGGACTGCACCGGACCTGTCCCCCGAGGAAGCCCTCGCGGAGAAGATTTCGGCGACGCGCCGCGTTATCCTGTGGGAGCGCATCTGGCCGGCTCTTGTTCCGCCGGCCGCCGTCATTGCGCTTTTCCTGGCCGTTTCATGGTTCGGTCTCTGGCTCGAGGCTCCCCGCTGGGCCCGCATGGCCGGCGTGGCGCTCTTCGCGGCGGGCCTGGCCTGGTCGCTGAGGGGCGTCTTCGGCATCAGGACAGCCGTGCAGGCCGAAGCCGCGGCGAAGCTCGACCGGGATTCGGGCCTGCCGCATCGTCCCGTGGAGGCGATGAGCGATACGCTGTCGCTAGGCGCCGACGAAACATCAAAGGCGCTCTGGGCGCTGCACCAGAAGCGCGCCATGGAGGCGGTTGCGAAGCTGAAAGTTGCCGCGCCCGATCCCGCCCTTCGCCGGCGCGACCCGCGGGCGCTCAGGTTCGCGCCGTTCATTCTGGCCTTCGCCGCGCTTTTCGCGGCCGGACCCGATCTCACCAACCGGGTGACAGCGGCCTTCCAATGGATCGACCCGCCGGTTCCGCCCGCACCCCCGCGCCTCGATGCCTGGCTCGATCCTCCAGCCTATACGGGGCGTCCCCCGCAATTCCTCATCCGCAGCCAGTCGGCCGATGCGAAGGCGGCTCCGGGCGGGCCCGTGCAGGCGCCGGTCAATTCCGTGCTCGTGCTGCGCGCCACGCCGTCGGAGGGCATCAGCATCGATTCATCGGGGGCGCTGCAGCCGGTCGAGGCGCCCGCCGCCAGCGGCCCCACGCTGGAAAAGCGTTTCAGCCTCACGGGCGACGGCGAGGTGGTCATCAGGCGCAACGGCGCGATCCTCAACCGGTTTGCGCTCTCGGCGATTCCCGACACGGCCCCCACCGTGACGCTGAAGGAAGTGGCGCCGACGGAGAATCGCGAAGGCCTGCGGATCGTCTATGGGCTGCAGGATGATTACGGCGTTCGCGAGGGCGAGGCGAAGTTTTCGGCGATCCGCCGCGAGGGCGAGGCGCCGCGCCGCACGCTGGTCGAGCCGCCAAGCGCACCGCTGGTCCTGCCCTATGGCAACCAGCAGGAAGCCGACAGCGAGACGGTCGTGACCCTGACCGAACATCCCTGGGCGGGGGCGCGGGTTCGCCTGCAGCTGACGGTCAAGGATGATGCCGGCAACACCGGCCAGAGCGAAATCCGCGAGGTGACGCTGCCGCAGCGCACCTTCACCAATCCGCTCGCGAAGGCTCTGGTCGAGCAGCGCCGCAATCTCGTGCTTGATCCGGACCGCAAGAGCCAGGTGCAGATTGCGCTTGATGCGCTGATGATCGAGCCGGAGCGTTTCCTCACCAAGCAGAGCGGAGCTTACATGGGCCTCCGGATCGCCTCCCAGCGCCTGCGCGCGGCGCGCACGGACGCGAAGCTGATCGAGGTCGCGGAATGGCTGTGGGCGATGGCGATCGAACTCGATGACGGCGGCCTCAGCGACGCCGAGCGGGCGCTGCAGGAAGCGCAGGAGCGGCTCAGGGATGCGCTCGAGCGCAACGCCGACGCCAATGAGATCAAGAAGCTCACCGAGGACCTGCGCCGCGCGATGGAGCGCTACATGCGTGAATTCGCCGAGCGCGCGCAGCGTGAAAACCGCCTGGCCGAGCAGCAGAACCAGGAAAACTCGCGCATGCTCAACCGCAACGACATGCAGAAGATGCTTGAGGAGATCGAGCGGTTGTCACGCGAGGGCCGGCATGCCGAGGCGCAGGAGCTCCTCCGTCAGCTCAACGAGGCGATGAAGAACCTGCAAGCCCAGCGCGGCCAGCGCCAGCAGGGCGAACGCGAGCGCGGCATGAACGAGAGCATGAACGAGCTCGACCAGATGACGCGCGAGCAGCAGCAATTGCGCGACCGCACCTATCGCGAGGGGCAGGAGCGCCGCCGGCAGGGACAGCAGGCGGATCGCAACCGCCAGCAGGGCCAGCAAGGTCAGCGCGGCCAGCAAGGTCAACAGGGTCAGCAGGGCCAGCAAGGACAGCAGGGCCAGCGCGGCCAGCAGGGACAGCCCGGCGGCGACGGCGAGCAGGAAATGGCGGAGAACGGCGAGGGGCAGGGGCAGAGCCTGCAGGAGCGCCAGCAGCGGCTGCGAGAGCAGCTCGAGCGGCTGCAAAGGCGCATGCGCGATCTCGGCATGAACGGCGAGAGGGGGCTTTCAGAGGCCGAACAGTCGATGCGCGACGCCGAGCGCCAGCTTGGGCAGGGCCAGGAAGGCCGCGCCGTCGACAGCCAGGGCAAGGCGCTGGAAGGCCTCAGGCGGGGCATGCAGGGCATGGCGCAGCAGATGCAGCAGCAGGGCGAGGGCGACGGCACGGAACAGGCCGAGGGCGGGCCGGGCGGCGATGATCCCGACCGGCCGGGTCAACCGCGCGCCAACTCGAACAGCACAAGGGACGATCCCCTTGGCCGGGACACCCGCAGCCGCGCCGCTAACGAGACAGCGCGGATGCGCATCCAGGGCCACGAGGGCGGCACCGTGGGCGAGCGCGCCCGGCGGGTGCTGGAGGAGCTGCGCCGTCGGCTGGGCGAGGTCGAGCGGCCGCGCATGGAGCTCGATTACTTCGAGCGGCTGCTGCCCAGGAATTGAACGGGCTTTTGTCGTAGGGGACGCCGGGTTCGTCATTGCGAGGAGCGTTAGCGACGAAGCAATCCTGTATGTTGTGATTGCGTTTGGATTTCGGACCGAGCGTGAGGGTGGCCGGGGCGCGTAAGCAATCCCGGGTATGACCGTAAACTGGCGAGCGCACGGCCATCCTCTGTCATACTGCCGAACAGT
>JADCCX010000056.1 GCA_020252485.1 Methylocystis sp.
ATCGCCTCTCGACCAAGCGGTGTGGATCGCGCATTCTTGTGAACGTTCATCCGGCTTCTCCTGACGTTGCTGTCGTGTTGCAACCTCAGTCTCCGACAGCAGACCCGGATGGACAACCTATTGAAAGCTCACAGCTAGAGCCGGGTGGGGCATTTTTCTGGCAGGTTCCAATGTACCGTGATCCATATGTAGTCTACTCCCACTATACGTTCTTCAATGAATACGCCGCTCGAGTATTCTCTGAGACCGTGAAGCTGCGATTTGCTGGCGTTTGGTACGATATGGACAATCAGTTTCTCACATGCCTCGGACGGGCATAGCGGGATCAGCCGAATAGCTGGACACCCGCATTAATCTCATGCGATTTCTGATTTCGCGATTCACCCTTGCCGTCGTTGATTGGGAGGCTGGACGATGCGGCGACGATCGCTGTTCGGGTTTTCGGAATATCTTCATCCGCCACGCACGATCGCTCCCCCTATCTGCCGTAGCCTCAGAAGGCAAAGATTACCCCTTGCCGCAAAAGCCCGCCCGGCCGAGGCATAGGCGTAATCGCGGCTGATGAAGTGCTGCAAGGCGCGCCGGGGCGGCGGCAAATTGTGAAGTTCGGCGATTGAAGGGCCTCGCCCCCGTGTCGTGCGGGCGAGATGCGCTTCGATCATGGGCGCCAGAACGGGAGACCGTGCATTTACGAGTTCCTTCCAGGCGGCAAGGCGGCCAATCTGGAGGGGATTCACGCGCAGCAATTCGATCTTCAGGAAGGGGATGTTTTCTTGCTCGATGAGTTCGCGCCAGAGGAAATGGCTCGCGTTTGAAGTGATTCGCATGGCCTCGCCATTGCCGAACCTGCCGCTGAACAGGCTCCGCATCCGGAAGCCCTGTGCGGCGAGGCTTTGCGAAAGACCTACCTCTCCGTTGCGGATGACATCGGCTTTCGCCATCTTCGCGAAATCCTGCGCGAATATCGCCCGGAACGCCTTGCTCCTGTGAACTTGCTGCTCGAACAGAAGGAACCAGCTTTGCAGATGGGGGGCGATTTCCTGGCTCTCGATCATGCCGTAGACATCGGCGGGAACGCTGGTAAGCCGCGCCAGCGCCTCGCCAAGATCGCCGATCGGGCCGTAGACGCTGTCGTTCGTCAGCAACAGGCGGCCAGAAACCAGATCGCCATAGCGCTCGATTCCGAGCCCCCATGAGGCGAAGTCATGCCCCTTGTTCTCCCGCAGGATGACGTCTTGCGCGACGGTGCGGAGGCGGGCGACATCCGCATCCGAGAGGTTCGAGGTCGAGATAACGACGATGTCGAATCCCGCCGCCCGGATCGCCTCCAGATAATGCAGCACATAATCAGCAAGGACATCGTCCTGATCGAAATGAGCGAACAAGCACAGATTACTGAACATTCGATCATCCAAACCCTGAGGGCCTGCAACAAACGCCTCAGGAAGACAAATGAGCCCTGCCCGGGGCAGGCCGTCATTCGCGCCTAGGTTTCTCCTGAAGAAACTTATTAGACCATTTTGACGTTTTGCGCTACCCGAATATTGCAATTGCAGTGAATCCCGGCCGTGACTGAGGAATGCTCGAGCATGGCGGCATTCGCGCCATCGCGCGCCCTGCTGAATGATCCGCGTTCGGCGACAGGCTTCCCCTCCCGGCAAAGGGCACCATTGATGGCTTTGAAACTGTCGTTGACGAGCGCGAGGCGGCTGGGTCTTCCCTCCCGCGCTTTCGCCCGCCATGTCTTTCAGAAGATTGCGGCGGTCACAATCGGCCCTGTCTTCGTGTCGGCCGCCGGGCAAGGTTTGCGCAGGAGGCTGGCGGAGCTCGGTCAGCCCGCCCGACGGCCGAATGTCCGGACAGCCATCGTTGCGCATCTCTATTATCTCGACATCCTGCCGGAAATTCTCGCTTGCCGCAGTGTCTTGCCGGAGGGCGCGATGCTGCATCTGACCGTGCCGAGCGATCGCGCCGAACAGGCGCGAGACCTTGTCCAGGGCCTTCCGGGGGTCGTCGTTCATCCTTCCGCGAACCGCGGCCGCGACATCGCTCCCTTCGTCGCTCTGCTTAATGACGGGGTTTTCGATGATTATGACGCCGTCCTGAAGCTCCACACCAAGCGGAGCCTGCATCTGTGGGACGGCGAGGTCAGGCGGAAGCTTCTCTATATGATGCTCGCCGGCGAAAGAAACGCGACCTGGCGTATGCTGACGGCGTTCGAGGCGAAAGACACCGGCCTCGTCGGCTGGGAAGCCTCCTATCGCACGGCAAGTCCCTACTGGATGGCGAATGAGGCGCGGGTCAGGGACGTCGCGGCGAAGATGCGCGCTCCCGATGACGCCGTTCGTCTCGGCTTCTTCGAAGGGTCGATGTTCTGGTTCCGGCCGGCGGCGCTTGCGGCGCTCCGCAGCCTGGAATTGACGGAGGCGGATTTCGAGCCCGAAGCGGGGCAGCTCGATGGAACGCTCCACCACGCGATCGAGCGCTGCTTCACCATCGCCGCCTGGTCGGGCGGCTTCGTGGTGCGCGATCTCAAGGGCCGGGTCCTCGAATGACCGAGGACGCCGGCGCGCGGCATTTCCTCAGGACGCGAGTTCTTCCGCGACCCGCAGCAGATACTGGCCGTAATCGCCTTTCTTGAGCTTCTCGCCCAGGGCGGCGATGTCGCGCGCCGAGATCCAGCCCTGCCGTGCGGCGATCTCCTCCGGGCAGGCAATGCGCAGGCCCTGGCGGCTTTCCAGCGTGCGGACGAATTCGGCCGCTTCCAGCAGGCTGTCGGGCGTGCCCGTATCGAGCCAGGCGAAGCCGCGGCCCATGCATTCGACCGCGAGCTCGCCGCGCTCGAGATAGATGCGGTTGACATCGGTGATCTCGAGCTCGCCGCGCGGTGACGGCTTGAGCGAGGCGGCGATATCGACAACCTGCGAATCGTAGAAATAGAGGCCCGTCACCGCCCAGTTCGATTTGGGCGCCTTCGGCTTCTCCTCGATCGAAACCGCCTTCCCCGCCTTGTCGAAAGCCACCACGCCGTACCGCTCGGGGTCGTTGACGTGATAGGCGAAGACGCTGGCGCCCTTCGGCCGCGCCGAGGCCGAAGCCATCATCTCGGGCAAGCTGTGGCCGTAAAAGAGGTTGTCGCCGAGGATCAGGACCGAAGGCGCGCCGGCGACGAAATTAGCCCCGATGATATAGGCCTGCGCCAGGCCGCCGGGATTGGGCTGTTCGGCATAGGAGATCGCCATCCCCCAATCCGAGCCGTCGCCAAGCAGGCGCCGGAAATGCGGCAGGTCATGCGGCGTCGAGATGACCAGCACCTCGCGGATGCCAGCGAGCATCAGCGTCGAGAGCGGATAATAGATCATCGGCTTGTCGTAGACGGGCAGCAGCTGCTTCGACATCGCCAGCGTCATCGGATGGAGACGCGTGCCCGAACCGCCGGCCAGAATGATGCCCTTCATTGTCTTATCCTGTCTGTTGGGTTGTCAGGAGCCGGCTGACGCAGAGCGGCAATGCGTCCTGCCATTGCGGCAGCCTGACATGGTGAAACGTTTCGAGTTTCGCGCAATCCAGCCGCGAATTGGCCGGCCGCCGGGCCGGTGTCGGATACTCGGCGGTCGTGATGCGCCGGACGCGCACCGGTGCGCCGCCTTGCGCCTTCCGGCGGGCGAAGATTGCTTCGGCGACATCGGCCCAGACAGCCTCCCCCCGCGCGGCCATATGGAAAATGCCGCGCAAGCGCTCGTCGCCGGGATGCCGCAGCAGCTGCCGCGCAACCGCGAAGATTCCATCGGCGATATCGAGCGCGCTGGTCGGCGAGCCCGCCTGATCGGCGACGACGGCCACCTCGTCGCGGCTCTCGCCCAGCCGCAACATGGTCTTGACGAAGTTCTTGCCGAAGGGAGAGTAGACCCAGGCCGTACGCAGGATCGCGTGATTGCCGGTCGCGGCGGCGACCGCCCGCTCGCCCGCGAGCTTGCTGCGGCCGTATGCCGAAAGGGGGCCGACGGGATCGTCCTCCCGGTAGGGGCGGCCGAGCCGGCCGTCGAAGACGTAGTCGGTCGAGATCTGGATGACGGGAACGCCGAGCGCTGCCGCCGCTCTGGCGACCTCGCCCGCAGCCGCGCCGTTCACCAGAAGGGCCGTCTCCTCCTGGCTTTCAGCGAGATCAACGGCCGTGAAGGCCGCAGCATTAACGATGACATCCGGCCGGCTGGCTGCCAGCGCGGGAGCAATCGACGCCAATTGTTCGAGATCGAGCGTTGGGCGTCCAAGCGTCATCACGGTCACGCCCTGCGGCGCCCGCTCCAGCATGGCGAGCGCGGCCTGTCCGTTCTGTCCTGTGACCGCCACGCGCATGGCGATCAGTCGAAGTAGCGCGGCAGGTCGGCGAGGCGGGGATGGCGCCGGTCCTTGTCGGAAAGCACCAGGTCGCCTGGCGGCAGACGCCAGTCGATGCCAAGCGCCGGGTCATCGAAGGCCAGGCCATGATCATTGGCCGGCGCATAGGGCGCCGACACCTTGTAGAGCACCTCGGTATCGGGCTCGAGCGTGACGAAGCCATGGGCAAACCCGATGGGCACCAGAAGCTGGCGCCAGTTCTCGGCCGAAAGCTCGACGGCGACATGCTGGCCGAAGCTGGGCGAGGACGCGCGCAGATCGACGGCGACATCCAGAATGCGCCCTCTGGTCACCCGCACCAGCTTGTCCTGCGCGAAGGGGGGCGACTGGAAATGCAGGCCGCGCAAGGTGCCCACCGTTGCGGACAGCGAGTGATTGTCCTGCACGAAAGCCATGTCGAGACCCGCTTCCGCCATGTCGGTCACCTTGTAGACTTCAGAAAAGAAGCCGCGGTGGTCGCCATGCCGCCTCGGAGTGATGATTTTGACGGCCGGAATGGCGGTCGGTTCGACGTTGAGCATGATCTGGGTCCCAATCCGTTCAGCCGGCGCCGAGGCGCTCGCCGCTGTAGACGCCGGACCGGATATCGCGCCACCAGCCGGTATTGGCAAGATACCATTCGACCGTGCGGCGCAGACCCGTCTCGAAGGTTTCCCTCGGCCTCCAGCCAAGTTCACTGGCGATCTTGCCGGCATCGATTGCGTAGCGGGCATCATGGCCTGGCCGATCGGTGACATAGGTGATCAACCGTTCATGCGGGCCAGCAGGGTCGGGCCTCAGTTCGTCGAGGATGCCGCAGATCGCCTTCACGACCTCAATATTGGCCTTCTCGTTGTGGCCGCCGATATTGTAGGTCTCGCCGGTCACCCCGGTCTGCGCGACCGTCAGCAGCGCATCGGCGTGATCATCGACATAGAGCCAGTCGCGCACATTCTGCCCATTGCCATAGACCGGCAGCGGCTTGCCCTCGAACGCATTGATGATCATCAGCGGAATGAGCTTTTCGGGGAAATGATAGGGGCCGTAATTGTTCGAGCAGTTGGTGACCAGCGTCGGCAGCCCGTAAGTGTGCTGCCAGGCGCGGACAAGGTGGTCGGACGCCGCTTTCGAGGCGGAATAGGGGGAGGTCGGCTGGTAGGCCGTATCCTCGCGGAAAAAGCCCGTGTCGCCCAGCGAACCAAAAACCTCGTCGGTCGAGATGTGGTGGAAACGGAACTTGCCCTGGCGGCTTTCGCCGAGCCCCCGCCAGTAGCGCAAGGCCTCCTGCAGCAAGACAAAGGTGCCGACGATGTTGGTCTGGATGAAATCCCTCGGCCCGTCAATCGAACGGTCAACATGGCTTTCCGCAGCAAGATGCATGACGATATCGGGACTGAAATCGGTGAAGATCGCCTGCATGCGCTCGCCATCGCCGATGTCGGCCCGCTCGAACCGGTAGCGCGCATTCCCGGCCACCGGCGCCAGCGAAGCGAGATTTCCCGCATAGGTCAGCTTGTCGACAACGCAGACGCTGTGCTGCGTCTCGGCGATCAGTTTGCGGACGACCGCTGAGCCGATGAAACCTGCGCCGCCGGTCACCAGAAACTTCATTGCCACGCTGCTGAACTCCGGACCAAACTTCAGAATTATTCACAAAAAGCGTGCGGTTAAAGACACTTCGGCCTTGCGATGTCAATCTAGGACGTCATCTCGTAGGGTGCGGGACCCAGCCTGTTACGAAACCCGTCCCGCAGGGCCAGGCGCACAGCGCGAAGCGCGCCCGACGGTCCTTTCAACGCCAGCGCGGCGACCTGCACGGCCAAAATCGCCAGCGATCGGAGACGCCAACCCAAGGGAACGAAAGGGAGCCGCGCCACGGCGATGACATTGCGGATGTAGTAATAGTTCCTGACCCCGCTTTGGCGGAGGATCTGGGGAACGGCATGCGATCCATCCTTCGCGCGCTCCCCCCAGCGATGCGGCATCTCCCATTCCGTCAGGACGAGGGAAGCCCAGTTTTTGCTCCAGGCCCGAAACCCCCATTCCACGTCGATTCCATCGATGAAGAAATCGTCCCTGAAAGGTCCAATCGCCTGATAGGCCGCGAGGCTCACCAGCGAGCCGGAGGTCGGCGCGAAATCCACGGCCGCGAGGCCGGGGGCGGCGGGCGTCCTCCGCCAGCTGTAATGGACGGGTTTGTAGTCTTCCCCCGCCGGCGGCGTCAGGCGCGGGGCCACGACCGCGACTTTCTCCCCGCGCTCTTCAAGCTCGAACATGCGGATCGCCAGCGCCGACAGCATGGCCAGCGTCGGCTCGCTGTCCTGATCAAGCAGGAAGACATGGGTGAAGCCCTTGCCGATCGCCGCAGCCATGGCGGCGTTCAATCCGAGGCCCAGGCCGACGTTGATCGGATTTTCAATGAGAAAAAGGTTGGCTTCAGCCAGCGCCGTCCGCGCGTTATCCTCAAGATGACCATTCGCATAGGCAATGAGGGTAATGCCCTGCAGATTTTTCACCTGTTTCGCCAATATTGCCGGTTCGGGTTTGTAGAGCACAATAGAGGCGCAGACCCGCTCATTTGGGGTCAACATTTGCGGAACGGAGTTAGACGGCAGCATTTCCTAGAAAAATTCCGAGGCAGAAACCAGAGACTGTGGTTCTTGAATACAATAAAACAACACAGACGGTAATAGGATGGTTTTTTCCATCCTGTGACCAAGCCCCTCCGGAAACAGCCGCGCTGCCCCCGATCAACCGATCGGCGGAAACGGCTGGCGGAGACGGAGGGATTCGAACCCTCGGTACCCATTTCTGGGTACGCTCATTTAGCAAACGAGTGCCTTCAGCCTCTCGGCCACGTCTCCGAAGCGCCGAAACGCCTGCAGCGGTCTATGCACGCGACCGGCCGGTTTGACAAGCGCGGGCGCTTCTTGAAGGCCTGGTTCAGATCGCCATGAAATGGGATTGGAATTGCTTTTGGCTGCCGTTAAGCTTTCAGCGCGCTCAACGAGAAGAAACGGAGGTAACCTGACATGAAAGCATCCCTAAGACGCGTGTTTCTTGCAATGCCGCTTGTCCTGGTGCCGGTCGGCGCGGCTTTGGCCGATCCCAGCGGCACATGGCTGCGCGAGAATGGAAACTCGCGGGTGCGCATTGCGCCCTGCGGCCCCCATTATTGCGGGACAATCGTCTGGGTGAAGAGTGCCGACAGTCCAGGCAAAGTGGGTCAAAAGGTTTTCTACGACATGGAGCCTGCAGGGTCCAACACCTGGAGCGGCAAGGCCTTCAATCCGGAAGACGGCAAGACCTACAACGGCAAGATGATCCTTTCTGGCACCAGCCTGACAACCAGCGGCTGTGTTCTGGGCGGCCTCATCTGCCGGTCGGTGAACTGGAGCAAGGTCAACTGATGGATGTGGAATTGGAGCGGGCGAAGGGAATCGAACCCTCGACAATCAGCTTGGGAAGCTGATGTTCTACCACTGAACTACACCCGCATGACCCCATTTAGGCGCAAGCGGCCCACGATGGCAAGGGCAGAACGGCGGCGGTCACGGCCCTGAACCCGGTCTTACGATTGCCCGCACGAGCACCCCTCCCGCCCCCTTGCGGGGCGGGTGGCCCGGACCCCGGACTTGATCCGGGGGAAGGGCCGGGTGGGGGGGCAATCATTATCTTTCTGACCCTCATGGTCACCCCTCCCCGGCGGCTTTCGCCGCCGACCCTCCCCGTCAAGGGGAGGGATGGAGCCCGCATGTTAACCCGGATTCACAGCCCTGCGCCGGCGGTTGCCTCCACTCCGCCCGTCCCGGTCAATCCCCTGCCTTCAGCAACCGCACATCCGCCGGCTGCACCTCGAAGCGGTGGTACTCCGCGCCGATCCGCCGATCGAAGGACGCGATATGGCGGCGGACCAGCACGGGAATCCGCTCGGTTGCCGGGCGGGTCTTCAGCCATTCATGCAGGGCAACCACGCTGGTGAAGCGCTGGCCGCCCACGCTTTCGAGATGATCCCAGGGCTGAAAGCCGGCGCGGGAGGCAGCCTCGCCCTGCCTGATGAATTCGATCCGGAGCGCCGGAAGTTCGCTTGGTTCGGCGTCGAGCGCCTGCCTTTCGGCAACCAGCAGGCCGCCCAGCGTCACGGCCTGGCGCGAGAGCGCCGGTTTTGTGGGGATGAGCGGAACCTTCACGTCCGAGGTTACGCCGCCCCGGCTGATCGTCAGCGTAACGGCTTCGGTCTTTCCCCTGAGCGCCGTATAGAGGTCAGGCAGCCCGGCGAGCTTCTTGCCGCCCGCGAGCGACTGGATGATGTCACCGGTCAGCAGATGGCCGGCGCCCGTTACATTGGGAAAAGGCATGGCGACGGTCAGCGTCTCGTTCCGGCCCTGTTTCAGCCAATAGACCGGCAGCGTCGGGACGGTCGGGTCCTGACCCTTGGCCAGCAGATCCATGATCGGGCAAACGTGGCGGATCGAGGTGGCGAGCCCAAGCCCGGGCGCTCCCGGGAAATTCGCCGTGTTGACGCCGATCACCTCACCGGCATCGACCGCCAGCAGCGGCCCGCCGGAATTGCCGGGGTTGATGCTCGCGTCCATCTGCACGAATTCCTGGTAGCCGAGCGTGCGGACCGAGGAGACGATGCCGCGCGTGGCGGTGAAGGTCAGATTGATCGGATGGCCGTAGGCCACGACCGAAGAACCCTGCTTGATGTCCTGCCCGCAGCCAAGCTTCGCCTGGGTCGTATCGGCGGGCAGCTTGTCGGGCGCGACCCGGATCACTGCGATATCGAGATAATTGTCGGCATAGATCCGCTCGACCGGGATCCAGTCCGCCTCGCTGTCGCCAAGCGCGATCTCAACCGTGGCGGCCGAGCGCTTCGCGACATGGGCATTGGTGAGGATCCAGCCCTTCTCCCGGTCGATCACGAAACCGGTGCCCTGCCCGGTCCCGAATTGCTCCGGCGCGAAGGGCCAGTTCACCGTGGCGCGCACCTTGACCGTGTATCTTTGCGCGTCCCGCAGCATCCCGCCGAGATCGGGCGCGGATTGCGCGCTCGCCGCGTGAGCAGAGAGCGCCAGAACACTGGCTGTCAGGATGGATAGGCGGGCCAGGGCCATGAGAGGTCTTCTCCGGGGTTTGAGTCCCAAATTGACGCCGAATTGCGCCGACAATCAACAGGCGGATCACCGCATGCGCATCGGGAGGCGCTGCGAGGCGCCTGTCCCCCCGCTCCAGAGAGGCCGCAGGGCCTGTTTGACCAGTTCGTTATTTGACCAGTTCGTTATTTAACCAGTTCGTTATTTAACCAGTCTTGGCCCCGATTGAACCGGCCGTTCGCCCTCGGAAATAATGCCCAGCCGGCGTGCTACCTCCGAATAGGCCTCAATGAGGCCGCCGAGATCGCGGCGGAAGCGATCCTTGTCCATCTTGTCGTTGGATTTGATGTCCCAGAGGCGGCAGCTGTCGGGGCTGATCTCGTCCGCCAGCACGATGCGCATCATATCGCCCTCGAACAGCCGGCCTGTCTCGATCTTGAAATCGACCAGCCGAATCCCGACACCCAGGAACAGGCCGGTGAGGAAATCGTTGATCCGGATGGCGAGCGCCATGATATCGTCGATCTCCTGGGGATTGGCCCAGCCGAAAGCGGTGATATGCTCTTCCGACACCATGGGGTCGTTGAGCTCATCCTTCTTGTAATAGAATTCGATGATGGAGCGCGGCAGCTGCGTGCCTTCCTCGATGCCCAGCCGCGCCGCCAGCGAGCCGGCCGCCACGTTGCGGACCACCACTTCGAGCGGAATGATCTCCACCTCGCGGATGAGCTGCTCGCGCATGTTGAGCCGCTTGATGAAGTGGGTCGGCACGCCGATGGCGTTGAGATTCGTGAAGATGTATTCCGAGATCCGGTTATTCAGCACGCCCTTGCCATCAATCACTTCGTGCTTCTTGGCGTTGAAGGCGGTGGCGTCGTCCTTGAAATGCTGGATGAGGGTGCCAGGCTCCGGCCCTTCATAAAGCACCTTGGCCTTGCCCTCGTAAATGCGGCGGCGACCTTTGTTCATGGTGATTTCCGTGTTTTCGCAAGGGCGGCCCGCGGACCGGGGCCGTGAGGGCAGGGCGGTGGGACCCCTTGGCGGATCAATACCGTCCCTAGCCCAAGAATCATGCATAAACAATGGAATCATGCATATTCAATGATGACCGATGGGGATGAATTGGCCTTTGGCAGGTCCGCAGAGCACCGCGCCGCCGTCGCCTCCATTGATCTCGCTCCTTCCGGGCCATATATCTCCATCACCCCAGTGAGACCCAGCAAGGAAACCGACGATGACCGGCATGGACCAGCGCAAGGATGCGGCGGAACAGAAGTACGCCCACGATGAAGAGCTGGCCTTCAAGGCCAATGCGCGCCGCGCCAAGCTCGTCGGGATGTGGGTGGCCGGCCAGCTCGGCAAGACCGGCGCGGATGCCGATTCCTATGCGAAATCGGTCGTCATTGCGGATTTTGAGGAAGCCGGTGAAGAAGACGTGTTCCGCAAGGTGCGCGCCGATCTCAATGCCGGCGGCAAGGCGGATGTTTCCGACCACGTGATCCGCCGGACGATGGATGAGCTGCTCGCCACGGCCATCGAGCAGATCAAGGCGGGGACGTAGAGGCCCGGCGAGAGAGCCTCGCTGAAGCAGGTTTGCTAATCCGCTCCATCCCTGCCTCATGTCGAGGCGCTCGCCTCCGGCGAGCATCGAGACACGCACGAACCATGGTTTGCGGTCCCTCGCGAGGCAGCGAGCGTTGCACGGGCATAGTGCGTGTCTCGAGGCGGACCCGGACCAAGTCCGGGATCCGCACCTCGACATGAGGAGGCAGAAATCAGGCCTTGAGGACATCAAATACCTGTTCTTTTGTGAATCCCGGGTCTAGCCTGCCTGCTTCATCCGCCCTTTCCTCAGGATCATCCCATGACCCATATCGCCGCCGCCTTCGCCCAGCGCATTCGCACGGGCGCGCCCGCCTTCGCGGCCTGGTGCGGCATTCCCGATCCCTTGGTGCCGGAGATCATGTGCCGGGAAGGGTTCGATTGCGCCGTTCTCGACATGCAGCATGGCGCGGTCGACTATGCCGTTGCCGCGCAGGGCATCGCCAATGTCGCGCTGGCGGGCAAGCCGGCGATCGTCCGCATCCCCGTCGGCGAGTTCGCGACCGCCTCACGGGCGCTGGATGCGGGCGCGGCTGGCATCATCGCACCCATGGTGAACTCGGTCGAGGATGCGCGGCTGCTTGCTGCATTCACGAAGTTTCCGCCTGTCGGGGAAAGAAGCTGGGGGCCGCACAAGGCTCTCGCCCTCACCGGCCTGGCGCCGCTCGAATATCTGGCCGAGGCCAACGGTTTCTCGCTGACCATCGCGATGATCGAGACGCGGGCGGCGATGGCGGCCCTTGATGACATTCTGGCCGTCCCCGGCATCGATGGCGTCTTCGTCGGCCCATCGGACCTGTCGATCGCGCTGACCAATGGCGCGACGGTGAACCAGCTGCATCCGGAGGTGGACAAAGCGCTCGACCATATCGCGGCCCGGGCGAAAAGCGCGGGCAAGTTCGCCGCCGCCTTCTGCGCCGATGGCAAGCGCGCGGCCGCGGTCGCGGCGCGAGGCTATCAATTGATGTCGATCGGCACGGACAATGCGCTCCTGCGCGCCGGCAGCCGCGCCGCGCTCGATGCCGCGCACGCGACCGGCAAGGCCGGCCAGCAGGGCGCTTATTGACGCGGCTTCCCCGCCGCGCGATTAGCCGAGCCTTATGCCGAAGGCTGTCGCCAGAAAGGTGAGCCCGTGCATCAGGCCCTCGCCGTCGATGCCATGGCCGATGCCCTGGCTCATGTGCCATTCGACGGGAATGCCGGCCGCGCCCAACGCCTGTCCGGCCTGGAAAAGCGCCTGAACGGGGATCACCTCGTCCTGATCGCCATGGATGAGCAGGATGGGCGGCTTCGCTGTCACCTCGGAAAGGTGTTCCACGCCTTCGAGCGCGCCGGAATAGCCAACGATCGCCGCGCAGGGGGACTTGCGCCGCAGTCCGGCGTGAAGCGCCATCATCGTGCCTTGCGAAAAGCCGACGAGCGCCATCTGGCTTTCGGCGAGGCCATGGCGCGTCAGTTCCGCGTCGAGGAAGGCATCAAGCGCCGGCCGGGCCTGCACGACGCCGCGCCAGCGCTCGCCGGGATCGCGGAAGGTGAGGCCGAACCATTGCCGGCCCATGGGCGCTCCCGCGCAAGGCTCGGGCGCATTCGGCGATACGAAAACGGCGTCCGGCAGGAACTGCGCCCATTGCTTGCCGATGCCGATGAGATCATTGCCGTCCGCGCCGTAGCCGTGGAGAAAGACAACGAGCTGGCGGGCCTTGCCGGAAAGGGCAGGCAGGCGCGGTCCATCGATAAGGCTCATGTTTGCTCCGTTGTTGCGGTAGCCGATAGCAGCGCATCGCCCCAAGGCAAAGGCCGGAACCCGATGAGCCGCAGGTCAACGGGCGTCCTTCACAGCGCCGCGCGCTGGACCAGACCGGCCTTGGTCAATCCCTCGCGCACGGCGCGCGCCGTCAACGGCTTCTCGATGAAGCCGGTGGCGCCCGCTTTGGCGAAGGCCGCCCGATCCTGCGCGCCGACACGGCCGGTCACCGGGATCACCGGGATCGACCGGGCAGGCTCCGGCATGGCGCGGATCAGCCTCAAGGCTTCCACACCGCTCATGCCATGCATGGTCTGATCCATCATGACTGCATCGAAGCCGCCCCCCACGACCATTGCCAGCGCCTGTTCCGCTGAGGCGGCTTCCGCCATCTCAAAGCCGAAATGCTCCAGCATCGCGCCCATGATCATGCGGTTGGCCAGGTTATCATCGACGACAAGGATTCTGCCGCTGGACGGCATCGCATTGCCGCCGGGCTCGTCCAGCGGAGGGACCTGCATCGGGCAAGGTTGCGTGAAGGAGTCGAGCTTAAGCCTGAGTGTGAACCAGAAGGTGGTCGTCTGGCCTGGCTGACTTTCGCAGCCCGCCTCGCCGCCCATGGCATGGGCAAGACGCTTGACCATGGAAAGACCGATACCGGTGCCGGCATGGCCGTTATCGAGCTTGCCGAAACTGCGAAAGATTTTGGCCGAATCTTCCGCCGAGAGACCGGGGCCGGTGTCCGTTACGGCGAACCGCAAGCCTTCGAAGGCGCCGCGGCGGTCGACGGGCGAGATCGAGAGCGTGATGCTCCCGCTGAGGGTCACCTTCATGGCGTTGTCGATCAGATTCTCCAGCATCTGACGAATGCGGCGCCCGTCCGCCTGCACGCTTTCGGCTATCGTGTCGTCGATATCGAGCGCGAACGCGAGGCCTTTGGCTCTCGTCCGGGCTTCGGCCGAGATGGCGATATCGGCGACAAGGCGCCGAAGATCCATCGGCGCTTCCTCGAAAGACAGGTGGCCTGCCCTTAGCGCGCTCCCGTCGAGGATATCGGTGGCGACGCTGCGCAGATGGCCAGCTGCAGCAAGCAGCCCTTCGACCAGCCGCCGCTGATCGGGTGTGAGGTCCGTCTCCGCCAGCAGCTGCGCCATCGCTTCAATGCCGCCGAGGGGTGCGCGCAATTCATGCGTAACCTCGGCGAGCGGAAGTCCATGCATCGGTTGGCGAAGCGGTCTTGATTCGAACATTGCACTCACCTGTCGGCCCGCCACTCGGACCGACAAACTTGTTCTAGCCCAATCCCGTTACGCGTTGGCTAAGGACCCCTCGAGGTTAGGATAAATGGCGATCAATACAAATTTTTCCTTTCCCGCATCGGCCTGGCGCAGCAGTGTCGCAGCATGTACGAAACATTGCAGATCGTCCTGCCGATCTTCATCGTGATTGGCCTGGGCTACGCGGCCGCAGGCACCGGTCTCCTGGGAGCCCAGGCCGCCGAAGGCCTTTCGGAATTCGTCTTCGTCGTCGCGATTCCGATCCTGCTTTTCCGCACCCTCGCCACGGCGGCGCTGCCCGAGGCGCAGCCTTGGGGCTACTGGACCGCCTATTTCACCGCCCTCGCCATCGTCTGGGTGATGACCACGTTTCTGGGCGCGCGCTTCTTCGGTCTGAAGGATCAGGAGGTCGCGATCGCAAGCTTCACGACCGTGCAGGCGAACACGGTGTTCATAGGCATTCCGCTGGTCCTGCGGGCCTATGGCGATCAGGCCGCCGTGCCGATGTTCCTGCTCATTGCCGTTCACCTGCCGCTGACCATGACGGTGGCGACCCTTCTCATCGAGCGATCCGATGGCGGAAGGCGTCAATGGGGGGCGATGCTGGCCCGGCTTGCCGTGAACCCTATCCTGATCGGCATCGGCGCGGGCGTTTTGTGGCGTCTGACGGGGTTCGCCCTGCCGCAGCCGGTTGCCTCGGCCACCGGGCTGATGGCTGACGCCGCCGCGCCGACCGCTCTCTTCGCCCTCGGCATGACCCTGAAACGCCACGGATTGGGCGCTCCCCTGCCGCTGCTGGGCATGGTCACCCTGCTCAAGCTCGTGGTTCAGCCGGCGCTGGTCTATGTGCTGGCGGTCCACCTGCTGCCGATGCCGCCGATCTGGGCGGCGGTCGCCGTGCTCTTCGCAGCCTGCCCCTGCGGGGTGAACGCCTATCTGCTGGCGGAGCGCTACAAGGTCGGAGTCGCTCTGTCCTCCGGCGCAGTCGCGCTGACGACGGCGCTCGCCGTTATCACGACGGCCGGCTGGGTCTGGGTCGTCTCGGGCATCCGCTAAGTTGGAAGCAGATCCTGGACAAGGCGGCGGATGTCGTCCGGCGTCGCGCCACCGGCCCGCAGGTCCCGCAGCGAGGGTGATTGCGCGCTTTTCGACAGCTTTTCGCCGGAAGGATTGCGAATGAGACCATGATGGCGGTAGCGCGGCTCCGGGAGCCCCAAGAGCGCCTGCAGCAGGCGATGGACTGCGGTGGACGGAAAGAGATCCTCGCCGCGCACGACGTCGGTTACGCCTTGCGCGGCATCATCGATGACAACGGCGAGGTGATAGCTCGCGGGGAATTCCTTGCGCATCAGCACCACATCGCCCCAGTGGGCAGGTTCGCCGGTGATGGTTCGGATGCCGCCGCCCTGGCTGCCTTCGCTCCAGGAGATGGGACCATCGATTTCGGCCAGCGCCCTGTCCATGGCAAGCCGCAGCATGAAGGGCTGGCCCGCCGTCTTCCCCGCCTCTGCGGCCCGATGCGGCATGCCCCGGCAGCGGCCCGTATAGAGCGGGGCGCCGTCGGGATCGCGTTCGCCTGGCCTTGCATCCGCGGAGATCTCCTTCCGGCTGCAGAAGCAGGGATAGAGCAACCCTCGCTCCTCCAGGCGGTCGAGAGATTGACGATAGCAGCGTAAGCGCTCCGATTGCCGCATCACCGGCTCTTCCCAGTTGAGGCCCAACCAGGCGAGATCCTCCTGGATCGCGGCCTCGAATTCGGGCCTGCAGCGGGTCGTGTCGATGTCCTCGATCCGCAACAGGAAGCGGCCGCCGGCCTCTGCCGCAAGCCGCGCATTCAAGAGCGCCGACGCGGCATGGCCGAGATGGAGAAATCCGTTCGGGCTTGGCGCAAAGCGGAAAACAGGGATCGTCATGGCGGTCGTTATGTAGCAAGCTGCGGGGCTTACTGCCCACCCCCGGAACACCGATGCACCGCCTGATCCAGACTGAATCGGACATTATCGCCGGCCTTGAGGAGTTGCAGGCGGAATGCGAGGTCATTCGCCGCATGATGCCGCAGACCGGCCAGCCTCCGCTGCGCCGTCAGCGCTATGGTCTGGATGGATTGCTCGCAATCATCGTCGGCCAGCAGGTGTCGATTGCCGCCGCCAATGCCATCTGGGGCAAGTTCACGGCGAATTTTCCTGACCGGAGGCCGGAGATCCTGCTCATGGCGGATGATGAAGCATTACGGGCGTCCGGTCTCTCCGCGCCAAAGATCCGGACAATTCGCGCCATCGCAGCTGCGATCCAGGCCGGGGCGCTCGATCTTGATTCCCTGGCAGCCATGGACGCCGATGCCGCCAAGGCGGCGATGATTGTGGTCAAGGGCATCGGGCCCTGGACGGCTGATATCTATCTGATGTTCTGCCTTGGCCATGCCGATGCCTTCGCGCCGGGCGATCTTGCGCTGCAGGAGGCGATCCGCATGGCCTTCCGGCTGGACGAGCGCCCGACGGAGCGGGAGACGGCGCTTATTTCCGAACGCTGGAGGCCCTGGCGCGCCGTCGCTGCCAGGCTGCTTTGGGCCTATTACAAGGTCGAAAAGCAGCGCGAGGGCGTGATCGCCTGAGCCAGCACGGCGGTGTTGAATACCCCCTTGCAAAGCGCGCAAAGGGTTCCCAACTCTGTATCACCGCAGGCCAGTGAGGCTGCGGCCATAGGTCCGGCATGGGTGCCGCTCGCGCTATCGGCGGAGCAAAACCCCGGGTCGGATCCCTGTTAACGCAACCGTCGCTTCAAGGAAGGGCACATCCATGCGTAGTTTTGACCTTACCCCGTTTCATCGTTCCACGATCGGCTTCGATCGTCTTTTCTCGCTGCTTGATCAGGCCCACGGGTCCGAGGCGCAGGCCACGAGCTATCCCCCCTACAATATCGAGCGCACGGCCGAGAACGCCTACCGCATCAGCATCGCGGTGGCCGGCTTCGGCGAGTCGGATATCACCATTGAGGCGGCTGCGAACACGCTGACCGTCAAGGGTGAAAAGACCGCCACCGAAGGCGCGCAGGGCGAAGTCCTGTTCCGCGGCATCGCGGGCCGCAGCTTCGAGCGCCGCTTCCAGCTTGCGGATTATGTGACCGTTTCGGCTGCCAAGCTTGAGAACGGGCTCCTTCACATCGAACTCGTCCGCGAGATTCCCGAGGCGATGAAGCCGCGCCTGATTCCGATCGGCGCTCAGGCGACCGGCAAGGCCGGCAAGCCGAAGGCCATCGCATCAGTGGCCCAGGCTGCTTGATTCAGCCAGTTGCCCAAAAGGAAAGCCCCCGGAAACGGGGGCTTTTTTCATTCGAGACCAACCGGCGGAACATTGTTGAGCGGCGGCGCGGGGGATTGCGCTCTCGGCGCCTGGACCGGAGCATCAAGAGAAGCGGGCGGGGTGATGTCGATCCGGCGCGGCTGGTCGCGCGTGCCGATGGCGACCGGGGCTTCGGGTGGTTTGGGAGCCTCCACCGGTTTCTCGGGTTGCACGATGCTCGTCTTCGGCAGCGCAGGAACCGCCGATTGCGGCGGCTTCACAGGCTCGCGTGGAATGGCCGGCGGCTTCTCGGGCGTCGCCCGCGTCCGCTCAATCTGTTCGGGGACAGTATTGCGGATCGCGGCCCCCTGGTCCGGCGCGCGCAACACCGCATTCTGGCGGGGTTGCGGCACAGCTGCGCGATCAACCAGACGCCCGGAATAGGCGTCCAGCACCAGCCTGACGCGGCGTCCTGCGGGATCCGTGGCCGCCACGACCACCACATCGCCGCGATACTCCACCCGCGACGGTTTGCTGTAGCCGAGGCTGCGGACGCGTCCGATAACCTCACGCGGCGTCAGCTCTTCCAGCACTACGGGCGGCTGATAATAGCGGGGACCGAACCATTGCGCCTGCGCGACGCCTGCTGACGAAAGCAGCAGCACGCTGGCCGCAAGCGCCATGCGCCAGGATGTCATTGGGAATCCCGATCCGGTTGGCATGAGCAACTCCTGCTTTGACCCATTCACAGCGAGAACCCATTGACCTTGCAATGACTAGGGTTGACGAAACTTTTATGGATGTCTGATTGCGACGGATTGAAGGCATCGAAGGCGGCCTTCAGTGCGGGGAACTCGCTTTACCATTCGGTCATCGGCGGTTGCCCGTGGAGCGCCTCGGCGATCCGCCGCCGGGTTCCGTCCGTCGTCTCCGCCGGAAGGTCTGCGAGCGGGAAGAACCGCGCCTCGGCGATTTCGCGGTCGGGCGCGCGCGGCCCGCTCTGCTCGAAGGCGCGGACGATATAGACCGCGACATGATCCCGCATGGAAGCTCTCCGGTTCAGATAGACGCCGAGCAGTCCGGCCTCTCCCGTGATGCGGATGTTGCCTTCCTCGCGAAGCTCCTTGGCGAGCGCCTGTTCGAGCGTTTCGCCCGGCTCGACACCGCCCCCCGGCATATGCCAGCCCCTCACATAGGAATGGCGCACGAGGAAAATGCGGTCGGCGTCGTCGAGGACCATGCCGCGCACGCCAAGCGTCATGCCCCGCGTGAACCTGGCGCTGAGCAGGAAAAGCGACTGCGCAAGGCGGAATCCCCGGCGGGGCGGCGGTTCGGACATGGCCTGATCCTATCGTCATTCGCCGCCGGTTGCAGCATTTCCCTTGACGTCCCCTTCCGCCCAAGACAGGTGCAAACGAACTGAACCTGCGGACCGTACCGTTTGTCGTTTCTTCTCGCCCATCTTTCAGATCCCCATCTGGGTCCCATTCCGCGCCCGAAGCTGCGCGAACTCGCGGGCAAGCGGCTCACCGGCTACGTGAACTGGCAGCGCGGGCGCTATCTTGTGCATGACATGCAGATGCTGGAGCGGATTACCGCAGACATGCTCGGGCAGAATCCGGATCATGTCGCGCTCACGGGTGATCTCGTGAACATTGGACTCGAAAAGGAATTCGTGACGGCTCAGCGCTACGTTGAACGCATCGGCGGGCCTGCTTTCGTGAGCGTCATCCCCGGCAATCACGATGCCTATGTGCGCTCGTCCTACCGCTACATGGCAGCTTCCACTGCGCCGTGGATGACTGGCGACGGCGCCGAGACGCCGGCTTTCCCCTATGTCCGCATCCGCGATGGCGTGGCGCTGATCGGGCTTTCGTCCGGCGTGCCAACCGCGCCATTGCTGGCCTCGGGCGAGTTGGGCGACAAGCAGCGCAGGGCCTTCGCAAGGGTCCTGGCCGAGGCGAAGGAGGCGGGTCTCCTGCGGGTCGTGATGATCCACCACCCCCCGACGCGCAAAGGCGCGTCGATGGGCCGTGGCCTGCGCGATGCGCGCGATTTCGAGAAGATCATCGCCACCCACGGGGCCGATCTCATCATCCATGGCCACAATCACCGTCAATCTGTCGTCAGGATCAAGGGGCCGGAGGGCGATGTGCCGGTCGTCGGCGTGGCGTCTGCCTCTGCCCTGCCTGGCAGCCCCAACCACCGGGCGGCCTATCATCTCTATCGTCTGAGCCGGACGGGATCGAAGACCGGCATCACCATGCAGGTGCGCGGTCTGCTCGCAAGCGGCGCGATCGGCGATGTGGCGACGGAGACACTCGCTTAGCTCTGGCCGAGCGCGGCCCGCATGCGCCGGGCGAGAAGCGCCAGCATCTCCCGCGTGCCGTCATAGAGCGCCGTGAAATGCATGAAGCCATGCGGCATGCCGCGCGCCAGGTCGAACGTATGGCGGCGCCCCTGCCGTTTGCAGCTTTCGACAAAGTCGAGCGTATCGTCCAGCAGGCAATCAATCTCGGCGGCAAAGAGCGTGAGCGGCGGCAGGCCGGTGAGATCGGCGTTCAGCGGCTCCTTCAGCGGATCGCCGGCGCTGTCCCCGGGACCCATCAGCTGATCCCAGAACCAGCGCATGCGCTCCGACGCGAGTCCCGCGCTGCCGTCGCCATAAGCGTGGTGCGACCAGGTGTCGAAACGGCGCGCATACATGCCGTAGATCAGCCCGGCTCCCGCAAGCTGCGGCAGGCCGCGCTCGCGCAGCGCCAGCATCGTGGTGAGAGCCAGATGCGCGCCCGCGGAATCGCCGATGACGAGGATCGTCGAAGGATCATGGCCGAATTGTCCGGCCCAGTCCGCGCTGCGCATCGCGGTCACGGCGGCAAGCGCATCCTCCAGCGCCAGCGGAAAGGCATGCTCGGGCGTGCGCCGGTAATCTAGGCCGAACACCGGCATGCCGAAAGCCTCGGCATAGGCGCGGATCACCCCGTCATGGGTATCGATATCGCCGAAGGCATAGCCGCCCCCATGGCAATAGAGAATCGCAGGGGCGTTCGGCGCGGCGTTGTGGGGGATCGCGACCTTCACTGGCACACGATGCCCGTCAGACGCTCGGGCCTCAACGACCGTGACGCTGCGCACCGCCACCTTCGGTTCGCTGATGGCGCGGAAATAGGCCTCGTTAACGCGCCGGGCCGCGTCGATGCCGGCCACGGCCGGATCGGGCGTCACGAGCCCGGCGTCCTTGAGGGGGGCAAGCAGAGCAACGAACGCGGGATCGAGCGTGGATTTGATGCGGTCAGTCTGCATATCGCACAAAGCGCACATCAGATCGCAGCCAGCGGATCGTGCTTCGCGAGCCGGCCCAGCAGGTAATCCACCTCGGAGCGCGCGGTCGGCGAGAGGACGGCGCCAGGCTTGCGCTGCGCCTCCGATGCGATGATGCCGCGCTTCATGAGCACATATTTGCGGACCGCGAGGCCCACGCCCGGCTGCTGCTCGTAGCGCAGCAAGGGCAGATGCGCGTCGAAGAGGTCATGCGCCGCGTCGCGCTTGCCTGCCTGCATCAGCTTGACGACGCCGATCAGCATTTCCGGGAAGGCATATCCGGTGTTGGACCCATCCGCGCCGCGCTCCATCTCGAAATCGAGGAACAGCCCGCCATTGGCGACCATGATCGAAAGCTCGCGCAGCGAGCCATCCTTCTGGAAGTTGCGCAGCGCCGTGATCTTCTCGAGCCCCGGCCAATCCTCCGCCTTCAGCATCACGCAGGAAGGGTTGTCCATCACGATGCGGCGGATGACGCCCGCCGTCATCACCACATTGAGCAGAAGCGGATAATCCTGGATGACAAAGGGGATATCCCTGCCGATCGCTTCCACCGCCTGCGCGTAATAGCCGATGATCTGATCGTCGGTGCGCAAGGTATTGGGCGGCGCGATCATCACGCCAGCGGCGCCCGCCGCCATCGATTCCTGAGCAAGCTTCCGCATCGCGGCAAAGCCCGGAGCCGAGATCCCGACGACGACAGGCAGCCCCTTCATGATCGCAGCGGTGCGCTTGACGATCTCCAGCGATTCCTCGGGTTCGAGCTTCGGCGCCTCGCCCATCATGCCCAGAACGGTGACGCCATCCGACCCGATTTTCCGGTAATGCTCCATCAGTTTGGCGAGGCTTGTCCAGTCGACGGAACCGTCTGCCAGAAAGGGCGTCGGGGCGATCGGGTAAACACCCCGTGATGCTGTGGTCAGGCTCATGCTTTTTGAGCTATCGCAGCCGCAGGATTTCGCCAAGCTGGTTTTCGCGGACCCATTGTCGAACATCTGGTTTGCGCCTGCCCATTCGCCTGCTGTCCACCCCGCCTCCGCCATGAATGCGTGATTGAGAAAGCATGATTGATCCGATGAATATTTCCGCCACCGACCTGCGCTACGGCGAAGGCAACGCTCCCGCGCTTATTCCGTTGACGCCCACGATCGAACTGATGCTCGCGCATCGATCGGTCCGCGCTTACCGCCCTGATCCGCCACCCGAAGGAGCGTTGGAAGCGATCGTTGCGGCGGCGCAATCGGCGGCGACATCGTCGAACCTTCAGACATGGAGCGTGGTCGCGGTCACGGACCCCGCCCGCAAAGCCCAGTTCGCGGCCATCGCCGGCGGGCAAAAGCACATCGAGGAATGCCCCGTATTCCTGCTTTTCGTTGCCGATCTGGCGCGCCTGAACCATGTGGCCGCAGAGGCCGATATCCCCCGGAACGGCAACGACACCTTCGAGATGTTCCTGGTAGCAGCAATCGATGCTTCGCTTGCGGCGCAGAACGCCGCGCTCGCAGCCGTGAGCCTTGGCCTCTCGACCGTCTACATCGGCGCGATGCGCAATCACCCGGAAGAGGTGGCAGGGCTGATCGGTCTGCCCCCGGCCTGCGCTGCCGTCTTCGGATTGTGCATCGGCTACGCCAGGGAGGGGAGCGAAGGGGCCGTCAAACCGCGCCTGCCGCAGGAGGCCGTCCTGCACCACGGACGCTATGATCTCGCACGGCAGGGTGAGGCGATTGCTCGCTACAATGAAGCCATGGCCGACTTTTACGTCCGCGAGAAGATGAATGTGACTGTCCCATGGACCGTTCATTCCGCCAAACGCGTGTCGGGCCCCGAAAGCCTGTCGGGCCGCCATCTCTTGATGCAGGCTTTGCGGCGCATGGGGTTTTTCGCCAAGGAAAACGGGAGCGGCTGAAGCTCAGCCACTCCCGCTCATCACATTAAGCGCCGGTCTCAGAAGCTGTAGGCGAGCTTCAGCTTCGCCAGACTGCGGTTGAAGTTCACGAGATCGACGTTCTTGCTCGAAATGCCGAAATTCGTGAAGGCGTTTTCCGTCTGGCCCGCCAACTGGAAATTCAAGGCTCCGGTAATCGCCAGTTTTTCCGTCGCCTGCCAGTAGAACGTCGGACCTAAAAACCAGGCATTGCCGAGATCCTGATTGAAGAACGTGCCGCTGTAGAGACGCTGGTGCGAGCCTTCGACACCGAAATAAAGCGTCTCCGCCAGCTTGTAGGAAAGGGCGGCGCGGATGTTGAGGCCTGAGCTCTTGAAGAAGCCCGGCGACCGGAAACCGTCGCTGGGGCTGATCGGGTCATCCCAGGCGGTCTGATATTCCACGTTGATGGCGCCGAAGAGCTTGTCCTTGATCAGTTCAAAATCCATCAGGATGCGCGCCAGGTTGGAGGCCAGCGCGCCGTTCGGACGGGTGATGTTGCCGAAAGCATCGTAGAAGCCGGAGCGGTACTGGCGATTGAAGACGCCGGGCTCGGTCGTGATGGTCAAGCCGATGCCGTTGGCCGCGCGGCCCAGGAGCTTGTACTTCAATTCGACCGTTCCGCCGAACTGGCGCGTATCGAGGCCGAATGTGCTGCTGCCGGCGTTGACGGAGAAACCTTGAACGGTTGGGCCGATCTCGAGGCAGAGCAGGGGCGAATAGGAGAGCTGCGCCTTCAGGAGATTGGCGCTGAGGCTGCCGAACCGTGTGCCGTAGCTGCCGTTATACTCCAGCGCGCCCGAGAGAGCGCCAAGGTCGTTGACGTCCGAACCCGTCGTGAAGCCGAAGATATCCGTGGGAAGCGCCGAAGTCTCCTTGCACGCCTGCGCAGCTGGCGGCGGCGTTGGCTTGGTCACCCGGCCGGGCAGATCCGCAGCCATCACGACAGAGGTAGCGGCGATAATGCCGAAAAGTCCCGATAAAGCAGCTTTGATCATGCGTAGCCTCTAACAATTGCGCCCGGAAACAGAAGTGTGCGGTACGAATCGTCGACGGACAATGAACCATAACCGTGGGGCAGGCTATGCTTTGGAATTGGCCAGGGCTGTTGCAAGTCAGCAACACAAGCCTTCATGCCTTTGCATCGTTGATATGCAGGTTGCTTCAATTTCGGACGGCCCGGCACAGAAAACGAGCATCGATTCTGACGCAGGGGAAACACCAAAGCGCCCTTCATTTATGAGTCTTCGCTCCAGGGAATCCGCCCGCCCTTTCCGCCGGGACGGCGATCAACGTCGGGGCCGGAGCGACCGCTGCATTGCAAAACACCTGTCTTTGGGGCAGGAGGGCGCCCAGTATCAGCCGCCGCTTCGGGTTCCGCCCGGGCTTTCTGCGGTGCATGCGAGGTAAGCCATGACGCAATGGGTATACACCTTCGGTGACGGCAAGGCCGAAGGCGAAGCTGGCATGAAGAATCTGCTGGGCGGCAAGGGCGCTAATCTGGCGGAAATGTCCAACCTCGGGCTTCCGGTGCCTCCGGGCTTCACGATCACCACCGAGGTCTGCACCTATTACTACGATAATGGCGAGCAGTATCCCGCGTCTCTGAAGGCCGATGTCGCGGCTGCCCTCAGGCATGTTGGCGCGCTCACTGGCCGGGTCTTTGGCGATCCGCAGAACCCGCTGCTCGTTTCGGTTCGCTCTGGCGCGCGCGCCTCGATGCCTGGCATGATGGATACCGTGCTGAACCTTGGGCTTAACGACGTCACGGTATCGGCCTTGGCCAAGGGCGGCGGCGAACGCTTCGCCTACGACAGCTACCGGCGCTTCATCACAATGTATTCCAATGTCGTGCTCGGCATCGATCACCACCATTTCGAGGACATCCTCGAGGAGTACAAGGACCGCCGCAACCTGACGCTCGACACCGACCTCAAGGCCGAGGATTGGCAGGCGCTGATTCCGCAATACAAGGCGATGGTCGAGGAAAAGCTGGGCCATCCCTTTCCGCAGGCGCCGGAGGAGCAGCTCTGGGGCGCCATCGGCGCGGTGTTCGGCTCGTGGATGAACGCCCGGGCGATCAAGTATCGGGACATGCACGACATTCCCGCCTCCTGGGGCACGGCGGTGAACGTGCAGGCCATGGTGTTCGGCAATATGGGCGATACGTCGGCCACCGGCGTCGCCTTCACGCGCAACCCCTCGACGGGCGAGAAGGCGCTTTATGGCGAATTCCTGATCAATGCGCAGGGAGAGGATGTCGTGGCCGGCATCCGGACGCCGCAGGACATCACCGAGGCGGCCCGCAAGGCAGCGGCGTCCAGCAAGGCCTCGATGGAGCTGGCCATGCCGGCCGCCTACAATGAGCTTGTCCGCATCTACGGCATTCTCGAAAAGCACTATCGGGACATGCAGGACATGGAGTTCACCGTCGAGCGCGGCAAGCTCTGGATGCTGCAGACGCGCAACGGCAAGCGCACCGCCAAGGCTTCTCTCAAGATTGCGGTCGATCTGGCGAGCGAAAAGTTGATCACGCAGGAGGAGGCGATCTTGCGCATCGAGCCGCTGGCGCTCGACCAGCTGCTTCATCCGACAATCGACCCAAAGGCGGAGCGCATCCGCATCGCGACCGGCCTGCCGGCTTCGCCGGGTGCGGCTTCCGGCGCGATCGTCTTCGATTCCAATGCCGCGGAAGAAGCCAAGAAGGCCGGCCGCAAGGTCATCCTCTGCCGCGTCGAAACAAGCCCGGAGGATATCCATGGCATGCATGCGGCGGAAGGCATCCTCACCACCCGCGGCGGCATGACCTCACACGCCGCCGTAGTGGCGCGCGGCATGGGCAAACCCTGCGTCTCAGGCGCCGGCTCCATCCGCATTGATTACGCCAGGAAGCTCCTGATCATCGGCGGCGCCTCGCTGACCGAAGGCGATATGATCACCATCGACGGGTCAACAGGCGAGGTGCTCAAGGGCTTCGTCAAGATGCTGGAGCCGGAGCTTTCGGGCGAATTCGAAACGCTGATGGGCTGGGCCGACAAGGTGCGCCGCATGAAGGTGCGCACCAACGCCGAGACGCCGCTCGACGCCCGCAATGCGCGCAAGTTCGGCGCCGAAGGCATTGGCCTTTGCCGCACCGAGCACATGTTCTTTGATGAAGAACGCATCATCGCCATGCGCGAGATGATCTGTTCGGATGACGAGAAGGGCCGCCGCGCGGCGCTGGCCAAGCTGCTGCCGATGCAGAAGGAGGATTTCACCGAACTCTTCGAGATCATGTCCGGCCTGCCGGTGACGATCCGGCTGCTTGATCCGCCCCTGCACGAGTTCCTGCCGCATACGGAAGCCGAGATGCAGGATGTGGCCAAGGGCCTTGGCATCTCGGTCGAGAAGCTGCGCCAGCGCAACGCGGAATTGCACGAGTTCAACCCCATGCTGGGCTTCCGCGGCTGCCGTCTCGCCGTCGCCTATCCCGAGATCGCGGAAATGCAGGCGCGCGCCATTTTCGAGGCCGCCATCGGCGCCGGCATGAAGACCGGCAAGCTCGTCGTTCCTGAGATCATGGTGCCGCTGGTGATGACGAGGGCCGAGCTGGATCTGGTCAAGGAGCGGATCGACGCCATGGCGCAGGCCGTGGCCAAGGAGACCGGCCAGCGCATCGAATATCAGGTCGGCACCATGATCGAGTTGCCGCGCGCCGCCATCGTCGCCGGCGACATCGCCAAATCAGCGGAGTTCTTCTCCTTCGGCACCAATGACCTGACCCAGACGACATTGGGCATCAGCCGGGACGATGCGGCGAATTTCCTCGGCTTCTACAAGGCCCGCGGCATTATTGCGCATGACCCCTTCGTCACGCTGGATCAGGAGGGCGTCGGTGAACTCGTCAAGCTTGCCGTGGAGCGCGGCAAGCGCACCCGCAACGACCTGAAGCTTGGCATCTGCGGCGAACACGGCGGCGATCCGGCCTCGATCATGTTCTGCGAAAGCGTGGGGCTCGACTATGTCTCCTGTTCGCCCTACCGTGTTCCCATCGCTCGGCTGGCGGCTGCGCAGGCGGCATTGGGCAGTGTGAAGAAGAGCGAAGGTTAGGGCGAAAACTCATCAAAATTCCCTTCATTGATGAGTCTTCGCCCTAAGGTCCGACAGGCGGCATGCGCCTTTCCGGAGCTTGTGACCATAAGGGCATCGCAGTTGGAAGCGCGAGGGCGCTGATGACTGGCCCCGGCGCAATGCGGACGGTGCGGCATGCGGACACTTATCAGAGCCTTTGCGAACGCGGCATTTGCCGCCGGCTTCGCCATGGCGCCCTTGCAGGCCATGGCGCAAGAGTCGCGCCCTCTGATCGTCTTTGCCGCGGCAAGCCTCCAGAGCGCGCTCACCGCGATCGGCCAATCCTGGAGCCGGGAGACAGGCAAGCGCGCCGTCTTTTCCTTTGCCGGCACGCCCACCCTCGCGCGGCAACTGGATCAGGCCGCGCCGGCGGACATCTTCATTGCAGCCGACCAGGAATGGATGGACTGGGCCCAGTCCCGCAACCTGATCCGCCGCGATAGCCGCACGACGCTGCCTGGCAACAGGCTGGTGCTGATCGCGGCGAAGGACGATACAACGTCCTTGAAGATCGCCCGCGGCTTTCCGCTGGCGGCCGCCATCGGTCCGTCGCGCCTGGCCACGGGCAATCCGCAATCGGTGCCTGTCGGCCGCTATGCGAAATCGGCGCTGGAATATCTGGGGGTCTGGGCCGAGGTCGAGCCGCGCATCGCCGGTACTGAAAATGTCAGGGCGGCATTGGCGCTGGTCGCCAGAGGCGAAGCGCGCTTCGGCATCGTCTATCGCACGGATGCCGTCAGCGAGCCTCTCGTCCGGGTGGTCGATGTTTTTCCGGCGGAGAGCCATCCGCCGATCGCGTATCCTGCGGCGGTGACGGCAATCTCCGCGCATCCCGATGCGGCGGCGTTTCTCGCTTATCTCCGCAGCCCGGAAGCGGTTCGGATTTTTGAAACAGGCGGTTTTGCGATCATGTGGTGATGATCGAATTCCCAATGGCGTTTCGGGCGGCACACGCTATCGTCACGTCGATTGATGAACCATCTGCGGAAACCCCATGTCACTCGTCGCAAAGGCCTCCCGATCCATCCCGATCCACCTTGTGAATCAAGGCGGGCTTGAGGCATGGCGTGCGGCATTGCCCGCGCCGTCCGCGGCTTACGTCAAGGCCATCGGCTTCGCCGCAAAGCCAGGCTCGGTGGCGTTGCTTCCTGCCGCAGACGGCGCGCTTGCCGCTGTTGCGATGGGCGCCGCGGAGGCAGGCGGCGATCCCTTTCTGATCGGCAAGCTGCCGAAGGAATTGCCGCCCGGCGCCTATCATCTCGCCGATCCTTCCGGGGATCTTGCCACATTGGCGCTGGCGTGGCTGTTTGGCTCCTATGGCTTCCACCGCTACAAGCCGGAAGGACGCAAGGCGGCCGATCTGGTCATTCCCGGAAAGGCTGTCAGGGATCGCGCCGCGCTTATCGCCGAAGCTGTTGCGCTCGGCCGGGACCTGATCAACACGCCCGCCAACGACATGACGCCATCGGCGCTGGCGCAGGCGGCGCTGGACCTCGCGAAAACCTTCGGTGCGAAAGCGACGGCGCTGGTCGGCGACCAGCTGCTGAAGAAGAACTTCCCGCTGATCCATGCCGTGGGCAGGGCCTCGGGGGAAGCGCCGAGGCTGATCGACATCACCTGGGGCAATCCGCGCCATCCAAAAGTGACGCTGGTCGGCAAGGGGGTCTGCTTCGACACAGGCGGGCTTGATATCAAGCCGTCATCCGCCATGCTGCTGATGAAGAAGGATATGGGCGGCGCGGCGACGGCCATCGCGGCGGCGCGGATGATCATGGCGGCCAGGCTCAACATCCGGCTTCGGCTGCTGGCGCCGATCGTGGAAAATGCGATTGCGGGCAACGCCTTCCGCGCCAGCGATGTCATCATGTCCCGCAAGGGGCTTTCGGTTGAAATCGGCAATACTGACGCCGAGGGCCGGCTGATCCTCGCCGATGCGCTGGCGCTCGCCTGCGAGGAGAAGCCGGATCTTCTCATTGACTACGCGACGCTGACCGGAGCGGCGCGGGTCGCGCTCGGGCCCGAATTGCCGCCTTTCTACACCAATGACGAGGGATTGGCTGCGGAGATCGCTGCGGCGGGCGCATCCGTGAACGATCCCGTCTGGCGCATGCCGCTCTGGCCGGCCTATGAGGGGATGCTGGAATCGAAGGTGGCCGATCTTTCCAGCACCGGGTCGGGCGGGATGGCCGGGTCGGTCACGGCGGCGCTTTTCCTCAAGCGCTTTGTGGGGGAGGATATTCCGCATGCCCATTTCGACATTTATGGCTGGGTTCCCACCGCCCGGCCCGGACGTCCCGAGGGCGGCGAACCGCAGGCTGCGCGGCTGACCTTCGCATTGCTGCAGAAGCGCTACGGCTGATTCCCGCCGATCGCTACCGGGGCATTCCTGTTGCAAGAGCGCATCAACTTGCAAGAGCGCATCAACTTGCAAGAGCGCATCAACGGGTTGCCTTGAATCCGCCAATGGTCAGCAATTGCCCCTTCACGCGCCGTTCATATCTGGATATGTTTTCTTTGCTCTCAAAACATTCAGGAGGAGTTCAATGAAGAAGGTTTACGCGATTGCCGCCGTCGTTCTGATGCTGGGCGGCCTTTCGGCTTGCAACACCCCGAATGAACGGGCCGTCGGCGGGGCGCTGATCGGCGGTGCAACCGGCGCAGCCATCGGCGGACTGGCGACGGGCCGGGCCGGCGGGGCATTGGTGGGCGGCGCGATCGGTGCGGCAGGCGGTGCGATGGTGGGCGCGGCAACGGCTCCAGCCCGGCCTGTTTGCCCGAACTCCGCCCCCTTCCTTCGCTACGACGCCAACGGCAATCCTTTCTGCTCGCGTCGCTGACAGGCGGTTCATTGCATCTGAAGGGCGCAGTCTCCGCAGGGAGGCTGCGTCTTTTCAGGACTTATCTGCGTGTTCTGCATACACCCTCGGACAGGGTGCCTGCGCCATGGACGATCTGACGCCGGACACCTCCTGCCCTGCGGGTGTCCAGGCCTCCCCGAACCACGGCGAACGCAAGGACGGCAAGCGGCCGGATAGCGTAGTGCTGCATTACACGGGCATGGAGGACGCCGCTTCGGCGCTTCGGCAACTCTGCAACCCGGCAGCCGAAGTTTCGGCCCATTATTTCGTTTTCGAGGACGGCCAGATCCTGCAGCTCGTTCCGGAGGAGCGCAGAGCGTGGCATGCCGGCGCCGGCTGCTGGCAGGGCGAACGCGATATGAACTCCGCCTCCATCGGCATTGAGATCGTCAATCCGGGCCATGACCATGGTTATGTGCCGTTTCCAGATCCCCAGATCGAGGCGGTTACGGCTCTGTGCGCCGATATCGTCGCCCGCTGGCGGATCGCGCCGGACCGCGTGATCGCCCATTCCGACATGGCGCCCCGCCGCAAGCGCGATCCCGGCGAGCTGTTCCCGTGGGATCGTCTGGCCGCTGCGGGCGTCGGCCATTGGGTGAAGCCCCACGCCATCACCAGCGGCAGGTTCTTCCAGCGAGGCGAAGAGGGAATGCCCATCGAGGCGCTGCAGGCGATGCTGGCGCTATATGGCTATGACCTGCCGGTCACGGGCGTTTTTGATGAGATGACCGAATGGAATGTGATGGCCTTCCAGCGCCATTTCCGTCCGGAACGGATTGACGGCATCGCCGACCGCTCGACAATCGAAACCCTCCGCGACCTGTTTGGGTCGCGGAGGATCGATAGAACAGACCAGGCTTAATTGATGAGCGTTGGCCTCTTGCTAGTTTGGAAGATGATCGCGCCTGCGAGCTTGGACACAAGCTGCGTGTTGCCATCGTTCAGCGTGCCGCCGACCATGAAATTCGGCCATTGCTTGATTTTGAGCCAACCGTCCGCGGGGGGATTTCTCGTATTATCCCCACTATACTGTATTTTATCCGGATCTCCAAAGAAGACAAGCATCTTGTTGCTCTGGTCGATCTTAGCCGGATTGTCCCATTTGCCGCGCAGGTCGGCGTAGGTGCGCGGCATCTTTGTTGCTGGCGGATAGTCCGGGTTCTTCAGGCTGTTCGAATAGCCTGGCGCGTGGGCCCCCTGGTCCGTCCACACGACGATGACAGGATGGATCGCATCCAGCGTTTTTTTGCCGCCTTTGACATCAGTGATAACATCACCCACCTTCGCCCATGGCGAGTCCATGGCCTCGTTCACGCATTCGAGGCCTGACTCGGGTATATCCCCGCCGCCGTAGACTACTTCTGCATCCACGAATGTCTTGAAGGCGGTATTATCGCTCGGAAGAGTGTAAAACGGAGAAAAATTCATCGGAACTTTATCACCGCTGTATTTCCAGTAATCCGGCATAGCAACATCTAAATCTATCTCAACAGTGCCCCACCAAACCGACTTTGGTTTCCTTTTTGGATTAGATGTCGGAAGTATGTTTCCGCCATAGTCGCGGAAGAAGATGACACGAACGCGCATGGCGTCGAAAGCCTCGTTTTTCTTCTTCAGTTCAGCGTTAAGGTTCGCTTCAAGGTTCAGCGCGTTGTTCTTCACCGCGTCGACAGTACTATCCATGGAGTCGGTGGCATCGATGCACATGACGATGTCGAGCTGGCGAACGTATGGCTTCCCGATGGCGGCCGCCGCCTGGGCCTTAAAGTCGTGTGTGCTTCGCCCGGTGATTCCGAAGAAGTACGTCGGGATGAAGGCATCGATTTTCGCGAAGATCTTCGTTTCGTCAGACGATAACGTGAAATCGGACACCTTAACCATCGAACGTTCTGCTGGGGAGAGCTGAGCTTCAAAGTAAGCCTTGGCAGTGGTGAGCCGGTTGGCGGCCAATTCGTCCGGTTTGGCCGCAGCGAGCACGGCCGAATCGGCCGCAGCCTGAATGCGTGTCTGGCTGTTGGTCATATTCGAATAATCGACGGCTGCACCCATAGCGGCAGCGATCGGCACCATAGAAAACGCGAACATCAATGCGACGTTGCCGCGTTGATCGCTTCGAAACTTTTGCAGAATTCCGGACTTCATCCTCATCGTTCACTCCTCAGCGTTGAACCTTTGGCAGCGGCAGAGTGGCACAAAGATGTTCATGAAGTTTGCACGCCTTGGGTGAGTCTTTAGACGTGGCATTTACCCGATGTTAAGGATCGTCCACGCCACGGCAGCCGGGAGCCATGGCATTGGAGGCATTGGCCCGGATCTATTCAGCCGCCATCGCGCGATAATCCGCCGGTTCGTAATTGAGGATGGGGGCGAGCCAGCGCTCCGCCTCGGCCAGGTCCATGCCCTTGCGCAATGCGTAATCCTCCACCTGGTCTCGCTCCACCTTGGCGACGCCGAAGTAATGCGCATCCGGGTGGCCAATGTAGAGCCCCGAGACGGATGAGCCCGGCCACATGGCGAAACTCCCGGTCAGGCTGACGCCGATCTTGCGATCGGGTTCCAGCAGCTTCCAGAGCGTCGCCTTCTCCGTGTGGTCAGGCTGCGCCGGATAGCCCGGGGCCGGGCGGATGCCCCGATACTCCTCCATGATCAGGGCTTCCGTCGAAATGCTTTCGTCCTTCGCATAGCCCCAGTATTCGCGGCGCACCTTCATATGCATGAACTCGGCGAAGGCCTCAGCCAGCCGGTCGGCAAGCGCCTTGGCCATGATCGATGAATAATCGTCATTCCGGCCTTCGAACTTCTTCGAAATCACATCCTCGCCCAGACCCGCTGTCACCACGAAGCCGCCGATGTAATCGGCCCGGCCTGAGTCCTTCGGCGCCACGAAATCGCTGAGCGCCGTGTTGGAGCGGCCGTCGCGCCTGGAGAGTTGCTGGCGCAAGCTATGGAAGATTGCGAGTGTTTCTTCGCGGCTCTCGCCTTTGAAGAGGTGGATATCGTCGCCCACTGCATTGGCGGGCCAGAAGCCGATGACCGCCCTGGCCTGGAACCAGCGCTCGTCGACGATGCGCTTCAGCATGGCCTGCGCATCGGCATAGAGCGTGCGGGCTGCTTCGCCCTGCTTCTCGTCCTCGAGGATTTGCGGGAACCGGCCCTTCAGCTCCCAGGTCTGGAAGAAAGGCGTCCAGTCGATATAGGGCACGAGCTCCTCGAGGCTCTGGGTCGAGATGGTGCGCGTTCCCGTGAAGCTCGGCCGGGCGACGGTGTAATCCGTCCAGTCGATGCGGAAAGGGTTCTTGCGCGCTTTCTCAAGCGGCAGGCGCTGCTTGTCGCGCTCCGCCCGCGCATGGGCGTCGGCGACCTTGATGTATTCCGCCTTGATCGTTTCGATGTAGCTCGCGCGGTTGTCGTCGCTCAAGAGCGAGGAGACGACGCCCACGGCGCGCGACGCATCCGTCACATAAACCGTCTGGCCCTTGTGGTAATTGGGATTGATCTTGACGGCGGTGTGCACGCGCGACGTCGTTGCCCCGCCGATCAGGAGCGGGATGGTGAAACCTTCGCGCTCCATTTCGGCCGCCACATGCACCATCTCGTCGAGCGAGGGCGTGATCAGCCCGGAGAGGCCGATGATATCGACGCCATGCTTTCTGGCTTCGTCGAGGATGCGCGCGGCGGGCACCATGACGCCCAGATCAATGACCTCGTAATTGTTGCACTGAAGCACGACGCCCACGATGTTCTTGCCGATATCGTGCACGTCGCCCTTCACCGTCGCCATCAGCACCTTGCCGGCCGCAGGCTTGTCCGCGAGGCCCGATTCCTCGCGCTCCTTGGCCATGAAAGGCTCAAGATGGGCCACCGATTGTTTCATCACGCGGGCGGATTTGACGACCTGCGGCAGGAACATCTTGCCCGCGCCGAAGAGATCGCCGACCACGTTCATGCCGGCCATCAGCGGACCTTCGATGACATGCAGCGGGCGCTCGGCCATGAGCCGCGCCTCTTCCGTATCGGCGATGATGTATTCGGTGATGCCGTTGACAAGCGCATGCTCCAGCCGCTTGCCGACAGGCCAGGAGCGCCATTCGATGTTGTCGTTGCGGGCTTCCTGACCGCGGCCATGGGCAGCAAAGCGCGGGGCCGCGTCGAGCAGACGCTCGGTCGCATCCGGACGCCGGTTGAGCACCACATCCTCGCAGAGCTCGCGCAATTCCGAATCGAGGTTCTCATAGACTGCGAGCTGGCCGGCATTGACGATGCCCATATCCATGCCAAGCGCGATGGCATGATAGAGAAACACCGAATGCATCGCCTCACGCACCGGCTCGTTGCCCCGGAACGAGAAGGAGAGGTTCGAAATGCCGCCCGAGACATGGGCGCCGGGCAGGTTCGTCTTGATGAACCGCACGGCATTGATGAAATCGACGCCGTAATTGTTGTGCTCCTCGATGCCCGTCGCCACCGCGAAGACATTGGGATCGAAGATGATGTCTTCCGGCGGAAATCCGACCTCCTCGGTCAGGATTTTATACGCTCGGGCGCAGATCTCGCTCTTGCGCTCGAAGGTGTCGGCCTGGCCCTTTTCATCGAAGGCCATCACGACGACAGCCGCGCCGTACTGGCGGCACTTCCTTGCCTCGGCGATGAATTTTTCCTCGCCCTCCTTCATGGAGATCGAGTTGACGATAGCCTTGCCCTGCACGCATTTCAGGCCCGCCTCAATCACGTGGAACTTCGACGAATCGACCATGATCGGCACGCGCGAGATATCGGGTTCGGCGGCGATCAGATTGAGGAACGTCGTCATCGCCTTTTCGGAATCGAGAAGGCCTTCGTCCATGTTGACATCGATCACCTGGGCGCCGTTCTGCACCTGGTCTCGCGCCACATCGAGCGCCTCGGCGTATTTGTCTTCCTTTATCAGCTTGCGGAACTTCGCCGAGCCGGTGACATTCGTCCGCTCGCCGACGTTGACGAAGCGGATGTTGTCGCTGAGCGTGAAGGGCTCAAGCCCGGAGAGCTTCATGAATTGGGGCACTTCGGGGATTGGCCGGGGGGCCTTGCCCTTCACGGCTGCCGCGATGGCGCGGATATGCGCGGGCGTTGAGCCGCAGCAGCCGCCGACGATGTTGACGAGGCCGGCATCGGCGAATTCCGCAATCAGCGAGGCCATGTATTCCGGGCTCTCGTCATACATGCCGAATTCGTTGGGCAAACCCGCGTTCGGATAGGCGCAGACAAAGGTGTCCGCCGCCCGCGACAATTCCGCGAGATGCGCGCGCATCTCCCGCGCTCCCAGCGCGCAGTTGAGGCCGATAGTGAGCGGATTGGCATGGCGCACCGAGTGCCAGAAGGCGGATGGCGTCTGGCCTGACAGGGTGCGGCCCGATAGGTCCGTGATTGTGCCCGAGATCATGATCGGCAGATCGACGCCATTCGCCTCGAACTGCTCGAAACAGGCGACGATGGCCGCCTTGGCGTTCAGCGTGTCGAAGATCGTTTCGATCAGGATCAGCTCGGCTCCGCCGTCAATGAGGCCATCGATCTGTTCAGCATAGGAGGCCTTCACCTCGTCGAAGGTGACGGCCCGGTAGCCGGGGTTGTTCACATCGGGCGAGATCGAGAGCGTGCGGTTCGTGGGGCCGATGGCGCCGGCGACGTAGCGGCGCTTGCCATCCTGCCTTTCGGCTTCGGCGGCGGCCTCGCGGGCGAGCTTCGCGCCTTCGTAGTTCAGCTCATAAGCGAGCGTCTCCATATGGTAGTCGGCCTGGGCTATGCTCGTGGAGGAGAAAGTGTTCGTCTCCACGATATCCGAGCCCGCCAGGAAGTAGTCGAGATGGATGGCGCGGATCGCATCCGGCTGCGTCAGGATCAGGAGGTCGTTGTTGCCCTTGAGGTCATGGTTCCAGCCCTTGAAGCGCTCGCCGCGGAAATCGGCTTCCGAAAACTTCCGGTCCTGGATCTCGGTGCCCATGGCGCCGTCGAGGATCAGAATCCGCTCCCTCGCCGCCGAAGTCAGGGCGGCGCGGATTTCGGCGCCATTGGCGTGGTTGTGCTTGGACATTGAACGCTCCTAGACACCCGTCTCCCGGCAAGCGGGAGCGGGGCCACTATGCCGCCACGGCCTTCGCGGGCTGTTCGCCCTTGATGCCGACGAGATGGCAGATCGCGTAAACGAGATCGGCCTTGTTCATCGTGTAAAAATGCAGATCGGTGACGCCCCGGTCGATCAGGTCGGTCACCTGCTCGGCGGCGACGGCCGCCGAGATCAGCTTGCGGGTGGCCGGATCATCATCCAGCCCCTCGAAACGGTCCGCCAGCCATTGCGGCACATGCGTGCCGCAGCGGGCTGCAAAACTCGCCGCCTGCCGGAAGTTCATCACCGGGATGATGCCGGGCAGGATGGGGATGTTGATGCCAGCTGCCTGCACCTTGTCCAGGTAGCGGAAATAGAAGTCGTTCTCGAAGAAAAACTGCGTGATGGCGCGTGTCGCGCCGGCATCCACCTTGCGCTTGAGCACGTCGATGTCGTCATCGACGCTGGCGCTGTCGGGATGCTTTTCCGGATAGGCCGACACCGAAATGTCGAAATCGCCGATCGCCTTGATCCCGGCGATCAGGTCCGGCGTGTAGGCATAACCGCCCGGATGCGGCTCGTAGCGGGTGCCAGCGCCCGTCTGCGGGTCGCCGCGCAGCGCCACAATATGGCGCACACCAGCGGACCAGTAATCGCGGATGACGCCGTCGATCTCGTCGCGCGTTGCGGCGACGCAGGTCAGATGCGCCGCGGGCTTCAGCCGCGTCTCCTTCACGATCTTCGCAACCGTGTTGTGCGTGCGCTCGCGGGTGGAGCCGCCAGCGCCATAGGTGACCGAGACGAAGGAGGGGCCAAGCGGCGCGAGGCGGTCGATCGATTCCCAGAGATTCTTCTCCATCTCCTCGGTCTTCGGCGGGAAGAATTCGAAGGAGACCTTGAGCTTCGAGCGCGTCGAGGCGCCGCGGCTCTTGCGGAAAGGCGTGAGGACCATGTTACGCCACCTCTCTCATGGATGGTTGAGGAATGCGGTTCGCATCATCGAGCAGGCGCGCATCGCGGGCCTGCCAGATCGTGACCGTCAGTTTTGTTGATTTGTCCGCACCGACATTGCTGCTTGAGGCGTCGGTGAGGCCTGCATCGCTGAGCGCGTCGCAGATTTCCTGTGCGGTGAAGCCAAGCCGGCGATGGGCGTGGTCCGTCCGCAGGAACTCGACATCATGCGGGGCGAAATCGACCACCAGAAGCCTGCCTCCCGGCCTGAGGGCCCGGCAGGCCTCGCGGATCGCCCGGGCCGGATCGTCGAGGTAATGCAGCACCTGATGGATGACGATGACGTCGTAGCCGTCCCGCTCAACGGGGAGGGCGTAGATATCGCCATGGCGGAGCTGTGCATTCTTGAGGCCGGCCCGCTCGATGTTGGAGCGGGCGACGGCGAGCATGGCCGCGCTGGAATCGACGCCAACGGCGCGCTCCGCCCGCCCCGCCAGCAGCGAGAGCATGCGGCCCGTACCTGTGCCGAGATCGAGCACGGCGCGGAAGGGTCCGGATCCGATCGCCTTGAGAAGCGCCGCCTCGACTTCCGTCTCCGCCACATGCAGGGCGCGCAACTGGTCCCAGTCGCCGGCGTGGCGGGCAAAATAGCCATCGGCCACCCGCGCCCGCTCGGAGCGAACTTCCGTCAGGCGGGTCCGGTCGGCGACGAGCGTGGCGTCGGTCGGGTCAAGTGCTGCCAGCGCGTCGCGGACAAAGCGGGCGGGATCCCCGTCCTGCAGGCGGAAGAAGGCCCAGGCGCCTTCCCGATGCCGCTCGACAATGCCGGCATCGACCAGGAGCTTGAGGTGACGCGAGACGCGGGGCTGAGATTGCCCCAGAATGGTGGTTAGTTCGGTCACCGTCAGTTCGGCCTCGGCGAGCAAAGCCGCCAGCCGCAGGCGCGTCGGTTCGCCGAGCGCCTCCAGCGCTGCGAGAGAGCGCCTGAAGCTGAGCTTTCCGATCCGGCTGGGGTTCACGGCCATCGATTGCCTCTTCAGCATATAAAGATATCTTTATACGCAAAACGGCATGAGCGCAATCCCGGTAAGGCCCGCGAAGCGAGGCGAAATCCGCTTCCGGAGAAACCGGCCTGGCGGGTCGATCAGCCGAAGGACCGCGGCGCGGGACTGATCACCTGGGCCGTCCGGTTGTTGACCTGGAGCACGGCCAAGGCCCGCTCATTGGTGCCATCCGGCCGGAACCGGAAAACGCCGTCCTGGCCGGCGAAGCCGGAGCTGTTGGTGAGGGTTTGCGCGGAGAACCGGTTGGCGCCCTGCGTCTTGACCAGCGCGGCGGCGAGCGCCACGGCGTCGTAGCCGATGGTCGCAGTCCGCGTCGGGCTGCTGTTGAAGCGGGTGCGATAGCGCTCGGCGAAGGAATTGTAGCCGGCGGCATCGGGCGCCGCGAACCAGCCGCCTTGCAGGGCGGGCTTCTGCAGCACGCTCGCATCGTTCCAGACGCCGGTGCCCAGCATCTGGACATTGCGGATGCCGGCTGCGGCGATTGCATCCGCCGTTCTCATCATCTCGGCTGTCAGGTCCGTGGAGAGCAGGCAATCGACACCGGAAATCTGCCCGGCCAGCGCCTTCGCCGCTTCGCCGGCCCGGCCCGGCGCATAGCGCTGGATCGGCCCCTCGGTCAGGCGCTGACTGGCGATCTGCTGCTGCAGCTCCGCCGCCACGACATTGCCGAAAGCGCCTTCCGGCAGCAATGCCGCAACGGACTTCTTGCCTCGGCTGGCGGCGAAGCCGACAACCCGTGTGACATCGGATTGCGGCGTGAAGCTCAACAGGAAGACGCCCGGCTGCGCCACGCTCACATCGCTCGAAAAAGCGATCATCGGACGCCCGGCGGCCTTGGCGACAGGCGCGGCCGCCACCACCGATGGCGCGGTGAACGGCCCGAGGATCAATTCGGCGCCCTCGGCGATCGCCTGCTGGACCATATCCCGCGCCATATTCGCTTCACCCGCATCATCTTTCACGAGCACGGTGATATCGGGATTGTCGAATTCACTCATGGCGAGGTCCGCCGCATTGCGGATCGAGGCGGCGGCCATGCCGACGCCGCCCGGGGCCGAAAGGGGCAGAATGAGGCCGACGCGCACGCTGCCGGTGCCGATCGTGTTGCCGGACCCCGCCATCGGCTGACCGGATGGCAGGGGATCGAGCCCGCCGCCGCCGCCGCAGGCCGCCGCCATAAGGGCGGCGCCGAGGCTGCCGCCATACCCCAGAACGGATCGGCGCGAGATGCCCCGCGAGAATGATGGAAAACGGGTTTGTTCAGTCACAGTAAGCCTCGAAAATCCGATCTCTTAACCCACATTAACTTATTTCGGTTAAAACCCGAAAACAAACCACCGCTAACGGTTAATTCTGGCGCGAAAGGCGGCCGGGGCGCTATGAACGGCCCATGAGCGATGCCGCTGATGCTTTGGAACCCGATCCCCGGTCGCGGGAGCGCAGCTGGACGCTCGATGGAACCCGGTTCAGCGCGCGGGCTCTGGAGCCTGGGCTTCACATCGTCGCGACCCCGATCGGCAATCTGGCCGATATCACGCTGCGCGCGCTCGCGGCGCTCGCGGCTGCGGACGCCATTCTCGCCGAGGATACCCGCATGGGCCATCGCCTCGCCGATCATTATGGCATCCGCACGCGCATCCGCCGTTTCGATGCCCATGCCAGCGAGGCGGCGGCCGCGGCCATTATCCGGGACCTTCGCGCCGGGGCGGCGCTAGCCCTCATCAGCGATGCGGGGACGCCGCTGCTCTCCGATCCGGGGTCGGCGCTGGTGCGGCAGGCGGTCGAGGCCGGCATCCGCATCCATCCGCTGCCGGGAGCATCAGCCCTGCTCGCCGCGCTGGTGACCGCCGGCCTGCCGATCGACCGCTTCTTTTTCGAGGGCTTCCTGCCGCCCAAGCAGGGGGACCGGCGCCGCAGATTGCGGGAGCTGGCGAGGGCGCCCGGCGCGCTGGTGTTCTATGAAGCGCCGCACCGGGTGCTGGAAGCGCTGGCCGACATTGAGGCCATTCTGGGCCAGCGGACCATCGCGGCGGCGCGGGAGCTGACCAAGCTGCATGAAGCCATCGTCCGCGGCCCGGCTGCCGATGTCCGCCGCCATTTCGAGGAGCAGGCGCCGCGCGGCGAATTCGTGCTCGTCGTCGCGCCCCCCGATGGCGCTGATGACGCCGCAGACCGCGATCCGGACGAGCGGCTTCGTTCCCTGATCGGCGCCATGTCGGTGAAGGACGCGGCGGCGGTCGTGGCGTCGGAACTGGGTCTGCCGCGGCGCGATGTCTATGCGCGGGCGCTGCTCCTCCAGGCATCGGGAGGCCCTCAACCGAAAGAGCGGCGGCAGAGGGACGATGACGAACCGCAGCGGTGAGGACCGCAAACGCAGCCTCGCCTTTCTGGCGGGCCTTGATGCCGAGAGGCTGGCTCTGCTTGTCATGGTCATGAAAGGCTATTGGCCGCTGGCGCGCCGCTATCTGACGCATGCCGGCGAAATCGATCTGATCATGCAGCGGGGCAAGACGATCGTCGCCGTCGAAGTGAAGGCGCGGGCGACGCTGGAGGCGGCCGAACGCACCTTCACGCATGCCAAGCTGAAGCGCATCGGCGCCGCGCTGGCGGCCTTCCGGGCAGAACGGCGATTGGACGATCGCTATGTCTTCCGCTGCGATGCGGTTTTCATTGCGCCTCGCCGCTGGCCGCGGCACGTCGTCAATGCGGGACCGCTGGAGTGACGGCCGACGCTTTGACGGCGCAGGGCTGTGAACCCGGCTTAACGATTGCCTCCACGAGCGCCCATCCCGCCCCTTGCGGGGCGGGCGGCCGAGCGCAGCGAGGCCGGGTGGGGGGAATTTTCTCATTGTCACCCCCATGATCACCCCTCCCCGGCGGCTTTCGCCGCCGACCCTCCCCGTCAAGGGGAGGGATGGAGCCCGCATGTTAATCCGGATTCATGAGCCCTGCATGACAGCGCCAGTCTCTTGACGTGATCGGCGGTCTGCCCGCAGATCATGCCGCCTGCAAGGAAGCATCATGCCGCTGACCGTCGCCGTCCAGATGGACCCTATCGCCCACATCAACATCCGGGGCGATTCCACCTTCGCGCTGCTTCTGGAGGCAGCGGCCCGTGGTCACCTTTTGCTGTTCTACACGCCCGACAGCCTCTACATGCGCGATGGATTTGTCTCCGCGCGGATGCAGCCGCTGCAGGTGCGCGATGTCGAGGGCGACCACTTCACCCTGGGCGAGCCCGCCATCATTGAATTCGAGAGCGTGGATGTTGTCCTGATGCGTCAGGACCCGCCTTTCGATATGGCCTACATCACCGCAACACATCTTCTGGAGCGCGTGCAGCCCAGGACTCTGGTCGTCAATGACCCGGCGCATGTCCGCAATGCGCCCGAGAAAATCATGGTGACGCTCTTTCCCGAACTGATGCCGCCAACGCTGATCTCACGCGATCGTCAGGTGATCGAAGCCTTCCGCAAGGAGCATGGATCGATCGTCATGAAGCCGCTCTACGGCAATGGCGGCGCCAGCATTTTCAAGGTTTCGCCGGACGATCCCAATTTCGGGCCGCTCTGCGACATGTTCATGGCGCTCTCCCGCGAGCCCTGGATGATCCAGCGGTTCCTGCCGCAGGTGTCGGAGGGCGACAAGCGCATCATCCTGGTCGATGGGGTGGCCATGGGGGCGGTCAACCGGGTGCCGCAGCCGGGTGATATCCGCGCCAATATGGTGCGCGGCGGCGCGGCCGAAACCACGATGCTGTCTCCCCGGGAGCAGGAAATCTGCGCCAGGATCGGCCCGGCTTTGCGGGAGCGGGGATTGCTGTTTGCGGGCATCGACGTGATCGGCGGCAATCTGACCGAGATCAACGTGACGTCGCCCACGGGCGTCCGCGCCATCCAGCGCCTTGGCGGGCCCGATCTCGCCGTCGCCATCTGGGATGCGATTGAGAGGAAGCGCGCGGGCTGAGGCGGCTCTAACGCGGCAGGCTGATCTCCTCAAGGATCGGGCGAAGGCCATTCGCTTCGATAATGCTGCTGAAGCTGCGCGGCGAGACAAACTCCCGCCTGAACCAGGGGAACAGGCGGGGGTCGAAGATGGCGCTCAGCCAGTCGATCACCTTGGCGATGCGCGGCGTGCTGCGCGCATCTTCATGGAAGCAAAGCCAGACATCGAGTTCATGGCGGACGGGAACGGAGAGCGCCTGAACCTTTGTGCCCAGTCCGAAGATGTAGCTCGGTAAGAAGCCGATCCCCAGGCCGTTCTCGATGGTCAGGTAATGCGCCGTGCTGTTGCGCATGACGATGTACTGCGACTGGGCGAGAGGCGCGCCAACCACTTTTTCGATCAATTGCCTGTCGCTGGATTGCGGGCTGAGATGAAACACGAAGGTGTGGTTGGCCAGAGCGGCCATTTCTTTCGGCTCGCCGTGCTTCTCGATGTAGGATGGCGCCGCTGCCAGCACGAGATGAAGCCTGCCCAGCTTGACGCGCTTGATGTTGGGAAGGGTCGGTTCGATCACCTGAAGCGCGAGATCGACATCGAAGCGGCGAAAGTCCGCCAGCGCCATGCTGGGATGCAGGCGAATCGAAATCCCGGGGTGATGCCGGTTGAAGGCGCGAAGCTGCGGCGAAATCCAGAAGGTGCCGAGGCCCTCGGTCGTGGCCAGCAACACCTCGCCCTCGGTTTCGTTGTTCAGGGATTTCCCCAGCCGCATGATATTGGCCGCGATCACCTCGATCTTGCGGGCCTCTTCAAGGATGATCTGCCCCTCGCGTGTCGGGATCACGCCGTCGGGGGTGCGGTGAAAGATGATGAAGCCGAGCCTCTCCTCCAAGGCGTCGATCTGGTGCTGAAGCTTCCGGAAGCCGCTGCCGGTGTCGCGCATCGCACCGCGGAAACTGCGCTCCTTCGCGATCACCGATGCGCTGGCGATGCCCTGAAGAATGACGGAGAGATCCTTCATACGGAAATATCCTTCACATATGTGTTTTCATTGTGAAAACGCAGTGTTGCTGAACAAGAAACACATGAAAGGCTGCAATAAATTAATGATCCGTTAACTTTGTCGTCCCTTAAAGGAGTGAAAAATGCGTGATTTAGTGACCAACGGGGCAATTGATCGGGAAACTACAGCGAAAGCGGGCCAAACTCCCGACAATGAGAGCGCGATAGCCTTTTTCAATGGCAAAGGCCACACGCCGGAGTACGATACCTACGACCCTCTGGATGCAGGAAAATCCGGTTACACCATCAAGGTCGTACGTGATTTTGAAGATATGGCCAAGGTCTTCGCCATCCGGGGATCCGCCTGTTTTTCGGATCCGGAGCATCTTTACGCCAAGCACTTCGATGGGAATGACTTTTCCTCTACGCATCTGCTGGGCTTCATCGACGGAGAGCCGGTCGGCACGATCCGCATCCGCTACTTCTCGGATTTCACCCGGATCGAACGGCTGACTGTCCGGCCGACGCACCGCAAATCCCGCATTTCCTTCAAGCTCGCCAAGGCCGCTTTCGCCTGGTGCCGCGACAAGGGATATACAACCGTCGGAGGCGTGGCGCGCAGTGAACTCATTCCCTTCTGGACGATGCTTGGCTTCCGCCTGACCGAGGGCAAGGACCCGATCTACATCTACGGCCTGCCGCATTTCGATATCACGCTGAAGCTGGAGCCCGAGGAGGGCGCGATCAAACATATGACGGACACGATGGTTCTGCTGCGCTCGGAAGGCCGCTGGCACGAGGCTGGCCATCACGAGAAGATCAATGTCACGGCGCCAACCGAGGTCGCGGCGCCGCCGCCCATGGTGCGGCGCGCCCGCCGTCCGGCGGATGTGGCGGCCCGGCTGGCCGAACGCCGCGACCGCGGGCCCGCCGCCTTGATCGCGCCTGAGGCGCCAGCTTCCCGTGATGCGGCCAAAGCCACCAGAGAGGTCCACACGCCGCATTGACCGCGGGCGCGAAAACCGGCCTTTCGCCAGCCGCCTGGGGATCGTCGACCGCCCCTTGGCCACTGGACTCCCTGCGACCTGCTGTTAAGTTGCCCTTTAGCCGCGCCCGGGCGTGTTGTCCCGGGCCGGACAGGGAGCGATTGAAACATGTTGAAGAAGCTTATCGCAGCAGCCAGTCTGGCGGCGCTCGTGGCCGGCGCCGGGGCGGCCAACGCCCAGCAGACGCTGCGTTACGCCTTTCAGGGCAACCTCAACACGCTGGATCCGCATAGCCTCAATGAGACCACGACGCTCGGCCTCCAGGGCAACGTCTATGAGGGCCTGACGGCGCGCGACAAGGACCTCAGGATCGTCCCGGGCCTCGCCGAGCGCTGGGAGGTTCTCGATAACGGCCTGCGCTGGCGCTTCTACCTGCGCAAGGGCGTCAAGTTCCACAACGGCAACGATTTCAATGCCGATGACGTGGTGTTCTCCACCGCCCGCACGCTCGCCCGCAACTCGCAGCTCGCCGTCCGCCTGCCGCGCGACATCGAGGCCGTGAAGGTCGACGACTACACAGTCGATTTCAAGCTGAAGACGCCCAACCCCATCCTGCATTATTCCTGGGACACCTGGTATATGATGGACAAGGAATGGACCGAGGCGAACAACGCCACGCAGCCTTCCGCTCCGCAGGATCCGACCCCCTCCTTCGCCGTGCTGAACGCCAACGGCACCGGCGCGTTCCGCATCAGCGAGCATCAGCTTGGCGTGCGCACCGTCTTCGAGAAGAACCCGAACTGGTGGCAAAAGTCCGAGCATAACCTTGACCGGGTGATCTTCACGCCGATCACCTCGGCGCCAACACGCGTGGCGGCGCTGCTCTCGGGCGAAGTCGATATCATCGATCCGGTGCCGCTGCAGGACGTGGCCCGCATCAACGCGAGCCCGAATGCACGCGTGCTGGAGGGCCCGGAGATCCGCACGATCTACATGGGTTTCGACCAGATGCGTCCCGAGCTGACGGCATCATCGGTCAAGGGCAAGAACCCGTTCAAGGATATGCGCGTCCGCAAGGCGTTCTATCAGGCAGTCGAAATTGAGGCGATCAAGCGCCAGGTCATGCGCAATGCCGCCACGCCGGCTTCTTCGCTGATCTCGCCCCTGCTCTTCCCGCAGGTGTCGCAGATCCAGCGCCATCCGTTCGATGTCGCCGCCGCCAACAAGCTGCTCGATGAGGCGGGTTACCCGCGCGGCGCCGATGGAACGCGGTTCGAGGTGGATCTCGATTGCCCGAACGACCGCTACGTCAACGACGGCCCGATCTGCCAGGCGGTCACCGCGATGCTCGCGCGCATCGGCATCAAGATCAACCTGCTCGCCGTGCCGCGCGCGCAGTTCTTCGCCAAGGCCAACTCGCCCGTCTTCAACACGCCGTTCTATCTGCTTGGCTGGACGCCCGGCACGATGGACGCGCATAACGTGCTGAATGACCTGATGATGTGCCGCACGCCGGATGGCAGCGGCGGCCGCGGACAGTTCAACAACGGCGGCTATTGCAACCCGAAGGTGGATGAGCTTGCGCTGAAGGTTCTGGTCGAAATCGATACCGCCAAGCGCGACGCGATGATCCTTGAAGCCTTCAAGATCCTGCACGAGGATGTGGGCTACATTCCGCTGCACCAGCAGGCGCTTGCCTGGGGCGTGTCGAAGAACGTCGATATCGTCCAGCGCGCCGACAACCAGCCCCTCTTCTACTGGGCGACCAAGAAGTAAGGCAGCCGTCAGGTTCGCTCGAACAGGCATGCCCGGCGCTTTTGCCGGGCATGTGCGTTTCAGAGCTGACAGGCAGCTCCGGATTTTCACATCAAACGCCTGTCCCTTTGTGCGTTCACGGCCTAGAAAGGCATTATGCTCGCATTCATCATCCGGCGCATGGCGCAATCGGTGGTCGTCCTCCTGACGGTGGCGTTGATCGCCTTTGCGCTGTTCCGCTTCGTTGGTGATCCGACCCAGCAGATGGTCAGCCAGGATACCTCGGTCGAAGAGCGCATGCAGATCCGCAAGGATCTGGGCCTTGATGATCCCGTGCCGCTGCAGTTCCTGCGCTTCATCGGCAATGCCGCCCGCTTCGAGTTCGGCGTGAGCTATCAGAACAAGCAGCCGGTTGCGAAGCTGATCGCCGAGCGTTTTCCGGCCACCATGGAGCTGGCGCTGGCCTCCGCCTTGTTCGCGCTGTTCGTCGGGATACCGATGGGCGTCTTTACGGGGCTTTATCCCAACAGCGTGGTGTCCAAGCTGTTCCAGATGATCTCGCTGATCGGCGTTTCCCTGCCGACCTTCCTGATCGGCATCCTGCTGATCTTCGTCTTCTCCGTGTCGCTCGGCTGGCTGCCCTCCTTCGGGCGGCAGGGCGTGGTTAAATTAGGCAGCTGGACAACCAGCTTTCTCACGCTGGAGGGCTGGCGGTCGCTGGTGATGCCAGCGATCACGCTCGGTCTTTTCCAGATGACGCTGATCATGCGGCTGGTGCGCTCCGAAATGCTGGAGGTCATGCGCACTGAATACATCCGCTTCGCCCGCGCACGAGGCCTCAGCTCCCGCTCGATCAATTTCCGTCATGCGCTGAAGAACACGCTGATCCCGGTGATCACCATCACCGGCCTGCAGCTGGGCTCGATCATCGCCTTCGCGATCATCACTGAGACGGTGTTCCAGTGGCCCGGCATGGGACTCCTGTTCCTGCAGGCGGTGCAGACAGTCGATATCCCGATCATGGCCGCCTACCTGCTGCTGGTGGCCACGCTTTACGTGGTCATCAACCTCATCGTCGACCTGCTGTACTCGGCCGTGGATCCCCGCATCCGCATCTCCGGCAAGGCGGCCTGAATCATGGCGATGACGACGGAGAATGCGAAAGTCCCGGCCGCCGCCTGTGCGCCGCAGGCGGCGGCGCCATCGGCCATCGCCCGCTTCCTCGATTCGGACATCTGGTATTCCTTCACCCGCTCCAAAGTGACGATGCTGGCCGCCGCGATCACGGCGCTGCTCATCCTGAGCGCCGTGCTGGCGCCGTGGATCGCGCCCAACAACCCGCTCGACCTGCAGACGCTGAGCCTGATGGATGGCTCGAAACCGCCCGTCTGGTCAGCGGACGGCGAGTGGAAGTTTCCACTCGGCACCGATCAGCAGGGCCGCTGCGTGCTGTCGTCGATCCTCTATGGCATGCGCATCTCGCTCATCGTCGGCTTCCTCGGCGTGCTGCTCGCCGCCACGATCGGCATCGTGCTGGGGCTGATCGCCGGCTATTTCGGCGGCAAGGTGGATTCGATCATCATGCGCGCGGCGGATGTGCAGCTGACCTTCCCGCCGATCCTGGTGGCGCTTCTCTTCGACGGCACGATGCGGGCGCTGTTCGGGACGCAGAAATCGGAATCCCTGATCTTCTGGGTGCTGGTGATCTCCATCGGCCTGTCGTTCTGGGTCCAATACGCCCGCACGGTGCGCGGCTCGACGATGGTGGAGCGCAACAAGGATTATGTGCATGCGGCGCGGCTGATCGGGCTGTCGAAGCCGACGATCCTCTTCCGCCATGTGCTACCGAATGTCATGGGGCCGGTGCTGGTGATCGCCACGATCAATCTCGCGGTCGCCATCATCACCGAGGCGACGCTGTCGTTCCTGGGCGTCGGCCTGCCGGCGACGGAGCCGTCACTCGGCACGCTCATCCGCGTCGGCAACGAGTTCCTCTTCTCCGGCGAATGGTGGGTCGTGATTTTCCCCGGGCTGACGCTGGCCGTGCTTGTGCTGGCCGTGAATATGCTCGGCGATTGGCTGAGGGATGCGCTGAACCCGAAGCTGCAATAGCGGGCGGAGTGGGACCGTCCTTGCGAGGAGCGAAAGCGACGAAGCAATGACGGAAAGGCAAAGTTTTCTCCGTTAAAGGTCGGACGGGAAAGCCCGCCCCTCGCCCGACCAGCCCTCAGCTTTCCTTGAAGCCGTAGTCGGGGATGCCCTGCTCCGCGAGGTCGTGGCACAGCAGGCAAAGGCGCAGCAGGCAATGTGAATCGAGAAGTCGAAGGGCAATGCGAGCCTGAAACCCTTCCCTTCCCCGGGATCACGCCTGTCCTTGTGTCTGACGACGCGATGATCGCCTGGCCGATGCCCTCCCCCCGTGACATTGCCGTTTGCCGCGCTACTGTAGATGCCTTGGCTGCAGGTGCAGCCTGATCCTATCAGGAGAAAAACCATGAAACGCACTCTCGTGCTCGCCGCAGCGCTCTTCGCCGGCACAATCCTCAGCTCGTTTTCCGCGGATGCCCGAGCGCTTCGCTGGGCGCGCTCTCAGGACGCAACGACCCTTGATCCCCATTCGGGAAATACAGGCCCGAACCATGTGCTCGCTCACAACTTCTACGAGCCGCTCGTCATCCGCGGCTTCGACGGCAAGCTGGTTGGCGCGTTGGCGACGTCCTGGCGCGTGCTGCCCAACGATCCGACAATCTGGGAATTCAAGCTGCGCCCGGGCGTGAAGTTCCACAACGGCGCCGTGATGACCGCCGACGATGTGGTCTTCTCCATGCAGCGCGCCATGAAGCCGGCGGCCGACATGAAGTCCCTGCTGGTCTCGGTCGATACGGTCACCAAGGTCGATGATCTGACGGTGCAGCTCAAGACGAAAGGGCCCAACGCGCTCCTCGTCAACAATCTCACCAATCTCTTCATCATGAACAAGGCCTGGGCCGAGGCGAACAACGCCGCCGATCCGCAGAACCTGACGCAGAAGGTCGAGAACGGCGCCACATTGGCCGCCATGGGCACCGGACCCTACAGCCTCGTCTCGCGCCAGCCTGACGTTTCGACCGTGATGCGCGCCTTCCCCGATTACTGGGACAAGGCCAACATCAAGAACGACTTCACCGAGATCGTCTATCGCCCGATCAAGGAGAACGCGACCCGCATCGCGGCGCTGCTCTCCGGCGAAATCGATTTCGTCCAGGACCTGCCGCCGCAGGATATCCAGCGCCTGCAGACCACCGATGGCATCACCGTCAACGCTGGTCCTGAGAACCGCTCGATCTTCTTTGGCATGAATGTCGGCATCCCCGAACTGCGCGGCTCGGATGTCAAAGGCAAGAACCCCTTCGCAGACGTGAGGGTGCGCCAGGCGATCAACACCGCGATCAACCGCGAGGCGATCCAGCGCGTCACGATGCGCGGCCAGTCAACCCCGCAGGGCACCATCGCAACGCCGTTCATCAACGGCTACACCAAGGAAATCGACACCTGGCCGAAGCCCGACGTGGCGGCCGCGAAGAAGCTTCTGAGCGATGCCGGCTATCCCAACGGTTTCTCGGTGACGCTGCATTGCACCAACGACCGTTATGTGAATGACGAGGGCATCTGCCAGGCCGTGGTGTCGATGCTCGGGCAGATCGGGATCAAGGCGACGCTGGTCGCGCAATCCCTGCGCGTGCATTTCCCCGCTATCCAGAGGGGCGAATTTGACTTCTACCTGCTGGGTTGGGGCATCCCCACTTTCGACAGCCACTATGTCTTCAATGATCTCTATCGGACAAAGACGCCTTCCGCCGGCACCTGGAACGGCACTGGCTACTCGAACGCGGCGCTGGACGCCAAGATCGATGGCCTGAACTCTGAGGTCGATATCGCCAAGCGCAATGCGTCAATTGCGGATATCTGGAAAGAGATCCAGGCCAACAACGTCTACGCGCCGGTCCATATGCAGTTCATCGCCTATGCGACGCGCAAGGGCTTCTCCATCCCCGTCGACGTGGAGAACACGCCGAAAATGCGCTTCGTCACCAATTCCGGTTCGTAAGCGCCGGGTACGTTCGATCATGGAAAGGCCCGCTCGCGCGGGCCTTTTTTCCGGAGTCTGACGCGGTCGTGTCAGTTCGCCACGGGCTGGATGATGCTGAGCCAGCGGCAGTCAAGCCGATGCCGCTCGATGAAGCTCACAAAGGCCTCATCCCCTTTCGCGGCCACGAGCGCGCAGCCGGTGAAATTGCCGGCGTAGCGGCCATCCTGGTCGATATAGGTCCAGTCCTCGATATCATCCTGTTCGAAGGCGACACGATCGCCGAAGTTCAGCTCCCGGATGACTTCGGGCAGGTTCAGAAGATGGCCATGAAGCTTCGGGTTGGGCTTCGGCTTGCGCTGCGGCGGGATTTCGAGATCGCCCACCCAAAGGCGTTCCTGCCGCCCCTCGTGACGCAGCATGATCTTGACCGCGTAACTGTGCGTCCCGGGCGGCGGCTGCTTCGCCTTCCCCAGGAATTTCCGCAGGCTGTTGCGGGCTTGCTGGCGGCCTTCCGGAAGCGAAATCTCGGTGTCGCGGAGCAAGGGCATCGTGAGACCAGAGAGGGCTTCAGAAATCCGGGCGGTATGAGGCCGAAACAGCGCGCCGCCAAGGTTGAAGCTTGCGACATCAAGCTCCGGCAGCGCCGGGCCCGCAGCCTCCCGGATGATCCGCTCGACCCATTCCGGACTGATATCGGCCGGAGGCGGCGGCACCTTCACCTGGGGAGGCTCGCCGCGCACGCCCGTCTCGGCTTTGGGCGCGAGCGCCGCCGGATTCAAGGCCGCCTGCCGGACCGGCGGCTCTGCGTCGGCGACGGGATTCGTGAGGGGCGGCGCTTTGGCTGCCGTTACCTCGACCGCCGGCCGCCGCGCCGCGCGCGGCTGCGCTGTGGTCCTGGGCGACTCGGGCCGCGGCTGGGACATGGCGACGGGCGGGGATTCGAAGATTGGCTGCACCGCAGGAAGCGGCGGCGCTGGCGCGGCAACCGGAGGCGCCGCCACCTGGGGCCGGGCAGCCGGGACCGGCGGAGGCGCACCCGCCAGCACGCGGAAGCCGGCCGTCCCGGCGGCGACCGGGGCGGGCGACAGAACCTGAAATCCCTGGTTCGCCAGCGCCGGCCCCTCCGCGCAGAGCCACGTCAGGGCTCCGGCCATCAGGGGGCCGGCTGTTCTGGCGGGCCACAGGAACCGGGAACGCAACGGCATTGACAAGAAGCCCCCTTACATCTCGCCGTCAAGCATGCGCGAGGGGCCTTGCCCGCCAATTACTCCAGCGGGCTGCTGCTGAGGATTTTCGCTGCTTCGGTTAACCCTTGATCAACTGGTAGGCCGGGGTCGTCAGAAAGTCGGCGAAATCCGGCGCCAGGGAGAGGTCCCGGAACAGCTTCGCTGCTTCCGGAAAACGGCCCGCATCGTAGTTCGCCGCGCCGATCTCGGCTCGAACTCTCGCCAGCTCCTCGTCGTAGACCCTGGCGAACCAGTCGCGGGTCACCGTCTTGCCGCCTTCCAGCCTCACGCCATAATTCACGAATTGCCAGATCTGCGCGCGGCTGATCTCGGCGGTCGCGGCGTCCTCCATCATATTGTAGATCGGCACCGCGCCGCGGCCCCGCAGCCAGGCTTCGGTGTATTGCACGCCGACGCGGATGTTCTCGCGGAAGCCTTCTTCCGTACGGGTGCCGGTATGAATCTCGAGCAGATCCTTCGCGGTGATCGAGACATCGTCCCGTTTCTTGTCGAGCTGGTTCGGCTTGGGCATCAGGCGGTTGAACACCTCCATCGCGACCGGCACGAGGTCGGGATGCGCTACCCAGGTGCCGTCATGTCCGTTACCCGCCTCGCGCTCCTTGTCGGCTTTCACCTTGGCGAAGGCGGCGGCGTTCGCTTCCGGATTGTTCTTGATCGGAAGCTGCGCGGCCATGCCCCCCATGGCGAAGGCGCCGCGCTTGTGGCAGGTTTTGATCAGCAGCAGCGAATAGGCATTGAGGAACGCCTTGCCCATCGTCACCTGCGAGCGGTCAGGGAGAATGTAGTTCTTGTTCTTGGCGAGCTTCTTGATGAACGAGAAGATATAATCCCAGCGGCCGCAATTAAGGCCGACGATATGGTCCTTCAGCTCGAAGAGGATTTCATCCATCTCGAAGGCGGCCGGCAGCGTCTCGATCAGCACCGTCGCCTTGATGGCGCCGACCTTGAGGCCGAGCTTTTCCTGAGCGTGGACCATCACGTCGTTCCATAGCCGCGCCTCCTGATGGCTCTCAAGCTTCGGCAGGTAGAAATAGGGGCCGGAGCCGACCGCCAGCGCCTTTTTCGCGTTATGGAAAACATACATGCCGAAATCGAAGAGCGCGCCGGACATGGGCTCCCCATCGACCGTCACATGCTCTTCCAACAGGTGCCAGCCGCGCGGGCGCACCATCAGCACGGCGGGGTTGGGGCCAAGCTTGTAGGCTTTGCCTGTGGTCGGGTCGGTGAAGTCGAGTTTGCCGTCCCAGCGGTCCTTAAGGTTGATCTGCCCCTCGATGCAATTGGTCCAGGTCGGCGAATTCGCATCCTCGAAATCGGTCATGAAGACCTTGGCGCCGCAGTTTAACGCGTTGACAACCATCTTGCGGTCGGTGGGCCCGGTGATCTCGACGCGGCGATCAAGAAGATCGGCAGGAATCTTGCCGACCTTCCAGTCCCCTTCGCGGATGTGCTTGGTCTCGGGCAGGAAATCCGGTGTCTCGCCCGCATTGAAGCGCTTCTGCCGCTCGGCCCGGATCGCCAGCAGCCGCTTGCGGGTGGCATCGAAGCGCTTGTGCAGATCGGCGGCGAAGAGCAGCGCGTCGGTCGTGAGAATCTCGTCGAACCTGGGCTTCAGCGCGCCCTTGACGGAAATGACGGAATTGTCGGTAACGGCCATCTTCGGATCCCTCGGCATGAGAATGGCCGCTCCATACCGAAAATGCATTCATTTCCATAGCAAGGGGTAAAGCGAAGGATTATTGCCCAAGCGGCAAGAGTGAGGCCTGAGCCCTTGCTGCGCCTGCAGAATCAGGCGCCGCCCACGTTCGCCCAGTGCCCGGTCAGCAGGGCGAGCCCCAAGAGCATAACGGCCAGCGCCGCCAGAACCTCAAGGGAGCGGACGAGCCACAGCGCCAGAGAGCCTCGGCCCGATGCCAGCCTCACGGCTGCCCCCTTGAAGAAAACCGCCAGCGCCGCCACGCCTGCGGTCGTCAGGCCGGTTCCGATCGACATGGCCGCGACCGCCACAATCCCCGCCCAGTAGACGCCCTGCGTCAAGGTGAAGACGAGAATCAGCAGCGCGCCCGAGCAGGGCCGCAGACCGGCCGCAAAAACCGCCGCCGCTGCGTCCCGCCGGGACCAGCGCAGCACCGTTTCAGGCGCCGGAATGTGGAAGTGATCGTGCCGGGCGAGCCGGTTGGCCTCTCCGGTCCATAAGGCCCGCAATCCGGCGAGCTTGCGCAGCAGCAGCCAGAAACCGAAGGCGGCGATGCCTGCATAGCTGATCGTTTCGATCCAGTCGACCGCGCCTGTCATCATCTGCCGCGTGCCGCCCAGGACGAGGCCGATGACCGAAACGAGACCGACCGCGACGATGCCCTGCAGGGCCGCTGCCAGCCCGGCGATCATGGCGCCGCGCTTCAGCGCATCCTCATTGGCGACCACGTAGGAGGCGATGATCGCCTTGCCGTGGCCGGGCCCCGCCGCATGGAACACGCCATAGGCGAAGGCGAGGCCCGCAAGGCCCCATACCGCGCCGCTGTCCGTCTTGAGCAAGCGCGCCGCGGCGGTCATCGATCGGGTGAAGGCGGCCTGTTGGGCCAGCAGCCATGCGGCTAGGCCGGAGGCGGGCCGTCCGCCGGCGCCTTCAAGGCCGCCCAGCGAGAATGGGCTTTGCGGTTGCGCGAAAGCGGGGAGGGCGATGATCAGGCAAATGCCCGGAAGGCCGCAGAGCAACACCGGCCACCATGCTTTTGCCGCCCTCACCCGACCGAAGGTCAGGGACACGCGACAAGGGCCCGATTGCTGAAGGCGCCCTGGACTTCGGATTTGTTGGTCAGCTGCATGAACATCTGATCGGAGAGCTTGGCGAAGCCGGAGAGATCGGCCTGGCTTGGCCTGCGGATGGTCACCGTACATGCGGTCGGCGCCTGTGCCAGCACGACGGCATCCTTCGCTTCATCGAAGGCGAAGGCCACGAAATAGCTTGGATCGCTGACATCGATGCTGAAGGTCTTGCCGGAGACGGGATTCTTGAGCGGCAAGGACATGAACAAGGTCAGCGCATCGCCGTTCTGCTCGATCCGGTAATTCTGCGGGGTCGTGAACTCCACCCTCTTGCCGCCGGCTTTCCCCTCGGTGAAGTAACCGAATTCGGCGAGCGATTCGGTGTTGATCCTGGCAAGCTCGGCGAGCTTCTCCGGCAAAAACTTGCCGTCCGGTCCCTTGGGGAAGCCCATGGTCGCGAACGAGGAATAGCTCTCGTCGAAGGTCCAGACGTGGTTCACACCCAGCACATTGCCCTGTCCGTCATAGATGATCTCCGCCTTCGCTGCCACGAACACATGCGGATGCGCTTCAGCCAGCGAAGGCGGCAGCAGGAGGGCGATGGCGAACGAAAGGCGGCGGAACAGCATGTTTCTCTTCTAGCAGCCAATTTCAGTGGGCGCCAAACTTGCGGCGCAAGGGAGTTATAGGCACAGTCACTGCGGGGAAAAGATGGCGCTGATTTGACCGCCCTTTTTGGATATGTCAGTAATACTGTCATATTCGGGTGGTGTCGTCGGAATCATCGAATGCGGGCCGCCCGCTCGTCGGGCATGGAGGAGGTCCTTGATGGCTGTTTCAGTTCAGGAAAAATCCGGCGAGGCAAGCGCGCGGGCGCTGCGCGAGGTGTCGCTCGATGACAAGTATGACCTCGCTAAGCAGCAGGTCTTCCTGAACGGCACGCAGGCCCTTGTCCGCATGCTGCTGATGCAGAAGGCGCGCGACAAGGCCGCGGGGCTCAACACCGCCGGCTTCGTCTCGGGCTACCGCGGTTCGCCTCTGGGTGGTCTGGACCAGCAGCTTTTCCGGTCGAAGAAGCAGCTCGCTGCGGCGGAGATCGTCTTTCAGCCTGGCCTGAATGAAGAACTGGCGGCGACGGCCTGCTGGGGGTCCCAGCAGGCGGAACTCACCGGCGAGGGCAAATACGACGGCGTCTTCGCGCTCTGGTACGGCAAGGGACCCGGCGTCGACCGCACGACGGATGTGTTCCGCCATGCCAATATGGCGGGCCCCTCGAAGCACGGCGGCGTGCTGGCGCTGATGGGCGACGACCACACGGCCGAATCCTCGACGGTCGCCCACCAGACGGAATTCAACTTCGTCGATACGATGATCCCCATCCTCAATCCCGCCGGCGTGCAGGAGATGCTGGATTACGGGCTCTATGGCTATGCCCTGTCCCGCTTCGCGGGCACCTGGACGGCGCTCAAATGCGTCAAGGAGAACGTCGAATCGACCGCTTCCGTCGATGGGTCGCTTGATCGCGTGAAGATCGTCCTGCCCACGGATTTCGTGATGCCGCCGGGCGGGCTCAATATCCGTCATGAGCTCGACTTCATCGCGCAGGAAGCGCGCCTGCATGAATACAAACGTGCGGCGGCTTTGGCCTTCATCAAGGCCAACAAGCTCAACCGGATTGTGATTTCCGGCGGCAAGAATGCGCGGATCGGCATTATCAGCATCGGCAAGAGCTATCTCGATGTCCGGCAGGCGATGGATGATCTCGGTATCGACGAGGTCGCCGCCAACAAGCTCGGCATCCGGGTCTTCAAGGTGGCTTGTCCCTGGCCGATGGACCCGGGCGAGCTCATGGACTTCGCCCGCGGCCTCGAAACCGTGATCGTGGTCGAGGAGAAGCGCTCGCTGATCGAGGTGCAGATCAAGGAGGAGCTTTACGGCACGGGCGTTCAGCCGCAGGTGATCGGCAAGCGCGACGAGCGGGGCGACTGGCTCTTCCCGGTCAAGGGCGCGCTCGATCCCAACGATATCGCCATTGCTGTCGGCGAGCGGGTGCTGAAATACGCGAAAAGCGACGAGATCGCCGCGAAGGTCTCGGCGCTGCGGCAGGCGCAGGCGCGCCTCGTCGAAACTGTCGATGTGGGCACGCGCACCCCCTATTTCTGCTCGGGCTGCCCCCACAACACCTCGACGCGCGTGCCGGAAGGGTCGCGGGCATCGGCGGGCATCGGCTGCCATTACATGGCGCTGTGGATGGACCGCGACACCGTCGGCTTCACGGCCATGGGCGGCGAGGGTGCGAACTGGGTGGGCGAGTCGCATTTCTCGAAGCGCAATCACGTTTTCCAGAACCTTGGCGACGGCACCTACAACCATTCCGGCGTGCTGGCGCTGCGCTTCGCGGTCTCGGCCCAAACCAACGTCACCTACAAGATCCTTTTCAACGATGCCGTCGCCATGACAGGCGGCCAGCACCATGAGGGCAATCTCACCGTCGATATGACAGCCCATCAGGTGCGGGCGGAGGGCGTCTCCCGCATCGCCATCGTCACGGACGAGCCGGAGAAATATTCGGGCAACGTCACGTTTCCCTCGGGCGCCACCGTGCATCATCGCTCGGAGCTCGACGCCGTGCAGCGCGAATTGCGTGACATCGACGGTGTGACGGTGGTGATCTACGACCAGACCTGCGCGGCGGAGAAGCGCCGCCGCCGCAAGCGCGGCCTGTTTCCCGACCCGGACAAGCGCGTGATCATCAATGAGCTTGTCTGCGAGGGCTGCGGCGATTGCGGGGTCAAATCCAACTGCGTCTCGGTGCAGCCGGTCGAGACCGAATTCGGCCGCAAGCGGCGGATCGACCAGAGCTCCTGCAACAAGGATTTCTCCTGTCAGGATGGTTTCTGCCCCTCCTTCGTCACCGTGCATGGGGCGAAGATCAAAAAGGCCGAGGGCCTCGCGAAAACGGCGGATGCGCCCGCAACGCTCCCGCCCGAGCCGGTCCTGCCCTCGGTCGAGAAGGAGAACTGGGCCTGCATCGTCACCGGTGTGGGCGGCACCGGCGTCGTCACCATCGGCGCGATCATCGGCATGGCGGCCCATCTCGAAGGCAAAGGCTGCGGCATGATCGATATGGCCGGCCTCGCTCAGAAGGGCGGCAGCGTCTATTCGCATGTGAAGGTCGGCCGCAATCCGGATGCGATCAATGCGATCCGCGTCAGCGCCGAGAAGGCGAGCCTGATCCTTGGCGGCGATCTGGTGGTCTCCGGCACGAAGAAGGTGCTGGCGGCAGTCCGCCAGGGCAAGACGCTGTTTGTCGCCAACACGGCGGAGGTTTTCGGCGGCGAGTTCACCCGCAATGCCGATTTTTCTCTGCCGGTCGAGCGGCTCAAACGCGCCATCATCGGCGCTGCGGGGCGCGACAAGGTCGCCTTCGTCGACGCGACGGGCCTCGCCGTGGCGCTCTTCGGCAATTCCATCGCCGCCAACATGTTCCTGCTGGGCTATGCCCATCAGAAGGGCGGCGTGCCGCTCTCATCTGCCGCCATCGAGCGGGCGATCGAGCTCAACGGCGAAGCGGTGAAGATGAACATTGAGGCCTTCCGCTGGGGCCGCCGGACGGCGCATGATCAGGCGGCGGTGGAGGCGATGGTCGCCGCCGCGCGGAAGCCGACCGAAACGCGCCATATCTCCGGGACGTTGCAAGAGATGGTGGATCGCCGCGCGGCGTTCCTGACAGATTATCAGGACGCCGCCTACGCCCGCCGCTACCGCATGGCGGTTGCCCGCATCCAGAAGGCGGAATTGGAGCGTACGCCCGGCCAGACCGCGCTGACCGACGCCGTCGCCCGCTATTTCTTCAAGCTCATGGCCTACAAGGACGAATATGAGGTGGCGCGCCTTTACACCGACGGCAGCTTTCTCAAGCAGCTGCAGGCGGAGTTCGACGGCGATATCCGGCTGGAGTTCCATCTGGCCCCGCCCCTGCTCGGCAAGAAGGATGCGCAGGGAAATCCGGTCAAGACGGCCTTCGGTCCCTGGATGCTGAAGGCCTTCGGGGTTCTGGCGAAATTGAAGCGCTTGCGTGGCACCGGGCTCGACATCTTCGGCTATTCCGCCGAGCGGCGCATGGAGCGTCAGCTGATCGGCGAATACGAGGGGATGATCGATTATGTGGCGGCGCGGCTGAACCCGGCGAACCATGCCATCGCCGTCGGACTCGCTTCCGTTCCGGAGAAGATCCGGGGCTTCGGGCATGTGAAGGAGCGCCATGCGGCCGCCGCGCTGGCCGAACGGGAGGCTCTGATGGCCCGCTTCAACGCGCCGCAGCCGGCGCCGCTGCCGATGGCTGCAGAATAGGGAAACGAAATCCGCATCCTCCGCGTTTTCCGAAATCTTGTTTCGGCGCGCGGAAGATGGGATTGAGAAGCGCAAGATGGCGGATCAGGCCGCCGGGGGAGACTGCCGATGACCTATGTGGTCACCGAGAACTGCATCAAGTGCAAGTACATGGATTGCGTGGAGGTCTGTCCGGTGGACTGCTTCTACGAGGGTGAGAACATGCTGATCATCCATCCGGATGAATGCATCGATTGCGGCGTTTGCGAGCCGGAATGCCCGGCGGAAGCCATCAAGCCGGATACCGAGCCGGGGCTCGAAAGCTGGCTGAAGCTCAATGCCGAATATGCGAAATCCTGGCCGAACATCACCATCAAGCGCGAGCAGCCCGCCGACGCCAAGGAATGGGACGGCAAGCCGGGCAAGCTCGCGCTATTCTCGCCGGAGCCCGGCGAAGGCGACTGACCCTTCCGCGTCTTCCGGCAGTCTGGCGCGGTCTTTCACCAATCCGTGACAGGCCGTGAAGGGCCTTGTTTTGAGCAGCTTCCGGGGATCGGTCAGATTGACCGGAGATTGACGGATCATTGCATGCTCGCCGCCCCCTCCACGACCCACCCCGCGAAGGCCGGCCGCGACATGCGGCTCGATCTCGCGCGCGGCATCATGCTCCTCATCATTTTCGTGGCGCATGTGCCCAACAATCTCTGGGCGGATTACATTCCGGCGCGCTTCGGCTTTTCATCGGGCGCCGAGATTTTCGTCTTTGTCTCAGGCATCGCCAGCGGCCTCGCCTTTGGCGGGACATTTCTCAAGAAGGGTTTTCAGGCGGGCGCGCGGCGCACGCTGAAGCGCATGCTCCAGCTTTACGGCGCCCATATCGCAACGCTTGTGGTGCTGGGCGGCGGCGCCTTGCTGATCGACCGTGTGACGGGCAGCAACGCCATGGCGATGCGCTACGATCTCGAATGGTTGCGCGCCATGCCGCTGGAGGGCTTCGTCGATTACGCCAGGCTGCGCTATGTGCCGTCTTTTTTCGATATCCTGCCGATGTATGTGATCCTGCTGGCGCTGATCATTCCGGCGATGGCGCTTGCGCGCCTCTCGCCCATGCTCGTGCTTGGCCTCTCCGCCATGGTCTGGCTCATGATGCAGGTCGCCCCCGTGCATTTCCATGGCAATCCGATCACCGGCGGCAACTGGTACTTCAATCCGCTCGCCTGGCAGTTTCTGTTTTTTCTCGGATTTTCCTTCGGCGTGGGCTGGCTGAAGCCGCCGCCCCGGAAGATAACCTGGCTCGTCGCGGCCAGCGTCGCCTACCTTGCCGCCTCCGTTCCGCTCACCTTCTGGGGCATCCAGAATGCTTTTCCGGAAGCGGCAGCGCTCAACAAGCTGATCTATCCGGCGGATGCGATCACGGTGCTGCACGGCACGCGGCTCATCCATTTTCTGGCCCTCGCCTATGTGGCCTACAGCCTCGTCGATCCGGCCGCGGCCTGGCTCGCGAGCCCGAAGCTCGCGCCGCTCTACAGGGTCGGCCGCAACTCGTTCGGCTGCTTTATCGCCGGTCTTGGCCTGTCGATGGCCGGCGGGGTCGCCATCGATTTCTTCGGGATGAGCTGGCTCGTGGCCCATCCCGTCAACATCACGGGGATCGCCCTCCTGCTTCTTGCAGGCTGGGGGCTAGACCGCTTCAACGGCAGGAAGCCCAGACGTCATGTCCCGGCACCCTCACGGATAGCGGAGCACGGGCGCGAGGCCGCTCAGATCGCTTGAAAAGATGGCGGGCAGGCGAGCCGGCGCGTCGGCGAAGGCGATTTCCTCGCCCAGCAGCGCATCCAGACGCAGATCGGCAAGCAATTCCATCGCCTTGCGCATGCGGCGGGCATAATCCCAGCGCGGCCGCCGGCTCGCCGCCACCTGGCCTACCTGCGAGGAGATGAGCTTCAGCCTGCCGCTGTGGAACATGCGGCCGAGCGGCACGGCCACCTCGCGATCGCCGAACCAGGAAACCTCGACCACGGTTCCCTCGAAACCGGCGCATTCCAGCGCCGTCGCTAGCCCCTTGCTGTTGGCGCTGGCATGGAACACGACATCGCAATCGGACGGCGCGCTCGCCGGCTCCGCGAAGCCGGCGCCGATCGCCGCCGCAATGGCGGCGCGCGAGGCCACCGGGTCGACAAGCGTCACCTCCGCGCCCGGCAGGCGGCCGCAGAGCGCGGCGATCAGGCAGCCGACCACGCCGCCGCCCACCACTGCAATGCGGTCGCCCGGACCGGCGCCCGAATCCCACAGCGCGTTGAGCGCCGTCTCCATATTGGCCGCCAGCACCGCGCGGCGCGGCGGAAGGTTTTCCGGCAGGAGCGTCAGCGTGGCGGCCGGGACGACAAAACGATCCTGATGCGGATGCAGCGCGAAGACGGCCTTGCCTTTCATGGCGGCGGGTCCCTCCTCGACGATGCCCACCGCCTGGTAGCCGTATTTGACAGGGTGCGGAAAATCGCCGCCCATGTTCGGCCCGCGCATCCGCGCGTATTCAGAGGAAGGGACCAGCGCCATGAAGACCAGCCGCTCCGTCCCACGGCTGATGCCGGAATAGAGCGTGCGGACGAGGGCATCGCCCTGACCCGGGGTAGGCAAGGGCTCCGGCCTGAGTTCGGCTCTGGAATCACCGATATACCAGAGGGCGCTGACCGTCTTCTCGCTGTTTGGCATGCCGTTGCTTTAGCGGGAACGCCGCGTCCGCGCAAAGGGCCGCCATTCAATCGCCATTCACGTGATGTCCCACATGGGCTTGAGGCCCAGTTCCTCTCGCCTCCCTTGCCCTGATCGATGACCGAAAACGACCAGCCGACAACCCCCGTGCCCATCCCGCTGACGCCAGCGGGCCTGCAATCCTCCGCCGAACTGATGTGGCGGCGCATCTTCGTGGCCACGCTCAACATCGTCACCTATCTCTGGATGGCGAACTGGATGGCCTGGGTGCTTGGCCATGGCGGCTGGTCCATTGTCGATGGCGTGATGTTCATCTGCTTCCTGATCGGGCTGCCCTGGACGGTTCTGGGCTTCTGGAACGCCATGATCGGCCTCTGGCTGCTGATGATCGCGAAGGACCCGCTGCGGGAGACTGCGCCCTATCTCGCCGCAGCGGAAGCCACGGGTGACATCCGCATCCGCACTGCAATCTTCATGACGCTCCGCAACGAGGATCCGGAACGGGCGCTGAAGCGCTTCGATGTCATCCGAGAAAGCGTCAACGCGACCGGGCAAGGCCAGGCCTTCGGCTGGTTCGTCCTGTCCGACACGCCCGACCTTTCCGATGCCGCTGAGCGGGAGGAAGCCGCCTTCAACGCCTGGAAGGAGAGCCGCGGCAACCCCGCCGATCTCATCTACCGCCGGCGCGCGGAGAATACCGGCTACAAGGCCGGCAACGTCCGCGATTTCTGCGAGCGCTGGGGCAGCGAATACGAATTGATGCTGCCGCTCGATGCCGACAGCCTGATGGCGGGGGACGCTATCGTGAAGCTGGTGCGGGTCATGGAGGCCTATCCGAAGCTCGGCATCCTGCAGAGCCTCGTCGTCGGCATGCCGACGCAATCGGCCTTCGCCCGCATTTTCCAGTTCGGCATGCGCCATGGCATGCGCAGCTACACCATGGGCCAATCCTGGTGGGTGGGCGATTGCGGCCCCTTCTGGGGCCATAACGCGGTGGTGCGCATCAAGCCCTTCGTCGAGGAATGCCATCTGCCGGTGCTGCCGGGCGGCCCGCCTTTGGGCGGCCATATCCTCAGCCATGATCAGGTCGAGGCGACCTTCATGCGCCGCGCGGGCTACGAATGCCGCGTCCTGCCGGTTGAGATGGGGAGCTGGGAGGAGAACCCGCCCACCATCCTCGAATTCACCAAGCGCGACACGCGCTGGTGCCAGGGGAATATGCAATACTGGCCGCTCGTCGGGACCGGGGGATTGTTGCCGATGAGCCGCTTCCAGCTCGCCTGGGCGATCCTGATGTTTTTGGGCACGCCGGCGTGGACGCTGTTCATCGCGCTTGGCGCGGTCAAGCCCTTCATGGCGGATGCAGCGGGTTTCCCGGCCGCCTCGGCCATCGCCCTCTACATCACCTTCCTGCTGATGTATCTCTCGCCCAAGATCGCGGGCTTCATCGACATCCTCGCCTCCCGGACAGAAAGCGCCCGCTATGGCGGACGGCTCAAATTCATCCTCGGCGCGATTGTGGAGCTCATCTTCTCGTTTCTGCTGGGCGCTGTCTCCACCTTCCGCGTCACCATTTTCATGGCGGGGCTGCTGTTCGGCAAAACGGTGAGCTGGAACGGCCAGCTTCGGGATGCGCAGCGCATCCCCTGGGATGTGGCGTTCCAGGGGCTCTGGCCCCAACTCGCCTTCGGCATTGTGGTGATGACGCTGGCCTATATCGGTTCGCCGACATTATTCTGGTGGGGGCTGATCATGACGGCCGGCTATGTTGTGGCGATCCCCTTCGGCGTCTGGCTGGCTTCTCCCGGCCTCGGCAGAGCGATGGCCGCCTTGCGTCTTTGCGCCATCCCCGAGGAATATGACACGCCGGAAGAGATCAAGGCCGTGCAGGGAAAAGCAGCGTGACTCGCCCCCATACCGATAGCGCTGTCCGGCGCGCGCGGGAGGCGCTGGGCAGACAGGTTGGTGCGCTGGAGCGCTCGCTCGCCGTCTATTACGGCGATCCGGCGCGCGATGCGGCGATGGACGCGCTCTACGCCCGGTTCGTGAAGCCGGGTGATCTCGCCTTCGATATCGGCAGCCATGTCGGCGACCGCATCGCCTCGTTCCGTCGGCTGGGCGCGCGTGTGGTGGCGCTTGAGCCGCAGCCGCTCTGCGCCACGGCGATCCGCGCCATTCACGGCGGGGACGGCGCGGTCACGCTGGTCCAGGCCGCTTGCGGGGCGCAAGAGGGCATCCTGCAACTCCATATCAATTCCGCCAATCCGACCGTCACCACCGCTTCGACGGATTTCGTGAGAGCCGCCGATGGCGCAGGCGGCTGGGAGGGCCAGCGCTGGGATCAGTCGCTCGATGTTCCCGTCACCACGCTGGACGCGCTCATCGCCGCCCATGGACAGCCGGCCTTCGTCAAGATCGACGTGGAAGGTTTCGAGGTTTCAGTGCTTGCAGGTTTGTCCGAGCCGGTTCCCGCACTCTCTTTCGAGTTTACGACCATCCAGCGCGATGTGGCGGAACGCTGCCTGCAGCGTCTTTCGACCCTTGGCTACGGCCGGTTCAATGTGGCCTTGGGGGAAAGCCAGACGCTGACCTTTGCGGCAGAACTCACAGCGGATGCGATGCGCACGTTTCTAGCGGAATTGCCGCATGAGGCGAATTCCGGCGATGTTTATGCGATTGCTCGATAAGCGGCGCCGCAATCTCACGCCTCGAATGGGTTGATCAGGTCGAGGCCAAGGTCATCGAAATCGCGTGTGTTGCGCGTGGCAAGGCTCAGTTTAAAGGTCAGCGCCGTCGCGGCGATTGCGGCATCTGCAGCGTTGATCGGCCGCCCCATGCGCTCGCGATCAGCCTTCAGCTTACCGAACATGGCTGAGCAGCGCGTGTCGAACGGGAGGACGCGTTCGGCGAAGGTGCTTTGCTCCAACTCGGCAATGACGGTGAGCAACAGGTCCTTGCGGCGGCCATCCGGCAATCGCTGCGCGCCATAATGCAGTTCCCCGAGCGTGACCGCGCTAAGGAACAGCATCCTGCGTGGCTGAGCGTCGACCCATCGCTCAACGTGGATGTTCCGGTGCTGCCGCCAGACTTCCGAGATGATATTCGTGTCCAGCAGGATCATGAAAAGTCAGGCGGCGGTCTGTCGGGCACGCGTGGAAATTCGAGATCCACAAAGCCATCCGGACCGAGCATATTCCGCAAGGCGGTGCCCAGCCCATATTCCCGTTTCGGTTCGATCATGCCCTGGCGCAACAGGTCTTTCGCAGCCTGCGAGAGGCTTTTGCCGGAAGCCGTCGCCCGCGCCCGCAATTCCCGCTCGAGTTCCGGGTCCAGATTTCTGATGAGGAGATCGCCCATATCGAAAATACTAACATATGATATCTTTGATATCAATTCCTGGTTCGTCACCGGCAGGGCTGTGAATCCGGGTTAACGTGCGAGCTCCATCCCTCCCCTTGACGGGGAGGGTCGGCGGCGAAAGCCGCCGGGGAGGGGTGATGATAAGGGTGAAAATGAGAAAAAGCCCCCCACCCGGCCCTTCCCCCGGATCAAGTCCAGGGTCCGGGCCACCCGCCCCGCAAGGGGGCGGGATGGGTGCTCCGGGATGGGTGCTCATGGAGGTGATTTTTAACCCAAGTTCAGGGCCGTGCGTCACCGGTTGATCTGATCCGGGCCAGGCAGGGCGGTTTCCGGCCGGGAGCGGTCGCCAGCATTCCGCCTATGTTCACAAAACAGGCGGGATAGCTGGACAACAGGCTCCGAATTGCAGCAAGCGCCATCGACTGGCGCGGATAATCCGCTAATTGCTTCGCACGAAGCCACGCCATGTTCGATCGAAAGCGCCTCTCCATGCTCAACCGCCGCTCCTTCGCCATGCTTTCCGCCGGCACGGCGGCCGCCGCGCTGCTGCCCTCCCGCAGCCATAGCCAGGGCCAGCCTCCGCCGCCTGCCGCTCCTGTGCCTGGCGCAATCGAGGCGTTGATCGTCAACCGTTCGGAGCCTGTGCTTTGCGCCGAGAAGGACAATGTCGATATCCGCATGAGCCATCCCGCCCTGCGCTCCTTCCGCATCCAGGCGATCCACCCGGCCTATATCGGCGGGCTCGTGGCCGATAACTTCGCGGCGGACTGGACGAATTGCGACTTCACCGCTGATCCGGCCTTCAAGCCGCCCGCGCCGCCCCGCCGGGTGACGATCTACGAGGACGAGTGGCTCTGGGTGATCGGCTACAGCTACCCCGCCTTCTGGCGGCCGGCGGATGTGCCGGTGCGCATCGGCAACCGGGTGGAGCAGGGTCTGCATCTCATCCAGGTCTGGGTGCGCCGCAACGAGCGTTCCGAGGAGGTCGCGGTCGTCTATCCGCCGGATGGCTATTGGCGCATCCGGCCCTTGCCGCCGCAGCATCTCAAATGGTCAGCCTATGGCTCGTCCTTCGTGGCCGGACCTATCGAGGACAAGGGGCGTCCCATCGTCGAGTTCAAGGAAGTGGTCTTCGATCCCGCCACCATGACCTTCACCACGCCCTTCCGGCGCGGCGGGCAGGCCGTGCTCAAGATATCGACGCTCGACCGCGACCGGCTGACCATGGATGTCAGCTTCGACCGCCCGATCCCGGACCTGCCGTTCTGCTCGCTCCGATCAATGTATGTGACCGAGTTCAACAACGATGCCGCGCGCGTCGCCATCCGCCAGAAGAATGCGCAGCGCTGGATCGAGGAGCCGCTCATGGATTTCAAGCAGGCGCAGGGCGTCGAATTCTGGGCCGGCCGCCACAGCTATTCCCGCCACAACACCAGCGCGCCTGACATGGTGTTCGATCGCTTCTCGACAGTTGGCTGAGAGCGGCTACGCTCCCAGACCGCCGCGCTCCACGATGAATTGCTCCACCGCCTCCACGCCCACGCCGCCGCGCACGTTGGTGAAGACATAGGGGCGCTCCTTGCGCATCATCTTCGAGTCGCGGTCCATGACATCGAGGCTGGCGCCCACATAAGGCGCGATGTCGATCTTGTTGATCACCAGGAGATCGGAGCGCGTGATGCCCGGCCCGCCCTTGCGCGGGATCTTGTCGCCGGCCGAGACATCGATGACATAGATCGTCAGATCGGCGAGCTCCGGCGAGAACGAGGCCGCAAGGTTGTCGCCGCCCGATTCGATCAGGATCACATCGAGATCGGGAAAGCGCGCCCGCATATCGGCCACCGCCGTCAGGTTGATGGAGGCATCCTCGCGGATGGCGGTATGGGGGCAGCCGCCTGTCTCCACGCCCATGATGCGCTCGGGCGGCAAGGCGCCGGAGCGGGTGAGGAACTCGGCATCCTCCTTGGTGTAGATGTCGTTGGTGATCGCCGCCACGTCATAGGTCAGCGCCAGCCGCTTGCAGAGCGCGTCCATCAGCGCCGTCTTGCCGGAGCCGACCGGGCCGCCGACGCCAACCCGCAGCGGTCCATTTGGGGATTTCGTCATGAGCGGAACAACCTCGTCATCTGTGTTTCATGGCGCATGGAAGCGATATCCGAGCGGATGGCAAGCCCGCCGACATCCTTGATGCTGGCGCGCGCAGCCTCGCTCGCGGTCAGCGCAATCGAAGGTTCAAGCGCGGCCAGCACGCGCAGGCCGTCGCTCTGGCCGATCGGCGCAAGCCGCACGGCGGCGGATACCAGGTTCTGGCAGAAGCCGGTCAGAAACGCCCGCAGGCTCTCCTCGCGCCCGAAGCCAGCGGCCGCCGATGCTGCGCCCGCCGCGACCGCCAGCGCATAGGGCGGCTCGCTTGCCGCGCGCAGCGCCGCAAGGCCGGGGTTATCCCAGGCTGTCTCGACCGCCTTGACGAAGGCATCGCCCTGCATGGTGGCTTCGAGGCGCCGCTCCTTCGAGGGCTGCAGCGCCACGGCGAGTTCCGCCGCCTCGGCCAGCCGCTTCATGTCGCGGGCTTCGGTGGCCCGGTGCGCCACGGAAAAGAGCACGGAATCGGACCAGCCGCTGCCATGGCGCAAAAGCGCATCGAGCCAGGCCTGAAGGCTGTCGCGATCGGAAATGTCGCCCGCTTCCACCGCCCATTCGAGGCCATGCGAGAAGGCGAAGGCGCCAATGGGAAAGGCGGGAGAGAACCAGACCAGCAGGCGGGAGAAGTTGCCCGCCTCAATGCCCATGCTTGTGTCCATGGTGATGGTCATGGCCGTGCGCGTGGTCATGGTCGTGGTGGTCATGGCCGTGATGGCCGTGATCGTGACCAGCATGGGCATGCCCGCCATGGTTGTAGGCTCCGCCCTCTGGGTGGAAGGGGGCTTCCACCTCGATCACCCTGGCGCCCAGCCCCTTCAGCATGTCGGCGATCACATGGTCGCGCCGGATGCGGATGTGGCGCGCTGAAATCTCGCATTCGAGGTGGCGGTTGCCGAGGTGATAGGCGAGCCGCGTCGTGTGAAGCGGGTCCTTGCCGCGCACTTCCAGCAGCTCTTCGGGAGCAGCGACGATCTCGATGAAGCTCCCGTCGTCCAGCACATAGCCGTCACCGGGTCCGAGGATGGGCGGCTCGGCGAGATCGACGAGGAATTCCGCGCCGCCGATGGCCTTGAGCACGCCCCTGCGCCGCCGGCGCTCCTCGTAATCCAGAACAACCGTATCGGCGACGGGGAGATGGTAATGACCGGCCTTGCTGGCGCGACGCATGGGGCAAATCCTTCTGATGGAAGCTAGGAAGCATGAGTGCTCGGGCGGGGCAAGCATGGCCTGCTGGCAAGAGCGGCCCGTCTTTTGGTTGCCGCGGCCATCTTGCCCCCCGCCGCTCAGAAATTCACCCTGTCCGCCCCTTTGAGCGCCAGCATCTCCCGCGCTTCGTCCGGCGTGGCAATCTCCAGCCCCAGCCCTTCGATGATCTGGCGCGCCTTCGTCACCTGCTCCGCATTGGTTCGGGCAAGTGTTCCCGCGCCAAGCCAGAGCGAATCTTCAAGCCCCACGCGCACATTGCCGCCCATCGCCGCCGCCTGCGCGGCGATCGACAGCTGATGCCGTCCGGCGCCCAGCACAGACCAGTGATAATCCTTGCCGAACAGGCGGTCGGCTGTGCGCTTCATATGCATGACGTCTTCCGGATGCGCGCCGATGCCGCCCAGGATGCCGAACACCGACTGGACGAAGAAGGGCGCCTTCACGAGGCCCCGGTCGACGAAATGCGCGAGCGTGTAGAGATGTCCGATATCGTAGCACTCGATCTCGAAGCGCGTGCCGTTCTCGGCGCAGGCCGTCAGGATTCCGGCGATATCCTTGAAGGTGTTCTTGAAGATGCGGTCGTCGGAATTGGCGAGATAGGGCTCCTCCCAGGCATGTTTGAACTCCTTGAAGCGCGCGAGCATCGGATAAAGGCCGAAATTCATCGAGCCCATATTGAGCGAGGCGACCTCAGGCTTGAAATGCATGCAAGGCCGCACCCGCTCCTCGACGCTCATGTTCGGCGCGCCGCCCGTCGTGATGTTGATCACGGCGTTGGTCCGCTGCTTGATGACCTTCAGGAAGGGCTCGAAGGCCTCGGGAGACTGGTCCGGCTGGCCGGTGACGGGGTTGCGGGCATGCACATGCACCAGCGCCGCTCCCGCTTCCGCCGCACCGATGGCAGCCTCCGCGATCTCCGCCGCCGTGACCGGCAGAAAGGGCGACATCGACGGCGTGTGGATCGCGCCTGTCACCGCGCAGGTGATCATGACTTTGCGGGCCATTGGGTGTTCCCTCTGTTGATGATGCGCCGAAGTCGTCGTCAGCGCTTTGCGATAGCGATGGCTTCCGCGAGGATGAGATCATCGCCGATATGGTTCGCCAGCAGCAAGGCGAGCTTCGCATTGAGCGCCTTGCTCTCCTCCTCCGTGAGGCCGCGATGGGCTTCCACGATCATCCGGTAAGCGAGATCGGGATCAGCGAAGCGGATTTCGGTGCGCAGCCGCCCGCCGGCATGGTTGTCGTTGGTCAACGGCTCTCTCCCATGGCCCGGCGAAGCGCGCCGTTCAGCCGCGCGCGGTCAAGGGTCTTGAAGCGCGCCGCCACATGGCCGTCCGGCCGGATGAGCACGCCGCCCCCCTCGGGCAAGGCATAGCGCTGCACCAGAAGGCCCTCGGCATCAAGGTGATTGTCGCCGATGGCGATGGGACGGACGTTCTCCGGCAAGTCTTTCGCCTCGCCGTTCGCCCGGTGCAGCAGCGTGAAGTCCGGTCCGAGCGCTTCGCTCAGGAACAATCTCCGGCCTGACAGATCCTGCAGCGGCGCATCCGGAACCGGCGCGCCGGGTTTCACGCCGCCCGGCCATTCCTCACAATCCGGGGTGGAAAGAGGGCTGTCGCGATAGGCTGTCGGCACCGAAAGGCGCCCGGAATTCACCATCTTTTTGGCGAAGCCGGTCTCGCGGGCGAGATCGAGGACGGCATTGCGCAGGATTTGCTCGGCGGCGGATTGCGGGGCCAGAAAATCCGTGGCGCGCGTCGAATTCAGGATGTTGTCGTCGGCGGCTGCCGAACGCTCATGGTCGTAGCTCGCGAGCAACGCGGCTCCGGCTCTTCCTTCGAGCACGGCCGCCAGCTTCCAGCCCAGATTCTCGGCATCCTGAACGCCCGAGTTGGCGCCCCGCGCGCCAAACGGCGAGACCTGATGGGCGCTGTCGCCCGCGAAGATCACCCGGTCATGGATGAACCGCTCCAGCCTGCGGCACTGGAAGCGGTAGATCGACACCCATTCGAGCGAGAAGGCCTCGTGACCGAGCATGCGCGCCACGCGGGATTTCACCACCTCAGGCCGCTTCTCGGCCTCCGCATCGGCGTCGCGGCCCAATTGCAGATCGATGCGCCAGACATCATCCGGCTGCTTGTGAAGCAGGGCCGATTGGCCGGAATGGAAGTGCGGCTCGAACCAGAACCAGCGTTCGACCGGGAAATCCGCCGTCATCTTCACATCGGCGATGAGGAACTGGTCGTCGAAAACCGCGCCCTCGAAATCGAGGCCCAGCATCGTGCGTGTCGGCGAGCGCGCGCCGTCGCAGGCGACCAGCCATTCCGCCTCGATCCGGTACGGCCCTTCCGGCGTTTCGATCGTGACGATAGAGCCATCCGCCTGACGTTCAATCCCCGCAACGCGGTTCCGCCAGCGCAGGTCAATGAGCGGCAGCTCGCGGACGCGCTCCACCATGAAGCCTTCGACGTAATATTGCTGGAGGTTGACGAAGGCTGGCATCTTATGGCCGCCTTCCGGCAGCAGATCGAACCGGTAGATCTCCCTCTCGTGGCGAAAAACGCGCCCAACCGACCAGCGGACGCCTTTCTCCACCATTGGCGCGGCGCAGCCGAGCCGGTCGAAGACCTCAAGCGTTTTCTTGGCGAAGCAGATCGCCCGGCTGCCTTCGCCGATCCTGTCCGCATCGTCGAGGAGGACGACCGGAATGTTCCGCTGGGCCAGATCGATGGCGAGCGTCAAGCCGACGGGTCCCGCGCCGACGATTACAACCGGATGGCGCTTGGCGACAGCCGCGTCCTGATCAGCCGAGCGGCGGTAGCCATATTGGAAAATCGTCTTGCGGACAGACATCGAGGCCGTTCTTGCTGGAATTGGCGGCGATGGCAACCCATATGCGCACGGCTCAAGCGCTCCGCAGGGCCTCTACGGGATCGAGCCTGCTCGCCCGCCAGGCGGGATAGAAGCCCGAAAGGATGCCGATCAGCCCCGAGACTACCACCGCCATGACGATCGCGGAGACATCGACATAGAGCGGCCATCCCGCCAGATGCGACACCAGCTGTGACAGCGCTCCGCCCAGCAGGATGCCCGCCACGCCGCCGATCAGGGCGAGCGTCGTCGCCTCAATGAGGAACTGCCCCATCACGTCGCGCGGCCTGGCCCCGACCGCCATGCGCACGCCGATCTCGCGGGTGCGCTCGGTGACGCTGACGAGCATGATGTTCATGATGCCGATGCCGCCGACGAGCAGCGAGACGGCCGCCACGGCCGAAAGGCCGATCGAGAGAACCCGCGCCGAGGCTTCGACCGTCGAGAGGATGTCGGTGAGGTTGCGCAAAGTGAAATCGTCGTCATCGCCCTCGCGCAGGCGGTGCCGCTGGCGCAGCAGCGATTTGATCTCGGCTTCGGCCTCCGCCATGTCCTCGCCCTCGCGCACCTTGATGAGCATGGAGCCGACGGTGCGGGTCTTGGCGCGGCTTGCGCCGATGACGCGCTGCCTCGCGCTTTGCAGCGGCAGGAAAACGGAATCATCCTGATCCTGGCCCTGGGCGCTCTGCCCCTTGCGGGCCATCACGCCAATTACCTCGAACGGGACATTCTTGACGCGAATGGTCTGACCGATCGGGTCATCCTCGCCGAACAGCTGGTTCTTCACCGTCAGGCCCAGCAGCGCGACCTGACCGCCCCGCTGGTTCTCCTCGCCATTGAACAGGCGGCCGCTGGAGACATCCCATTCGCGCGCCTCAAAGAAGTTATTCTCGACGCCGAAGACGCTGGTGCCCCAGTTCGTGCCGCCAAAGACGACCTGCGCGCCGCCGCGCACCGTGGGCGCCGCAACCTGCACCGCCGCAATCTCCTTCTCGATGGCGCGCGCATCGTCATCGTTCAGCGTGGCGGATTGCCCCGTACCGAGTCTTACGCCGCCGGAGGTGATATTGCCTGGCAGCACGATGATGAGATTCGCACCCAGCGATTTGATGCGGCCCACCACATCCTCGCGCGCGCCGCCGCCGATCGACACCGTCGCGATGACGGCGGCCACACCGATGACGATGCCGAGCATCGTCAGCACGGAGCGGAGCTTGTGGGCGCGCAGGGCCTCGAAGGCCGATCCCAGAGAATCTGTGAGCCTCATGCAGCCACCCCGTCCTGCTCGCGGGAGAGCGCCGCCAGAATCGCAACTGCATCCTTCGGCTTCTGCGTCTTGTCTGAAATCACCTTGCCATCGCGGAAGCGCACGACCCTTCTGGCAAATTCGGCCACGTCCTGCTCATGGGTGACGACGAGCACCGTCATGCCCTCGCGGTTCAATTGCTGGAACAGCGCCATGATGTCGAGCGAGGTGCGGCTGTCGAGCGCGCCAGTCGGCTCGTCAGCCAGCAGGATCTTCGGGTTATTGACGAGCGCCCGCGCGATGGCGACGCGCTGCTGCTGTCCGCCGGACAATTGCAGCGGCGTGTGTCCCATCCGGTCGCCAAGGCCCACGCGGGTGAGCGCCGCCTCGGCCTTGCGCCGCCGCTCCGCACGATCGGAGGAGGCATAGATCATCGGCAGCGCCACATTGCCGACGGCGTTGGTGCGTTCAAGGAGGTTGAACTGCTGGAAGACGAAGCCGATGCGGCGGCTGCGCACGCCGGCCAGCTGATCAGGCGACATGGCTGAAATCTCTTCGCCGGCCAGCCGGTAGCTGCCGCCATTCGCCTTATCGAGGCAGCCGATCAGGTTCATGAAGGTTGATTTGCCGGAGCCCGATGGTCCCATGACGGCCACGAATTCGCCTTCCTCGATATCGAGCGAGACGCCGGCGAGCGCCGTTACCGTTTCCTCGCCCATCCGGTAGATGCGCTTCAGGCCGCGGACTTCGATGAGGGGCATGGCGGGCCTCAGAACAGCCGCGGGCCGCCGAAGGGCGATGACTTCACCCGGGCGCCGCCGCCGATGATCGCCTTCTGTCCTTCCGTCGCCCCCGACAGGATTTCCGTCATCATCCCGTCGGTGGCGCCAAGCCGGACATTGGTGAGGACCGGTTTGCCATCGCCGCCGACCAGGTAGATGCGGCCGGGCACGCCATTGCCGCCGGCCCGCGCCGCGCGTGTTTCCAGCCAGGTGTCGAGCAACGTCACCTGATCCCCGGTCAGAAGTGGCCTCAGACGTTCGCTGATCTGGGCGGCGATCAACCGGCCGCGCTCGCGGCGCGCTTCCGGCGTATCGGCAGCGCCCGAGGCCGCCACCGACTGGCGGACCTCGCGCGCGATCTTTTCGAGCTGCTGTTTCTGGCCGTCGTCGAGCTTCAGCTCCATCGCAAGCCGCTCCAGCATCTGGCGCCCCTGCTGCTGGCCTCCCGCGCCTCCGGGCGGTCCGGCCTGGGGGGCAACCGAGAAGGGGTTTTGGGGTGCTGCGGGCGGCGCGCCGACGGTGTTGGGTTGCTCTCCCGCCGGACGCCAGCGCAAGGCGGCGTTCGAGACCCGCAGCACATTCTCGCGCCGTTCGGTGAAGATTCGGAGCGTTGCCGTCATGCCAGGCTTCAAGGCCAGATCGACGTTGGGCACCTCGATCACAGCGGTATAGATCACGACGTTCTGCAGCGTCTGCGATCCGAGCCGGACCGTCTTCACCCGGCCGGTGAATTCGCGCGCTGGGAAAGCCGTGACGGTGAAGGTGACTTCCTGGCCGTCATTGACCCGGCCCACATCCGCCTCGTCGACATTGGCGTAGATCTCGACCTTGCTCATGTCCTGAGCGACCAGAAACAGCGTCGGCGCCTGCAGCGAGGCCGCCACCGTCTGGCCAAGCTCGATGTTGCGCTGGATGACGATGCCGTCCACCGGCGAACGGATGGTGCTGTTGCGCAGATCGACCTCGATCTGCCGCACCACGGCCTCCCGCTGGGCGATTTGCGCATCCGTCGACAGGAGCTGCGATTCCGCCACCTTCAGGTCGGCGGCAAGCGCCTGGTCGGACGCATCGACCACGCGGATCTGCGCCATCGCCTGATCGCGCACGGCGGCCTGCGTCTGCGCCTGGAGCTTCGCCTGCTGCAAGGTCACCTGCGAGGCGATCTGCCGGTTGTTGAGCTCGGTCTGCCGCTCCAGCGTCTGGCGGGCATCCTCCACCAGGGCGTCCGCCTTCGTGACATTGGCGAGCGCGTCCGATCGGGTGGCGCCGAGCTTCTGGATATCGGCCTTCACCCTATCAATCTGCGAGCGCTGAATCTGGATCTGCGCCCGGGCCTGGGCGAGATCGGCGCGCGCGGCATCGAGACGGGCGCTGATCTGCTCGGCGTTGAGCCGGGCCAGAACGTCGCCTGCCTTCACGTTGCTGTTGTAATCGGCGAAGATCTCCAGCACCTGCCCGGAAACCTGAGAGCCGACGATCGCCGTCGCCGTCGGGTTGATGGTGCCTGTTGCGCTGACCGCCGCGATGATCGAGCCGCGCTCGATGGACGCCGTCCGCCAGGCCGGATCGCTGGAAGCACCGGAACGGGAATGGCCAACGCCATACCAGAGGCCTCCGGCCCCAGCCGCCACGATGGCGAAGATCAACAGAAGGCGGCGCATGGGCTCCCTATGCTCACAAACAGATGTCTACCATCCATATGGGGAGTGGTCATCTCTCGCCAAAGGGGAAGGCCGTCCCTGCGGCGCGTTCTGGCATTAAACATTGGAAATGTTGCCGGATTTTGTCTGGCAGATAAACCGGAGCGATCAGCTTTTGCGGACGGCGTTGAAATCGAGCAGCGCGGCCAGCGTGGCGGCGCGGGCGCCGAAGGGGCGGAGCGCGTCCTTCGCGGTCCGGGTGACCTGGTTCAGATAATCTTTCGCTCCCGCGATGCCATGCAGGCTGAGGAAGGTGGCTTTGCCGGCCGCTGCATCCTTGCCGGTCGCCTTGCCCACCGCCGCCGCATCGCCTTCCACATCGAGCAGATCGTCGCGGATCTGGAAGGCGAGGCCGAGCGCCCGCGCATAAGTCTCGACCGCCCGGCGCTCCGCCGGGGCCGCGCCGCCCAGCACCGCGCCCATGGCGGCCGCCGCCAGAATGAGCGCGCCCGTCTTCATCGACTGGATGCGGATCACGCCTTCGTCCGGCGTGCCGCCTGCCACGGCTGCGGGATATCGGCCCTCGGCGGCGAGATCGAGGAGCTGGCCTCCCACCATGCCGCCGACGCCCGCGCCCTGCGCCAGAATGCGCACCAGGGCGATGCGGGACTCCGCCGACCGCGCCGTGCGCGGGTCCGCGAGCACATCGAAAGCCAGCGTCAGCAACCCGTCGCCGGCGAGAATGGCCAGCGCCTCGTCATGCGCCTTGTGCAGCGTCGGCTTGCCGCGGCGCATGTCGTCATTGTCCATCGCGGGGAGATCGTCATGGACAAGGCTGTAGCAATGCACGAGTTCGAGCGCCGCGCCCGCCCTGAGCGGCCCGGCTCCTGCCGCGCCGAACATGCGGGCCGTCTCGACCGCGATGAAGGGGCGCAGGCGCTTGCCGCCGCCGAGCGCCGTATAGCGCATCGCCTCCATCAGCAGGGGAGGGCGGGCGCTTTCCATCCCGACCGGGGCCTCTGCCAATAGCGCGGCGATCATCACCTCGGTGCGGCCCGCTACAAGGGCGACTTTCCGGCCAAGAGCGCCCTGACTGAGCGGCTTGAGGTTTCGCGCGGGGGATTCTTGCGGGCGTGATCGCATGCGACGAGCCTGCGCACGGCTTTCCCGGAGGGTCAAGAACTGCGGCGGAGCGCAATTGTCCCGAGGGGCTAGCCAAGGCTGGTCTTTTCGATTAAGCGGTCGCCTTCAGATTTTCGTTAGAAGACACATATGCTCCGGCCTTCGTGGAGCAGGAGAAAAACAATGGCCGTTCCAAAACGCAAGACGTCGCGCATGAAGCGCGGTTTCCGCCGGTCGCATGATGCGCTGGCTGCTCCCGCCTATGTCGAGGACAAGAACTCGGGTGAGCTGCGCCGCCCCCATCATATCGACCTCAAGACCGGCATGTACCGTGGCCGCCAGGTGCTGAAGGTGAAGGCCGAGGCCTGAGATTTCGAGACATTGATCTAGGGAGTTGTCGGCAACGGGCGGAAAGCGTCATGAGCCTTCAATTGCGCGAAGTCACAAAGCACACTGTGCGCGAGGTGTGTGCCCTTGAGGTCCGCGACGAGCAGAAGGGCTATGTTGCGACGAATGCTCTCTCCATCGCTCAAGCGCATTTCGAGCCTGACACCGTGTTCCGTGCAGTCTGCCTCGGTGAGCGGCCCATCGGGTTCGTGCAATGGCGAGCGGCGGAGACACCCGGTACGGTTGTCCTCTGGCGCTTCATGATCGACCGGGCATATCAAGCGGCGGGACACGGCAGCGCCGCCCTGGCGCTTGCTCTGCAAGAGATGAGGTCCAGTGGATTCAAGACGATCGAAGCGAGCGTTGTCCCTGGATCGGCAAGTCCTCTTGCGTTCTACCTCCGGCATGGCTTTGAGGAAACCGATCAAACGACGCTTCGCGGTGAGTGGCTGTTGAGGCGGCCGCTTTAGCTCGCTGCCGTCGGCTAAGGATCGATAGCAGACCCAAAACGGTGGAAAATTTTCGAGATATGTGACACATCAAGAGTGGCCGATGCATTATTCGGCGGCTCATACTTGCGAAGCGGTTCCCCTATGTGAGGATGCCGAATGCAGCCTTTGCTGTGCAATCCTATCCTGTATTGTCAGAGGGTGAAAGAAGGCAACAAGGTGCGTCTCGTCTCTACACAGCTGCTCCTGCGAATGGCAGAGAAATGAGACGCATTCTGATCGTCGGATGCCCCGGCGCTGGAAAGTCCACGCTTGCGAAGGAACTGGCGGAAATCACCAGTTTGCCCGTCATACACCTTGATAGACACTACTGGCTTCCAGGGTGGCGACGGCCTGATAGCGATTCGTGGCAGAAGACGATTGAAAAGCTGGCGTCGCAGCCCGAATGGATCATCGACGGCAACTACAGCGGAACGCTTCAGCAGCGATTGTCATCGGCGGATACACTCATCCATCTCGATTACCCTACAGCGCTCTGCGTGTGGCGTGTTGTTCGAAGAACAATAGCTGGTTGGGGCCGAAATCGTGGCGACCAGCTCGCGCCTGGGTGCCCAGATCGTTTTGACTGGCCGTTCCTGAAGTTCGTCATCAACTACCGAAAAGAGCAGCGGGAGCGCGATCTTGTCCGAATGGAACGTTTTGTCGGTCGGGCGCTTAGGTTCACTTCGCCAAAAGACTTGTCAGCCTTCGTCAATGCTCTCAGGCGAGCCGCCCACGGGCAGCAGCCCGTAGGATTCGTGCAGAAATCTTGAATTGTCCGCGAAAGAGCTATCAGCAACCAAAACCTAACCGCCGTCAGGACAACTTTCGCAATTCAAATGGCGCAAGGGGAGGGAAGCGGATGCAATCGATGGCATCGAAAGTAACCTCCATCTCTTTTCGGAATGCCTCAGCAAAAGACAGCGCTGCCTCACGTTGGTCGTTTCTCACCGACGTGGCCAAAGTGCAGTGGCCTACCCATGCTCCGGGACGATAGTTTGGGCGGCAGTGAACGGGGTCGATCACGGCGTGGATTGCATCGTGGATGTCCGACAAGATCGTGCTTGGACGGGGTGACGCCCAAAGAACCATGGGCGGCCCGCCGAAAGTGCGGATAGCGTCGAAGGTTAGCGTGATTGAACGCAGGTTTCGGCTGGCTTCATCAAGGGCAGCTCGGACTTCGGCCTCACCCACCGCATCGCCATCATATATGGCCAGAGTCACATGGGGCGGGTAGCCAAGCAGCGCCATTGATGGCTTTTCCTCGAACCGCTCGACTTCGCGCCAGAGCGCCCGAATGCTGTCGGCGCTTGGATGATCGCTTCGAAGTGAAATCGCGAATCCTATGGCTATGCTCCTGTGGCAGATATCGTATCGGGAAACTGCGTTAAACCCAACTCAGACGCGCGCATGCGGTGCCTAAATCTTGAGATCTGCGTGAGCCGCTCAGATATCGAGATCATGCACCATTTCGCGGCTGTGCCTTTTGGCGAACTTGGAAATCTCATCGAACAACTGCTGCATTTCGGAGTCTTGCGCGAAAAGTGCCTGAGCCATCTCGAAGGCTGCCGTATCGGCGTAGGTAACAACGACAAACCAGTCGTCTTTGTTCGGACCATCTTGCACCTGACTGATCCTGTAGCTGACGCCGTGTTTTAGATAGATGGCCTTCAAGGCTTTGGCCAATGGCAGCACTTGCTCAATCGTGCCACCTCGATAGTGAGAAACGCCAGAGATTGTCATTCGTTTGCCTCGTGTAATCGGATGCGAATGGCCACGCAAAGCAGGATAGCCTTTTGGCTGCCGGACGCGGAGTATAAATGCGCCGGTGTATGAATCTTTATTATTGCAAGGCCGGGCTCATGCCCGGCTTTTTTATGGGCTGACGCCGCTTCAGGCGGCGCGGTCCAGGCGCCCGCCGTTGACCGCTGCCGGCCTGCCCGGCCGGCCGTAGGCTGTGATCGCTGACTGCGGCTCCGCCCGCCGTCGAACCCTGTATTCAGGCACATCGTGCCGCTGCGCCAGAAGATGCGCGAGGAAGGGGCCGGGCGCGAGCCCGCTGCGGCCCGGCCGCGGCTTTCTGGACGGGGTCTCCGTCCCGTCCAACGACAGCGGGACCGTTGTATTGAGTCCGCTTGCCAGCGAAGAGTGTTCGTTCAGCGACATTCTGTGCCAATCTGGAGCAAGCCAGGCCCGTCCGATTGGATTACTGCAAGGATCATTCCAGGTTTGACGCTTTGTTAAGCGCTTCCGGGCCAATTTGGCCGGCGCGAGATGAACAGGTGTCCCGGGCAAGAGAAATCCGAGTTCAGTCATGAGCAAACGATTGCCGGCGATTGACGTCGACGCCCCGAGCGGGTCTGTCACGCATCTACCGTTGTCATCCCATGCGGTAGACCCGCGGATCGTGCTCTCGTCGATCGGCGAAGCTGTCTACGATTGGGACATCGCCACCGATGCCTTGTCGTGGAGCGGCAATGCACCCGCCCTGATCGGGGTCGAGGACGCTGAACGGGTGGCCACTGGCGCGGGGTTCAACACTCTTCTCGACCCGGTGAGCCCGACCACCCGCGCCGAAGCGATCCTGCTGTCCGAGACGAAGGATTCAGGCAGTGGTGTTCCTTATCGCTTTTCCTTCGTCATCCGGAAGACGCCAGGCCAAAGTCTCTGGTTCGAGGATTCGGGCCGCTGGTTCGCCGGCGCCAACGGCCGGGCCGCCACCGCTCACGGCGTCGTCCGTCGCATCGAGGCCCCGGGCGAAGGGGATCACCGCGAAAACCCCGCCTCCAACTTCGACGGCCTGACCGGGGCCTATCTGAGGGGCCCCTTCATCCGGCTGATGGCGGACGATATCGAGAAGGCAAGAGCGGTCTCGCGCACGGCCGTGCTTTTTCTCGTCGCCATCAATGATCTGGCCTTCATCAGCCAGAGCTACGGCTTCGAAGCGGCTGATGAAGTAATCGCAGGCGTTGCGCGCCGCGTCCTTGGCGTGCTGCGCCGGACGGACCGGATCGTCCGCTACTCCAACACGAAGCTCGGCATCCTGTTGACGGTCTTCAACGGCGAAGGCGTCGAGGAGGCCGCGCATCGGATCATGGGGGCGGTTTCCGCCGAACCGATCCAGACGTCGTCGGCGGCGATCGCCGTGAAGCTGCAGATGGGTTGCGCGGTGGCGCCCCGCGACGCCGCCGATCCGATCCTTCTGCTGCGCCAGGCCGAGGAGGCGCTGGCCGAGGCGCGGATCGCGACGGATCGCCCCTTCATCGCCTACCAGCCCGACAGCGGCAAACTGGAAGCTCAGCTGCAGAACATCACCGCATCCGACGATGTCGTCCGGGCCCTGAACGAGCGGCGCATCCTCATCGCCCTCGAACCGGTTCTCAGCGCCCAGACCCGTGTCCTGCAGTTTTATGAGGCGCTTGTGAGGGTGCGGACGACGGAAGGCGAGATCCTCGGCGCCGGCGCCATCATCCCGATGGCGGAGCGGCTCGGACTGGTGCAATTCGTGGATATCCGCGTGCTCGAGCTCGCCATCCGGCATCTCGTCGAGAACCCCCATCACCGCCTGTCGGTGAATGTCTCCATCCGCACGACGATTACGTCGGAATGGATGGCGGCGCTTTCGACGCTTGCCGTGTCCCATCCCGGCGTGCCGGACAGGCTGATCATCGAGATCACAGAAACCGCCGCCATGGCCGATGTCGAGGCCACCTCCATCATCGTCGAACGGATCAAGACCCTTGGCATGCGCGTCGCCATCGACGACTTCGGGTCGGGCCATACCTCATTCCGCAGCCTGCGCGCTCTTCCCGTCGATATTCTCAAGATCGATGGCGTCTTCGTGCAGAACCTCACCCGCTCGACCGATGATCGCTTCTTCGTGCGCACACTCATCGATCTGGCGAACCACCTCGGTGTCCAGACGGTGGCGGAGTGGGTGCAGGACGAAGAAGCCGCCGCCATGCTGGCCGAATGGGGGGTGACCTTCGTGCAGGGCGAGCATTGCGGGCTGGCTATGGTTCCGGTCATCGAGAACCCTCCAGAACTGCTTCAAGCGACGGGCTGAGCCCCTTCCTGCAGGGTCGGATAGCATGCTGCAAATAGCCGCGGGCAAGAAAAAGCCCCGGTTTCCCGGGGCTTTTCCTGTTGGTCCAGTATGTTCAGATTATTCGCGGTTGCCGAAGAGCGCCAGCAGCATCTGGAACATGTTGATGAAGTTCAGGTAAAGAGACAGCGCGCCCATCACCGACGCCTTGCCGATCAGCGCGGCGTCGCCAGCGACGTGGTAATACTCCTCCTTCAGGCGCTGCGTATCGTAGGCCGTGAGGCCCGCGAAGATCAGCACGCCGATCACGTTGATCGCGAACTGCAGGGCCGAGGCCTGCATGAAGATGTTCACGATGCTCGCAATGATCAGGCCGAAGAGGCCCATAATCAGGAACTTGCCCATGCCGGACAGATCCTTTTTCGTCGTGTAGCCGAACAGGCTCAACGCGCCGAACGAGGCCGCAGTGATGAAGAACACCTGGCCGATCGAGCCGAGCTTGTAGATGAGGAATATAGAGCCCATGGACAGGCCCATGACGGCTGCGAAGGCCCAGAAGGTGCCAAGCAGCGCCGTGTAGCTCATGCGGTCAAACCGCCATGACAGCACGAGGATGAAAGCCAAGGGCGCGAGCATGATCACCCACTTCAGCGGCGATGCGTAGAGCAACGCGCCGAAAGGCGTCAGGAACCGGCTCTCGCCGGCAAGCCGCATCGCCGCACCCTGAGCGGTGCGGGCGGCGGAATTCACATCACCGGTCATGGCGAGCATGCCGATGCCGACGGCAACCAGCGCAGTGATCGCCAGGCCGATCGTCATGTGGTTGTAAATGCCGAGCATGTAGGACCGGAGGCCCTGGTCGATGGCGGCCTGATCGGCGCGCGCAACGCCCGCGCCATACTGGCCGTAGGCATTGGGATCATAATTAGACATCGGAAAACCTCTCCTTGGCCATTGAAGGCCGCTTTCCATAGCACCGACGATAATTCCCGCCGATTACGGCGAAATATGGGACAAGCCGCGCAAATATACAAGGGGTATGTCGGGCCCCATCCTTAATGCCGCAGTTCTATCGAGAATTTACAAGCAACTGACGTATAATAAGGCTGGACGGCGTGTCTCAAATCCAAGATCAATCTCTAGAGTTCGCGCAAGTAAGGGGCGGGCTTCTGGCCAAGGATGCGCCAGGTGCCAAGAAGTCCAAGTATAACGGTGACGAGCAGTGAAATTGTAATCGACATTGCTGCGACAGTCCAATCGATCGCAAAGGGAAGCCGCATCACGCCCGTGACGATGCCATAGGCGGCGGCGATGCCGGTGACGAGGCCGAACGCGGCGGCAACCAGACCGAGCAGGCCATACTCCATCAGATAGGCCAGAAAGAGCTGGCGGCGGGTGGCGCCAAGCGTTTTCATGATCACGGCATCCTTGGTGCGGGCGGCGCGGCCGGAAGCCAGCGCGCCCGCGAGCACGAGGATGCTGGAGATGAGCGCCACCGCGCTTGCTCCCCGCATGGCGGTCGTCAATTGGCGGACCAGCGCGCCTGCGGCCTCCAGCACGTCGCGCACGCGCACTGACGAAACAGCCGGAAAAGCCTGGGCGACTTCGCGGGCCAGGCGCGATTCGGCCTCCTGCCCCGGCGGCTTGCCGAAAGAGAGCGTGGCCAGATGCGTGTGCGGCGCTCCGGCGAAGGTGTTGGGCGAGAACACCATCACGAAGTTGATCCCCACCGAGCGCCAGTCGACCTGCCGGATGCTGGCGAGGCGGACGGTGATGTTGCGGCCAAGCACATTGACGGTGATCTCATCACCGACCGCCAGCGCCAGCCCCTCGGCGATATCCCGCGTCATGCTGACCAGAGGGGGGCCACGGTAGTCGGCGGGCCACCATTCGCCGCTGATGACGCGGCTGTTCGTCGGGATATTGGCCGAATAGGTGATGCCGCGATCGCCTTCGAGCACCCAGCTCGCGTTTTCGGTCGCGGTATAGGATTCGGCGGGAATGCCCTTGATGGCGACGATCCGGCCTCGCATCATCGGCACGCGGTCGATTGTCACGTCGCCGTCGGCCGCCCCTTCCGCCGCCGTGCCTGCGGTCTTCAGGAACGCATCGAATCGGCCGGTTTCGGCATTGGGAATATCGAGGAAGAAAAAGCTCGGCGCCCTCTCCGGCAGGCTGGCGGTGAGCGCGCGGCGCAGATTGGTGTCGATCAGCCCCAGCGCGACAAGGAGCGTCAGGCCCAGCCCCAGCGACAAGGTGACGGAGGGCGTGAGGGCGCCGGGCCGGTGGATGTTGGCGAGCGCCAGCCGCGCTTCGGCCGACCGCGGCCTGGGCAGCCGCCTGGCGGCAGCCATCACGCCCTCACCCACCAGCCGCAACAGAAAGAACGCGCCGGCGGCGCTCGCCACATAGAGCATGGCGATGCGCCGATCCCAGGAAAACACCACAGCAAGGATGACGAGCGCGGCAATCGCGGCGGCGGTCATGATGACATAGCGCAGCCGCGGGCGGCGACCGCCCTTATCGAAGGAATCTCGGAACAGGGCCGAGACGGGAATGTCATGCGCCTGGCCCAGCGGCCAGACCGAGAAGGCCAGCGCCGTCAGCAGCCCATAGGCAAGTCCCCGCAGCAGTTCCCAGGCCTGGAAGCCGAGCGTGATCGGCACTGGAAGCAGATGGCCGAAGGCCGACAGCAGCAAATAGGGCGCCGCCGTCCCCGCCGCGAGGCCGATCAGCGATCCGGCGAGGGCAAGCAGCATCACCTCCGCCAGCGTCAGCGCGAACACGAAGCCGCCGGTTGCGCCGAGGCTCTTGAGCGTCGCGAGATCGGGCCGCTTGCGCTGCACGAAGCCCTGCGTCGCATTGGCGACACCCACGCCGCCCACCATCAGCGCCGTGAGGCCGATCAGCGTCAGGAATTGCGTGAAGCGATCAATCTGGCGGGAGAATTGCGGCGCGGCATTCATACGGCTGCGCACGTTCCAGCCCGCTTCGGGAAAGCGGCTTTTCGCATCGGCGAGCACCGCCTGGACACGCGCTTCATCCGTGCCGTCGGGCAGCGTGATCCGGTAGCTCCAGCGCACCAGCGAGCCTGGCTGCAAGAGGCCGGAGGCGCGCAACCCTGCTTCGGAGAGCAGGAGCCGCGGGCCGAAGCCGACGCCTCCGGCCAGCTTGTCGGGTTCGCTCAGCAATTCGGCGCGCAGCTGGAAACGCTTGTCGCCGATCGTGACGCTATCGCCGGTCTTCAGGTTAAGGCGGGCAAGGAGCAGCGGATCGGCGATAGCGCCGAAGATTCCGTCCTTTTCGGCCAGCAACTCGGCGATGGGAGCGGCGGGATTGGTGACCGCCTGCCCGTGCATCGGCCAGCGGCCGTCGACGGATTTGCCCTCGACGAGGGCGGAATCGCCATTGTCGGCCCGCACCATGGCTCTCAGATAGGCGACCGGCGTGACCACGCCCTGCGCCTTCAGCCAGAGAGCCTCCCCGGCGGTCGCCTCGCGCTGCAGCGTGACGAAGGCGACATCCGCGCCCAGGATCACGCGGCCTTCCCGCGCCAGGCTGTCGGTGAGCCCGCGCGAGACAGCCGCAACCGCCGTGATCGCGGCCACGCCGATCGCGATGCAGGCGATGAAGATGCCAAAGCCGCGGATGCCGCCGCGCAGATCGCGGAGCGCGAAGCGCAGGATCAGGCCGAGGGAGGCCTTTTGAGCAACAAAGCCTGACATTGTCACACTTCGACCGGGTCGGTTTCGATCAGGCCGGAGCGGATGCGCACCATCCGGTCGCACCTTTTCGCGAGGCCGAGGTCATGGGTCACCAGCACCAGCGTCGAACCGCGCTCCTCCTTGAGCCTGAAGAGGAGATCGACAATCTGCTGCCCGGTCGCCTCATCGAGATTGCCGGTCGGCTCATCCGCCACGAGGATAGCCGGATCGGGAGCAAGCGCCCGGGCGAGCGCCACGCGCTGCTGTTCGCCGCCGGACAATTGCCCGGGATAATGCGAGAGCCTGTGGCCGAGTCCGACCGCGACAAGCTCGCGTTCGGCGCGCTCATAGGCGTCCTCGCGGCCGCCAAGCTCCAGCGGCACGGCGACATTTTCAAGCGCGGTCATGGTCGGGATCAGGTGAAAGGACTGGAAGACGATGCCGATCCGCCGCCCCCGGAAGCGGGCGAGGCCGTCTTCGTTCAGCACGCCAAGATCCTGCCCGTCGATGACGACTCTGCCGCTGTCGGCCCGTTCGAGACCGGCGAGCGTCATCAGCAGGGTCGACTTCCCCGAACCCGAGGGACCGACAAGCCCCACCGCCTCACCGCGCGGGATGGTGAGGCCGATGCCCCTGAGCACATGCACACGCGAAGGCCCTTCGCCGAGGCTGAGCTGCACCTCCTCCATGAGGATGGCCGGTTGGGATGTGCGATCAAGCATGGAAGGTTCGCCGGGATTGTGAGCGTTCTTGTCAGGAAGCGCTCTTGTGATCAGGAGATCTTGCGGAACAGCAGATTGAGACCGAGATAAGACGGCGATGACCAAATTCAAACCAACGCGGCGCTTTTGTCTTACCCTTATGGCACTCGCAGCCTCATTTTCCCCTCTTTTGGCCGAGACGTCCCGCAAGCCTATCCGTATCGCCGCCTTCGGCGACAGCCTTTCGGCGGGCTACGGCCTTCCCCAGCGCGCGGCCTTCTATTCCGTTCTCGAGCGGAAGCTGAAGGCTGAGGGCCTGGATGTGGTGGTGGAGAACGCCGCCGTCTCGGGCGACACGGCGACCGCCGGCAAGGACCGGCTCGACTGGTCGATCCAGGACGGCACCGACCTTGTCATCGTGGAGCTTGGCGCCAATGATGCGCTGCGCGGCATCAACCCGAAGATCACCGAAGCCGCGCTGGAGGCGATCCTGCTGCGGCTGAAGGAACGGAACATGCGGGCGGTCCTGGCCGGCATGCTTGCGCCCCCCAACAACGGGGCTGATTACGCGCGCGCCTTCAACGGAATGTATCAGCGGCTGGCGGAGAAGCATGGCGTGCCTCTCTATCCCTTCTTTCTGGATGGCGTGGCCGGCAATCCGAAGCTCAATCTGCCTGACGGCATCCACCCGACCGCAGAGGGCATCGAGGAGATCGTGCGGCGAATCGCGCCGCTTATCGCCGCCGAAGTGAAAAAGCTTCCCGGACGCTGACTGGCCCGCTATCAAGGCCGAAATCCCGCCAGCGAACCTTCCGGACCACCCTATGAAATACCGCAAGCTTGGCCGCTCCGGCCTCGATGTGAGCCTGATCTGCCTTGGCACGATGACCTGGGGGCAGCAGAATACTGAAGCCGAGGGCCATGAGCAGATGGATTACGCCCTCGATCAGGGCGTGAATTTCTGGGACACGGCGGAGCTCTATTCGATCCCGCCAAACCCGCAGACTGCGGGCTCTACCGAGCGCATCATCGGCAGCTGGTTCGCGTCACGCGGCAAGCGCGGCAAGGTGATCCTCGCCTCCAAGGTCGTCGGCCGCACGGATATGGACTGGTTCCGCAACGGCAAGGCGCCTGGCCGCCTGAGCCGAGCGCATATCCACGAGGCTGTCGATGGCAGCCTGAAGCGCCTGCAGACCGACTATATCGATCTCTATCAGCTGCATTGGCCGGATCGCCCGATGACCTGGGGATCGAACCCCACGGTCTTCCATTACCAGAGGGCGGATGATGAGATCAGCATCGGCGAGACGCTGAGCGCGCTCGACGATCTGGTGAAGGCCGGCAAGATCCGCGCCGTCGGCCTGTCGAACGAAAGCGCCTGGGGAACCATGACCTTCCTCAAGGAGGCCGAAATGCATGGCCTCGCGCGGATCGCCTCCGTCCAGAACGCCTATAACCTGATCAACCGCACGAACGAGACGGCGCTCGCCGAGATCTTCATGCGTGAGGAGGTGGGGCTGCTTGCCTATTCGCCGCTGGCGCAAGGCTTCCTCACCGGGAAATATCTGGATGGCGCGCGTCCGCCGGGCGCCCGCACAACCCTGTTCGATCGGGGCCAGCGTTACCAGAAGCCCGGAGCGGAAGAGGCGATCCGCGCCTATATCGCGCTGGCGCGGGAATTCGGGCTCGATCCGGCGCAGATGGCGCTCGCCTTCGTCAACACCCGTCCATTCCTGGGAGCGAACATCATCGGCGCCACCTCGATGGCGCAGTTGAAGACGAATATCGCTTCCATCAATGTCGAAATCTCGCCCGAGCTTGAGGCGCGCATCGATGCGGTCCATCAGGTCCACATGAATCCTGCGCCCTGATGTGTTGCCGCCGGGCAACGTTGAGCAATCGTCACGATCCCGACATCAATGCGGGGTATTGAATTTTTTAAAGAGTGGTCTCTACTCTTTTAACTGCGTCGCGAGCGGGACCTCGCGGCTCACTGGAGCAAGCAACTGAACCGCCGGGCTTGTCCGGCTATTGAGGGAAACAACCACTGTTCACCGCTTCTCATGCTGAAACGGCCGCTGCCATGCCGTTTCCACCGCTTGGCCTTCCCAAGGAAGGCGACCGGACAACCGCCCTTCAGCTGATCATGGACGTCCTGGATGACGCCATGGCTGAAAACGCCCAATGCATCGATCTCGTGGGCAAAACCTCCATCGCTGACCATATGGTCATCGCCTCCGGGCGATCAGACCGGCACGTCGGCGCCATCGCGGAGCAGATCCTCTCCCGTCTCAAGGATGGAGGATACGGCTCGGCAAAGGTCGAGGGCATGCCTTTGTGCGAATGGGTGCTGATCGATGCGGGCGATATCATCGTCCATGTTTTCAAGCCCGATGTCCGCGCCTTCTACAATCTGGAGAAGATGTGGAGCGGCGACCGTCCCGAGGAAGAGAAGAGCGGCCGCTGAGGCGGCTCCCGGCCCGCCATGAAGATTGGGATTGTCGCCGTCGGCCGGCTCAAGGCCGGGCCGGAGCGTGAGCTTGCCGATCGCTATGCTGAACGCTTCGCCCAAACCGGCAAGGCGCTGGTACTCGCCGGTCCTGCCGTGACGGAGATACCCGAGAGCATGGCGCGGTCGCCGGCCGAGCGCATGAATCGGGAAGCGGATTCCATCCTTGGGGCGCTTGATCCTGAGACAATCCTGATCGCGCTTGACGAACGCGGCCTGATCATGGACAGCGAAGCCTTCGCTGCCCGGATCGCCCGATGGCGCGACGGCGGGAAGAAATCCCTGACCTTTGTGATCGGCGGCGCCGACGGGCTCGCCGATGCGGTTCGGGCGCGGGCGCAGGAGACTTTCTCCTTCGGCGCGATGACGATGCCGCATCAACTGGTCCGCATCCTGTTGCTCGAACAGATCTACCGGGCGGCCACAATCCTCTCCGGCCATCCCTATCATCGCCCATAAGGGCTTTTCTCTGGTTCCGGCCCATGCGAAACTCGCTGAAATGCTCGCCAGACCTGCCGCTGCGCTGCTGATTCTCGCAACTGTCGCCGGTTCGACGGGCGCGTTCGCGCAAACACCTTCGCGTCCGCCTCCGCCTGCGGCAGCGCGGCCCGATCCCGTCACGCCTGAACAGAAGCAGGAGCGCGAACAGGAGCTGCGGCGCATCGAGGAGAACCTCCAGCGCAGCCAGGCCGAGAACACGCAGCTGGGTCAGGAGATCGTCTTGTTACGGGGCGACCGGGCGAAGCTGAGCGCCGACCTTGTGGCGACTTCCCAGCGGGTAAGGGAGGCGGAAGCCCGCGCCGCCGCCGCCGAGCAGCGGGTCGCGGCCCTTGTCACTAGCGAAACCGCCTTGAAGCGTTCGCTGGAAACCCGCCGCGGCACGATCGTCGAGGTGCTCGCCTCGCTGCAGAGGCTGGGGCGCAAACCGCCGCCTGCGGTCCTGGTGCGGCCAGAGGACATGCTGCAGGCGATCCGCACGTCGATGCTGCTCGGCGCGGTGCTGCCTGAACTCCGCCAGGAGGCGGAGCTGATCGCCGCTGACCTGAGCAGCTTGATGCGGACGCGCGGGACGCTCGCGGCCGAGCGGGACGAACTCGCCGGCGAGCTTCAGCGCTCGCGGGCCGATCGCGAACGGCTGTCGGCGCTCGTGGCCGCCCGCCAGACGCAGCTCGAATCCAGCGAATCGCGGCTCATCGAGGAGCGGCGCCGGGTGCAGCAGTTGGTCCGCGAAGCGCAAACTCTCAAAGATTTGATCAACCGCATGGAAGCGGAGATCGCATCCGCCAACCGGGCCGCCGCCGCCGCCCGTGCGGTGCCCCCGCCCAGTCAAAATCCGGCTCAGGCGGCTGCTTTAGCCCCTGGAGCGCTGCGTGACCTGGCGCGTTTGCAGCCAAAAGTGGCGTTTCAGGACACAAAAGGAACACTTTTGTTGCCTGCTACAGGTTCCGTGCTGAAGACTTTCGGCACAGCGGATGGCCTCGGCGGACGCGAAAGCGGTACTTCCATCGAAACGGCCCGCTTCGCTTTGGTGACGACGCCAGTGGACGGCTGGATTTCCTTTGCCGGAAGTTACCGTTCTTACGGACAAGTCTTGATCATCAATGCGGGCGGTGGTTATCATATCGTGCTGACAGGACTCGACCGCGTGAGCGTAGAAACCGGCCAGTTCGTATTGGCTGGCGAACCGATCGCTTCCATGGGAACTTCGCCTGCGGGAGCCTTGGTGAGCGAAGCGGGCGCAGGCTTGCCGGTCGTCTATATCGAGTTGCGGAAGGACGGGGTTCCGATCGACCCCAGCCCATGGTGGGCGAAAGCCGACGGCGAAAAGGTTCGCGGATAATGCGCAAGCTCTCTTACCTGATGCTCGGCGTGGCAATGGGCGCCGGTACGGCAACGATCGCGAGTCAAACCTTGTTTTTCAAAGGCGGCATGGCCATTGCGGCGGGTTCGGAAACCTATCGCAAGCTCAACCTTTTCGGCGATATCTTCGAGAAGGTGCGCTCCGATTATGTTGAAGCGCCCAACGACGCCAAGCTGATCGAAAGCGCCATCAACGGCATGCTGACGTCGCTTGACCCGCATTCCAGCTACATGGACCCGAAGTCCTTCACCGACATGCGCCAGCAGACGAAGGGCGAGTTCGGCGGGCTGGGCATTGAGGTCACGATGGAGGACGGCGTCATCAAGGTGGTGGCGCCCATCGACGACACGCCTGCCGCGAAGGCGGGGCTTCTCGCCGGCGACCTGATCACCCATATCGACGATGAGCCCGTGCAGGGCCTCTCGCTCAATGATGCCGTCAACAAGATGCGCGGTCCGCTGAACACGCCGGTCCGGCTCAAGATCATCCGCGCCAGCAACAAGCAGACCGACGAGCTGAAGCTTGTCCGTGACAAGATCCAGGTCCGTGCGGTCCGGTACCGGAAGGAGGGCGACGATGTCGTCTATCTGCGCGTTACGTCGTTCAACGAACAGACATTCGAGAACCTGAAGCGCGGTATCGATAGCATGGTTCAGGAACTGGGCGCCGACAAGATCAAGGGCTTCGTCGTCGATCTGCGCAACAACCCCGGCGGCTTGCTGGATCAGGCTGTCGCCGTCTCCGACGCGTTCCTCGAGCGTGGCGAGATCGTTTCGACGCGCGGCCGCGATCCCGCCGATACGCAGCGCTTCACCGCGAAGGCCGGCGATCTGACGCGCGGCAAGCCGGTGGTCGTGCTGATCAACGGCGGCTCGGCCTCGGCTTCCGAGATCGTGGCGGGCGCCCTGCAGGATCACAAGCGCGCGACGATCATCGGCACGCGCTCCTTCGGCAAGGGCTCAGTGCAGACGATCATTCCCCTGCGCGAGCAGGGCGCGGTGCGGCTGACCACGGCGCGCTACTACACGCCTTCCGGCCGCTCCATCCAGGCCAAAGGCATCGATCCTGATATCAAGGTCGAGCAGGAAATTCCGGAGGCCTTGCGCGGCAAGGACGAGACCAAGGGCGAGGCTGGCCTGCGCGGGCATCTGAAGCCGCAGGACAATGAGGAGAAGGGCGGTTCCTCCGCCTATGTCCCGCCGGAAGCCAAGGACGACAAGCAGCTGATCTATGCGCTCGATCTCCTGCGCGGGGTGAAGGTGAACCAGGCTCCCTCCACGGGCGCGGCGGTGCAGAAAGCCAACTGACCGGCTGTTTTTTCCCACGGCGCTGAACTCGGGCTAACGGTTGCATCCGCGAGCACCCATCCCGCCCCCTTGCGGGGCGGGTGGCCGAGCGCAGCGAGGCCGGGTGGGGGCATTTTTTCTTTTTCACCCTCATGATCACCCCTCCCCGGCGGCTTTCGCCGCCGACCCTCCCGGTCGAGGGGAGGGATGGAGCCCGCTTGTTAACCCGGATTCAGAACCGGGCGGTTCCGGCCCTTCTGCTTTTCGGCTGACGTTCACAAAATTGTGTTCATTTGGTTTGAAGCCGGATCACGCCGCCATTCGTTGAGCAGAAGTCATCTTCCGTTCATGTGTTTGAATCCAGAAGGAGCAGGCAGGGAAATATCCTGTTTCTCCCCTGTTTTCCGGTGGTTGGCGGTGAGATACAGGCAGCCTTGCCGCCTGTCGGCGTTCGGTTTTGAGAGGCGTTATTGATGCAACATCCTCGGGACATCTTCCGGTCGCGGCTCGACCTCGCCGAAATCAGCGTCGAGCGCGCCCTCGCGGAATTCCGGTCCGGCCGTCCGGTCGTGATCATGGACGGCGCACAAGCGACGCTCATGTGCGGCGTCGAAGGACTGGACGGGGATCTTGCCCGCGATCTCGATAATCTCGCCGAAGGCCGTGCGCGCCTTGTGCTGCCGGCGGCGCGGCTTCGCCGCCTCGGCATCGACCGGAAGCAGCCCGGCATCGTCGCTCTCCCGGTGGTTGATCCGCAGCGCATCGAGACGCTGGCGCTCAGGATCGACGCGCGCATTGATGCGCCCGTCAGCCCGCTGATGAGCCTTGACGATGTGGCGCTTGAACTTGCCCGCATCGCGCTCACCATTCCGGCGGTCGTTACGATGCCTGCCGATCTGTCCGTGCTGCCGGAGAGCCTTTTCGTCCGCGTCAGCGCCGAAGCGATCACCGGCTACCGGCAGTCGCAGGTGAAGGCCATGAAGATTGTCGGCCGTGCGCCGGTGCCCCTCGAAGGCGCGCCGGAAACCGAGTTCGTTGTGTTTCGCGGCGGCGAGGGCATGCGCGACCAGGTTGCGATTATCGTCGGCAAGCCGGATTTTTCGAAGCCTATCCCCGTGCGCATGCATTCCGCCTGCCTGACGGGCGATCTTTTCGGCTCGCTGAAATGCGATTGCGGCGATCAGCTGCGCGAAACCGTCGAGTGGATGGCCGGCAATAGTGGCGGCATCCTGCTTTATCTGGATCAGGAAGGCCGCGGCAACGGCATCGCCAACAAGATGCGCGCCTACAAGCTGCAATCGCAGGGCTGGGATACCTATGATGCCGACGAGGTTTTGGGCTTTGATCTCGACCAGCGCAAGTTCGATTTCGCCGCCGTGATGCTGACCCAGCTTGGCGTCAGGCGCGTCAGTCTGATGACCAACAATCCCGAGAAGATCGGCGCCCTGCAGAATGCTGGCATCGAGCTCGTGGAAAGCAAGCGCGTGCTCGGCCGGCCCAATCCCAACAACGTGCGGTATCTGGCGTCAAAGCGGGATCGCGCCGGGCACTATATCGATTTCGAGGCCCTGGCGGCGCGCGCTCCGGCGGAGTGAGGCGCAGCCGGACGCGGGCTCAGCCCAGGCCGTTCAATTCGGCGATCGCGTCCGAGACCATCGGCACGTATTCCTCGCCGCGTCCTTGCGCCACGGCGATGGCGTAGGAGTTCTTCACCGCATTGCCGACGGGATTCGAAAGCTTCGCTCCATCGGCCATGGCTTCGAGATAGCGCAGGTCCTTCAGCGCATTGTTGAGCGTGAAGAGATGGGCGTTGCGGTCGCCTTCCAGCACATAGCGGAAGAAGGTCTGGTAGAAGCCGCAATCCATGCGGCTGCCGCGCAGGACGCTGTCGAAGGTTTTCGGCGTGATTCCGGATTTGCGGGCGAGCGCCAGCGCCTCGGCGTAGATCGCGCCGTAGCCCATGGCGAGGAAATTGTTCAGGAGTTTCATCTGGTGGCCGGCTCCAACGCCGCCGACATGGGCGATACGGGCGGCCCAGGCCTCCACGGCCGGCCGGATGCGGGCGAGCGTCGCGTCATCGGCGCCGATCATCGCGCCGAGCTGACCGACCTCGGCCTGCGCCGGCGTGCCGTTCAGCGGCGCGTCGCAGAAGGTGATTCCGAGCGGCTTCAGTTCCTCCGCCAGTTCCTGCGTGGAAACCGGGTTCGCGGTGGAGCAATCAACCACGACAAGCCCTTTGGAGGCTCCGGCCTTGATGCCTTCCGGCCCGCGAATCAGCTTTTCGACGACGCTTGAATCCGTGACGCAAAGAAAGAGGATGTCGGAGGCCCTGGCGACCTCCGCAGGCGTCTTCACCTCAGTCGCGCCTAACGCGATCAATGCATCGACGGGCGCGCGGTTGCGGTTGCCCATGATGGTGAGCGGAAAACCCTTCTCCAGAAGGTTTTTCGCCATGCCATGGCCCATGAAGCCAACGCCGATGAAGCCGATGCGATCTTTCGCCGCCATTGCATTTCCCCTTTTTATGGAGCCGCATCAGGCAACGCCGCGCTGCCGGGCGTCAAGCGAAACCATGCGAGGAAGGATCAAACGGCGGATGGGAACCGCAGAACGCGATCACACCATCGCCAGGGCGGCGTCTGGGTGCCGGTCGAGCAGCGCCTGCTTCAGCTTTTCAAGCGCCCGATTCTCGATCTGGCGCACGCGCTCCTTGGATATGCCGAGGTTTTCGCCCAGAGATTCCAGCGTCGCCGCCTCATCCTGCAGGCGCCGTTCCCTGATGATCCGGCGTTCGCGGTCCGAGAGCACGCTCAGCGCCTGCCACAGCCAGCGCACGCGGCGGTCGCTGTCGATCGACTCCTCCGCGACCTGATCCGGCCGCGGTTTGTCATCGATCAGGAAATCCATGCGGTCGGCGCCCGTCCCGCCATCCTGGTCGGCAAGCGGTGCATTCAACGAGGTGTCAGGGCCGGAAAGGCGGGCCGCCATTGTGGCGACGTCGCTCTTGGAAACGCCGACGGTGGCCGCAATCTCCGAATAGACTGAGTCGAGCGATGCGCTTGAGCCCGCCGCCTGCGTGATGCGCGCGCGAAGACGGCGGAGGTTGAAGAACAGGGCCTTCTGGGCAGAGCTTGTGCCGCCGCGCACGATCGACCAGTTGCGCAGGATATGATCCTGGATCGAGGCGCGGATCCACCAGGTCGCATAGGTCGAGAACCGGACATCGCGCTCGGGCTCGAACCGGGCGGCGGCCTCCAGCAGTCCCACATGGCCTTCCTGAATCAGATCCGGCAATGGCAGGCCATAACTGCGGAACCGGGCCGCAATCGCGATCACGAGGCGCATATGCGCATGAGCGAGCTGGTGGAGCGCCCGCTCGTCGCCCTTGTGAACCCAGGCTTCGGCCAGCGCGCGTTCGTCTTCCCGGGTCAGAAACGGCGCATTCATGGCCGCCTTGACGAAGCCCCGGCGCACGCCAACCAGTTGAGCCATCATACCCTCCCGTATGGTCCTCGTTAAATTTACGTAGGGAGATGTGGTATGGATTTATCGCAGGCTGTCGAATCTTGAAAAATCATTTAACGGCCCTAGGGGACCGATTCCGACATTTGCATCCGCTTGATATCACGCTGCGAGCAAATGTCGGAATCAAAGGGACCACTAGCAAGTCTATGATTCTAGTGGAGCTTTTGAATTTGACATTCGCTCCGACGCCCGATGTCACGCGGGATGCGA
>JADCCX010000057.1 GCA_020252485.1 Methylocystis sp.
CGCTTGCGAAACACATGCAACACATCGCGCGCGGGGATGAAATTGCTCGCCAGCCGTGCACCCGGCAGCATCCAGGCGCCGGGATGGGTTGGGAAAAGCCAGTAGCCAATTGGCTCGCCAAAATTCCCAAGCGCGATGCCCTGAATGGTCGGCGCGCCATTCACCACGCCATTGCGCGCCGTATCCAGGTGATCGCTTTCCAGCACCTGCAAGCTGAGGCCGATCGGGTTCCGCGGCGATGTAGGCACGCTCAACAGCCGGATGAAGCATTCGCCGCTTTCGACGACCGCGCGCATGGCCAGCGCCTGCAGGCCGTAGAGATCAAGCTTGCCTTCCGCATCGCAAGCGGAGCTTTCCGCCCAGGACAGCCAGGCCGCGCCATGCGCCGTCTCCGGCCAACGGGTCGTGATGCCTGCACCGATAGCATTGCCGGTCCAAAGATCCACGATGCGCGCGGCATAGGGGTCATTGCGCACAGCATCGCGCGCGCGGCGTGCAACGCTGGCGGCGGCCATACCAACCTCGCCATTCGCGCTGCCGCCCGAGGGCGACCAGGCCGAGGCGCGGTTCTCCTGCGCGGCAGCGTAACCCCGGAGAGCGTTCCAGGCAGCGCGCAGGTGAAGCTTCATTCGGTGGGGGCCTCGGTCACGGTATCAAGCAGTGCGCCAGCAGCCTCGGCGATCGGGCCATGGCAGGCCGCGCGATCCGCCGCGACCCATGCCAGCGCAAGGCTTGCCGCTTCTGAAGGAGCGAGTTCCTTCTCCCAGGCGATCTGGCGTAGTCGGGCGAAGGCGCGGAAGGCCTCCTCCGGAACGCCAAGCGCTGCCGCCAGCGTGGCGGGTTGCCAATGCGTCTGTTCCATCATGCGTTCCTTGTGAAACTGGCGAGTGTCACACCCGGCCGCCGCGCAGTGGCATTCTCCGCGCCGTAAAGCGCGGCGATGGCGCGGCCCAATTCATCCAGGCTGCGATACTCGACGGTGCGGCCTTCGAAGGTGACGCGCGTAACGCCGCCGGTATATGCAGAGGCCAGCACGGCAGCGCGGCTACCCGCAGGCTGCGCCAGCGCCCAGGCGAGAGTGGCGGGATCCACAGCGCCTTACCCGCCCGCACCGCGCGCGAGGGCGCGCAGGATCGGCAGGATCTGCGCCCCACCTGCACCAAGCGCGACCAACACCGCGACGATGCCCCAGATCGCGCCTTCAATCCGGCGCGTCTGCTTGCGCAGGCCGCAGATCTCGGTGCGCACCGCCGTGTAGCGCTCAGCACAGCGTTCGACATGCAGCGCCAGATCCTCGCGCTCACGCGCGTGGAGTTCCCCGTTACTCATGATTTCCTCCAGAAATGGATCAGCGCGGCTGATAGACGCATGGCATTCAATTACGGTTGCACCTAATTTCTTGGGTGATTACCATTAGCCCCAAGAAAGGTTGGGCAGTTCATGTTCGGTGCTTCGCTATATCTCCGAATTTTAGATATCGTGACCGCCGGGCTGTATAGCTGCCGGTGGGCTATATTTATCGGCGCTGGTCTAGCCCTTATGAGCGCACTTTTTGCTCCAGTCCTGCTGCTTCCGATTTTCGTAATACTTGCCTTGATCGTGACGCTAGAGATCATCTTCCAACTCCCGGCGGGCTCATCGGATGGCGATGGCACTGCCGGTGGCATTAATTCTGACGATGGAGCAGATGGCGGCGGCGGTGGAGAGTAAAAACACCTCTCTCTGATTTAGTTACCGCAACCAACCGCCACGCGACGCCAGCCAGCCGGGCCGCCGCACCAGCGGAGGCGGATCCGGGTTCGGCCCGACAGTCGGCGTGGCAGTCTCCACCACCTTGCTTTCCACCGGCGCATTCGCGATATCCTCGCGCAGCCTTTGCCAGAACCGCTCGCCATACCGATCGGCACCCAGCAACCACAGCGCCGCGCGTGCCAGCACGGCACAATCCAGTGCCTCATTCCTATCCCGCAGCTTGGCCCATTCCTGCCGCACAAAGCCGCGACGGTCCTTCATTTGGTGCAGCTGCTCCGCCACTAGCTGCTTGACCCATTCAACCTCAATCCCCAGCGGCAAATGCACCCAGCCCGGCGGGAATTCCGGTGCCTCGCCGCGCCCAAGCCAAAGCCGGCGATAAAGATCAACCTTCCAGGTCGAAACCGATACCGTCCAAAGCTTCAAGCCGCGCCGCAGCTTTCGCCCATCCACAAGCGCATCCACCGGCGTCGGCCCCTGCACCGGCTGAGCCCTATTCCAACCATCCACGCCCTTGGTCGGCGCAATGCGTGGGTCGCGCAGGCGCCTCAGATGGCCATAAACAGCCGCCGTATCGCGCCCGCCCGTGTCAACGCACGCCTTGGCAATGCGGATCGCGCCGCCATTCGCCCGCGGCCAATCGCGCGCGAGAAGGTCTGCCAGCGCATCCCAGGGCGCGCGTTCACGCGGGCTGCCTGCAATGACGATGTGATCCACAAGCCAGGAGGAATAACCTTCTGCCCAGGCCCAGATATCGCATTCCAGCCGGTCATCCTGCACATCGACGCCCGCCGTCAGCACCAGAGCGTCATGCGGCACCACGCCAAGACGGAAATCCTCGCGCCGTTCCACCAGGCGTTCCCAATCC
>JADCCX010000058.1 GCA_020252485.1 Methylocystis sp.
GGCGCCGCGCTCGGTGGTTGCGGGGCCCTGCGCGCCAATCGGCTGACCATTGTGGAGCCAGTTGACGAAGCGTGCTGCATCGCCCCAGCTGATGAAATTGATCGGGCGGTCGGCGTAGTCGGCGGCCACCGAGTAAGCGTAGTTGCCCGAGCTGCCCGTGCGCTGGATGCGTGGCCCGGTCGGCCAAGTCGACATGTCGCTCGAATTGGAGTCGTAAAGACCGTAGGCATCGGCGAGGGCGACGGCATTGAGGAAGGCGGTGTACTAGCCGGCGGTGACATCGAAGGTGCCGATGGCGTAGCTGTAGCCGACGGCACCGTAGCCGGTACGGGTATCGGCGGGATTGCCGGGACTTTCAACCCGCCGCATGGGTAGTGAAACGATCGAGGCGGTTCAGGGCAGGCGAGCCTTGAAGAAGGCCCACACCGCTTCGGCAAACTCGATATCGCGGTTCTGGATGCCGATCGTGGGGCTGGGGTTCACGAGCACGATTTGGCTGGGCGTCGCGTGACCGGCGCCATCGAGCCGCCACCACTGCATCGGCGTCGCTCCGGCATAGTCGAAGCGGTTGGCCGGGCCAGGGTCGCTCTTGCTGCCGTCGAGCACGGTCAGGGTCGGGCTGACGCCGGTCAGGCTGTTGATCTGCAGCCAGCGGTCGCGCGTGGCCTCGGCCGAGATCACGCGGCCGCGATTGCAGGCGCCGCCCACGTTGGCCACGCAACCGCCGGCCCAGGGCATGGCGGGATCGCCGGTGCCGTGCAGCAGCAGGATCGGCAGCGGCCGGCTTGGGCCGGTAGTGCAGGCGCCCGGCAGCGGCGTTTGCGGCAGGCTGCCCGAGCCGCTGGCAACGGCGGCCACCAGGTCGGCGCGGTTGAACGCGAAGGCGTGCGTCATCTGTGCGCCGTTGGAGCCGCCGGTCATGAACATACGCGACGTGGTCAGCCCGTACTCGGTCCGCACGCGCTCCACCAGCGCGGCCAGGAAGCCGACGTCGTCGGCGCCGCTGGATACCGTGTTGTCGGCGCGGCAATCGACCCAGCCGGGATTACCTTCAATGTCCTTGGCGGGCAGCCCGCCGGGGTAAACCACCACGAAGCCCTCGCGGTCGGCCACGCTGCGGAAAACCGACAGCGGATGCTGGCCCGTGTTGGACACATTCAGGCCTTTGCCGCCGCCGCCGTGCAGCACCAGCACCACGGCCTTTGGCGCGCCGCTCAGCGTGGCCGGAACATGAACCCGGTACTGGCGCCGTACGCCATTCACGGTGATCCGCTGATCGCTCAGCCCAACCGGATAAGGCGCCGAGACCTGCGGTGGAGACGGTGTTGGCGCGGCGGACGTGCCGCCTCCGGCAATCGGCAGGATTGAAGCTGCGAGCAGCAGCCGCCGCAGGCGTTTCATGTGGGCTTTCCCAACGGCTCGGAGCGTGACCCCAGGGTCGGTCCCGTGCCCGCAGCGGACCGGTGCAACGGAGGAGCGGCCAGCGTGATGAAGGGTCGCGCGCGCTGCTGCCAGCCCGGATGTTTCACCAGGTCGCTCCCGTGCATCCACGATCTGCCTCGGTAAGCCGCGGCGGTCGCCGGCACTTGGCCCAAGCCAGTTTGGACGGCTGGGGCTACGCGGGTTTGCGCAGTGCCCGCGCAAATCTTGCGTCCCTGATGAAACATCCGGGCTAGGGCAGCGACCGGATTACCGCTGGGTTGGAAGTCAACGCGGACCTGATCAGCGGCGCAAGCGTCTGCTTCAGCACTTCCGACGGCTCGGTATTGCCCTGTTGCGGCTGGCGCGTCATCACGCAGGCCGCGTAGTTGCCATAGACATCGATCCACGGACCGAAGCCGAGCGCACCCGGGCTGGAGAAGCGCAACGTCGGATCGACGTCGCAGGCGCCGGCATTGCCCGGATTGCCGCACTCGCGGAAGTTGCAGAACCCGTAGTGGTACATCGGGTCCGGCGTGAACTTCTGGTAGGGGCTCTTTACGATCACCGTGTTGGCGGTGAAGGCGTCGGCGCGCTGGGTGGTAATCAGGTTCTCGCTGATCAGGCGTGCGCCGCCGTACAGGCCTTTCCTGAGCAGCATGACCAGCAAACGCATGTACTCCTCGCCGCTGCAGCGGATGCCGCCATCGCCGCCGTCCAGCGCCGGGTTGGGACCCCCCAAGCTGTAGATTGAGGTGGGATCCCAGCCTAGCGGCACGCGCAGTGCGGCGTCGAAGATCTGCTGCCAGGACTTTCCTGTTGCCACCTCCGCCATGCGACCGGCCACGCGCAGATGGGTTGCGCCGTACCAGTAGCGTGCCTTCGGCGGCGCCAGCACACCCGGCTTGCTCTGGCTGTCATGAATCCGCAGCACTGCCTCGGCCAGCGTGATGCCGGTCGCGGTGGCTTCGTCCACGTCGCCCTCCAGACCGCTGGTGAACGACAGCAGGTCCGCCAGCGTGATCTGGCCGATCGGCCCGCTCCAGGGTGCGCCGTTGCGATCGACCAGCAGATCGCCGGTTCGGGTACTAAGGGTCAGCGCACCTTGATTCACGAGCGCGAGGATGGCCGAGCCGGTGACCCATTTGGTGGCCGACGCGATGGGATTGCGCGTCTGCGGCGTGTAGCCGCCCGAGCTTCGCGAATAGACCACGCCAGCAGGTAGTGCCACCTCGACAGTCAGGCCGTTGCCAAACGATGGCGCAGCCTTGTCGATGGCAGCGTCGATCGCAGCCCAGACACTGGACTGCGGTGGCGGCGGCGGGGAGGGCGCAGTCGCGTCCGAACCCCCGCCGCAGGCGGCTAGCGCCGCGGAACTGGCGACGCCGAACAGCAGCCGACGACGAAACGGCTGCGGCGAGCTGGTATCGGATGA
>JADCCX010000059.1 GCA_020252485.1 Methylocystis sp.
CGTGACATCGGGCGTCGGAGCGAATGTCAAATTCAAAAGCTCCACTAGAATCATAGACTTGCTAGTGGTCCCTTTGATTCCGACATTTGCTCGCAGCGTGATATCAAGCGGATGCAAATGTCGGAATCGGACCACTAGCCGTGCCGTCACCCGCCCCCACCGAATCGATGGCCGCCGCTGGCCGCCATCGACATGGATATGCGCCGCATTCATGCCGGCGGCGAGGGCCGATGCGATCACATCGCAGGTGAAAGCACGGCTTACCCCGCCTTCCTCTTTCCCATAGCATCAACATAGCTGGAAAGCACCGCGCTGATGCGGCTCTGGTAGCCTTTGCCTGTGGATTTGAAGTGGCCAAGCACACGGCGCGGCAGCCGCAAGGTGATCTGCTCCGTGCCTTCGGGCTCCACGACCTCGGCCTTATCCCAAAAATCCGCCGGGAGAACGCCTGCATCGGGATCAGCCGCCGCGCGCCGCTGCACCCCGGCGTCGCTCATGACCTTCACGGCCTCGCTCAGGGGCGGGGCAGGGGGCAGCGCATCGAGGCTGTCATAGCGAACCACGAGGGGCGCTTGCGGGTCTTTTTCGGTCATTCTCCAAGCTCCGCCTCAACGTCCTGCCCACGCCCAAAGATGCGCAATATCATCACGGCGTCATCGTGAACAACAAAGGCAATGCTCGCCTGTCGGCGGTATCCGACAATCCGCAGCCCCGCCCGCACATGGTTACGTAGACTGCCCCGCTCTGGGAACACCGCCAAGCCCAGACAAGCCGCCTCAATCCTGCCGACGAAGTCGCGGGCAACGCGCTCGCCTGCAACGGGCAGTAGTTCTGCGAAAATGTGTCCAAGGTCGTCGAGCGCTTCGTCAGAAAACCGAACCTGATAGGACTTCACTTCCCAGCAGCTTCCTTGACCGCCTTACCCATATGGGCCTGCAACCGCGCGTGCGCCTCGTCAGCCGAGAGGGTAGTGCCAATAGGGTCGGCCATCACGGCGTCGTAAGTCGGCGCAACCTCTTCAATCAGCCACTTTTCAACGGCGGCGTCGCGGGCGGCAAGGGTCCGCAGCCCGTCGCGAATGACTTCGCTCTCAGTGGCGTATTCGCCCGAGGCAACCTTGCTTTTCACCATCTGCGCCATTTCATGGGGGAGCGTGATGCTGAGTGACTGAGTGGTGCGCATGGGCAGAGCTTTCATTGATAGAAATCCCTTTCTACCATGCAGCACGATTTAATCCTATTGCTGGCTTCGGGGTTTGTACTTTTTCAGGTTACGCCGCCGCATCAACATCGACAGGCAGCACGTTCATCTCGACCCTGCGGCCCAGACGATACGCAACCCGCACCAGCCGGTCGATGGTGAAGCGGGAGAGGTCGGCATTGCGGATGCGCTGAATATCGGCGGCATCCACTCTGGCGACCTTGGCCCCTTCACGCGCGCTCAGGCCGCGCGCATTCAGGGTGGCGATGATTTCCGCGGCGATAACCGCCTTCATTTTCCTGGCGTCCGCGTCTGCGTCGCCAAGGTCGGCGAACAGGTTGCCGCTGCCGCGCATCACTTCGGGTTCGTCTGTCATGGCTTGAGCTCCTTCAGGCGTTTCAGCCGTTCGCGGATGACTTCTATTCGTCAATGAAAATAGGTTTGCATGCAACCCTGACGAGGCCGCGCCAATGAGCGGGGGAGTAGGTCAAGAGGTTGGTGCGGGCCGAAGGGAGGGCGGTGCAAAAGTCTTGAATCATGCACCGCTGGACCGGGGAGACGCCGCCTCCCTCCCAACGCCCCCCTACCGGATCGAGGGCCTGCGCTGGCCGCCATCGACAGGGACATGCGCCGCATTGATGCCGGCGGCGCGGGGCGCGGGCATGAGAAACTCAGGTCGCTCGTGCAGGATCAAGATGAAGGCTCCCTGCGGCGCGGTCTTGATGGCGGTCACGTAGAGAGTTGTCAGCTGACAACCAGAAACGCCTTGCCCGGGTCGCGCGAATGGCCTAATTCTTCAAGACGTTTTCTCGCCGTCTGGCAGCTTTGAACCGTCTGGAGCTTGAATGTCCTTCCCGAACCATCAGATCGAGCGCGCAGAGGCTGAGGCGGCGGAGAGCGGGCTCGCCCGCATCACGCGCCACGCCGGCGCGCTGTCTGCGCAATTGCGCGCGCTCAGCGCAACCCTTTTCCCGCCGAGCGCTGCGAAGTCGCTCCGCTCCCTGACCTCGGGGGAAGTGGCGCGCATTCTGGGCGTGTCGGATGGGTATCTGCGCCAATTGTCCCTGGACGGGCTGGGGCCCATACCCAGTCTGGGAGCGGGCGGGCGGCGGTCGTACACGCCGGCGCAGGTGATCGAGCTCCGGCGCTATCTGGCCGGCAGCCGTCCGAAAGAGGCGCTGAGCTTCCTTCCGCAAAGGCGGCCGGGTGACAAGCTGCAGATTCTGGCGGTGGCGAATTTCAAAGGCGGATCGGCCAAGACGACGACGGCGCTCTACCTGACGCAATATCTGGCCTTGCGCGGCTTCCGCGTGCTCGCGGTCGATCTCGATCCGCAGGCCTCGCTTTCGGCCATGTTCGGCTATCAGCCGGAGTTCGATATCGGCGAGGGCGAGACGCTTTACGGCGCCATCCGCTATGACGGGAAGCGCCGGCCAATGCGGGAGATCATCCGCCAGACCTATTTCGAGGGTGTCTCGCTCGTCCCCGGCAATCTCGAACTGATGGAGTTCGAACATCAGACGCCGCGCGCCATGATCGAGCGGTCGATGCGGGGCCACGACCTCTTCTTCCGCCGCGTGGCCGCCGCCATCGCCGAAGTGGAGGCGGATTACGATTTCGTGGTGGTGGATTGCCCTCCTCAGCTTGGCTATCTCACCATGGGGGCGCTCAATGCGGCGACCGCGCTGCTCGTCACAATCCATCCGCAGATGGTGGATGTGGCGTCGATGAGCCAGTTCCTGCTGATGACGGCGGATGTCATGCAGGTGATCGAGGAAGCGGGCGGTTCGCTCGACTACGATTTCGTGCGCTACATCGTGACCAGGCATGATCCGCATGATGTGCCCGAGACGCAGATCGTGGCTTTGCTTCGGCATCTGTTCGGCGAGGATGTGCTGAGGGCAACGGCCTGGAAGTCGACCGCCATCGCCAATGCGGGACTGACGAAGCAATCCCTCTACGAACTCGACAAGGGCTCCGTGGGCCGGGTCGCCTACGAGCGGGCGCTGGAATCGGTCGATGCCGTCAATGCAGAGGTGGCGGAACTGGCGCGGAAGGTGTGGAAGCGATGAGCAAGCGCACGGATGCCATACGGTCGATGTTCACGCAGGCGCCTGAAACGAAGGCGTTGTCACCTGACAACCCGGCGGCGGAAAGCCCGCGGCGCACCGCCGGCGCGGTCAATTCCATCCGCAGCACCTTTTCCGATATCGAGCGCGAGAACGAAGCCTTGCGCGCCGCAGTCGGCAATGCCGAGCGCATTGTCGAGATCGAGGCATCGCTGATCGATCCCTCGCCCTTCCCTGACCGCTTCGCCGATGATGGCGGGCCGTCCTTCGCCCAGCTTCGGGCTTCGCTCGCCGAGCGCGGGCAGGAAGTGCCGGTCCTGTTGCGGCCGCATCCCACGGCGGCGGGACGCTATCAGACCGCTTTCGGCCACCGGCGCATCCGCGCGTTGCGGGAACTCGGCCGCCCGGTGCGGGCTCTCGTCCGGACATTGTCCGATGACGACCTTGCTGCGGCGCAGGGCGTCGAGAATGCGGCGCGCGCCGATCTCAGCTTCATCGAGCGGGCGGTTTTCGCCTTGCGGCTGGAGGAGGCGGGGAGGCCGCGCCTGGTTGTCCAGCAGGCGCTTGCGATTGACAAGGCCGAGGCCTCGAAGCTCATCGCCGTGGCGCGGTCCATTCCGATGCCCGTGATCACCGCGATCGGCAAGGCGGGTCGGGCCGGGCGCCCGCGCTGGCAGGCGCTGGCGGAGGCGCTTGGCCATCCGGAAGCGCTGGCGCGGGTGCAGGCGTTCGCCGCAGAGCCCGCCTTCGCGGCGCTGGACAGCGACAGCCGCTTCGTGGCGGCCTTCGAGGCCGCGCGCCGGCCGGACGTTGCCGCGGCGATCCGCCAGCCCATCCGCACCGATATCCGGTCGGGTTCCGGCGAAGTCATCGCCAAACTGATCGACGCGCCGGGCGCCAGCCAGATCACCATTGACCGGCGCGAGCACGGCGCCTTCGCCGATTTCGTGGCGCAGCAATTGCCCGATCTTTTCGAACGCTTCCGGGCAAATGGCAACGGGGCAGCCAGCCGCTGTGCGGGGCGCTGACGCAGCCTCCCGGTTGGCGGAATCGACAGCTGCTGACGCCTGCGCCGTTTCGGCTCCGACAGATGCCGCAGCCTGCCGCGCGCAGATGCCTCCGCCAGGCGTTGAAACGGGGGGATGAGATGCTGCAGGCCGCGCTTCGCGGCTTTGCCCGATAAGGCAAACTTATCGGACATGGGATGAACACTACACAGGCGGCGTTTTAAGTGCAGGACCGCACGCTAACCGCCGTTGTCAGCTCATCCCCGCGGCATGGATCCGGCCAGCCCAGGCCCAGACCCAGGCCCTGACACGACGCCCCGCAGCGAAGGCTGACAAACAGCATTCCTCCCCAAGACGGTCATTCCGAAAGCGCCGGTGAAGGTCACCCATCATGCGCCCGTCTACCCTTGCCCAAGCAGCCGAACGAATAACGGCGGACCCGAACGATGACCCAATCTCGGGATTCCCCGGTGAATTCTATAGGGCGCCGGTCTGGGCAGATCGCTTCAGGATGCTGCAGGTGGCTCCAGCGAAAACAGGGTCCGATCAAAAAGACGCCTTGCCAGGCGCGACCGCATGCTACCTGACCAATCGGTTCCGTCGGGGTAGCGCTCCTTGATCGACGCGCGCAAGCCATCGTTTCCTCAAGGAGCCTTGGCATGAACGACGGATCAAGATGCGAAAGCACCGGAAAACCCGAAGCGTTACCCGAGCTTCAGCAGCTCGATCCCCTGATCGGGACCGGCAAGCGATCACCATCGGGGCCAGCGGTCATGAAGCCGCGTCAACGGCCGGACCCATGACCGATCCCTGTCTCGATCCAAAGCCGGACTTACACCATTGCCCCAAAGGAGCCGTCCACACATGACAGCACCCTTCGACGTGCGGATCATGAAACGCCGCCTGCGGGCGAGGCAGCAGACGCGGGGCGGTCGCCCAGACTGAAGGAGCGGTAAACGTAGCTGCCCGCTGCGTTGACGCTGGCTTCCGCCGCAGCAAGCGCCTTGATGCGGGCGTGGTGGGGCGAGTACACGCAGACGGGGTCGGTGGCGGATGCATCTCCCGTCAGCGCAAGGGCCTGGCAGCGACAGCCGCCCCAGTCGCGCTCCTTGCGGTCGCAAGACCGGCAGGGCTCAAGCATCCAGTCTGTCCCTCGATAGGCCATGAAGGCTGGTGACGACGTCCAGATGTCGGCCAGCGTCCGGTCCCTCACAGACCAGAATTCCAGACCTGGGATCGTCTCGGCCGCGTGGCAGGGCAGGACGCGGCCCGAAGGGGTGACGTTGATGAGCCGCCGTCCCCAACCGCCGGCGCAAGCCTTTGGATAAGTCGCGTAATAGTCTGGCACGACCAGGTCGATCTGCAGCCGCCCCTCAAGCGCCTTGCGTGCAGCCTCCACGATCTGGATGGAGCGGTCCACATCGGCCTTGGTTGGCATCAGGGCGGCACGGTTCATGGAGGCCCAGCCGTAATACTGCGTGTGGGCGATTTCCAGGCGCCGGGCGCCGAGCGCCACCGCAAGGTCGATAATGCGGTCCACCTCGCCGATATTGCCGCGGTGGATCACTGCGTTGATCGTCAGCGGGAGTCCGAGCGCCGTGACGCGGCCGGCGAAGGCCGTCTTCTGCGCCTGGGCGTTCGCGAATCCGCCGATCCTTTCGGCATTCGCGGCGTCAGCTGCCTGAAAGGACAGCTGCACATGATCCAGCCCTGCATCAGCCAGCGCATCGAGCTTTTCCAGCGCGCCGCCAACACCGGATGTGATGAGGTTCGAGTAGAGACCGGTGCGCGCGCAATGCGCGGTGATCTCGACGATGTCAGTCCGAATGGTCGGCTCACCGCCCGACAAGTGCAAATGCAGGACGCCAAGCGCCGCCGCTTCCGACAGGACGCGCCGCCAAGTTGCCGTGTCGAGCTCGCCCGAGCGTTTGTCGAGCTCCAGTGGGTTCGAGCAATAGGGGCAGCGAAGCGGGCAGCGATGGGTGAGTTCGGCCAGAAGGCCGATTGGGGCGGGCAACTCAGGAGCAGATGCGTTCATCGATCGAGCACCCGTTTCCTGCAGAGCTCATCAAGCAGACCGATCACGTCGTGCTCAATCACGGCTCGGTCTTCCAGATACTTCTCGGAAAGCGCGGCGACGATGTCGTCGACGCTGCGGATTCCGTCGACGAAGCTGAGCACGTCAGCTGCCACCGCATCGAGATCAAAGGTACGCTCAGGAGCGAGCAGCACATGGGTAACCCTGACCTCGTCGAAGCGCAGGCGAACCCCGCGGGGCAAGCGCAGCACGTCGTCGAGGCGAAGAACCTCCCTCATGAAGTCGTCTCTCCGCCTGGAGTCCAAGCACCCGGAGGGGGCAGACCCGGATCAACATAGGCATGATGCAGCGCGTCGAGCTGGCTCCACAGAACGTCACATTTGAAACTCAATGCGCCGAGAGCCTGCGCCTGAAGGGATGGCGTCACGGCGTGGGCCTTGACGTAGGCCAGCGCGAATTCGGCATCGCGGGGCGCCTGTGTCATCCGCTTGTCGAAGTAGGCGAGCGTGTCCTTCGAGACGAAGTCATAAGCTGCTAGCATTCCCGCGACCCGTTCGGAGATGATGATGGGGGCAAACAGCTCGGTCAATGACGAGGCGATCGCCTCCAGAAGGCTCCGCTCCCGCACAAAATGAACATAGGCCTCGACGGCGAAGCGTGTGGCTGGCAGAATTCCCGTCGCCGCAACGACATAGGCTCGCGTAAAGCCAAGGCTGTCAGTCAGCTTGAGCCAGCGCTCTATGCCCCCGTCGCCCTCCGCCTCGCCGTCATGGTCGACAATGCGTTGCCGCCAGATGCGGCGAAGGGAGGCGTCTTCCATGCGAGCGACGATCGATGCGTCTTTGACCGGGATCATGGCCTGGTAGTAGTATCGATTGAGCGCCCAGGCCCGGACCTGATCCTGGTTCAGTCTCCCCCCGTGAAGCAAACGATGAAAGGGGTGGAGGTTGTGGTAGCGACGGGCGCCAATGTCGCGCAGGGCCGCCTCGAGTTCGTCGGGATCAAGGAGTTCCGTCCCACCCCGTTCGGTCGACGACGCGGCTGCGAAGAAGGGGAGAGCTGCGCTCATTGTCTACTCCGGGCTGGCCTTGGCGAGCTCTGCCGACATTGCAAAATCAAGCATGAGCCCGTCGTAAGCGACAGTCCAGCCCGATTCTTCCACATGGCGGCGCTCGGCGGAGTCATCAATGAGAATGGGATTGGTGTTGTTGATATGAACGAACACGCGTTGCCCAATAGAGCAGCCGGCCAGCGCGGCGATGGCGCCCTTGGCGCCATTGATGGGGACGTGACCCATTCGCCAGCCTGTCTTTGTGCCGACGCCGGCACGGATAAGATCGTCGTCCTCCAGAACAGTGCCGTCGAACAGCAAAGCGTCGACCCCGTCCACTCTCTGGCGTAAGTCGTCCGAGACCCGAGCGCAGCCCGGCACGTAGGCGATACGCCGCCCGTCGGCTTCGAACATGACGCCGACCGTGCCTTCGCCCACTTCGCCTATCACGGGGTCTTCGCCCTCCAGCCAAAGCGGCGCCTTTCCAGGCACCGGGAAAAGAGTTGCCAGCAAGCCCGGCACCGGCTCGAACGGGGCCTCAAGCCGCACCTCGCGGCGGGGCACGCAAGCCGGGTTAACCACGTCGAAGATCCGGTTCGCGGCAATCGCATCAAGGATCCCGGCTGTGGCGAAGAGGTCGAAGGGCTGGCTCTCCCGCAAGGTGAAAAGGCCCGCCACGTGATCGATGTCGCCGTTGGTCAGAAGCACCGCCTGGATCGGGGAATGCCGTGACCCGGATCTGGGATGAAGCACTGGCGTCGCGGCGATCTGCTGGCGGATATCGGGCGAAGCATTGACGAGAAGCCATGCCTCCCCGCCGTACGAAACTGCAAGGCCTGACTGGGTACGGGGCCTGACCCGCGGATCCCCTGCCCAGGCGAGCCGGCAGACGGGGCAGCGGCAATTCCATTGAGGAACGCCGCCGCCTGCCGCCGAACCGAGCACGATCGCTTGCATCAGTTCCCGGCGCGCTGCGTCGGCACCTGAATGCGCGACGCCATCAATGCAGGACCGTATCGATTTCCGCAGACTCGTAGCTCGTCACTTCCATGCCGACGCACACTTCCAGAACAACCGGTTTAACCCACTTCATTGAATCCTCCTCACAACCTGAACAACCCCATTGCTCATCATTCGGAATTTTTGTGACGGGGTTTCTGTCACACAACGATTATTGCGGCTAACCGCGCTCTCGGCAAGTCCCTATCTCGGGGTTCCGCCTGAGGACCGACAGCCAGCTGTACGGCGACGCAGAACGCAGCGATGACCCGTTCAGCGGGGGGAGCGCGGCGCGACCGGACAGAGCGGGGCGCCGGTCTGGTCACCCCTGTCCCGGGCGGCCATGATGGCCGATGTCCTCTTGCGCTATTCTTCAGGACGTTGCGCGGCGACCCGCGGCGCTTTTCGTGGATGGCGTCAGCAGGAGACATATTGGCAGGAATCATACTTGCGCAAGCCTGGCGCTCGTCCTAGAAATTTTGGGCGCCAAAGATCACGGGATCTCAAAGCACGGCGCCTTGCCGGCCCATTTCGGGAAGCAAGTAAAAAGGGAGGAAACATTGATGATGAAACCTATCAACTGCCTTCTACCTTGTATTCTGCTGGCATCGCTCGCCATCTCCGGAACAGCGGTCGCCCAGACCGCAGGCGGAACACCCACCCTGACCAGCACGACGGTGCTGAAGGACCGGGACAATGTCGTTTGGGACCTGGCGTTCTTGCCCGACGGCAACATGTTCTTCACCGAACGCTGCGGCGGTCTCTCCATTCGCCAGCCGTCCGGCACGGTTATTCCCCTCCTGGGGATCAAGGATTCCAAGGGCTTTCCTCAAGTCGCTTCTGACCTGTTCTGCGGCGGACAGGCGGGCATGGCCGGTGTGGCGATCGACCCCGATTTCGCGACCAACCGTTTCATATATGTCTACTCGGCATCAAGCATGACGGCTCCTGGCAGTAACCGCGTGTTGCGCCTGACGGTCAGTCCCGATTTGAGGAGCGTTTCGAACCGGCAGGATATCGTCACCGACATCGCCTACAAGCCTGGCAAAAGCGACCATCCGTTCGGTGACCCTGGCGCGCATAACGGGGGACGGCTCCGCTTTGGTCCGTCGGATGGGCTCCTCTACGTGACGACGGGAGACATCCATAGCGGCGCAGCTCCGCAGAGCCCGACCATGATCGGGGGCAAGGTGCTCCGCATCGACCGTGAGGGCAGGGCGGCGGCCGGCAATAACCCCCCGCAAGGCTTCGATCCCCGGGTCTTCACCTACGGGCATCGCAATCCGCAGGGCATTTGCTTCCGGCCCGGCACCAATCAGCCCTTCACGTCCGAGAACGGCCCGTGGCACACCGACGAGGTGACGGCGCTCGTGGCCGGCGGAAACGCCGGTTGGGATCCCCGCCCGAACGTCAATGGTCGCGGCCCCTGCCCGGACAATTACTGCGGTTACTCGCCAAACCAAATGGGCGCGATGCCCCCTGCAGAGCGGTCGGCTTTCATGCCGATGACCGACACGAAGGCCTACCCGAATGCGATGAAGCCAGCCTGGACCAACGACGGACTCTCTCAGGGCATGATGGGGTGCACGTTCTTGAACGGTCCCCAATGGAAGGACTGGAACGGCAGGATGGTCGTGACCTTCACGGGTATCGGCATCCACGGAACGCCGGTGGGCAACCGCCTCGATGTGCTCAACATCAGCGCGGACGGGGCATCTGCCACCCGCACGACGGTGTCGCTTCCGATGCCGGCGGGACGCTTCCGTTCTGTTGCGCAAGGCCCAGACGGGAGCATGTACGTGTCAACCGATACGGGTGAAGTCTTCCAACTCAAGCCCAACTGAGCAGGGCCAGTGTCGGCCGCGCCGCCAGCCCCGGCGGCGCGGCCGAGCGCCTTTGAGTTCGTTGTAGGCCCGTCAAGAGGACCATTGACAATGGGAAATCGGATGAAGATGCACTCTTCCGCTGTGATCGTTCTTGCCCTGCTCGTATCCCAGACCGCCCTTGCCAGCCCGGAGTTGGCCCGGAGCAGGAATTGCGTCGCCTGCCATCACATGGAGCGCAAGATGATCGGGCCATCCTACAAGGCCATCGCCGAGCGCTACGCCGGTGATGAAGCTGCAGCCAAGGCCTTGATTGAGAAAGTGATCAAGGGCGGCGCCGGAAACTGGGGGCCGACGCCAATGCCCGCGCAGCCAACCGTGACGCCGGCCGAAGCTGAAGCGCTGGTGAAATGGATTCTTGCTCAGCAGTGACAGCTTGGCGGCCAGCAAGCCTCTGAAGCTTGGGTGTCTCCAGGAGGCGCTGTCATGTGCGGACGGCTCCGAAAGGTTAGCTGACAGGCCAAAGGCGGAAGCCCTGCTTCGGAGCGGCGCGGTGTCGGTGTTGCACGAAGAATTCCCGGGCCGCAACGCGACCTTCCCCATTGGCTTCAGGCGGCACGCACCGAAATCGGCCGACCCGGTTCGTTCATGCGATTGAGAACTTTGACAGCGATCTTGACTTCGGTCTTTCGCTGCGGATGACCACGGGATCGCAGCGTGTCGCCGCTCACCCTTGCTGCGGCTTCAACTCCGGCCGCTTCATCATTTTCTGGAACAAGGGCCACAGCAGGACGAAGAACCCGACGGCCATGATCGATGCCACCAGCGGCCGCGACCAGAAAATCGAGAGGTCGCCCTGCGAAATGAGGAGCGACTGGCGGAACGCCTGCTCCGTGCGGTCGCCGAGCACCACCGCCAGCACCATGGGGGCCAGCGGATACTGCAGCTTCTTCATCACGTAGCCCACGACCCCGAAGACGAACATCGTGACGATATCGCCGTAGGCGTTCTTCACCGAGAAGGCGCCGATGGCGCAGACCACGATGATGAGCGAGGCGATCAGCGCGAAGGGGATGCGCAGGATGGCCGCGAACCACGGGACGCAAGCGATCACCAGGATCAGGCCGACGACATTGCCGATGTACATGGAGGCGATGAGGCCCCAGACGAAGTCCTTCTGCTCGACGAAAAGCATTGGCCCCGGCTGCAGGCCCCACATCATGAGGCCGCCGAGCAGGACCGCCGCCGTCGGCGATCCGGGTATGCCGAGCGCCAGCATCGGCAGCAGCGCCGACGTGCCGGCGGCATGGGCTGCCGTCTCGGGCGCGATGACGCCCTTGATGTTGCCCTTGCCGAACGTGTCGCCGTCGGGGCTCGAGCGCTTGGCGATCGCGTAGCTCATGAAGGAGGCGGGCGTCGCGCCGGCGGGGGTGATGCCCATGAAGCAGCCGATGATGCAGGAGCGGATCGCCAGCGCCCAATGCGACAGGAATGTCTTGAAGGTCTCGAAGACGACCTTGAGGCGGATCGCGGCCCGGCCGCCCTTGAAGGAAAGGCCCTCCTCGACGCTGAGGAATATCTCCGACAGGCCGAAGAGGCCGATGACGACCACGAGGAAATCGAAGCCGCGCATCAGCTCCACCGACCCGAAGGTCATGCGCAGCTGGCCCGTCACCGTATCGAGGCCGACCGCGGCCAGCAGGAAACCGATCATCATGGCGGCGAGCGTTTTCACCGGGCTGCCGCCGCCCAGGCCCACGAAGGCTGCGAAGGCCAGGAACATGACCGCGAAGAATTCGGGCGGGCCGAACTGCAGCGCCAGCTTTGCGACGAGCGGAGCGAGCAGCGTGATCATGATGATGGCGAAGAGCGCGCCGACGAAGGAGCCGATGAACGCCGCGGTGAGCGCCTCCGCCGCCTTGCCCTCCCGGGCCATGGGATAGCCGTCGAACGTGGTGGCGACGGACCACGGTTCTCCTGGAATGTTGAAAAGAATCGATGTGATCGCCCCGCCGAAGAGCGCCCCCCAATAGATGCAGGAGAGCATGATGATCGCCGAAACCGGCGACATGGCGAAAGTCAGGGGCAGCAGGATGGCGATTCCGTTGGCGCCGCCGAGGCCCGGAAGCACGCCGATGATGATGCCGAGCACGAGCCCGATCAGCATGAAGAGCAGATTGCTCGGCTGGAAAGCCACCTGGAAGCCAAGGAGGAGAGAGGCGAGATCGGCGGTCATGACGGTGGGCCCTCTCGATGGGATGGCCGTCGGCTCAGAAGCCGAGGGCGGTTTCTAGCGGGCCCTTGGGCATCGGCACGAGGAACCAGAATTCGAAGACGATGAAGAAGCCGGCCATCAGCACCACGGCGGCGCCGGCGGAGAAGAGCCAGGAATAGCGCCCGAGCTTGCGCAGGAAGCCCGCGATCATGAGGGCGCCCGCGCCGTAGATGCCGACGAAGGGGATGACGGCCACAAAGAGCGCGGTCGGGAGCGCGATGGCGCCGACGAGCTTCAGCTCATGGGTCTGCGCAAAGACGGCGTCTGATCGCTTCACGAGGGTCTGGACCAGCACGGTGAGGGCTGCGGCGCTCAGGCAGAGGCCGATCCAGAAGGGGAAGAACCCCGCCTTCGGGCCGTCGGCCGCCCAGCCGGCTCCAAGCCTCAGGCTGTCGATGATGGCCACGCCGCCCAGGGCCGCGAGAAAGAGCGCGAAACTGATTTCGATCCAGAACGACTTGATGGCGCGGCCCTCGCCGCCGGTCTGTGAGGACATGCTGCTCTCTCCCGGAAGATATTGTGCGGCGCCGGACCCGAGCCCGGAGCCATTTTCGCTGGCTGGGCAGCCGTTTACTGCGTGTGCAGGAACCCGGCGTCCTTCATCAGAGCCCTGTGGCGCTCCTCCTCCCGCTCAAGCCAATCCGCATAGTCCTTGCCGGCCATGGTGGTGGTGTTGAACGCGCCCTGGACGACCAGATCCCGCCATTCGGGCGTTTCGGCGACGCGCTTCAGGAGGTCGACATAGAACTGGACCTGCTGGGGAGAGACGCCCGGAGGCATCAGGATGCCCCTGAGCATCAGGTACTCGACGTCCAGGCCCTGCTCCTTGCAGGTCGGGATGTCCGCCCAGCTCTGCGTGGCGGTGATTTTCTCCACAGGCTTCAGGCGCTCCTTGTCGAAGACGCAAAGGGGCTTCAGGGCGCCGGACCGCCAATGCCCCACCGCCTCGATGGGATTGTTGACCGTGGCGTCGACATGCCTGCCGACCAGCTGGGTAGCGACCTCGCCGCCGCCGCGGAAGGGGATGTACGTCATCTGAGCGCCCGTCGCCTTCTCGATGGCGACCGTCACGATCTGGTCCTCCTGGCGGGAGCCGGTTCCGCCCATTTTCAGCCGGCCGGCTTTTGACTTCTCGATGAAATCCGCCACGGTGTTGATGCCGCTCTCGGCATGGACCCACAGCACGAACTCATCAAGCGCGAGCATCTTCACCGGCGTGAGATTCTTCCAGTTGAAGGGAACGCCCGTCGCCAGCGGCGTGGTGAAGAGATTCGACAGGGAGATGACGATCATATGCGGGTTGGCGCGCGCGCCCTGGATTTCGAGGAACCCTTCCGCTCCGGCGCCGCCGCCCTTGTTGACGACGACAATGGGCTGCTTGGCGAGACCGTGCTTCGAGACGATGCCCTGGATAACGCGGGCCATCTGGTCGGCGCCGCCGCCGGTTCCCGCGGGCACGATGAACTGGATCGGGCGATTGGGCTCCCAGGCCGAGGCAGACTGCGGCGAGAGGGTGACCTGCAGGGCCGCCAGCAACAAGGCGGCCAGGAATCCAAGATTCTTCAAAAAGCGTGTCACGAGCGGCAACCCTCCATGCATCGTCATGCGCGAAAGACATATCTTGTATGCATTTTCTGCATATACAATTTGTGTATTCGATTCTCCTTCCGGATTGGATCATATCGTCGGAGGAAGTTTTCTTGGCTCTTGATCTGCGCTCCTCTTCCGCCCTATGCCGGACGTCCGGCGACCCTCGCCAACGGAAGACTTGGTATGGCTAGGACTCTGATAGACGTCATCAATCGCGCTGATCAGAAAGCGCCAGCCATCGGCGCTCCGGGCCGCCCCTCGCTGCCTTACGGAGACTTCGCGGCGCTCATCGGGTCGGCGGGCGCAGCCATCAACGCCGCCGGAGCCGGACGCGGGGACGCCGTGGCCATCGTGCTGCCGAACGGTCCGGAGATGGCCGCCGCCTTTTGCGCCGTGGCCGCCTGCGCCACGTCGGCGCCCCTCAATCCGGACTACAAGGCGGATGAGTTCCGCTTCTACCTCGAGGATCTGGGCGCGAAGGCGATCGTGCTGGCGGCCGGCTCCGAGACGCCGGCGCGCGCTGTCGCCCGTGATCTGGGCATCACCATCCTCGATCTGCACCCCGGGACGGACGGGCCCGCCGGCGCCTTCCGCCTGACCGGCGGCGGGACGGGCGCCGCTGCGCGCCCCGGACTGGCGGAGCCCGGCGACGTGGGCCTTGTCCTTCACACTTCCGGGACGACATCGCGGCCGAAGATCGTGCCGCTTTCGCACGCCAATCTCGTGGCCTCGGCGCGCAACATCGGCGCGACGCTGGGCCTTACATCGGCTGATCTGTGCCTCAACATCATGCCGTTGTTCCACATCCACGGGCTGATCGCCGCCGTCTCGGCGACGCTCGGCGCCGGCGCCTGCGTGAGCTGCACGCCGGGCTTCAACGCGCTCAAGTTCTTCGGCTGGCTCGATGAGGTGAAGCCAACCTGGTACACTGCCGTGCCGACCATGCACCAGGCGATCCTCGCCCGCGCGCCCCGCAACGAGGCGAGCATCAAGGCGGCGAGGCTGCGCATCATCCGCTCCTCCTCGGCGTCGCTGCCGCCGGCGGTGATGCTTGAACTGGAGAAGACCTTCGGCTGCCCGGTGATCGAAAGCTACGGCATGACCGAGGCCGCGCATCAGATGGCTTCGAACCCGCTGCCGCCGCGCCAGCGCAAGCCCGGCAGCGTGGGCGTTGCCGCCGGGCCGGAGGTCGGCATCATGGACGATCACGGCGCCTTCCTGCCGGCAGGGTCCATCGGCGAGGTGGTCATCAGGGGCGAGAACGTGACGTCGGGCTACCTGAATAATCCCGGCGCAAACGCCACGGCCTTCACCAACGGCTGGTTCCGCACCGGAGACCAGGGCATGCTCGACGCCGAAGGCTATCTCACCATCACGGGCCGCCTCAAGGAGATCATCAACCGCGGCGGCGAGAAGGTCGCCCCGCTGGAGGTGGACAACGTGCTTAACGATCATCCGGCGGTGCGGCAGGTGCTCACCTTCGCCATGCCGCATGACAAGCTCGGCGAGGAGGTGGCGGCGGCGGTCGTGCTCGCCGAAGGCGCATCGGCGACGGAGAATGAGATCCGCGCCTTCGCCTCGGAGCGGCTCGCCGGCTTCAAGGTGCCGCGCCGGATCGTCTTCGTGACGGAGATCCCCAAGGGCGCGACGGGCAAGCTGCAGCGCATCGGCCTCGCCGGGAAACTGGGGCTGACAGAGTGAAGCGGGAAAGATGAAGATCTGCATTTTCGGCGCGGGCGCCATCGGCGGCTACATGGGCGCAAAGCTCGCCCACGCGGGCTACGACGTGTCGCTTGTGGCCCGCGGCCCGCATCTGAAGGCGATGGCCGGGAAGGGCCTGGAGCTCCGGGCGGGCGGCGAGAGCCTGGTGACGCGGCCGCGCGTCTCGGCGGACGCCGCCGAACTGGGGCCTCAGGACTATGTGGTGATCACGACCAAGGCGCATTCCGTGCCGGCGGCCATCCCTGCGATCAAGCCGCTGCTGGGTCCGCAGACATCCGTCGTCATGGGCGTCAACGGCGTGCCGTGGTGGTATTTCCACAAGCTCGAAGGGCCCTACGCCGAGCGCCGCATCGCGTCGGTCGATCCGGGCGGCGTGCAATGGCGCGGGATTGGCCCCGAACGGGTGATCGGCTGCGTCGTCTACCCGGCCGCGGAGGTCATCGAGCCCGGCGTCATCGAGCTTGTCGAGGGCGACCGCTTCACGCTCGGCGAGCCGGACGGATCGAAGTCGGAGCGCGTGCTTGCGCTGGCGGCCGCCCTGCAGAAGGCGGGCTTCAAGGCGCCGGTGCGTCCCCGCATCCGCGATGAGATCTGGATCAAGTTGTGGGGCAATCTCTCCTTCAATCCGATCTCGGCGCTGACCCACGCCACGCTGGAGCAGATCGTAGGCGACGACGGCGTGCGCGCTGTTGCGCGGTCGATGATGGTGGAGGCGCAGCAGACCGCCGAGAAGCTTGGCGTCACCTTCCCGATCACCGTCGATAAGCGGATCGAGGGCGCTGGCGCGGTCGGAGCGCACAAGACGTCGATGCTGCAGGACCTCGAACGCGGCCGGCCGATGGAGTACGAGGCGCTGGTCGGCGCTGTTCAGGAGCTCGGGCGCATGACCGGGACCCCGACGCCCACGATCGACACGGTGCTGGCTCTGATCCGGCTGAGGGCGAAGATCGCGGAAGCGGGCTAGGGCGAGAAGCGGCTGATGAAGCTCCAGGCCGGCATCGAGACTGCGATTCCGGCCGCAGCGATCCGGTCGGCCGCGCGGCCGGCGGAACGGACCGTCTTCGCGACCATCACGGCTTTGCCGTAATTGGTCGCGAACCTGCCTGAAGAAGGCCCGGTCATCGTGCTGATCGGTGCCGTGCTGCGCAAATGCGCGGCGGCGCCGCTCGATTTTTCGGGATACGATCTGGCCGCGCTTGGCTCTTGCGGCTGCCGAGCCAAGCGCAGCGGAGAACCGTTTTCTCCGGGCGCTTTGATAATCGAAGAGTTGCGTTCTTTCCAAGTCTTTGATGAAATTGCGTTTCATGTGCCAGAAATGGAGGGCCGAAAGGCAATCGCTTGATCTCGTGAGACGACACAGGGAGCAACCAACCATGCACCAGTTCGCCATCAAACCCCTCCTCGGGCGGCTTTTCGCCACAGCGGCCTTCCTGTTCTGTTTCCTGGTTGCCGCCGGCGGCGTGCGCGCGCAGACCATGCTTCTGAACGTCTCCTATGATCCGACGCGCGAGCTTTACCGGGAGATCAATGCGGCCTTCATCGCCGAATGGAATGCGGCGAACGCCAAGAAGATCACCGGCATCCGCCAGTCGCATGGCGGCTCCGGCAGCCAGGCGAGAGCCGTGATCGACGGGCTGAACGCCGATGTTGTGACCCTGGCGCTTGCGGGCGATATCGACGCGATCGCCAGCCGCACCACCAAACTCGCCAGGGACTGGCAGACGCGTCTGCCCAACAATGCCTCGCCCTACACGTCGACCATTGTGTTTCTCGTGCGCAAGGGCAATCCGAAAGGCGTGAAGGATTGGCCCGATCTCGTGAAGCCCGGCATCCAGGTCATCACGCCCAACCCGAAGACCTCGGGCGGCGCGCGCTGGAACTATCTCGCCGCCTGGGCCTATGCCGAGCGCGCTTTCAACAAGGACGAGGCGAAGGTGCGGGCGTATATTGCCAATCTGCTGCGCAACGTGCCGGTCCTCGACACGGCGGCGCGCGGCGCCACCACGACCTTCACCCAACGCGGCATCGGCGATGTCTTTATCGCATGGGAGAACGAGGCGTTTCTGGCGCTCGCCGAATTCGGCGCGGACAAGTTTGAGATCGTCGTTCCGAGCCTCTCCATCCTCGCGGAACCGCCGGTCGCGGCCGTCGACGGCAATGTCGACGCCAAGGGCACGCGGGCGGAAGCGGAGGCCTATCTGAGATTCCTCTACACGCCGAAGGCGCAGGCCATCATCGCCAAGAATTTCTATCGTCCTCGGCAGCCGGAACATGCCGACCCCAAAGATATCGCAAAGTTCCCGAACCTGACGCTGGTGACGATCGACGAGGCCTTCGGCGGCTGGGCCAAGGCGCAGCCCGCCCATTTCGGCGATGGCGGCACATTCGACCAGCTCTACAAGCCGGGAGGTTGAGGCATGAGCGCCGCTTCAGGACGGATCGGCGCATCATCCTGGCGCGAGCGAAGCGTGCTTCCGGGCTTCGGATTAAGCTTCGGCATCCTCGTCACCGCGCTTTCCCTCATCGTGCTGATCCCGCTGGCCGCCCTTGTCCTGAAGGCGGCAAGCGCGGGGCCGGAGGCGATCTGGGCTCTGGCCTCCTCGCCGCGCGTGCAGGCGGCGCTCAGGCTTTCCTTCGGCGCGGCGCTGCTGGCCGCCTCCATCAACCTCGTCTTCGGCCTGCTGATCGCCTGGGTGCTCGTGCGCTATGATTTTCCCGGCAGGCGCTTCGTCGATGCGGCGGTCGATCTGCCCTTCGCGCTGCCGACGGCGGTGGCCGGCATCGCGCTCGCGGCGATCTACGCCCCCAATGGCTGGATCGGATCGCTGCTTGCCCCGTTCGGCATCCGGATCGGCTATACGGCGGCGGGAGTGCTCGTGGCGCTGATCTTCATCGGCCTGCCCTTCGTCGTCCGCACGGTGCAGCCTGTGCTGGCCGAAATGGAGGCCGAACTCGAGGAAGCGGCGGCGCTGCTCGGCGCGAGCCGCTGGCGCATCATCTGGAGCGTGATCCTGCCGCCAGTGCTGCCTGCCGCCATGACCGGGTTCGTGCTTGCCTTCGCGCGCGCCGTCGGCGAATACGGATCGGTCATCTTCATCGCGGGCAACGTGCCGATGGTGTCGGAGATCGCGCCGCTCCTGATCGTCATCCGGCTTGAGCAATTCGATTACGCTGGCGCCGCCGTCGTGGGCGTGCTGATGCTGCTTCTCTCCTTTCTGCTGATCCTGTTCTTCAACCTTCTGCAGGCCGGCCTGCGGCGACGGCTTGGCCATGTCTGACGCCAGCTTCACTGCCGCGGGATTGCCAGGAACCGGCAGCGCGATGCGGGAGGGCGCCCTTGCGCGCCGCCTGTTGATCGGGCTGGCGCTCACCTTCCTGACGCTGTTCCTGGCGCTGCCTCTCGCCATCGTTTTTGTCGAGGCCCTGACCCGCGGCTGGCAGGCCTATCGCGCCGCCCTTGCCGATCCGGATTCGATCGCCGCGATCCGGCTGACCCTGATCGTCGCGGCCATCGCCGCGCCGATCAACATCGTGGCCGGCATCGCCGGCGCCTGGGCGATCGCCAAATACGAATTTCGCGGCAAGAGCCTGCTCACCAGCCTGATCGACCTGCCGTTCTCCGTCTCCCCGGTGATCGCCGGGCTCGTCTATGTGCTGCTGTTCGGCGCGCAGGGTTACTTCGGCCCCTTCCTCAAGAGCCAGGGATTACAGATCATCTTCGCGCTGCCGGGAATCGTGCTGGCGACGCTGTTCGTCACCTTTCCCTTCATCGCCCGCGAATTGATCCCGCATATGCAATCGCTCGGCAATGCGGACGAGGAAGCGGCGCTGACGCTTGGCGCCTCGCCCTGGCGCACGTTTCTGATGGTGACGCTTCCCAACATCAAATGGAGCCTGCTCTACGGCGTGCTGCTCTGCAACGCGCGCGCCATGGGCGAGTTCGGCGCGGTCGCGGTCGTCTCCGGCAAGATTCGCGGTCTGACGACGACGATGCCCTTGCAGATCGAGATCCTCTATAACGAGTATATGGGCGTTGCAGCCTTTGCGGTGGCGTCCCTCCTCGCCTTGCTGGCTTTGGTCACGCTTGCGGCGAAGACTTTCCTGGAATGGCGCTACGCGGACGAGATCGCCGCGATGCGCCGCCATTGACCTTATCCACCGGAGGACAGCCGATGTCCGTAGCGCTGCAGATCGAGAAGGCCGCCCGCCAATTCGGCGGCTTTGCGGCGTTGAAGGGCGTCTCGCTGGCGATCGAGCCGGGCGAGCTGCTGGCCCTGCTTGGCCCCTCCGGCTCCGGCAAGACGACCTTGCTCCGGCTGATCGCAGGTCTGGACCATGTCGACGGCGGCCGCATCCTGTTCGATGGCATTGATGGCGAGGCGCTGTCGCTGCGCGACCGGCGGATCGGCATGGTCTTCCAGAACTACGCTCTGTTCCGCCATCTCACGGTTGCCGGGAATGTCGCCTTCGGCCTCAAGGCGCGGCCACGGGCGGAGAGGCCGTCCGGCGCCGAAATCGAGCGGCGCGTGCGCGAATTGCTGGATCTGGTGCAGCTCCAGGGTCTGGAGCGGCGTTATCCGAGCCAGCTTTCGGGAGGCCAGCGGCAGCGGGCCGCGCTTGCCCGCGCGCTCGCCATCGAGCCGCGCGTGCTGCTGCTCGACGAGCCCTTCGGGGCGCTTGACGCCAAGGTTCGGAAGGACCTGCGCGCCTGGCTGCGCGAACTCCACAAGCGCACTGGCCACACCACCGTCTTCGTGACACACGATCAGGACGAAGCTCTGGAGCTCGCCGACCGCGTCGCGATCCTGAACCAGGGACAGCTCGAACAGGTCGGCACGCCCGACGCCGTTTACGATCACCCGGCCACGCCTTTCGTCTGCGGTTTCCTCGGCGAGACGAACCGCCTGCCGGTCGAGGTGCGCGGCGGCCAGGCCTGGATCGAGGACCGGCCGGTCTATGCCGCCAGCCAGACCAACCTCAGCGGCCGCGCCGATCTCTATGTCCGCCCGCAGCACCTGAAGCTGGACCGCCCTGACGCTGCGCTATTGGGCGGCGTCGTCGAACTGGTGCGACGGCACGGCGCGATCCGGCGGGCCGAGATCGCGGTCCGCGGGCTGGCGAAGCGCCTCGATGTCGATATCGGCGGCGGCGTGGCTCCGGCCCGGGGAGAGCGGGTGGGATTGCGGATCACGAAAGCCCATCTTTTCGCAGCAACATGATGCTGCGGGCGCCGGCGCGGCAAGCGGTCTTTCGCTACCGAAAAGGGCAGTTTGTCAGGCTTGGCATGCCCTTGGAGGAGCAGCCGCGCCGCGAGCGGCGGCTCCTTCCGCTCAAGCTGCCGGCCCTGCCCCGCAAGCTCTGGCCTTGCCGGGGCAGTCCTTTCGGCTAAGATCGTCCTTTCGTCTTGTCGGCGGACGGGTCCTTGGCTACCCATGCGGGAAGCGTGAAATTTATCTCCGGGGCGATGTCCGCCAGATCGCCGGGATGCTTGGGGATTCCACGGATGGAGTTTGTGGTTAAGTGACCTTAGTTCTGACGGCGACGCTACGGAGCCTTGATGTCTGAAAAACGGCCCAATGGCGCGAGTCCGAAGCCGGTTGCGCTCTCCTCTTTGAGGAGCGCCGGACGGTGCAACCCTTCGCGTCTGAACGAAGTCCGCGTGCTGATGTATAGCCACGATACATTCGGGCTGGGGCATCTGCGCCGGTGCCGCACCGTCGCGCATTCGCTGGCGCAAAATTTCAAGGGCGTCCACATCCTGATCATTTCGGGATCGCAGATCGCCGGTGCCTTCGATTTCAAGGCGCGGGTGGATTTCGTCAAGATTCCGGGCGTCATCAAGCTCTACAACGGCGAATACACCTCCATCAGCGAGCACATCGATATCCGCGAGACGCTCCGCTGGCGCCAGGAGATCATCCGCAGCACGGCGAAGGCTTTCGATCCCGACATGCTGATCGTCGACAAGGAGCCGATCGGCCTGAAGGGCGAGCTGCTGCCGACCCTGCGCTTCCTGCAGCACAGGAACTGCCGGCTGGTGCTCGGCCTGCGCGAGGTGATGGACGATCCGGACGTGCTCGTCCAGGAATGGAAGAAGCGGGATGTCATGCGGCATATGCAGGCATTCTATGACGATATCTGGGTCTATGGGCCCAAGGCCTTCCACAATCCGCTGGCGGGAACCGGCGCGCCCGCCGTGCTGGAGCGGCGCCTGAAATACACGGGCTTCCTCGGGCGGGAAGAGCCCACCGCCTTCCCGGACGAAGTGCTCGATTTCCACGACGATTACATCCTCGTCACCGCCGGTGGCGGCGGCGACGGCGCGCAGATGATGCGCTCGGTGCTGGCGGCGCAGCGCGCCGCCGCCCTAAAGCAGAATATGCTGCTGGTTCTCGGCCCCTTCATGCCGAAGGAGGACCGGGAGGACATCCGGCTGCGGGCGGAAGGGATGAAGAACGTCCGCATCATCGATTTCCACAACCGGCATGAGGTGCTGATCCAGAAGGCGAGGGCCGTGGTCAGCATGGCGGGATACAACACCTTCTGCGAGATCCTTTCACTCGACAAACGCGCCCTGCTGATCCCCCGCATGCAGCCGCGGCGCGAGCAGCTGATCCGGGCGGCCCGCGCGGCGGAGCTCGGCCTCGTGGATATCATCCTGCCCGGCGACGCCGAGGATCCCGCCCGCATGTCCGCAAGCCTCGCGAAACTCGCGGTCCGGCGCACGCCGAAGGAGGCCGGCGCCGAAGCGATGCTGAATGGCCTCGATTGCATCCGCGAGCTGGTCCGGGGCTATTTCGCCGACGGCAACCGGCGGGAAGTGTTCCTGCCTCCCGCAGCCGAGTGATGCCTCCCGCGCGGACGTTCGTCTTCGTTCTGAAAGGCTATCCGCGCCTTTCCGAGACGTTCATCGCGCAGGAAATCCGCGCCCTAGAGAAGCTCGGGCTCGCTATCCGCATTGTCGCGATGCGCCATCCGACCGACGGCAAGGTCCATCCCATCCATCGGGAGATCAGAGCTCCGGTCGCCTATCTGCCCGAATATCTTCATGACGAGCCGGGCCGGGTGCTGCGCGCCCTGTGGCGGGCCTCGCGGCGGCCGGGCTTCCGGCTGGCCTTTCGCCAGTTCCGCCATGATCTGCGGCGTGATTTCTCCCGCAACCGCATCCGCCGCATGGGGCAGGCGGCCGTTCTCGCCGCCGAAATGCCCGACGGCATTGCGGGTCTCCACGCGCATTTCATCCATACGCCGGCCAGCGTCGTCCGCTATGCGGCCGCGATCACCGGCAAGCCCTGGTCCGTCTCCGCCCATGCCAAGGATATCTGGACGACGGCGGACTGGGATCTTGCGGAGAAGCTCGAAGGGGCCGAATGGGCGGTGACCTGCACGCAGGCGGGGCTAGAGAGGCTGAACGCGCTTGCCCCGGCCGCGCGGCCCGTCCATCTCGTCTACCACGGGCTTGATCTGGCGCGTTTTCCGGCCTTGCTGACGCCCAGGCCGGCCCGTGACGGCGCCGACGCCGCCCAGCCAGTGCGCATCCTCACCATCTGCCGCGCGGTCGAGAAGAAGGGGCTCGATACGCTGATCGCGGCGCTGGCGCGCCTGCCGGCCGGGCTTGCCTGGGAATGGGTCCATGCGGGCGGCGGCGCGCTCGCCGGGAAGCTCAAGGAGCAGGCGCGCGCGCTGGGCATCGCCGGGCGCTGCAGCTTCCGCGGCGCGCTCGACCAGGCGGAGGTGCTGGCGCTCTACCGGCAGGCGGATGTCTTCGTCCTGCCCTGCCGCATCGCCGGCGACGGCGACCGGGACGGCCTGCCCAATGTTCTCGCCGAAGCGGCGAGCCAGGGGCTGGCCCTGCTCTCCACCAATGTCTCGGGCGTGCCTGAACTGATCGAGGCCGGCGTCAACGGGCTGATGATCGGGCCGGATGACGGCGACGCCCTGGCCAGGGAGCTCGAACGGCTGATCCGCGAGCCGCTGCTGCGGTTCCGTCTCGGCCGCAGCGCCATGCAGCGCGTGCGCAGCGCCTTCGATCATGAGGATACGGTGAGGGCCCTGTTCGCGCTCTTCATGCAGGGTTCGCCCATCGATGAATCCGTCCGGCGCGCGGCCGAATGACGGGTGCGGCGTGAAGGTTCTCCTCTATGTCCAGCATTTGCTGGGCCTCGGCCATCTGATGCGCAGCGCCCGGATCGCGGCGGCGCTGGCGGCCCGGGGCTGCACGGTCGCGGTGGCGCAGGGCGGGGAAGCGGTCGCCGGCGTGTCCTGGGGCGCGGCATCGGTCACCGCGCTCGATCCGGTCAGGGTCGATCCCGCCGCCATGGGCGTCCTCCTTGCGGCGGATGGCAGCCCCTTCGGACCGGAGCGCCAGGCCGCCCGCCGCGACGCCTTGCTGGCGATGCAGGCGGAGCTCTGTCCGGATATCCTGCTGATCGAGGCCTATCCTTTCGGGCGGCGGCAGATGCGCTTCGAACTCGCGCCGCTCCTTGAGGCGGCAAAGCCCGCCGGCGTGCGGCTGGTCGCGGCCTCCATCCGCGACATCCTGCAGGAAAGCCGCAGGCCCGGGCGTCAGCGGGAAACGATCGAGGCGCTGCGCAGATGGTTCGATCTCGTGCTGGTGCATGGCGATCCCGCCTTCGTCAGCCTCGCCGACACTTTTGCGCTCGCCGGTGAGATACCCTGCCCGGTCGCCTATACGGGATTGGTCGGGCCGCCGCCGCCGGGCCAGCTGATCGCGGCGCATGACATCATCGTCAGCGCCGGGGGAGGGGCGGTGGGCGGCCGCCTGCTGACGGCGGCGGCGACGGCTCTGGCGGCAACGGACCTCAGCCGCCACAGGGCGCTGCTGCTCACCGGGCCGAATGCGCCGGCGGGGCTCGCCGAAACACTGGCGCGTCTGGCGCCTGGCGCCGCTGTCGCAAGTTTCGTCGGCGCCATGCCGGAGCGGCTGTCGGGAGCCCGCCTCGCCATCTGTCAGGCCGGCTACAACACCGCCGCCGACCTGATGGTCACCGGCTGTCCGGCGGTCCTCGTGCCGTTCGAGGGAAAAGGCGAAACCGAGCAATTGCGGCGCGCGAAGGCCTTCGCCGAACATGGGCGCGCCATTGTGCTGCGCGAGGAGGCCCTGACGCCCGCTGCGCTGGCGGAGGCCATCAGGCGTGCGCTGGAGCTGCCGCGCCGGGCGGGCGCGGTCCTCGAAGGAGCGGCCCGCACCGCTGACATCCTGCTGGCGCGGCCGGAGCTTCTCCGATGATCGAGAGGGCTTGCCCGATCTGCGGCGGAGGCGCCTTCCGGGCCTTCAACGGCCGCATGGCGGCCCGCTGCGCAAGCTGCGGCTCGCTGGAGCGGAGCCGCTATCAATGGCTGGTGTTCCGGAAGTTCGTTCCGCTGATGCCCGGCGCAGCCGTGGCTCATTTCGCGCCGGAGCGCTTCTTCATGGATCATTTCGCGGCCCGGCCCGAAATCATCTATCGCGCCTTTGATAAATATCCGGAGCATTACCGCCACCCGGAGGTCGCGGTCAGGGCTTTCGATCTCTGCCGCGATCTCGGCAGCCTGGAGCCTGGCAGCTTCGATCTCATCATGCACAGCCATGTGCTCGAGCATCTGCCCTGCGCGGCGGAGGGTGTTCTGCGCGGGCTCGCGCGCCTTTTGAAGCCGGGCGGCGCGATGCTGTTCAGCGTGCCCATCAAGGGTGAGGCCAGCCGCGAAGGCATCGATCCCGCCGTCAATGACGAGGAGCGGGCGATGCGCGCCCTTCAGGGCGAGCATATGCGCGTGTTCGGACGAAGGGATTTCCCGGCCATGGCCGCGGAGGTGCTCGGCCAGGATTGCCTCGTGCGGCAGGCGGAGCATTTCACGCCGCAGGAGCTTGCGGCCGCCCATGTTCCGCCGGCGAGCAGGGGGGAGCCGACGAGCAAGAGCGTGTTCCTCTACCGGAAGGACCGCGCTGCGTGACGGGCGCTGATGCGCCCCCGATCGACGAACCCTGACGGTGCCTGCTCTAGCTCCTGCCGATCAGCATGAAGCGCGTATAGTTCCTCTGCTTCAGCTCTCCCTGCCAATGGACGGCGGAAAGCCCCGCCTGCCGTTTGAAGGCCTCAAGGTCATCGACGCAGGCGATATGGTCGGGCTCGCGCCGGTAATCGTTGCTCTGCAGAACGACGGATTGGGCGGGGGAAAGCCGGTCGAGCCAGCCGCGCAGATCGCCGATATGCTCGCAGCTCGTGTTGATGATCCAGTCGAACGGGAGCGCGGCGCGATGATTGTAGGCGTACATGTCCTCCGTGATGGCGCTGAAGCGGCCGGCCTCGACGTAGCGTCGGTTCAGCGCCAGCGCGACCGGCGCGCATCCGGCGTCGAGATCGAGCGATGCGGCATGGGTAACGCCGAGGCGCGCATCATCCAGCAGCAGCGCCGACAGGATTCCGTACCACCCGCCGCAAACGAGAACGCGGCCCAGCGGCGCTGCAGCCGCCTCGGCGAGCGTGTCCCGCAGCCAGACCTTCGAGGCGATCTGCTTGTGATTGAAGGCGATGGCGAGATCGGCGCGCGGGGCATCGGCCACCGTCCGGGCGAGATCGGCCACCAGGTCCGATCCGGTGAGAAAGGCCACGCCTCGCAGGAGATCGAACACCGCCTCATTGTCGAAATCGGCGGCCGCTTTCGACGGGCGTGGATTGCTTGCGGAATCAGGCAAGGTATGGTCCGGTTCTATGGTCCTTGGGGAAGAGCCTTATGGAGGCGGGTGGCGAGGGCGGCAAGGGGTTGCTCCCCCTCCCCACGGCTATGAATCCGGGTTAACGATGCCTCCACGAGCGCCAATCCCGCCCCCTTGCGGGGCGGGTGGCCGAGCGCAGCGAGGCCGGGTGGGGGGCTTTTCTCATTGTCACCCCCATGATCACCCCTCCCCGGCGGCTTTCGCCGCCGACCCTCCCCGTCAAGGGGAGGGATGGAGCCCGGATGTTAGCCCGGATTCACAGCGCTGCTCCCCCACCCAAGCGTCCTTGCGCGTGGATAACAGGCCTCACCGGTACGGGTCGGCGGCGTCGCGCAAGCCATCGCCCAGGAAGTTGAAGGCAATGATGATCAGGATGACCGGCACGGCGGGCAACATCAGCCAGGGATAGAGCGCCACGACATTGATGTTCTGCGCCTCGTTGAGCATCACGCCCCAGGAGGTGATGGGCGGGCGCAGCCCGAGCCCCAGGAACGAGAGCGCCGTTTCGCCGAGGATCATGCCGGGGATGGCGATGGTCGCCTTGGCGATGAGGTGGCTCATAAATCCGGGGATCAGGTGCCGGCCGACGATGCGCGGCGTCTTCGCGCCCATCAGCTGAGCCGCCATCACGTAATCCTCCTCGCGCAGCGAGAGAAGCTTTGAGCGGACGGCGCGTGCGAGCCCCGTCCAGTCCATCAGGCCGAGGATCACGGTTATCCCCAGATAGACGAGAAGCGGGCTCCATGAGGCCGGCATGATCGAGGCCAGCGCCATCCATAGCGGGATATGCGGCAGCGATTGCACCACCTCGATGATGCGCTGCGTCACCGTGTCGAACAGGCCGCCGTAATAGCCCGCCAACCCGCCGATCACGACGCCGAGGATGAAGCTTACGGAGACGCCGAGGATGCCGATGGTGAGCGAGATCCTGGCCCCATAGAGGATGCGCGAGAAGATATCGCGCCCCACCCTGTCGGTTCCCATCAGAAAGAGCACGCCATCTTCGGCGGGGCAGATCAGCCGCCAGCTTGCCTCAAACAGACCCCAGAATTTGTAGGGCTCCCCGTGGCAGAAGAAGCGGATGCGATGAACCTGCGCCGTATCGATCTCGTAATTGCGGCGCAGCGTATCGACATCCAGCTTCTGCCGGTAGCCATAGACGAAGGGTCCGACGAAGCTTCCCTCATGGAAGAGATGGACCGCCTGCGGCGGCGCGCGCACGAAATCGGTATTGCGCGTCTGGCTGCCATAGGGGGCGAAAATCTCGCAGAACATGGCGACGAAATAAACGGCGATCAGGAACCAGCCCGACCAGAGCGCGAGCTTGTGGCGCTTGAACTTCAGCCACATCAATTGCCATTGCGAGGCCAGCGCCGCCTTTTCCTGCTCCGGCGTCAGCCGCATCACGGAATGGGCGTCGAAAGGCGCGGCCGAAACGAAATGCGGCAGCGGCTGATCGGCTTTGGGCAGCGGGTTCACTTCGATGCGCCTCCCTGCAGGCGCACGCGCGGATCGAGGATGGCGAGCGCCAGATCCGAGATCAGCACGCCGATCACGGTGAGGATCGCCAGAAACATCAGGAATGAGCCGGCCAGATACATGTCCTGCGCCTGCAGCGCGCGGATCAGCAGCGGCCCCGTCGTCGGCAGCGACAGCACGATCGCCACAATCTCGGCGCCGGAGATGACCGCCGGCAGGATGCTGCCGATGTCGGACACGAAAAAGTTGAGCGACATGCGGAACGGATATTTCATCAGCGCCCGGCCCGGCGGCATGCCCTTGGCGCGCGCGGTCGTCACATATTGCTTCTCCAGTTCGTCGAGCAGATTGGCCCTGACGGCGCGGATCATGCCGGCGGTGCCCGTCACCCCGATCAGCACGACCGGCAGCCAGATATGCTTCAGGATCGACCCCATTTTCTCCCAGCTCATCGGCTGGTTGAGATATTCAGGGGCCATCAGCCCTCCGATCGACAGGCCGAACCAGATATTGGCGAAATACATAACGATCAGGGCCAGCAGGAAATGCGGGATCGCAATGCCGAGAAGGCCGAACAGCGTCAGCCCGTAGTCGCCCCAGCTGTACTGGTGGGTCGCGGAATAGATGCCGATCGGGAAGGCGATCGCCCAGGTGAAGATGATCGTCAGAAAGGAAAGCACGACCGTCAGCAACAGCCGGTCGCCGATGACGTCACGCACCGGCAGCTGGTATTCGAAGGAATAGCCGAAATCGCCCCTGACGAAATCCCAGAGCCAGTAGAAGTAGCGCTGCCAGGGCGGCTTGTCGAAATGGTACTCCTTCTTCAGAAACTCGACGCGGCTCATATCCGCCCGTTCGCCCTGCGCCTGCATCTCGGCCTGATAGGTCTCGAAGAAATCGCCGGGGGGCAACTCCATCACCGTGAAGATGAGCGCGCTGGTGATCAGCAGCGTCGGGATCATCAGCAGAATCCGCCGGGCGATGTAGCTGAACAGCATCGCTCAGCTCTTCCGGCCGGGCGGCGCGAGCCAGAACGTATCCGGCCGGTAGACGCCGAGCAGCGCGCCGGGCTCGAAGCTGTACCAGCCCTCGTCGGGTACGTTGCGCAGACGGCGCGAGACCACGATGGGCTGGAGCGTGCTGTTGACGATGCCGATGGTGAAGACGTTGTCGGCGTGGATCCGCAGCATGCGCCGCCAGATCCGCTCCCTTTCGTCGCGCGTGGCGGATGTCTGCCACGATTGCAGAAGCTCGGAAAGCTCTTTCACTTCGGGCATGTCGATCGGGTCACCGGCCCGCCCCATGGTTTCGACATACTGGCCGAAGCGCGGCCATTGGTACTGGCTGCGCAGCGTCGGCGCGAGGGCGTCCGGCTCCATGTCCGCACTAGCAATGCCATTGTCGAGGCCGTGCCAGATCGCCAGAACCGTCTCGCCAATCAGCACCCGGCGACGGAAGAGATCGCGCTGTGCGGAGCGGTAGAAGACCCTGATTCCCAGATCCCTGAAATTGTCGATGATCAGCTCGACGCTGTCGGTCTCCTCGGTTGATTCCCCGGCTCCGTCCATCGTCACCTCGGCCCGCCGTCCATCCGGCAGCAGCCTCGTGCCGTCCCAGTCGCGGCGGTTCAGGCCGGCCTCATCCAGCAGGCGGTTGGCGAGCTTCGGATCAAACTGCGTCCAGGCATCTCGGTAATAAGCCTCGAAAAGCGGCGATGCGCTGATCACGGTATTCGCGGATTCCTTCGCCAGGCCATAGAAGATGACGTTGTTGATATCGCGCCGGTTGATGCCGATCGAAAGCGCGCGCCGGACCCTGACGTCCCGCATCAGCGACCGCCAGACCGGATCGGCGGCGTTGAGATTGGGATAGATCGCCAGCCGGGAACCTTCGGCACTGCGCCAGAGGCGGACCGTGAAGTCCTTGTTCTTGCTGGCTGTTTTCAGAAAGGTGTAATTGTCGAAGGTCAGATAGCGCGCCTGGAGATCAGTGTCGCCCGCGCCGACTTTTGTCGGAATGAGCGATCCCGTGGCCGTATTGATGACGATCCGGTCGAGATAGGGCAATTGCTGGCCGTTCTCGTCGACGCGGTGGAAAAACGGATTGCGCTCGAAGACGAAACGTTCGGCCGGGGGCTGGGTGACATTCCGCCAGGGCTCCAGGGTCGGCAGCTCCGGATTCTCGTTCCGGTAGAGGCGGGCCTTCTGCTCGTGCAGGGCCGTCCAGTCCTTGAGCCGGTTCGCTCTCACATTGGCCTGCAGCTCCGCGCCTTCGACATAGCGTTCGTGGAACCGGCGCATGTAATGCGCGGGAAGGAAGATATAGGTCGGCTGGGCTCCCGCCACGGCGGGCAGGAAGGAGGGATGCGGCTGGCTCCAGCTGTAGCGGACGCGGCGATTGTCGAGAACCTCGAACACCGGCGGCTGCCCGCCCGACAGCATCGCCAGCGGCGGGCCGCCAGGTGAAAGCCGGGGATTGTTCGCCACATCTTCCCACCAGTAACGGAAGTCTTCGCTTGTGAAAGGCGCTCCGTCGGACCAGCGATGGCCTTCCCGCAGCACGAGGGTGAACCGGCGGCCGTCCTCGATCTGGATATCCTCGAGAATATCGGGCTCCAGCTCCTGCTTCAGGTTGAACACCATCAGCCTCGAATAGCCGTAGACGCTCATTATCCTGAGATCGCGCTGGTCCGCCATCAGCAGGCGGATCTCCCCGCCGGGGATGCCCGGTTCGCGGCCCATCCCGGCGAGGTTGGTCACCCGCGGCGTCAGAGGCAGGCGCTCCGCCATCGGGGGCAATTCGCCCCGCTTCACCCTCTCGGCGAGAATCGGCGGCTCGACCTGCGCCAGGGCCGGCAGCGAGCCGAGCCCCGCTGCGACGGCGAGCGCCAGAGCCCATGCTGCCCGAAACCCTCTCACGCCATCAGCTCCTTCATATCCGCATCGCGATGCGCGAGCACCTGGTGGCCCTGGCCGAGATCGATCGCCTGCAGGGCGTCGCCTGCGCCATGGGCCTGGAAGGCCTTCGGCCATTGGCTCATGTCTGAGGCGCCCTTCAGCGACAGGCTGTCGAAATCGAGAGGCCGGTCGAGATCGGCATAGGGCACGGCCTTCAGCAGCGCCTTCGTATAGGCATGTACCGGACGCGTGAAGAGGAGATGACGCGGCGCGATCTCGACGATCCGGCCATTCGCCATCACGGCGATGCGGTCGGCCATGTAGTTCACGACCGCCAGATTATGCGAGATGAAGAGATAGGTCAGGCCGAGCTCGCGGGCGAGATCCTTCAGCAAGTTAAGGACCTGCGCCTGCACCGAGACATCGAGCGCCGAGACCGGCTCGTCGCAGACAAGCAGGTCCGGCGAGAGCGCGAGCGCCCTTGCGATGCCGATCCGCTGGCGCTGTCCGCCGGAGAAGCTGTGCGGATAGCGGCTCATGAAGCGGGGGTCGAGGCCGACCGCCTGCATGAGTTCGCTGAGGCGCCGGTCGCGGTCGGCGCCCGTTCCGACATCGTGGATGTCGAGCGGTTCGCGCAGGATGTCCCGCACGGTCATGCGCGGCGACAGCGAGCTGGCCGGATCCTGGAACACCATCTGCATGCGCGGCCGGAAATCGCGCAAAGCCTTGCCGGAAAGCGCCAGCACGTCGATCTCCTCGCCATCCTTGCGGAAGGTGACGCTTCCCGCCGTCGCGGTGATGGCGCGCATGATAACCTTGCTGACGGTCGTCTTGCCGCAGCCGCTCTCGCCGACGAGGCCCAGGCATTCGCCCCGCCCGATCGTGAAGGAAACGTCGTCGACCGCCTTGAGTGCGCGGCCGCCGCTGCCGCTGAACCAGCTTCCGAAGCGCAGCTGATAGGTCTTCGAGAGTCGCCTGACGTCGAGCAGGGGCGCATCGCTCTGATGCGCCGGCGCGGCGGGCTTGGGTTCGGCGGGTGTGATCGGGCCGGCCTTGATGGCGCGCAGCGGAACCAGCCGTTCGCCCTCCTTCATGTCGAAATGCGGCAGCGCTTTCAGGAGGGCCTTCAGATAGGGATGGCGCGGCCGGCGGAAGATATCGGAAGCGGGGCCCGATTCCATGACCTCGCCGTGATAGATCACCACCACCTCGTCAGCCATATTGGCGACCACGCCGAGATCATGGGTGATCATCAGGATCGCCATCCCGAGGTCCTGCTGCAGGTCCTTCATCAGTTTCAGCACCTGCGCCTGCACCGTGACGTCAAGCGCGGTGGTCGGTTCATCGGCAATGAGGAGCGCGGGACGGCAGATCAGGGCCATGGCCAGCATGGCGCGCTGCCTGAGCCCGCCCGAGAGTTCGAAGGAATATTGGTCGATGGCGCGTTCCGGTTCGCGGAAGCCGACCTTGCCGAGCATCCCGATCACCGCCTGGCGCACCTCGGCCTTGGGGACGGGCTTGTGCAATTGCAGCGCTTCGCCGATCTGGTCGCCGATCCGGTGCACGGGCGAGAGCGACGACATCGGCTCCTGGAAGATCATGCCGATGCGCCCGCCGCGCAGCTTCTGCATCTCCGGGCCATTCCGGTCGAAGGAGGCGATCTCGATCGGCAGGGCCGGATCGCGCGGATCGCGGAAGGTGATGCGCCCGCCGGTGATGGCGCCGTTGCGCGGCAAGAGCCCCATGATGGCCTGGCTGATGACCGATTTGCCGGAGCCTGACTCGCCCACAAGGGCGACCGTCTTGCCCGGCGGAATGCGCAGGCTCACGCCCTTGACGACCTCGTTGCTTGCCTCAAGCATGCGGAAGCTGATCGACAAGTCCTGAATTTCAAGGAGATTTTCGACGTTTGCCTCAGCCATCCGCCTTCCAAGCATTGATCTTCAGGTTAGCACGTTCCCACGGCCTTGATAGGGCCTTGGCTTGCGAACTCAAGGCGGGGTTTGTCATCATTTATGGAGCGATTATGAAAGGGCGTCCGGCTGCGCCCGTAAGGCATCAGGGAGCGCGGGGGGCAACGCCCTTTTCCAAGATGTGCGATTTGACACTGACGCAGGCTGAAAAACTGGTAACCCCTCCAGCGCGGCAACAGGCCGGTTCCGGCGCCGGGCCAGTCTGGAGATGCGGGGCGCATATGATCCAGGGCGGATGTTCCGATGACGGATGACCAGTCAAGGGGCAAGCTGGCTGAAGGCGTTTCGGCGGCCTTCTGGGGTACGCGCGGCTCGATCGCGGCGCCGGGCCGGGAGACGGTGGTCTATGGCGGCAACACCTCCTGTCTCGAGGTGACGGTTGCGTGGCCTGGCCGGAAGATTGCTTTCGTCGTCGATGCCGCCACTGGCCTGCGCGCGCTCGGCGACAGCCGTGCCTGGCGTGAAGGCGGCATCGGTTTCGCTGGGCGGCTGGACTACACCGTCATCGGCCGCACCGTGAATGTCGCGCAGCGGGCTCAGGCAGCCTTGCGCGAGCATATGGGCGATGCGATCGTCGCCCCGGCCGTTCAGCCGGCGCGGACCGCCCCTGTGGGCAGGGGTGCCGCGAGACGCAGGCCGAGCAGCTGAATTCGCCATCCGCCGAGGCGCCGCGCCGGAGCATCATGCTCCGTTGACGGCGCCAATCCGGAGCCTGTCGCGGCGAGCGCGAACTGGCCGCGCAACGGCTTGCTTGAGCGGGAGAAGCCGGCGGATCAGGATGGCGGCGCGGTCCAGGCCGCGCCTGCGGTCCCTGAGAACGCCATCAAGGCTTCGAGCGTCCGCCACGCCTGCGCATCATGAGCGAGGTGGTGGCTGAGAATGCCGACCGGCCTGAAATCTTCGCTCCGGGCCTCCTGCAGGGCTGCGGCCAAGGCCGCTGCGGTCCAGGCTTCGGTCCGCCCGCAGCGGCCCTGCCGCCAGTCGATCAGATCGACATGCGCATTGACCTGCCGCAGCCGGGGCCCCGCAAGCGGATTTTCCGGGCCGAAAGCCGAAATCCAGCGGAACCCCGCTGCGGGCAGCCAGCGCGCCATCCCGGGCGGCAGCCGGTTCCACGGCGGCACGTAGCGGCCGGCGGCCTCCAGACCGAAAAGGACGGTCATCCGCGCCCTTGCCTCCTGCAGGGCTTCGAGGATGGGGCCTTCACCGCGCTCCGGCGGCGTCTCCTCCGCCTTTCGGCCGGCGGGAGCATGGTTCTCATGACGGATGCCGTGGGCAGCGGGATGGACGAGCGGCTCGCCGGCCAGCCGTTCGGCCAGCGCGGCTTCGGCGACGAGGGGTATGACGGCGAGGAGGACGGGCGCGTCCCGGTCACGGCAAAGCGCCAGCAGCCTGTCGAGCGCTGGCGTCGGAGCGACCGCATCATCGTCGCGCAGCCAGAGCCGCGCCTGCCGGCCAGCCGCGCGCCAATGCGTGAGTTCGTCAGTGACGGCCTGCCAGACGTCGGCGGGCGCAGCACCGCTTGGACCCGCACGGCTCATGCCCGCAGATCCCGCCCGGCCGCCATGGCGTGCCGCAGCCCGGCGGCGAGGATGGCTTCGGCGCCCTCCCGGGTCCGCTCGGTCGCGGCGAAACGGGCCGCCGCTGCGCCGAGCCTGCGCCGGGCCGCGGGATCGAGGATCAGCCGCCGCAGCAGGGCGGCATAAGGTACCGCGGCCTCGCCATCCTTCGCGGCGGGAGCAGCCAGAAGCCCGGTCACGCCGTCCTTCACCACTTCCGGCACGCCGGCATTGCCGATGGCGGCGGCGGGAAGTCCAGCGGCCGCAGCCTCCAGATAGACCATGCCATAGGCCTCGCGGCATCCGGGCCAGGCGAGGATATCCGCCTCCCGCATCAGCACCGCGATGGCGCTGCGGTCCGTGAGTCCTGTGAAATGCACGCGCCCTGCCGGGAAGCGCGCGAAAGCCGCCTCGACATCGCTCCGCGCCGGGCCGTCGCCAGCGATCGTCAGGGTCCAGTCGAGATCAACGAGGTGCTGGAGCGATTGCGCCAGGAGCAGGTAGCTCTGGCGCTTGTTGTCCGGCCGCATCATGGCGGTCGCCAGCAGCCTGACCGGGCCGCCCTCGGGCCGCCGCGCGCGCTCGCCGGTTGGCGCTGCGGGCGCGGCCAGAAACGGCTTGAGATCATAAAGTTTCGCACAGACTCCCGGCGCTTTCTCCAGCCCTCTCCGGTCCCTTTCGCTGAAGCAGAAGATCGCTGCGGCCCGCCGCAATGCCGGCATGGAGGCTTCCAGCCAATCCGCCCAGGCATCGCAGCCGCGCGCGGCGGCATAGGAGGCTTCGGCGGCCACATAGGGGATTCCCAGCCTCGCGGAGACGGAGGGACCGATCCAGTCGGGCGACTTGTGATAGGGATGATAGGTGAACCAGAGATCGGGACGGAAGGCGCCGGAGACGGCTTCGGCGAGGATTCGGTCCGCCTCCGCCGCCGAAGCGTCGCGCAATGCGGCCAAGCGGACGGGGTCAGGCGCGGAAACATGGGTTCTGAGCGTGGAGACGAGGCGAACCTCCTGGCATAGACCCTCCAGCAACCCCATCAGCTGGCGCGCCATCAGCCTGTCTCCCGAAGGCGTGGGATGACCGGGCTCCTTCAAGGGGGCGTAACAGGCGATCCTCAACCCGGCAAGCATCGGCGGCTGGTAGCATGGCCGCCGAAGTTGGGATAGAAACCAGCGGGTCATTTCGGCAGCGGGCGAGCAGGACGTCAGTTCGTGACGGCGCCGCCCCGGCTCCCGGGCGATCGGATAGCGGATGGAGCCGAGCCTCTTTCGATATATCTGGATGCACAGCAGGCGCGATCAGCTGATCGTGCTGGCGATCATTCTGGCCTCGCTGCCGTTCTATTTCGCCTCCTTCGATATCCCGAAACGGATCATCAACGAGGCCATCCAGGGCCGGGCCTTCGCCGACGGCCAACAGACCGCGCCCCTGTTCGCCTGGACGCTTTCCCTGCCGGGATGGCTCGGCGGCGGCACGCTCGCGGCTTTCGAGGGCTTCGAGGCCGGACGCATCGCCTATCTCTTCGGGCTCAGCTTCCTTTTTCTGGCGCTCGTCATCATCAATGGCGCCTTCAAGCAATTGATCAACACGCAGAAGGGGGTTCTGGGCGAGCGCATGCTGCGCCGCTTCCGTTTCGATCTCTACGGGCTGATGCTGCGCCTCAAGCCGGAGGACGTCCGGGCCATGAAGCCCGCCGAAGCCGCGAGCATCATCAATAACGAATCCGAACCGATCGGCGGCTTTATCGGCGATGCCTTCATTCAACCGATGTTCCTCGGCATGCAAGCGCTCACCGCCCTGGCCTTCATCACGCTGCAGAACATGTGGCTTGGCATGGTGGCGCTGGCCATCGTCCTGATCCAGGCCTTCATCATTCCCGAGCTTCGCAGGGAGTTGCTGCGTCTCAGCCGCCTGAGGCAGATCGAATCCCGCAGGCTTTCGGGCCGGATCGGGGAATTGGTGGAGATCGCCCCCGCCATCCAGAACCACGCCGCCGGACCCTATACGAAATCGGATATCGGCGACCGCCTCGGCATCCTTCTCGATGTCCGCGTCCGCCTGTTCAAGCGCAAGTTCGCCATCAAGTACCTGAACAATCTGCTGGCCCAGATCACGCCGTTCTTCTTTTATGCGATCGGCGGCTATCTCGCGATCAAGGGACAGCTCGACATCGGCCAGCTCGTCGCGGCGATCGCCGCCTATCGGGATCTGCCGCCTCCGATCAAGGAGCTGATCGACTGGGATCAGGATCGCGCCGATGTGATCGTGAAATACGAGCAGATCGTCAGCCAGTTTCCGCCGGAATCGCTGAAGCCGCCGGAAGATGAACACCCGACCAAACCGCCGCCCGGCGACGCGCCGATCGTGCTCGAAGGCGTGCGCCTGAAGGACAGGCTGGGGCAAGCCCTGATCGAGCCGTTGAGCCTGACGATCCACCGTCCCGCCCAGGTCGCGCTCGCCGGTGCGGGAGGATTGGCGCAGGACATGCTCGCGCGCATCATCGGCCGCCAGATCACGACCTACAATGGAACGGTGCGGATCGGCGGGATGGATCTGGCTTCGATGGAGAACGCGACGGCGCGGACCGTCATTTCTTACGCCGGCCCGGAAGCATTGCTTTTTCACGGTTCAATCCGGGACAATGTCGCCATCGGCCTCGTGCGGACGGAGCCGCCCGAAACGCCGCCGCCCGTTGACCCTCGCGAGCGCCAGCGCCAGCGCGAGGCGCTCAAGAGCGGCAACCCGCTTGCACCCTATTCGATCGGCTGGATCGATGCGGGCGCCCCGATGGAAACCGCCGCGCCGGTCGATGATCGGGTCATGGCAGCTCTATTCGTGACCGGAATGGCCGAAGAAGTCTATCGCATGGGGCTTCAGGGCCGGATCGATCCCGAACGGGAGCCGGATGCCGCGGACCGGTTTCTTGAGGCGCGGCGGCGGATCCGGCGGCGCGTGGCGGAGTTGAAGCTCGAACGCCTGATCGAGCCGTTCGACGCGTTGGCCTACAACAGCAATGCGTCCATCGCGGAGAACCTGCTGTTTGGCGTCCGGCAGGGTCCGAAGCTCGCCGACGACGCGCTCGGTTCGGATGCTTATCTCCGCTCGATCCTTGAAGCGGAGGCCCTGGTCCTCCCGCTGGCTGACCTCGGACTCCATACCGCTGAAAGCGCAATGGAGGTCTTCTCCGAGCTGCCGGTCGGCAATCCCCTCTTCGAACGCTTCTCCTTCGTCAGAGCCGACATGATGCCCGAGATCAAGCGCAGCGTCGAGGCGGTGCGCGTGCGGGGCGGCGTCGCGCAGATTGGTCCCGCTGACCTTTCGGTCCTCCTTAACCTGGCTCTGGGCTATGTGGAGACCCGGCTGCGTCTTGGGCTGATGGAGCCGCTGCTGCAAGCCCGGATCGTCCGGGCGAGGAACAGCTTCCGCTCGCACCTGCCGCAAAGCTATGCCGCCGAGGTGGAGTTCTACGATGCGGAGCGCTACTGCGCAGCGGCGCCGGTGGTTGACAATCTCCTTTTCGGCCGCATCGCCTACGGGATCGGCACTGCGCAGGCGCGCGTTTCCGAACTGATCGCGGAAACGTTGCGTGACAGCGGCCTCACCGGTCTCGTCAACCGGCTCGGTCTCGACTTTGATGTAGGCGTCGGCGGACGCCAGCTCCTTGTGTCACAAAGAGCCGCCGTGGCGCTCGCGAGGGCGATCGTCCTTCGCCCCGATATCCTGATCGTGGACGGCGCCTTGTCGGTCATGACGCCCGGCGACGCCCGCAAGATCATGCAATCGTTGCGGCGGGAGCGGCGGGGGCGCACCTTGCTGGCCGTCATGGGCGATGCGGCCGAGGCGGATGGCTATGATCAGGTTCTCGTCTTCGATGGCCCCCGGCTGATCGAGAACCGGACGCCGGGCTCCGCCAGGGGCGCCGCCGCGCCGAACGAGGAGCCGTCGCATGCCGCCGCCTGACGCCTTCATCGCCAGCAAGGGAGGAGCCCGCGCATGTTGAACGATGATGTGGCGCTGTTGCGCCGCCTCCCCATGTTTGGGGATGTCAGCAACGCGAAGCTGAAGCTTCTGGCGCTCGCCTGCCGGCGCAATCACTATGTCGCGGGCGACGTCCTGATCAGGCAGGGCGCCGACGCGCTGAGCCTCTTCATCCTCGTTTCAGGCGAGGTCGAGGTGACCCGCGAACGGGCGGGCGATGCCCTGGTCCTCGCCCGGCTGGGACCGGGCGCCATCATCGGAGAGATCGGCGTCGTGCTGGACACTCCCTACACATCCTCGGTCATAGCGGCGACGGACCTCGTCGTCCTGGAGATCGGCAAGACGGATTTTCTGGAGCTGGTGAAGGAATTGCCGCAGCTTTCCATGGGCCTCATCCGGGAGCTCGCCCGACGGGTGCTGCGCACGAGCGACCTCTATGAGGCGGCGCTGAAGGGGCATTGAATGGCTTTCGTTCCTGAGGAGGCCGGAGACGCCCCTGCATCGCGCTGGAGCGCCGCATGGCTCGGGCGCAATCTCAAGCTCGGATCGGGCCTGGTGCTGATGGCCTTCGTTGCGAGCCATCTGCTCAATCATGCGGCTGGCGTGTTCGGCGTTGATGCCATGTCAGCGATCCAGGAGTTCAGGGCGGGGTTCTGGCGCAGCCGGCCCGGCACTATCCTGCTCTACGGCGCGGCTGCGGCGCATATCGTCCTGGCCCTGCGGCGGGTCCTCGTCCGGACGACGTGGCGGATGCCTTGGCGGGAGGCGCTGCAGATCCTGCTCGGCCTTCTGATCCCGCTCATGCTGGCCGGCCACGTCAGCAGCACCAGGCTGGGGACCGAAATCGCCGGAACCGACGACAGCTACGTGCATGTGCTGCGCCATCTCTGGCCCCAGCATGCCTTGTTCCAGATCGCCCTTCTGCTCATCGTGTGGTGCCATGGCTGCCTCGGTGTTTATTTCGCCTTCCATGTCCGCCCATGGTTCACGCGGTTCCGGTACATCCTGGCGGCGCTCGCCGTCCTGATTCCCGCGCTCGCCATCGCCGGATTCACAGCCGGCGCGCGGGAGGCGGCCGGAGCCTCCGCGCCCGCCGAGGTCTGGACGGCGCGGCAGCTTGAGCTGGTCGGGGCATCCGCCTTCTGGGCCGAAATGGCGGCCTATGGACTCATCCTCGCCGTGCTGGCCGCCATCGGTTTCTTCGAGTTGAGGCGGCGCCTCTCCCGCATGGTGACTATCCGCTATCTCGGCCATGGCGAGGTCAAGGGACCGATAGGCCCGACGCTGCTCGAGATCAGCCGCGTCAACAGGATTCCCCATCCCTCCGCCTGCGGCGGGCGCGGGCGCTGCTCCTCCTGCCGCGTTCTCGTGATGGACGGGGCCGACACGCTGCCGGCGCCGCAGGCGATCGAGCGGCGCCTGCTCGACCGCATCCAGGCGCCGCGCAATGTCCGTCTCGCCTGCCAGATCAGGCCGGCCCGGCCGCTCCAGGTCAGGGTCATCATGGCCCGGCAGGCCGATACCGGCTTCGGCTTTGATTCGGGCGGGGCGCGCAACGGCCAGGCCACGGTGCTGGTCTGCGATATCCGCGCCTTTTCCTATCTCGCCCGCACGCAGCTCCCGGCCGACGCCGTCCAGCTGCTCAACCGCGTGCTCGACGATTACGTCCACGCCGCCGTGGCGCATGGCGGCCAGGTCGGAGCCATCCAGACCGACGGCATCATGGCGGCCTTCGGGATCGATGGCGACCCGCGCGCGGGCGCGCTCGCCGCCCTCGGCTGCGCCGCCGACATGCTGACGGCAACGGGGGCGGCCGATGAGCAATTCGCCAGCGCGCTGCCGATTCCCCTTCGGCTTGGCATCGGCATCCACACCGGCCCGGTCGTCATCGCGACCCGCGGCGGGGGCAGCGAAGCCGAGGCCGCTCAGGCCGGACAGCCGCTTGCCGTGATCGGCGAGACTGTGGTGATCGCCGGACGGCTGGAGGAGGCGACCAAGGAGGTCAGCGCCGATTGCATGATTTCGCAGGCCGTCTACGACGCCGCCGGTCTGCCGCGGCCGCAAGCGCCGGTCCGTCAGATCAATTACAAGCAGGGCGACAAGCCGATCCCGGCCTATGCCGTGAACGCGCCGCGCGCCGCGGAGCCGCCCGAGGCCGCCGGACGGCGCGAGACGGCCTGACCCGCCATTCCGGAGAGCATCCTCTAGCCACGCAAGGGCGGAACCGTCTATCCTCCCGCGAAGGGTAAGCCAGGAAGGAGCCTGCATGATCCTCGCCGCCAAAGTCATCGCAGCGCTCGCCGGCGGCTATCTGCTGACCGGATTGGCTGTCGGCATCGCCTTCCTCCTGTTCCGCCTGGACAAACAGTATCCGGCCGCGCGCGGCGCCTATGCGTTCCGGCCGCTGCTGCTGCCCGGCCTCGCGCTGCTCTGGCCGGTCGTTTTGCGCCGCTGGATGGCCGGCGGCGCGGCGAATGTGGCCAGCCACAAGCGGGCGCACTGGGTGATTTGGGCCGCGATGGCGCTGCTGCTTGTCATCATCTTCGGTCTGGCGGCCAGCATCGGGCCGTCAAGACTGCCGGAGGAGCCTTCCCGCCGTCTGAGCCTGGCCGCAGGAGCGGTCTTGTGACCGCCAGCTGCAAGCCGGTCGGAATGGAGGGCGATGTCGAGCGGGTCGGCAACGTGCTGATCCTGCGCCTCGACTCCCGGAAGGTGAGGGGGCTTTGAAGGAGCAGGCCATGGCCGCCTTGTCGGGGCTGGAATGGGCTACCGCACGATGGCTTCGATCAGGAAGGGCCCGCGCTCCTTGAGCCCGCTTTGGAACGCGGCGGTGAAGGCCTCGGCCGTATCGCAGCGCAAGGCGGGAACGCCCATGCCCTCCGCCAGCTTCACCCAATCGAGCGCCGGATCGTCGAGCGAGAGCATGTCGAGCGCCTTGCGCCCAGGGTTCGACGCGCCAACCGCCATCAACTCGCCGGAGAGGATCGCATAGGCGGCATTCGACCAGATGACGGTCAGGACATCGGCCCCGGCGCGCGCCTGGCTCCACAAGGCCTGCAGCGTATACATGGCGCTGCCATCCGCCTGCAGATTGACGATCTTGCGGTCCTTCGCGGCGACGGCGGCGCCGAGCGCCATGGGCGGGCCAAGGCCGATCGCTCCGCCGGTAAGCTGCAGCCAGTCATGCGGCGCGGCATGGATCGTGAGCGGTGCCGTGAAGCGGGCGCTCGACACCGATTCATCGACGATCACCGCACCTTCCGGCAGCAGCGCCGCCACGGACCGCATGGCGTTCTCGACCGTCAGTTTGCCGGTGGGCAGGGGGGTCCGCAGGGCGGAAGCGCGCAGCGCGTCGGCGGCCCTCGCGCCCACGGCATCGGCCAGGCGGGCCAGGGCATCGTGCAGGTCATCGCCCTTGCCGGCCAGCGTCAGGACCTTCGCCCCGGGCGGCGCCATGCGGCTTGGCTTGCCGGGATAGCCGAAGAAGGAGACGGGATCGTCGGCGCTCACCAGGATCAGCGTCTCGACATCCTTCAGCGCCTCCAGCGCCTGATCGACGTAATAGGGCAGGCGGGGAAGCTCGATCCGGCCGGCGCCGCGCTCGATCCGCGCCAGCGATGTGCGGCCCATGATGCGCGCCCCCGTCCGCGCGGCGATGGCTGCGGCGAGGTCGAGCGTGCCCTCGCGCACCGCAGAGCCGCCGAGCAGCAGCAACGTGCCCTTCCCCTTGCGGACGGCGGCGGCGGCTTCGGCGACGCGGGCTTCCTCAACCTTCGCCGGCGGCGCAACCGCGAGCGGGGCAGCGACGGGCCCGCCCGGTCCCCAGGCGGTGTCGGCGGGCAGGATGAGCGTGGCGATCTGGCCCGGCGGCCTGCGGGCGGCGGCAATCGCCTCGGCGCCTTCGGCGGCGATCGTCGTGCTGTCGCGGCCTGTCCGCACCCAATGCGACATCGGCCGGGCGACGCCCTCGGTATCGGAGGTGAGCGGGGCCTCGTAGGCGAGATGCTGCGTCGTATGCTCGCCGACGATATTGACGATCGGCGAACCGGCCTTCTTGGCGTTGTGAAGGTTGGCGAGCCCATTGGCGAGGCCGGGGCCCAGATGCAGCAGCGTCAGGCCGGGCCGTCCCGTCATGCGGGCCCAGCCGTCGGCGGCGCCGGTGGCGACGCCCTCGAAGAGGCAGAGCACGCAATCCATGCCGTCGACCCTGTCGAGGGCGGCCACGAAATGCATCTCGGAGGTGCCGGGATTCGAGAAGCAGGTGTCGACGCCGCCCGCCACCAGCGTGCGCACCAGGCTTTCCGCGCCGTTCATTCCAGTCTCGCTCATATTCCGGCCTTCTCCCTGCGCGCCGCATCGAGCACGGCGAAGCGTTGTTCGAGCGCCCATGGCCGCCGCGCTGCGGCAGCGACTTCCGGCGCGGCGATCTCCTCCGCCCTGTGACAGGCGACGGCAGCGCTGTCCATGGGCCTGAGCTCCGGCGTCTCCGCCTTGCAGCGCGCGGCCGCAAAGGCGCAGCGCGGGTGGAAGGCGCAGCCTGACGGCGGTTTGAGAGGGCTTGGCGGATCGCCCTCCAGCAGCGTGCGGCGGGCGCGGGCCAGGGCAGGATCGGGCCGGGGCGCTGCCGCCAGCAGGGCTTGCGTGTAGGGGTGGCGCGGGTGTGCGTAGAGCTGGGCCTTAGGTGCAAGTTCCACGATGCGCCCGAGATACATGACCGCCACATGGGTGGCGATGTGCTTCACCACGGCGAGGTCATGCGCGATGAACAGATAGGCCATGCCGAAGCGGGCCTGCAGATCCCGCAGCAGGTTCACCACCTGCGCCTGGATGGAGACATCAAGCGCCGAAACGGGCTCGTCGCAGACGATGACATCGGGGTTGGTGGCGATAGCGCGGGCGACGCCGATCCGCTGGCGCTGGCCGCCCGAGAATTCATGCGGGAAGCGTTCGGCGTGATGGGGCGCGAGGCCGACGAGGCCAAGCAATTCATGCACGCGCGCCGTCAGCGCCGGGCCGGAGGCGAGCCGATGCAGCAGCAGCGGCTCGGCGAGGATGTCGAAGACGGACATGCGCGGGTTGAGCGAGGCGAAGGGGTCCTGGAAGATGATCTGCATCTGGCGCCGGTCGGCGCGCAGCTCCTCCCGCGAGAGCGCCGTGAGGTCGCGTCCCGCGACCCGCACGATACCGGCCGTCGGCTCGATGAGGCGAAGCGCCATGCGCCCGAGCGTGGATTTGCCGCAGCCGCTTTCGCCGACAAGCGCCAGCGTCTCGCCCCGGTTGAGCGTCAGCGACACGCCGTCGACCGCCTTCACCGCGCCGCCTCCGGTTCCGAGGAATCCTTTGCCGACTACAAAATGCCGGGCGACGTTATCGAGCTCCAGCACAGGCGCCTCGCTCATGGCCGGGCCCCTTCGATCGGCGCTTTCCAGCAGGCGGCGATGTGGCCCGCGCTCAGCTCCCGCAACGGCGGCTCCTCCGCCCGGCAGCGCGCATCCGCCAGCGGGCAGCGGGGCGCGAAGCGGCAGCCCGCGGGCATCGCATCGGGCGATGGCACCATGCCCTCGATCGTCGAAAGCCGGCTCCTGTCCTCGTCCAGGCGCGGGATCGAAGCCATGAGGCCAAGCGTATAGGGGTGCTGCGCATCCGCGAAGAGGGCCGTGACATCGGCCATCTCAACGATGCGCCCGGCATACATGACGGCCACCTCATCCGCCATTTCGGCAATGACGCCGAGGTCATGCGTGATGAGGATGATGGCGGCGCCCGTGCGCTGGCGCAGGTCCCGCATCAGATCGAGGATCTGCGCCTGGATCGTCACGTCGAGCGCCGTTGTCGGCTCGTCGGCGATCAGCAGGTCCGGCTCGCAAGCGAGCGCCATGGCGATCATCACCCGCTGGCGCATGCCGCCGGACATCTCATGCGGAAAGGCGTCGACCCGCGTCCCGGGCGAGGGGATGCGCACGAGGCGCAGCATCTCGATCGCCCGCTCGCGGGCGGCCGCCTTCGACAGACCCTTGTGGCGGATGAGGCCTTCGGCGATCTGGTCGCCGACCCGGTAGACGGGATTGAGCGAGGTCATCGGCTCCTGGAAGATCATCGAGAGGCGGGAGCCTCTCAGCTCCTCCATGCCGCGGCGGCTTTTGCGGGCGAGATCCTCGCCGCGATAGAGGATCTCTCCGCCGGCGCGGATGGCCGGCGGCTCGGCCAGCAGGCGCATGATCGAGAGCGAGGTCACGCTCTTGCCGCAGCCGGATTCGCCGACGATGCCAAGCGTGCGGTTGGCGTGCAGGCTGAAGCTGACGCCGTCGACCGCATGGTGAACACCGGTTTCGGTCTGGAAATACGTCCGGAGGCCGCGAACCTCGAGAAGCGGAAACTTATCCATGCCCGAGGCGCGTCCTTCGGCTCATGCCGTCGCCTTTTTCGTAGGCTTTGCCTTTTTGGGATTCGCCTTCTTGGTTGCGGACTTCCCTTGCACCTTGAACATCAGCGGCGAGATGGTGAGATGATCGCGCCCGGCCCAATCCAGCTCCTTGACGAGAGGTTCCGCCCGGCGCTGGGCCGCCTCGAGATCGGCGCAGGCCTTCTCGTGATCCATGGTCAGCACGCGGCCGCTTTCGACGACAATCCTGCCGTCGACGATCACGGTCTTCACCGCGCGGTCGGCCGCCGCATAGATCAGGCTCCGGATCGGATCGCGGACGGGCCGCATGTTGGGATGCGTCACATCGACAAGGACGATATCCGCTTTGGCGCCGACGCTGAGCCGGCCGATGTCGTTGCGCCCCAGAGCCTTCGCGCCGCCAAGGGTCGCGGCGGTGAAGACTTCCGCCGCGCGGTGGTCATAGACATCCTCGGCGAGCAGCCGCGCCGTGATCGAGACGGCGCGCATCTCCTCCAGCATATTGTGCGGATAGGTATCCGTGCCGATGCCGACATTGACGCCGGATTGCACATAACGTCCGAAGGTCTGCAGCGCGATGCCGCGCCGCTGGAAGACGACCGGGCAATGGGCGACGCTCGTCCCAGTCTCGACCAGCCGGTCGAGGTCGCCGGTCGCGGGCCAATGCGTCGAGGTGTGGCTGTCGAGGAAGATGCCATGCCCGATGATCGAGCGCGGCGAGAGCACGCCGAGGCTGTCCAGCCATTCGACCGGCGTCTTGCCGTGCCGGCGCGTGATCTCGTGAAACTCGACGACGGATTGCGCGGCATGGATCTGGAAGGGCAGCTTGCGGCGCTTCGCCTCGGCGAAACTCTCCTTGATCAATTCGGGCGTGCAGGTGTCGATCTGCGACGGCGCCACCATGCCCGACAGCCGCTTCGAAGGGTGCTTCGCTGCCTGATCGAGCACGGCCATCGCCTGCTTCATGGCCGCCTCGCCCGCCTTGGCGTCGAATTCGTATTCGACCACATGGCCATTCTTCGTGAACCAGCGGGCCGAGCGGTACATCGGCGCCAGCACGCCCCGCAGGCCGGAGGCGGCGATATGGTCGGCCCAGCCCTGCCAGGGCACGGAGAGATCGACGAGCGTCGTCACGCCCGACAGCAGCAGTTCCGAGAAGCAGACGGCGGCGCAGGCGGGAACGCCTTCCGCGTCGCAGCGGAAGAGCGGCATGAATTCATAGAGCGAGGAGCCATAGAGCCTTGGCGAACCGAGCTCGTCGTTCCAGCCTTTCGTCATCGCCTCCGAAGACGGGTGCGAATGGATGTTGACGAGCCCCGGCATGACCATCATCGCGCTGCCGTCGATGCTGGTCTTCGCCGGTCCGTCGTAGGCGCCGCCGACCTGGATCAGCTTGCCGCCGTCATAGGCGACATCGCCGCCCTTCAAATAGACATGCGATTGGGCCGCTTCGTCATAGGCGACGATCCATGCGGCGTTTCGGATAACGGTGACAGGCATTGGATAGGCTCCTTTCCTTCTCCCCTTGCGGGAGCAAGGTGTCGGCGCAAAGCGGCGACGGATGATGGGTCTCTCAGTTTTGAGAGGTCTGCGAGACCCCTCATCCGACCTGCTGCGCAGGCCACCTTCTCCCGCGAGGGGAGAAGGGAAGTAAATCCTGGCGCACGAACTTCTAGCGCACGAACTTCAGGTCAAGGCCCTTGTAGAGGCCCGACCCGTAGATGTTATGCGCCTTGAAGGGCGCAAGGCGCGTGGAGGCCGCGATCTTCATCGGCTCGTGATAGAGCGGAATCCACACCGCCGCGTCATGCACCTGGGCGATGACCTCGCTGAACGCTGCGGCGCGGACGGCGAGGTCGGTCGCCGTCATGCCCCGGTTCAGCAGTTCGTCCGTCTTCGCGTCCTTCCAGTTCATGCGGTTGGGCGTCGGCGCATTGCCGGACCGGAAGTAGAGGTTCAGCGCATCGCCGGCCGTGATATAGGGAAAGCTCATGCCGAACATGTCGAATTCCTGCGTGGCGAGTTTGCCCCAGGCGACCGTGGCGTCGAAGAGCTGGATGCGCATATCGACGCCCACCTTGCGCAGGTCGCCCTGCACGCTCTCCATCAGCTTCTGCCAGGTGGAGCCGGCGAAGCCATAGGCGAGCGGCGAAAGCCTCTGGCCGTTCCTGGTGCGGAAGCCGTCCGCCCCCATCACCCAGCCGGCCTGATCGAGCAGCCTGTTGGCCTCCGCCACATTGGTCTTGATCAGTTTGGAATCATAGGCCCTATCCCAGTCCTGCGCGAGCTGGCTGACATAGGAGAAGGCCGGTTCGGTCTCGCCGAAATTGATGTCCTTCGAGATCGATTCCTGATCGACCGCCATGACCAGCGCCCGGCGCACGAGCGGATCCTCAAGGCCTGCCTTGTCGATCTTGAAGCCGATGAAATAGGTCCAGAAGGCCTCCTTCGTCTCCTCGATCCTGAGGTTCCGGTTGGCGCGGATCTGGGCGAGACCCGAATAGGGGACATATTGCGTCACCGGCGACTGGCCGGTCATCACGGCGGCAAGCCGGGTCGTCTCCTCCGGCACGATGCGCCAGACGATCTCCTCGATATGCGCCGGGCCCCGGTTCTCGTAGATCGGCGGGCCCCATTTGTAATTGGCGTTGCGCTTCAGCCTGAGGTCGTTGCGCGGCCGCCATTCGACCCAGCAATAGGGGCCGGTGCCGTTGAAGCCCTTGACGCCGAAATCGGCCCCCAGAGCCTCGACATTCGCCTTGTCGACGATGATGCCGAAGGAGAAGGTGAGCTGGTAGAGCAGCTCCGAATAGGGCGCCTTCAGCTTGTACTCGACGGTGTAATCATCAATTGCGACCACATCGTCGATCGGGCCGGCGCGCCAGGCGACCGGCGAGCGGGTGGCCGGGTCCGCCCAGCGCTTGATCGTGTAGACGACATCCTGCGCCGTCATCTTCTTGCCGTCGCAGAACGAGACATCCTGGCGCAGCTTGAAGGTGTAGGTCTTGCCGTCGGGCGAGATGGTCCAGCTTTCGGCGAGGCCGGGCTTCACCGTCTTCATGTCGAAATCGAGCGACACCAGCGTGTCGCCCAGCATGAACAGCACTTCGGAGCCAGCCCGCGCGGTGGAGCGCGGCGGATCGTAGCGGTCGGAATCGACCTCGCGGACGATCGTCAGGCTGGCCGGCGCCTGCGCTGCGGCCGGCCATGGCGCCGCCGCGAACACGGCGGCGGTGAGCGCCCCCGCTATCCATGATGTGGTGTTGGTTCTGGCTGTCATGCCGTTGTCTCCCTCTCTTCCGGTGTTGCTTCACAATTTTCCGGACATTTCACAGTTTTCTCAGGCGCGGGTCCAGAAGATCGCGCAGCGCATCGCCCAGCACATTGGCGCACAGCACGATCACGACGATCGCGAGGCTCGGGATCGTCGCCACATGCGGCGCGATGAAGAGTTCGTTGCGGCCGGATGAGGCCATCATGCCAAGCTCCGCGGCGGGCGGCTGCGCGCCGAGTCCCAGGAAGGAAAGCACCGCGCCGATGAGGATCGTCTGGGCGAAGCGGAGCGTGAGATATACCATCACCGGCGAGATGCAGTTCAGCGCCAGATAGCGCCAGATCAGCGTATGGTCCGGCAGGCCGATGGAGCGGCCGGCCTCCATGTAATCCTGCCCCATCACCACCAGCGCCGAGGCGCGGGTGACGCGCGCGACCGTCGGGATGGTGGCCACCGAGAGCGCCACGACGATGGCGGTCATGCCCGCCCCGATCACGGCGGCCAGCGCCAGCCCCAGCAGGATCGCCGGCATCGACAGGAGCACGTCGTTCAGCCGCATCAGCAGGCCGTCGAAGCGGCGGTAGAAGGCCGCGGTAAGCCCGGCCAGCACGCCGATCGCGCCGCCCGCCGCTGTCGCCAGCACGCCGATCAGCAGCGTCGAGCGGGCGCCGTAGAGCAGGCGCGAGAGCATGCAGCGGCCGAGGCTGTCGGTGCCCAGCAGATAGGTCCAGGTTCCCCGCGCCTCCCACACCGGCGGCAGCAGGCGCCGGCGGGTGGTGAGATAGGGATCGTGCGGCGCAATCCAGGGCGCGAGGATCGCCGCAATCACGATCAGGCCGAGCACGATCAGCGCCGCCACCGCGACGCGGTCCCGCAGCAGCCGGCTCAGCATGCCCGCCCGCTTCCGGCGGATGGGTGCTGTTCCTGCCGGGAGCGCCAGATCAATCATGCGCGGTTCACCCTCGGATCGAGCACGGCATAAGCGAGATCAACCAGCAGATTGATGGCGATGAAGGCGATGGCGAGCGCCAGGATCGCGCCCTGCGCCAGCGGCATGTCCCGCGCCAGGATCGCGCCGACGGCCATGCGGCCGACGCCTGGCCAGGAGAAGATCGTCTCGGTGACGACGGCGCCGCCCAGCAGAAAGCCCGCCTGCAGGCCGACGAGCGTCACCACGGGGATCAGCGCATTGCGCAGCACGTGCTTCAGCATCACCGTCCGTTCGCGCAGGCCCTTGGCGCGGGCCGTGCGCACGTGATCGGCGCTCATCACCTCCAGCGAGGCCGTGCGGGTCATGCGCGCGACGGGGCCGATGAAGGAGAGCCCGAGCGTCAGCGCCGGCAGCACGATCCCGTTCAGGCCCTCCAGCGTCCAGATCGGGCCGGCGCGCCCGAGGAACGGAAAAAGCTGCCAGTAATAGCCGAGGTAGATCATCAGCACGAGCGCGAAGAAGAACACCGGCGTCGACAGCCCGATGACAGAGAGGGCGATGATCGCCCGGTCGATCCAGCCGCCGCGGTTCATGGCGGCGAGCGCCCCAAGGCCGATGCCCGCCGGCACGGCCCAGACGAGGCAGGCGATCACCAGCTCCGCCGTCGGCCAAAGCGCCCCGGCGAGTTCGCTCGCCACGGGGACGTTGTTGATCATGGAGACGCCCAGATCGCCCTGCAGCACGCGCCCGAGATAGGCGGCGAACTGCACGGGCAGCGACCGGTCCAGCCCGAGGTCCCGGCGGATCGCATCGACGACATCCTGCGTCGCCGTCGGCCCGGCGATGACGCGCGCCACATCGCCCGGGATGAGCTGCATCAGCAGGAAGCCGAGCAGCAGCACGCCGAAAAGCACCGGCACGGCGCTGACCAATCGGTTGGCGAGCTGCTTCAGCATGGCGGCCTGTTCATCTCCACATGTTCAGGCGATCATGCACCGCCTCTCCGCCGAGCAGGGTGAGATCGCATGCGGTGTCATGCAATATTTGTTCCGGCGCGGCGGTCAGCAGGTCGCGCGACCAGATGGCGATATCCGCCGCCATGCCCGGAAGCAGACGGCCCCGATGCCGCTCGGCGCGGTTCACATAGGCGCCGAATTCCGTATAGGCCTGGATCGCCCGTGTGATGCTCACGGTTTCATCTCCGCCGATGATCGTGCCGCGCGAGGTTTTGCGGGTGAGCATCGTATAGAAATTCGGGAAGGGATTGGCATCGCAGACCGGCGCATCGGTCGAGGCCGCCGGTTGGAAGCCCCGGTCGATCCAGCTGCGCAGGGGATAGCTCGCCTGCGGCCTTCCATCGCCCAGCACCGAGCGGTAGAGATCGCCGAAATCATAGATGAAGACCGGTTGCGGCACAGGCTCGATTCCCGCCGCCCGCATTCGCCGCATCTGATCGGGCGAGGTGAATCCGCAATGCTCGATCCGGTGCCGCCTATCGGGATCAGGATGGCGGGCCAGCGCCTTCTCCATGGCGGCGAGCGTCTGCTCGATGGCCGCATCGCCGATGGCATGGACCGCAAGCTGGTAGCCCTTTGCGTGATAATCGAGCGTCAGCGCCTCCATTTCGGCGTCGGTTAGCAGCATGAGGCCCGTCGTTGGCGGTTCGCCAAGATAGGGCGCCGTCATCGCGGCCGTGCGGCCGCCGGCGGATCCGTCGGTGAAGATCTTCACCGGGCCGACGCTCAGGCTGTCGTCGCCGTAGCCGGTGATCAGCCCCTCGGCATGGCAGCGTTCGAGGATGCCGTTCGGCCCGCCAAGCAGGCATTGGTTGACGCGGATCGGCAGCCGTCCCGTCCGCCTCGCATGGCGATAGGCGATGATCTCGTTGTAGCCCGCGCGCATGCCGACGGCGGCGTCCATGCAGCTGGTGATGCCGAAGCTGTTGCAATAGCGGGCCGCCCGTTCGACGGCCGCGACGAGCTCCTCGTTCGAGGGTTCGGGAAGCACTTTCTTGATGGGGTCGCGTCCGGTTTCGGCCAGCAGGCCGGTGAGCGTTCCGTTCACCTGCTCGATGGCGCCGCCCTGCGGCACGGGTGTCGCGGTTGTGACGCCGGCGAGCTCCAGCGCCTTCGAATTGACAATGCTGATATGGCCGCAGGCCCGCACGAGATAGACGGGGTTGTTGGGCGCCACAGCATCGAGTTCGCTCCGGTGCGGATGCCGCCCGACATCAAGCTCGAACTGGTCATAGCCCCGCGCCAGCACCCATTCGCCGGGTTTGGCCTTCTCGGCCCGCGCCTTGATCAGCGCCAGCAGCTCATTGAGCGTGCGGGCATGGCGGGGCCGCACATCGACATCGCCCATCATCAGCCCGAGCGGCAGCAGATGCATATGCGCTTCATAGAGGCCAGGCGTGGCCAACCGGCCCGCAAGGTCGATAATCCGCGTCGAGGGCGTCGCCAGCGCCGCCACGTCATCCGACTGGCCGACGGCGATGATGCGCCCGCCTGCGATCGCGACCGCCTGCGCGATCCCCTCCGACGCCCCCATGAAGACCGGGCCCCCGGTGAGGATGGTCTCGGCCATCAGGCGCATCGCCAACTCCACTGCATAGGGAGAGTGAGAAACATCCTGCCGCCTAAGTCAATCCTTTGGAAAGTCCTTATCGGGAAAGCGCTTTTGCGTGAAAGCGGATAACCATGGCGCCCCGATCGAGCTCACGCCGGTCAAAGTCATGCGCTTGGCAGCATGACCTGGAAGATGCTTCCCCCGCCTTCCCGCGCCTCGCAGGAGACGCTGCCGCCATGGCGCTCGGCGATCTGCCGCACCAGCGCAAGGCCAAGGCCGACGCCGCCGGCGGACTCGCTGGCGCCCTTGCTCCGGTAGAAGGGCTCGAAGATGCGGGTGCGCTCGCTTTCGGGCACGCCGGGCCCCCGGTCGGCCACGGCGATCTTGAGCATCTGCTCCCCGGCTTTCGCCAGCGAAACTTCGGGCCGGCCGCCGCCATGGCGTTCGGCATTCTCGATGAGATTGCGCACCAGCCGGCGCAGCAGCCGCTGGTCACCGTTGATGACCGGCAGACCGGGCGTCCTAAGGTCCAGCGCGGCATCGGCGGCGGAGCATTCCTCCGCCAGAAGCGCGACGACATCGACCGGCTCGGTCCGCATCGCCATCGCGCCCGCGCCGTCGAGGCGGCTGGCCAGCAGGATTTCCTCGATCAGCTGATCGAGTTCGCGGATGTTTCGGGCGAGCTCATCGCGGCGGCGGGACCCCTCCGGGCCGGAGCCGAGGCTCTCGATCCCCAGGCTTTCAATGCCCATGCGCAGGCGCGCCAGCGGCGAGCGCAGCTCATGCGAGGCGTTGGCCAGCAGCGAGCGGTTGGCGGTGACCAGCGTCTGGATGCGGTCCGCCGTCCGGTTGAAGGTTTCGGCGAGACGGCCGATCTCGTCCTTGCCCTCCACCTTCACCCGGGCCGAGAGATCGCCTTGCCCCAGCGCCGCCACGCTCCGCTGCAGGGTTTCGAGCCGCCGCGTCAGCCGCCGCACGATGGGATAGGCCGCAATGGCGACGGCGAGCGCGATGCCGACCAGCGCCGCCAGCCATCCGAAGCGGCGCAACGGGCCGCGCTCCGGCAGCGGCGGGGACGCCATCAGCCAGCGTCCGTCCGCCAGCGGAATCAATTGCAGCCAGGGCGGGCCGCGCCAGGGTCTCACACGGCCGTCACGGTCGCGGCGGATGCCGAACTCGGCGATCAATGCGCTGGCATCGCCCGCTTCGACGATCACATTACCCTCAGCCGAGAGGATCGCCACATCGAAGCCGCCGAGCTGCCGCCAATCCTCAAGGATGCGGCGCTGCGCCTCGATTGGCGCATCGGCTGGCGGTGCGATCCGTTCGGCGACGGCGCGCAGGAATTCGGGCCTTGGCCCGAATCGCTCATGGTCCCTGAGCATGAACCAGGTCGTTGCCGCCAGCAGCGCGAAGAGCGCGAGGCTCGCCAGCACGGCCAGATAGATCCGGAGGTAAAGGCGCGCCATCGGCGTTTAGTCCTGCGCCCGGGCGAAGACATAGCCCGCGCCGCGCACCGTGATGATCCGCTTCGGCGTCTTGGCATCATCCTCGATGATCGCCCTGATGCGCCCGACATGCACGTCGACCGAGCGGTCGAGCACCGGGTCGTAGGCCTGCGGCCGATTGGCCGCGAATTCCACCAATTGCTCGCGGGAGAGCACGCGGCCCGGCCGCTCCGCCATCGCCTGCAGAAGCGCGAACTGGTGGCTGGTGAGGGGCAAGTCCTGGCCCGCAAGCCGCGCCTGACGCGCGCCGCGGTCGATCTCAAGCCGGCCGAAGCGCAGCACATCCTCCGCCAGTTGCCCAACCGCGCCCCGCCGCAGCACGACTCGGATGCGCGCCAGCAATTCGCGCGGCTCGAAGGGTTTGGAGATGTAATCTTCCGCGCCGATCTCCAGCCCCACCACCCGGTCCATCGGATCGCCCTTCGCCGTCAGCATGATCACGGGAACCTGTCCGATGGGCGCCGGCAGCGCCCGGATGCGGCGGAAGACATCGAGCCCGTCGCCGTCAGGCAGCATGAGGTCGAGCAGCACCAATTCGGTTGGATGGCGGCGGAGCGCCGCGATCCCGGCCGCGCCATCGCCCGCATGGGAGACGCCGAAGCCCGCTTGGCGGAGATAGTCCGAGACCATCCCCGCCAGCCTGCCATCGTCCTCGATCATCAGGATATGGGTCATGCGGTCTGTTTACCCTGAGTGCTCTCTCTCTGGCCAGCGCCTCAGCCGCGCCAGAAGCGGCGGCGGCTCTCCATGCGCTCGGCCAATTGCTGGCGCTGGGCCGGCGTCAGCACCTCGGCTGCATCGGCAAGGGCCTGCGCCGCGCGTTTCGAGGCGGCCTCGATTGCGGCGAACTCCTGCGCCCGCAACTGCTCGATCGCGGCCTTGTCGATCTTCTCGGCTTTCAGCAGGCCCGCGAGCTTTTCGCGCGCCGCGTCCCGCCTCTCGCGCAGGGACGCCAGCTCATCGAAGGCGCCGCGGGCGATGACGACGATCTTCTGCTTCTGCTCCGCCGTCGCGCCGACGCGTGTCAGGGCGAAGTCGATCTTCCGCTCGGGTCCGAAGCCGAACATACCGCCGCCATGCATCATGCCGGGATGGCCGCCGGGACCGTAGCCAGAACCATAACCGGGACCATAACCGGGTCCGGGTCCATATCCAGGCCCATATCCCGGTCCTGGACCGTAGCCATAGCCGTAGCCCGGGCCATAGCCCCAGCCGCCCCAGGGCGCCTGGCTGTGGACCACGCCGACGCCCACGGCTGTGAGGCCGGCAGCGACGATGCCGGCGATCGCCAGCCGCCGTCCGGTGAAGACCCGCTTCCTGGCTTCGGTCGCGGCCGGCTGTGGCAGCGGCTGTTGCGAACCTTGATTGATATCACTCATGTGAATTCTCCTCTGGTGGAGCCGCCCGTGATCCGTGCGGCTTGATGAGGAGAATGGCGGCGCGCCATGTCGGTTCCGCGCGCCTTGCGTAAAGAAGTGTAAAGCTCTCGCGGGCAGCGCCGTTACAATCGCGGGGCGGGTCCTATCCAGCCGCCAGCGCGTGCATGACGCCGCGCAATTCGGCGAGGCCTTTCATGCGGCCAAGCAGGCTGTAGCCCGGAAAGCTGTTGCGCCCGGCGTCCGAGAGCATCAGATGGCCGTGATCCGGCCGGATCGGGATGGGCCGGTGATCGCCCAGAGCCGCGCGGCGGCGCTCCTCCTTCAGCAGCGTGCCGATCACCGCCACCATGTCAACATCGCCATCGAGATGATCGGCCTCGAAGAAGGAGGTGTCCGGCTCCTTGCGCACATTGCGCAGGTGGCCGAAGCCGACATGCTGCGCGAAGCGGGCCGCCATGGCGGGAACGTCGTTGGTCAGCCCCGCGCCCAGCGAGCCTGTGCAGAAGGTGAGGCCATTGGCGGGGGAGGGCGCCGAGCCGATGATGTAATCCAGATCGTCGGCATTGGCGACGATGCGCGGCAGGCCCATCAGCGGGCGCGGCGGATCATCGGGATGGATGCAGAGCCGCATGCCGAGCTCTTCCGCCGTGGGGATGACCTCCTGCAGGAACCGCTTCAGATTGGCGCGCAGGCCATCCCGGTCGATGCCGCGGTAGCGGTCAAGAATGTTCCGCAGCCCGGCGATGTCATAGCGGTCATAGGCGCCGGGCAGCCCCGCCATGATGGCGGCCAGCAATTGCGCCTTGTCCGACTCCGAGGCCTGCGCATGCCAGGCCTTGCCTCGCCCGATCGCGTCGGGATGGTGATCGGCCTCCGCGCCGGGACGGGCCAGCATCCAGATATCGAAGGCGGCGAAGAGCGCGGCATCGAAGCGCAAGGCGCTCGCGCCATTCGGCAGGCGGTGATTGAGCTCTGTGCGCGTCCAGTCGATCACCGGCATGAAATTGTAGCAGATCGTGCGGATGCCGCAGGCGGCGAGGTTGCGCATCGAGGTGCGGTAATTGTCGAAAATGCTTCGTTGGTCGCCCTCGTTCAGCTTCACCCGCTCATGAATCGGCAGACTTTCGACGACGCTCCAGACAAGCCCCGCCTCCGCGATCATGCGCTGGCGCTCCTCGATGGCCGCGACCGGCCAGATTTCGCCGTAGGGGATGTCGTGCAATGCCGTGACGATGCCGGTCGCCCCGGTCTGGCGGATCTCCCAGAGCTTCACGTCATCCTTCGGCCCGAACCAGCGCCAAGTCTGTTCCATTAGATCACCTGTTCCATCAGATTTCCTGCTCCATCATGCTCTGCCCTGCGATGGGTTTGTTCTGGCCAGCAACCCGCTGACGGCAGCGCGCGCGCCCCCGGCGAAAAGGCTTTCCAGCGCCCGCGTGACGGGCGTCATAAAGCGGGGATCGGCGGGCAGATCATGGCCGAAGATTTCGCCGACGGCGGCCAGCGCCGGCGCGGCCTTGGCTGCATCTTGTCCCGCCGCTTCCGTGATGGCCCTGAGGCGCGCCGCCATCGGGTCGCGCACGTCGATGGCTGCTCCACGCTCGTCGATGCCGCCGACGAAGCGCATCCATCCCGCCACGGCGAGCGCCAGATGGTCGATGGGCGCGTCCTTCGCGAGCCGGTCGCGGATCGTGCCGAGCAGGCGCTGCGGCAGCTTCTGCGATCCATCCATGGCGATCTGCCAGAGACGGTGCCGGATGGCGCGGTTCTGGAACCGGGCCAGCAGGCGCATGGCATAGTCCCCGCTGTCGAGACCGGGCGGCAGCGTCGGGGCGGCTTCCGTCCAGAGGCCAGCCAGATAGCCGGCGAACAAGGGTTCGTTCGAGGCCTCGGCGACGGTCTCATGGCCGGCCAGATAGCCGAGATAGGCAAGCGCCGAATGCGCGCCGTTCAGCATCCTGAGCTTCATCAATTCATAGGGTGCAACCTCGCTGACGAATTCGGCTCCCGCCCGTTCCCAGGCGGGTCTGCCACTCGGGAAATGATCCTCGATCACCCATTGGATGAAGGGCTCCGAAACCACGGGCCAGGCGTCCTCGAAGCCCAAAGCCGCGCTGATCCGGCTGCGATCCGCGTCGGTCGTGGCGGGCACGATGCGGTCGACCATGGTGCAGGGGCAGGCGACATGCGCTTCGATCCATTGGCCAAGGGCTGGATCGGCCAGCGCCGCGAACCGCGCCAGCACGCGCCGCACGGTGCGCCCGTTGGAGGGCAGGTTATCGCAGCAGAGCACTGTGAAAGGAGGAGCGCCCGCCGCCCGCCGCCGTTGCAGCGCCGCCACCAGGAAACCGACGGCGGAGCGCGGCCTAGCGAGATTGGCCAGATCATGCGCGATATCGGGATGGCGCTCGTCCAGCGCGCCGGTTGCCGGATCGTGGCAATAGCCTTTCTCCGTCACCGTCAGCGAGACGATGCGGATGCGGGGATCGGCCATCAGCGCGATCAGCCGTCCGGGATCTTCCGGCGCGACCAGCACCTCGGCGATGGCGCCGATCACCTGCAGCCGCTCGCCTCCGGGGGCCTGCACGCTCAGCGTATAGAGGCCATCCTGCGGGGCGAGCGCATCGCGCGTCTCGGGGCTGCGCAGGCTGGCGGCGATGATGCCCCAATCCGTCGCGCCCTCCGCCAGCAACGCTTCCGTCATCACAGCCTGATGCGCCCGGTGGAACGCGCCGATGCCGAGATGGACGATGCCGGGCGAGACGCGCGCCCGGTCGTAGCTTGGCTGCGCAATGGCGGGCGGCAGGGAGGCGAGAGAGCTGTTCGAAAGGCGCATGATCGGTTCAGAGTCTGTAGGCGGATTTCGCCAGCCGGTAGGCGAGATCATAAGCCACCTCATGAGCCTCCGCCTCATCGAGGCGATGCGTCATCACCAGTTCGGCGAGATAGGCGCAATCGACGCGCCGCGCCACATCGTGCCTTGCCGGGATCGAGGGGAAGGCGCGGGTGTCGTCGTTGAAGCCGACGGTGTTGTAGAAGCCCGCCGTCTCGGTCGTGAGTTCGCGGAAGCGGCGCATGCCCTCCGGCGCATCGAAGAACCACCAGGCGGGCCCAAGCTTCAGGCAGGGGTAATGGCCGGCCAGCGGGGCAAGCTCGCGCGAATAGGCGGTCTCGTCCAGCGTGAAGAGGATGATGGTGAGGCCGAGGTTGCCGCCCACGCGGTCGAGCAGCGGCTTGAGCGCTCGCACGTAATCCGTCTGGGAGGGAATATCGGCCCCCTTGTCGCGGCCGAAGCGGGCGAAGATCCCGGCGTCGTGGTTGCGGAAGGAGCCGGGATGGATCTGCATCACCAGGCCGTCGTCGATGCTCATCAGCGCCATTTCGGTCAGCATCTGGGCGCGGAAAAGCTCGGCATCCCCGCTGCTCGCTGTTCCCTTCACGACCCGCCCGAAAAGCGCCTCCGCCTCATGCGGCGGCAAGTTGGCCGTGCGGGCGCTCGGGTGACCGTGATCGGTCGAGGTCGCCCCGAAGGATCGGAAATAAGCGCGGCGCTTGCGGTGCGCGGCGAGATAGCCGGACCAGGAGAAGGCATCCTCGCCGGTGATCCCGGCGAAGCGCTGGAGATTGGCCTGAAAACCCTCGAATTCGGGATCGATGACCGGATCGGGCCGGTAGGCGGTGATGACCCGCCCTTTCCAGCCAGAATCCCGCAGCATTGCATGCCAGCGCAGGTCATCGAGCGGGCTTTCCGTCGTGGCGATCGCCTCGATGTTGAAGCGCTCGAATAGCGCCCGCGGGCGGAAAGCGGGCGTCTTCAGCGCCGCATCGATCAGGTCATAGGCCGCATCGGCATTGCCCGCGTGGAGCCGTTCGTTCAGCCCGAACAGGGTCGAAAAGGCATGGTCCAGCCACATCCGCGTCGGCGTTCCCCGGAAGAGATGGTAGTTATGGGCGAAGAGCCGCCAGATGGCGCGGGGATCGGTCTCGACGGCCCCGCCGTCGCGCCTTGGCACGCCCAGCGCCTCCAGCGGGATGCCCTGGCTGTGCAGCATCCGGAAGACATAATGGTCCGGGATGACGAAAAGCTGCGCCGGATCGGCGAAGGCCGCGTTTTCGGCAAACCAGCGCGGATCGGTATGGCCATGCGGCGAGACGATCGGCAGACCCTCCACGCGCTCGAAAAGGCGTTTCGCCACAGCGCGCGTCGCGGGATCGGCGGGCAGCAGCCGGTCGGGATGCAGAATCATGAAAAGCGCTTCGTTACCGGCGCATGGCCGGCATCCTCCGGTTATCGTTCTTGCTGCCTCTATCGCGCCTCGGAGCCGGATCGTCCAGTGGGATGATCATTGCTTCTGATCGCACTTTTCCCCGGCTCAGGAGCGGCGCCAGGCTGCCCTCCGCAATCTCCCGGAGCTGTCATTCGCCTGTCATCACACCCCGCAAAGAAGCGGCATCTCATCCCGATGGAGACCCGCCATGCGCCGCGTCCTGCTTGCCGCCACCGCCCTTATGCTGACGCTGTCAGCCGGTCATGCCTCCGAGCTCAAGGAGTTTCCCGCGACGCTTGCGGGCCATGCCATGATCCCCGCCGCGACCTTCATTCCCGCGCCTGCCGATGCGCCGGCTGATCTGAAACTCTCCGGCAAATACGTGACCCCGATGCGCCGCGTCGAAGCGCCCGGCACGGTGATGGGCCGTTCCGCCAACCGCCCCACCGGCCTCTCCACGCCGTTCAACGGCCAGCCGATCCAGGGGCATTCCGGCATCAAAAGGATGCCGGACGGCACTTTCTGGATCCTCACCGACAATGGCTTCGGCTCGAAGCTGAACTCCCCCGATTCGATGCTTTATCTCAACCGCTACCGGATCGACTGGGCGAGCGGCCAGATGGAGCGCCTGCAGACGGTCTTCCTGTCGGATCCCGACAAGAAGGTTCCCTTCCGCATCGTCCATGAAGGCACCGAGAAGCGCTACCTGACAGGCTCCGACTTCGATCTCGAAGGCTTCCAGATCATCGGCGACAAGCTCTGGATCGGCGAGGAATTCGGGCCCTTCCTGATCCGCGCCGATCTGACCGGCAAGGTCGAAGCCGTGTTCGAGACGGAGGTGGACGGCAAGGTTGTCCGCTCGCCGGATCATCCGGCCGTGCAGGCCCCCGCCACCCCCGCCACCGCCATCGAGACGCGGGTGCGCCGCTCGAAGGGTTACGAGGGGCTCGCCGCCTCGAAGGATGGACGGTTCCTCTACGGCCTGCTCGAAGGGCCGCTCTGGGATATGGACCGCAAGGATTGGGAATCCGGGAACGGCCGCCAGTATCTCCGCATTCTCGAATTCGACGTGCAGGCCGCCAAGTGGACCGGCCGCCATTGGAAATACGTGCTTGATGAGAACGGCCTCTCCATCGGCGATTTCAACATGATCGACGCCTCCACGGGCCTCGTGATCGAGCGCGACGACAATGAAGGCGTGCCGGAAAAAGCCTGCCCGGCGGGACAGCGCGCCGAGAACTGCTTCCATGCCTTGCCGAAGGTGAAGCGCATCTGGAAGATCGAATTGAACGACGCCAACGTCGGTCAGGCCGCGCGCAAGATCGGCTATATCGATCTTCTGGCGATCCAGGACCCGGACAAGAAGGCGCGCGCGCCGCTCTCCAACGGCCGCTTCCAGATGCCGTTCTTCACCATCGAGAATGTCGAAGTCGTCGACGCTGATCACATCGTCGTCGGTAACGACAACAACCTGCCGTTCTCATCGAGCCGCGACCCCAACAAGGCTGACGATAACGAGCTGGTGCTGCTGCGCGTGCCGGAATTGCTGCGCGCCCGATGAGGCGTTTTCCCCAGCCTGTCATTGAACTGTCATGCGCCTCGCCTAGCGGCATCGGAACGGAGCCCTTGCACCATGCTTGAGATCAGAAACGTCAATAGGGTGTTCGGCGAAAAGCGCGCGGTGGACGACGTTTCGCTCACCATCGAGAAGGGCGGCTTCGTCGGCATCATCGGACGCTCGGGCGCGGGGAAATCGACCCTCCTGCGCATGATCAACCGTCTGCAGGATGTGTCCTCCGGCACAATCAGCTGGAACGGCAAGGATGTGACGAAGCTGAAGGGGCAGGAACTGCGCGACTGGCGCGCCTCCTGCGCCATGGTGTTCCAGCAGTTCAATATCGTCGGCCGCCTCGATGTGATGACCAACGTGCTCATGGGGCGGCTCAACCACACCACGTCCGTGCGTTCCCTGCTCAAGCTCTGGACGCCGGAAGACCGCGCCATCGCGGTTTCGGCGCTGGAGCAGTTCGATATCACGGCGCTGGCAGGCCAGCGGGCGGAATCGCTCTCGGGCGGCCAGCAGCAGCGCGTCGCCATCGCACGTGCGCTGGTGCAAGAGCCGGAAATCGTGCTTGCGGATGAGCCGATCGCCTCGCTTGACCCGCGCAACACCAAGGTCGTGATGGATGCGCTGCAGCGCCTCAACAAGCATTTCGGCATCACGGTGATCTGCAACCTGCATGATCTCGATATCGCCAAGGATTATTGTGACCGCCTGGTCGGCATGGCGCAGGGCCGCGTCGTGTTCGATGGCGCTCCGGACGAATTGACCGAGAGCGCCGCCCGCGAGCTTTATGGGCTTGAAGCCCATGAGGCGATGACCGTTTTGCCGCCGACGGCCGCTGCGGCAGCCGCGCCTTTGCCGGTTCCGGCCTGACTTCAACCAACTGTCCGACCACCAACCCCGAGGAGACTGACAATGTCCATGACCCGCCGCCTGCTTCTGGCAGCCGCCGCTACGGCGCTGACCGCCACTGCATCCTTCGCCCAGGACTGGAAGGCGAAGTATCCTGAACTCATCTATGCCGTCGTGCCGGCCGAGAACGCCTCGGGCGTGACCGAGCGGATGGGACCCTGGATGGAGTATCTCTCCAACCAGCTCGGCGTGAAGGTGACCCTGCGCATCGCTTCGGACTACGCCGCCGTGATCGAAGGCCAGCGCGCCGGTTCGATCCATATCGGCGATTACGGACCGTCCTCCTATGTCCGCGCCCATACGGTCACGAACGGCGGCGTCGAGGCCTTCGCCTCGTTGCGCGCGGTCGACGGTTCGACCGGATATTTTGCCGTAGCCTACGCCAAGGCGTCGGCCGCTGGCGCCAAGCTTGAGGATTTCAAGGGCAAGAACCTTTGCTTCGTCGACCCCAACTCGGCTTCGGGTTACGCCGTACCGATGTACGCCATGAGCAAGGTCGGCATCGATCCTGCCAAGTTCTTCGGCAAGGTCGTCAACGCCGGCAGCCACGAGAACGCCGTTCTCGCCGTTCAGCAGGGCACTTGCGACGTGGCCTTCAACTGGTGGAACTCGGAGGATGATTCCAACCTGAGCCGCATGGTTAACAAGGGCATGGTCAAGGCCGCCGACTTCAAGACCGTCTTCCGCTCCGAGAAGATCCCCGGCTCGCCTTATGCCTACCTAGCATCGCTGCCGCCTGAGCTGAAGACGGCGATCCGCAATGCCTTCTTTGAATCGCCGACCCGCGGCAAGGCCGCCTTCGACAAGCTGTCGGACGGCAAGTCGCCTGGCTTCGCTCCTGCCCAGCACAGCGATTACAAGGTGACCGAAGAGCTGCAGAAGTTCGTTGACGCGCTCCGCAAGAAGAGCGGCTCTTAAGCGGCTTCCACCAATCCCGGGCGTCGCCGCTAGCCGGCGACGCTCTTTTTCTTGACCCAAGCGAGAGCGCTCATGGCATCCGCCATCCCCGTCCTGCCTGAACAGCGCGTCGCTGATCTTTATGCGCCTTACAAGCAGGAGCTCGCGGCGAAGCGCCGGATCACGCTCATCGGCGCGCTGGTTCTGCTGGTGCTGACGATGATTGCCGGGCGGGTCGCGGAAGTCGATGCCGACAAGTTTTTTTCCAACATCTACCGGTTCACGGATTACTTTCACCGGCTGTTCTTCCTTGACACCGGCGCATCGGTTTTCACGGATGTGCGCGAGTGGTTCTGGGGCCTTCAGAAATGGACCCGCCACATCCTCGATACGCTGCTGATCGCCTATCTCGGCACCCTGTTCGGCGCCATCGGGGCCTTCCTCATCTGTTTCGCGGCCACCATGAACCTCGCCGTCAACCCGGCGCGGCGGTTCCTGGCGCGGCGGTTCCTTGAATTCTGCCGCACGGTTCCCGAGATCGTCTTCGCGCTGATCTTCGTCGTCGCCTTCGGCCTCGGCCCGGTGCCCGGCGTGCTGGCGATCATGATCCACACTGTCGGCGCGCTGGGCAAGCTCTTCGCCGAGGTCGTCGAGAACATTGACATGAAGCCGGTGGAGGGGGCGATTGCCTCTGGCGCCACGCGCTGGCAGGCGATCCGCTATGCCGCCGTTCCACAGGTGCTGCCGAATTTCGCCAGCTATGCGCTGCTGCGCTTCGAGATCAATGTGCGCGGCGCCTCCGTCATGGGCTTCGTCGGCGCGGGCGGCATCGGGCAGGAATTGATCGAGGCGATCCGCAAATTCTATTATTCCGACGTGTCGGCGATCCTGCTCCTCATCATCGCCACGGTGATGATCATCGATCTGGTGACCGAGCGCATCCGCCACAGTCTCATCTCCCAGGAGCATGGCCGATGAAAGCCTCGGGTATGTTCACGGACCAGGCCGAGATGATGCAGCGCCACAAGGCGCTGGTGATGGGTTCGCCCCGCGAGAAGTACCTGCCCTTCTTGGTGGCCGGCCTCATGCTGGCCGTGGCGCTCTTCGCACTCTTCCGGCTGGAGTTCTCCTTCGCGCGGCTCGGCGCGGGCATCGTGCAGCTCGGCACCTTCCTTGGCCTGATGATCCCGCCGTCGCCGGGAACCCAGCTCTACGCGCTCCTGAAAGCCCTGGCGGAAACGGTCGCCATCGCCTTCCTCGGCACGCTGCTTGCTGCGGTTCTGTCCTTTCCGCTCGGCTTTTTCGCCGCGCGCAACACCATGGCCAACGGGATCGTGCGCTTCATGACGCGGCGTTTCTCCGATACGATCCGCGGCGTAGATACACTGATCTGGGCGCTGATCTGGATCAATGTGGTGGGCCTCGGACCTTTCGCCGGCGTGCTCGCCATCATGACCAGCGACATCGGCGCATTCTCGAAACTCTATTCCGAAGCCATTGAGGCCGTCGACCGCAAGGCCGGGGAGGGGGTTGTCTCCAGCGGCGGCTCGAAGCTGCATGCCATCCGGTTCGGCATCGTGCCGCAGGTGATGCCGGTCTTCATCAGCCAGATCCTCTATTACTTCGAATCGAACACCCGTTCGGCCACCATCATCGGCATCGTGGGCGCCGGCGGCATCGGGCTCTATCTGGCCGAGACGATCCGCACCTACGAATGGGACAATGTCGCCTTCATCATCCTGATGGTTCTGGTGACGGTCGCGGTGATCGATGCGATCTCGTCGCGGCTGCGGCTTGCGATTGTCGGTCAACGAACTGTAACATCGTGAAATGTGTCACGTAACTGTCATATGCCTTTGCCAAGCGCAGCAGCATGGCGACTGAGCCCGAGTCTCGACCGATTGCAGATGTGGCTGGGCGGCGCGCCGCGATGGCCGCTTTCGCGCGCGCCAGAACCTCTGAACTGGCGGAGCCCGTGGCGCGGCTTTGGCCAGACCTTGCCGCCCGTGACCTGCGCGCCCCCGAGATCGGCCTCGTGATGCTGCGCGGCCGGATCGGCGGCGACGGCGCCGCGTTCAATCTGGGCGAGGCGACCGTCACCCGCGCCGTAGTGGAGATCAAGGGCGGCTACCGTGGCTATGGCCAGAGGCTCGGCCGGGAGCCCGCAACCGCGCGGCTCGCCGCAGTCGCCGATGCGCTCTGGCAAAACGAGCAGGAGCGCGCCCGGGTCGAGGCGGAGATCGTGACACCCGTCACGCGGCGCCTGGCCGCTGAAAGCCTGCAGGCCAAATCCGAGGCTGCGGCTACGAAGGTCGATTTCTTCACGCTCGTGCGGGGAGAATCGGAGCCATGAGCCTCGCTGTTTCCGCCCCACTCGCCGGCAGCTTTCTGGAGCCTGTCTTCGACAGCCAGCGCGCTTTCCGCGCGGCGATGGACGCGCTCGCCCATCCGGGCGTGGTCCAGCCCGCCGGTCATGGCCTGCCGGATACGCCGCTTCCGGCTGCCGCCGCCGCGCTCGTCCTGGCGCTCTGCGATTACGAAACGCCGCTGTTTCTGGGGCCCTCCATCGAAACTCTGCCGGGCACCGCCGCCTATCTCCGCTTTCATTCCGACGCGATGCTGGTGACTGATCCAGCCATGGCCGCCTTTGCCGTCATCGACCTTGTTCGCGACGGTCTGGACCTTGCGGTTTTCGCGCAGGGCACGCCCGAATACCCCGACCGCTCGACGACCGTGATCGCGCTCTCGCCCGGCCTGACTGACGGGCCGCCGCTGACATTCTCCGGCCCTGGCATCGCGGCGACGGCGACGCTGCAGGTGGCCGGCCTGCCCGCTGGCTTTGCGCAGCAATGGCGCGCCAACCGGGCGGCCTTTCCCCTCGGCGTCGACATCATCTTCGCCACTTCGGACGCCATAATCGGGCTGCCGCGCAGCGCGCGTCTATCGAAGGATGAACGCTGATGTATGTGGCCGTCAAAGGCGGTGAGCGCGCCATCGCCAATGCCCATCGCATGCTGGCGGACAAGCGCCGGGGGGATCGTGCGGTTGACGAGATCGGTGTCGATCAGATCAGGGAGCAGCTCGCGCTCGCTGTCGACCGGGTGATGAGCGAAGGCTCCCTTTATGATCGCGATCTTGCGGCGCTGGCCATCAAGCAGGCGCGGGGCGATCTGATCGAGGCGATCTTTCTGGTCCGCGCCTACCGCACAACGCTGCCGCGCTTCGGCTTCTCCGAGCCGCTTGAAACCGCGGACATGCTGATCAGCCGCCGCATCTCGGCGACCTACAAGGACCTGCCCGGCGGACAGATCCTGGGGCCTACCTTCGATTACACGCATCGCCTGCTCGATTTCGCGCTCGCCGCCGAAAGCGAGACGATGCCGCCCGCGACGTCCCCCGTCGATCCCGCCGAGACGATGACGCGCGTCACGGACATCATCGCGGGCGAGGATCTGATCGAGAACAACCCCCAGCCTGCCGACGGCCAGCCTGTTGGCGATCTGACGCGCGATCCGCTGGCCTTTCCCGCCGACCGCGATCTGCGCCTGCAGAATCTGGCGCGCGGCGACGAAGGCTTCCTGCTGGCGCTCGGCTATTCGACCCAGCGCGGCTATGGCCGCAACCACCCCTTCGTCGGCGAAATCCGCGTGGGCGAAGTCGAGGTGGAAATGCTGATCCCGGACCTGGGCTTCGCTGCTCCTCTGGGCGTTATCGCTGTCACGGAATGCCAGATGGTCAACCAGTTCAAGGGCTCGAAGACAGAGCCGCCGCGCTTCACGCGCGGGTACGGCCTCGGCTTCGGCCATTGCGAGCGCAAGGCCATGTCGATGGCGCTCGTTGACCGGGCGCTCAGGGCGCAGGAATTCGGCGAGGAGCGCAAGGGTCCCGCGCAGGATGAGGAATTCGTGCTGTCGCATTCCGACAACGTGCAGGCGACCGGCTTCGTCGAGCATCTGAAACTGCCGCATTACGTCGATTTCCAGGCCGAGACATCGATGCTGCGCCTGATGCGCGCGGCCAATGCGCGGCAGGCCGGCCTGCCGCCGGCGGAGGCCGCCGAATGACCACCGCCTATAACTTCGCCTATCTCGACGAGCAGACGAAGCGGATGATCCGCCGGGCCATCCTGAAGGCCATCGCAATCCCCGGCTATCAGGTGCCCTTCGCCAGCCGCGAGATGCCGATGCCCTATGGCTGGGGCACCGGCGGCGTGCAGGTGACGGCCGCGATCCTTGGGCCGAATGACGTGCTGAAGGTGATCGATCAGGGCGCCGACGACACAACCAACGCCGTCTCGATCCGCGCCTTCTTTGCGCGGACCGCCGATATCGCCGTGACGACGAAGACCAGCGAGGCGACGATCATCCAGACGCGCCACCGGATTCCCGAAGAGCCGCTGACCGCCAATCAGGTGCTGGTCTATCAGGTGCCGATCCCCGAGCCCCTGCGCTTTCTTGAGCCGCGCGAGACGGAGACGCGCACCATGCATGCCTTGTCCGAATATGGTCTGATGCATGTGAAGCTCTACGAGGATATCGCCCGGCATGGGCATATTGCCACGGCCTACGCCTATCCCGTCGAGGTCGCCGGGCGCTATGTGATGGATCCCTCGCCGATCCCGAAATTCGACAATCCGAAGATCAGCGGCTCAGCCGCGCTTCAATTGTTCGGCGCCGGCCGCGAGAAGCGGATCTACGCCGTGCCGCCGCACACGGCGGTCGTCTCCCTCGATTTCGAGGATCACCCCTTCGAGCGCAACAAATTCGATCACCCCTGCGCGCTCTGCAACGCCACGGACAGCTATCTCGACGAGGTCGTGACGGATGACAGGGGCGGGCGGATGTATGTCTGCTCCGATACGGATTATTGCGAGGACCGCCGCGCGCATGGCCATCGCGGGGCGCAGCTGGCGGAAGCGCCAGCCGGGTCCGCCTTGGGCCAGAAGCCCAATATCGAGGCGGCGGAATGACGAAGCCGCTCCTCATCGCCGATGGCCTCACCAAGCGCTACGGCGCCGTCACCGCCTGCGACAAGGTCTCGTTCTCGCTGGACGAGGGCGAGGTGCTGGCGATCGTCGGCGAATCCGGTTCCGGCAAGTCGACGCTCCTCAACATGCTGGCCTGCCGGCTGGCGCCCGACATGGGCGAGGTCCGTTACCGCATGCGGGACGCCGAGACCCGCAACCTCGCGGGTCTGAGCGAGGCCGAGCGCCGGCTGCTCATGCGCACCGATTGGGGCTTCGTGCATCAGGATGCGGCGCAGGGCCTGCGCATGAATGTCTCGGCCGGCGGCAACATCGGCGAACGGCTGATGGCGGTTGGCGGGCGCAACTACGGCGGCATCAGGCAGGCGGCGGCCGATTGGCTGAGCCGCGTCGAGATCGATACGGCCCGGATGGACCATAAGCCGACCACCTATTCAGGCGGCATGCGGCAACGGCTGCAGATCGCGCGCAACCTGGTGACGAGCCCGCGCCTCGTGTTCATGGACGAGCCGACCGGCGGTCTCGATGTCTCGGTCCAGGCGAGGCTGCTCGATCTGATCCGCGGCCTCGTGGCCGATATGGGATTGGCGGTTGTGCTGGTCACGCATGATCTGGCGGTGGCCCGGCTGCTCTCGCATCGCATCCTCGTCATGAAGAACGGGCATGTCATCGAGACGGGCTTGACGGATCGCGTTCTCGATGATCCGCAGGCTCCCTATACGCAGCTTCTCGTTTCCTCGGTGCTCGCCGCATGATTCCCCCTGCCGGTCCCATCCTCGCCGTGCGCGGACTCGCCAAGAGCTTCACGCTGCATCTGCATGGCGGTGCGCAATTGCCGGTGGTGACGGGTGTGTCGTTCGAGCTCTTCCCGGGGGAATGCGTGGTGCTGGGCGGACCATCCGGAGCCGGCAAATCATCGATCCTCAAGATGATCTACGGCAATTATCTCGCCGGTGCGGGCGAGATCCTCATCCGGCACGAAGGCGCTCCGGTGAACATTGCGGCCGCCGATCCGCAGACGATCCTGGCGGTCCGCCGGCGCACCATGGGCTATGTCAGCCAGTTCCTGCGCGTCATCCCGCGGGTGCCGACGCTGGACTTGATCGCTGAGCCTGCGCTCGCCGTCGGCCTTTCGCGCGCCGAGGCGATGGCCCGCGCCACCGCGCTGCTGACGCTCGTCAATCTGCCCGAGCGGTTGTGGCATCTGCCGCCATCGACGTTCTCCGGCGGCGAGCAGCAGAGGGTCAACATCGCCCGCGGCTTTGCCGGCAATCACAATTTCCTCATCCTCGACGAGCCGACCGCCTCGCTCGATGCCGCCAACCGCGACGCCGTCATTTCGCTCATCAATGCGCGCAAGGCTGACGGCGCCGCGTTCCTCGGCATCTTCCACGACCAAGACGTGCGCGACCGTCTGGCCGACCGGATCATCGATGTCAGCACCTTCGCGCCAGCAGCAAAGAAAGCCGCATGACCGCGCAGACCCAGCCTGACTGGCAGCCCGAAAGCCTGTCGACCCGCCTGTCGGAGGAGCCTCTGATCCATCCAACGGCGATGGTCGCCGCTTCCGCGATCGGGCGCTACACGGAGATCGCCGAGCGCTGCAAGGTGAGCGAGGCGGTGATCGGCGACTATTCCTACATGATGCAGGAATGCGAGGTCTGGGCGGCCGATATCGGCAAATTCGTCAATATGGCCTCGCATGTGCGCCTGAACGCCACGAATCATCCCGTCTGGCGCGCCACGCTGCATCACTTCACCTACCGCGCCAATGATTACTGGCCGGATGCCGAACGGGAGGAAGACTTCTTCGCCTGGCGGAGGGAGAACCGCGTCACCATCGGCCATGATGTCTGGATCGGCCATGGCGCCACTGTGCTGCCGGGCGTCACGGTCGGCAATGGCGCGGTGATCGGCGCTGGCGCTGTCGTCAGCAAGGATGTCGCGCCCTATACGATTGTGGGCGGCGTGCCCGCGAAGCTGATCCGCGAGCGTTTCGATGCGTCGACCGGCGCGCGGCTCGACCGTCTCGCCTGGTGGGACTGGAGCCATGCGAAATTGCGTGATGCGCTCGATGATTTCCGTTCGCTCGATATCGGGGCGTTTCTGGCCCGGCACGAGGCGAAGGCATGAGCGTCCGTATCTTCAGCAATGCCGAGATCGTGACGGCGGAGGACCGCTTCCGCGGTTATGCGGTTGTTGCGGATGGCCGAATCCTGGAGGTCGGGGCCGGTCGGCCGCCGGAAGCGGGCGAGGATTTCGGCGGCGATTTCCTGCTGCCCGGCCTCGTCGAGATCCACACCGATCATCTCGAAGCGCATTACATGCCGCGCCCGAAAGTCGAATGGAGCGCAGTGAGCGCGGTTCTCTCCTACGACGCGCAGATTGCCGCGTCGGGCATCACCACGGTTTTTGATTCGCTCAGGATCGGCATCGACGAACATGAGATCCGCGTCGGCTTCGGCGCCAGGGTCTTCGATTTCGCCGCGACCATTGAGGAGGCGGGCCGGAACGGCAATCTCCGGGCCGAGCACCTGACGCATCTGCGCTGCGAAGTGCCGGCCCCCAACGTGGTGCCATCGCTGAAAGATTTTCTGGAGCGCTTTCCCGTACAGCTGATCTCGCTGATGGATCACACGCCCGGCCAGCGGCAGTTCCGCGATCTCGAGAAGTATTTCATTTATTACGGCGGCAAATCCGGGAAGGGCCGCGACGACGTGATGGAGGTTGTCCGCCGCCGTCAGGGTGTCGGCGCGGAGCGGGCGGCCGCCAATCGCCCGGCCATCGTGGCGATCGCGCAGCAGCATGGCATCAAGCTCGCCAGCCACGATGATACGACGGTCGAAGAGGTCGAGGCCTCGGTGGCCGAAGGCGTCACCGTCGCGGAATTTCCGACGACGCTGGAATCGGCCATCGCCTCGCGCGAGGCCGGCATGGCGACCGTCATGGGCGCGCCCAATGTCGTGCGCGGCGGCAGCCATTCCGGCAATGTCGCGGCAAGCCGTCTGGCCGATGCCGGGCTGCTCGACATCCTCTCTTCGGATTATGTGCCCGCCAGCCTGCTGCTCGGCGCTTTCCAGCTGGCGGATTGCCCGGGGATCGCCGGTCTGCCGGGCGCCATCAACCTCGTTTCCAGAACCCCGGCTCTGGCGCTCGGCCTCAATGACCGGGGCGAGATCGCGCCGGGCAAGCGGGCGGACCTTATCCGTGTCGGCATGATGGGGGACCAGCCGGTGATCCGCGAAGTCTGGCGCATGGGGCGCCGCGTCGCGTGAGCGGGATCGCCGATCCCCCGGCGCCGCCCCAGGCCGCGCGATCGGTGAAGGAGTTTTCCGATGGCTGTTTCGTCGCCGTGGCCGGGCCCAGCGGCGTCGGCAAGGACACGCTGATCCGCGGCGTGCAGGAACGGCTCGCGGGCGACCGCCGCTTCGTCTTCGCGCGCCGCATCATCACCCGCCAGGGGGATTGCACGGAGGACCATGATTCGGTCTCCGAAAGCGAGTTCGAGGTGCTGCGCGAGCGCGGAGCCTTTCTGCTTCACTGGTCGGCGAACGGGCTGTCCTACGGCCTTCCGGCGGGCCTCGGCTTCGACATCAACGAGGGCCGGATCGTCATCGCCAATGTCTCGCGCGCCGTTCTGTCCGACATCCGCCAGCGCTTCCGCCGCCATCTCGTGGTGCATGTGACCGCCGCGCCGGAAGTGCTCGCCGCCAGGCTGAGCGCCAGGGGGCGGGAGGATGCCGCAGCCCAGCAGGCGCGGCTCGCCCGGGCGCTCGCGCAGGACGCCGGGGTGAGGGCTGATGTGACGATCGACAATTCCAGCCGGCTTGCTGATTCGCTGCTCGCCTTCGAAGAGGCCCTGAAGCGGCTGGCCTCGCCCTTGCCTGTCGGCTGCTGAGCCGCCATGGCCTCGCCCCGCTACGCCATCTATCTCGCCCCGCCGCCCGATACGCCGCTGTGGCGGTTTGGCTCCGAGGTGCTTGGTTACGACGCCATCACGGGCGAGAACCTTTATGGTTATGCGCCGGAGGGCATGGACCCCATCGCCTGGCGCGCCATCGCTGAACGGCCGCGCAGCTATGGCTTCCATGCGACGCTGAAAGCGCCGTTCAGGCTGGGGGAGGGGCTGACCCTGGCCGATCTGAAGGATGAGCTCCGGATTTTCTGCCAAGGCCGGCCGTCATTCGATCTCGGTCCGCTGGCGGTCAATGCCCTTGCCGACGGGAGCGGGAAGGGTTTCGCCGCGATGACGCCGATGCGGCCGTCGCCGGAGCTTGCGGCGCTTGAATGGGCTGTTGTCCGGCACTTCGATCGGTTCCGCGCACCCCTCACCGCCGCCGAGATCGCGGGCCGGCAGCCGGACCGGCTCACCGAGCGCCAGCGGGAATCGCTCAGCCAATTCGGCTATCCCTTCATCGGCGAGGATTACCGGTTTCACATGACGCTCTCAGGCTCGGTGCCGCAGGTGGCGGTGATCGCCGATGCGCTGGCCGATTCCATGGCCAACCGGCTGGGCTCGGCGCATCTCAGGATCGATGCGCTCGTGCTTTTCGAGCAACCGGATTCCGCCGCGCGCTTCCGGGTGATCGATCGTTTCCCAATGGTCTGACCTCACTGGTGCAGGAGCGCCGGACGGCCCTCGCCTTCAACCCTCATGCAGATAGCCGCTGATCGCCTCGTCCAGCAGCGCAGCCCTTTCGGCATTGGCGGGGTCTGATAGCATCACGGTCGCCACCAGCGTTTCGGCAATCGCGACCGCCGCGACCATGCTGCTCGACAGCGTCGGATGCTCGGCCGGCGCCAGCAGCACGATATCGGCCAGGGGTGCCAGCGGTGACGCCGCGCTGTCGGTGAGCGCAAACACCTTCGCGCCGCGATCGCGCGCATAGCGCGCCAGGCGCACGACATCGCTCGCATAGCGCGGGAAGGTGATGGCGATCAGCACGTCCTCGGGGCCGATATTCATCAGCCGGCCCGCCGCGACCTCGGTCCCGCCGAACTCGACCACGCCGGAGACCCCAGCGCAGAACGGTTGCAGGCCGAGCACGATCAGCGCCGCCACATGCGCGGAGAGGCCGAAGCCCATCACATGCACATGCCGTGCGCCGGATATGGCCCGCGCCATCGCAGCTGTCTGCCAGGCGACGAGCCCGGCGTCGACCTGCTGCAGCTGGTTCTTGATCGCGGCCAGCATTTCCGTGCCGCGCGGCTGGCCGCCGCTCTGCGCGAGCTGCAGGCGGAGCTTCGCGACCGGATCGAGCAGCGTCTGCATGGCTTCCGCCACGGCGGTGCGCAGCTCCGCGAAGCCGCCGAGGTCCAGTTCGCGGGCGAAGCGGCTGATCGTGGGAGCGGACACGCCGCTCGCCTTGGCGAGATCGTCGATCGACAGCGCTGAAACCCTGATCGGGTGGCGCAGGATGAATTCGGCAAGCTTGCGATGGCCGGCCGAGCCCGTCGTCATCATGGCCGTGAGCGCAACGCCGAGGGGCGTTGCCGACAGCACATGCGCAGCGGGGGCAACAGGCCGGCTTTGCATCCTTCTTGAAGTCATTTATTTCATCGCTTGATTTTATGAAAATTATCATTCACTATGACATGGGTTGCCGGTTCACAAAAGGGAGTTTCCACCGTCATGCGCAAGTTCCTGTCCGCCGCCGCCGTTCTTCTGGCCCTGTCCACACCGGCTTTCGCCCAGTCGACACTGCGCGTCGGCGTCGAGGGCAATTACCCGCCATTCTCGATGATCTCGCCCGATGGCAAGCTCTCCGGCTTCGACATCGATATCGCCAATGCCGTCTGCGCCGAAATGAAGGCAGCCTGCACCATGGTGCAGCAGGAATGGGACGGCATGATCCCGGCGCTCAACGCCAAGAAATTCGACATGATCGTCGCCTCAATGACGATCACGGAAGAGCGCAAGAAGGCGGTCGATTTCTCGAACGCCTATTATGACGTGCCCTCGCGCTGGGTTGCTAAGGCCGGCGCCTTCAAGGAGGCGACGCCTGCTTCGCTCAAGGGCAAGAAGATCATCGTGCTGCGCAACTCGCCGCGTGCGAAATACGTCCAGGAGAATTTCAAGGAGAGCGAGGTTCTGCTCGTCGCCAAGGAAACCGAGGTTTATCTCGAGCTCGTGGCCGGGCGCGGCGATATCGGCTTCGGCTCCTCGGTTGTCTCGAGCGAGGCCTTCCTCAAGAAGCCGGAAGGCAAGGCCTTCGCGCAGGTGGGCGATACGGTGATCCTCGACCGCACCGGGGGCGCCGGCGTCGGCATCGCGCTGCGTAAGAACGAGGAGGAGCTGCGCGGCAAGATCAACGAGGCGCTGAAGACGATCCGCGCCAACGGCACCTACAGGAAGCTCGCGGACAAGTACTTCGACTTCAACGTCGAGCCGCAGTCGTAACCGGCTTATCGTCCCCGCTCCGGCGGGGATGATCGCGGGTCCCGTCATGCTGCATGGTTATCTCCCCGCGATCCTCGGTGGCCTGCAATCGACGCTGAGCGTCGCCGCAGCGTCGCTGCTGGTGGCCTGTATCTTCGGCCTTGTCGGCGCGGCGGCGAAGCTCTCCGCCTCGCCGGCGGCCAACAGGGCGGCTCTTGTCTACACGACGCTGATCCGCGGCGTGCCCGAACTGGTGCTGATGCTGCTGATTTTCTACGGCGGCCAGATCGCCATTAACGCGCTCGCCGACCGGATGGGGGCGGGCTATATCGACGTCAATCCCTTCATCGCGGGCACGATGACGCTAGGCTTCATCTTCGGCGCCTTCCTCACGGAGACCTTCCGCGGCGCGGTGCTCGCCATCCCCCGCGGGCAGACGGAGGCGGCGCTGGCCTATGGGCTGACGCGGGGGCAGGTGCTCCGGCGCATCACGCTGCCGCAGATGATCCGCCACGCGATCCCCGGCTTCACCAACAGCTGGCTGGTGATGCTGAAGGCCTCGGCGCTCGTCTCCATCATCGGTCTCGACGATATGGTGCACCGGGCCAATCTCGCCGCTGCGGCCACCCGGCAGCCCTTCACCTTCTATGCGACGATCGCACTCATCTACCTGGCCCTAACGACGGTCTCCATCCTCGCTCTCGGCTGGCTCGAACGGCGCTATTCGCTGGGTGTCAGGAAGGCGGATTTCCGATGATCGATTTCTCCGTCATCGTGGAGAACATTCCCGCCTTCTGGAAAGGGCTGCAGGTTACGCTGCTGCTTCTGGTGATCGCCTGCGCCAGCGGCTTCGTGCTTTCGGTGCCGCTGGCGGTGGCGCGGGTCTCGCCCAACCCCTGGCTGGCGAGACCTGTGTTCCTGTTCACCTATGTCCTGCGCGGCACGCCGCTGCTCGTGCAGATGTTCATGGTCTATCATGGCCTCGCCCAATTCGAGGCGGTGCGCGAAAGCATCTTCTGGGTGGCGCTGAAATCGCCCTGGTTCTGCGCCTGGCTGGTCTTCACGCTGAACACCACGGCTTATACGACGGAAATCTTCGCTGGCGCCTTGCGCGCCACGCCATCCGGCGAACTGGAGGCGGCGCGCAGCCTCGGCCTGACCGATGGCGCGATGTACCGGCGCATCCTGCTGCCCAGCGCGCTGCGCCGCGCGCTGCCGCAATACGGCAACGAGGTGGTGATGATGATGCACGCCACCGCCATCGCCAGCACGGTGACGCTGGTCGAGATCACGCGGGTCGCCCGCGACGTCTATTACAATCACCTGAGCGCGGTGGAATCCTTTGGCGTCGCGGCCGTGATCTATTTCGTGCTGACCTTCTCGCTGGTCGGCCTGTTCAAACTGGCCGAGAAGCGCTTCCTGCGCCATCTGCGGCCGGATACTGCGGGAGCCTTGTGATGCGGATCGAACACAAACCGATCGGCGGTTTCACGCCGGGCCAGAGCCTCGACGTCGCCTTCCTGCATTTCGGCGAGGAAGGGGCGCGGCCCAAGGCCTATATCCAGGCCGGTTTGCATGCCGATGAAGCGCCGGGCCAGCTCGCGGCAGTCCACCTGCGGCGCCGACTGGAGGCGCTTGAGGCGGAGGGCCGCATCCGAGGCCATATCGTGCTGGCGCCGGCGGCGAACCCCATCGGGCTCGCCCAGCATGTAATGGGCACGCTGCACGGGCGCTTCGCCCTGCAGGACGGCGCCAATTTCAACCGCGGCTATCCCGATCTCACCGAAGTGGCGGCGGCTTTGGCCGAAAGCGGCCTGACGGCGGATGCGGATGAGAACGCCTGCCGAATCCGCGCCGCGATGCTGGCCGCCCTTGAAGGCGCGGAGCCGCTGAAGCCCGCGGACCGGCTGAAGCGCATCCTGCTCGAACAGGCGATTGACGCCGATACGATCCTCGACCTGCATTGCGACGGCGAGGCCGAGGTGCATCTCTACACCCTCACCGATCAGGCGGAGGCTTTCCGCCCGCTGGCCGGCTATCTTAACGCCAAGGCCGTGCTGGTGGCCGATGTCTCCGGCGAAAACCCGTTCGACGAGGCGGTCAGCCGCCCCTGGGCGGAGCTCAGGCGGCGCTATCCGGACCTGCCGATTCCGCGGGGGGCCATCGCCGCGACGGTGGAGCTCAGGGGCGAAAGCGATGTCGATCATACGATCGCCGCCGCCGACGCCGAATCCATCGTGAAGTTCCTGGCGCTGAGGGGGTCGCTGACGGGCACGCCGGAGCCGGCGCCGCCGGCCTGCGCGGCCACGCCGCTTGCGGGCTCGGAAGCGCTCGAAGCCCGCACCGCAGGGCTCATCGTCTTCGCCTGTCCGGTCGGCCGTCATGTCGAGGCGGGCACGCTGATCGCCGAGATCGTCGATCCGGTTTCGGGCGACGCCGCTTGCGTTCACGCCACCACCTCCGGCATCTTCTATGCCCGCACCTCCGTGCGGTTCGCCGTCCCCGGCTGCCGTCTCGGCAAGATCGCGGGCGCCAAGCCCTTCCGCAGCGGGGATCTGCTCAGCCCATGACCGAAGCACCTTCCGCCGCTATCCTCTCGGCCCGCGATATCGTCAAGCGCTTCGGCTCCGTCGAGGTCCTGAAAGGCATTTCGCTGGAGGCGAAGGCCGGCGATGTCATCTCCATGATCGGCGCGTCGGGGTCGGGTAAGAGCACGTTCCTGCGTTGCCTGAACCTGCTGGAGAAGCCGAGCGGCGGGCAGATCCTGCTGGCCGGCGAGGAGCTGATGCTCGCACCCAACCGCGACGGCGATCTCGACGCTGCCGATCCCGCGCAATTGCGGCGGCTGCGCTCGCGCGTCGCCATGGTCTTCCAGCAGTTCAACCTCTGGGCCCATATGACGGCGCTCGAGAATGTCATCGAGGCCCCCATGCAGGTGCTGGGCCTGAGCCGGGCCGATGCGGTCGCCCGCGCAGAAAGCTATCTCGAGCGGGTGGGCGTCGCCCACCGCAAGGATGCCTATCCGGCCTTTCTCTCGGGCGGCGAGCAGCAGCGCGTGGCGATCGCCCGGGCGCTGGCGATGGAGCCCTCGCTGATGCTTTTCGACGAGCCGACCTCGGCGCTCGATCCCGAACTCGTGGGCGAGGTCTTGCGCGTCATGCGCTCGCTCGCCGACGAAGGCCGCACGATGATCGTCGTGACGCATGAGATGAGCTTCGCGCGGGACGTTTCCAACCGCGTCGTGTTCCTGCATGCCGGGCGAATCGAGGAGGAGGGCCGTCCGGCCGAAGTCTTCGTGCAGCCGAAAAGCGAAAGGCTGGCGGGTTTCCTCGCCAACACGAGGCGGTAGGAGGGCGGAGATCAGGCATAGCTCCGGGTCGGGCGGTCGAGCACGCGCCGCCCCATGAGGCTGGCCACAAGATCCACCAGCAGCAGCGCCGTGCGGCCCCGGTCATCGAGAAAGGGGTTGAGCTCGGCAAGGTCGAGGCTTGTGACGAGCCCGCTGTCGTGCAGCATCTCCATGATCAGATGCGCCTCGCGGAAGGTCGCCCCGCCGGGCACCGTGGTGCCGACGCCGGGCGCAATACCGGGATCGAGGAAATCGACGTCGAGGCTGACATGCAGATCGCCGCCAGCCGCCTTCACCCGCTGCAGGAAGGCGTCGAGCGGGGCCGCGACGCCATTCTCGTCGATCGAGCGCATGTCATGCACGGTGATGCCGCTCTCCGCGATGAATTGCTTCTCCGACGGATCGACGCTGCGGATGCCCATCATGCAGATGTTGCGCGGGTCGACAGGCGTGGAGAGCGGCGGATAGATTCCGGTGAAGCTCGCTTCGCCCGTCGCATAGGCCACCGGCGCGCCATGCAGGTTGCCCGACGTGCTGGACACCAGCGTATGGCAATCCGAATGGGCGTCAAGCCAGAGCAGGAAGAAGGGCCGCCCCGCCTCTGCCGCGCGCTGGCTAAGCCCGGCCAGCACACCGGCGGTCATGGAATGGTCGCCGCCCAGCAGGATGGGCATCGTGCCCTGCGGAATGGCCAGCACCCTGCGGGCGATGGCGCTGGTCCAGGCGACGATTTCGGGCAGCGCCTTGAGCACGGGGTTCGCATGCTTCACGGGCTTCACGGGATCGGGCTCGATAAGGCCGAGGTCCGCGACCGTATGCCCCAGTTCGCTGAGCGCATCGCCCAGCCCAGCCGCGCGAAAGGCGCTCGGCCCCATTTCGCAGCCGAAGCGTCCCGTCCCCAGATGCAAGGGAATGCCGAGAAAAGAACAGTTTGCCATTGTCGATCCGCCGTCAGTGAAGTGTGACGCCTTCTGGCACGGATCGCGGACCGATTGAAGGGACCGGATCGATGAAGCCTGACGGATTTATCCGCCCGCCACGATGCCGGGGCGTCCCCGCTTCTGATAGGCGCCCACGGGCCTGCCGGCGACCAGCGCGCCATCCTTCATCACGATGTTGCCGCGCACCATCGTCAGCACCGGCCAGCCCTTCACCTTGATGCCCTCGTAAGGCGTATAATCGGCGCCGTGATGCTGGTTCGCATTGCTGATCGTCATCGTCGTCTTCTGATCCCAGATGGCGATATCGGCCTCCTTCCCGTCATTCCATTTCCTGCCGAAGCCGGCAGCCCAGCCGCTGACCCAAGCCGGCTTTCTTTCGACTTAACGGTCGTCGCGGGCAAGCTGGGTCGTCGCGACGGGCCCATAGGCTTTGCCGAAATAGGCTTCGATCCTGCGCTGCACGAAATCCCAGGCCGTCGTCATCACGAGGTAGATTATGGCGACCACGCAGAATATCTCCAGAACCTCGAAGCGCTGCTGCATCAGGATCTGCCCCCGCCGCAGCAATTCCTCCATCGAGATCACCGAGGCGATCGATGTCGTCTTGAGCAGGCCGTTCACGGAATTGCCGAGCGGCGGAATGATGACGCGCAAGGCCTGCGGCATGATGATGAGCAGGAAGGCCTGCCGCCGGTTGAGGCCAAGCGAGCGCGCCGCGTCCTTCTGGCCCGGTCCGACTGAGAGGATGCCGCCGCGCAGGATTTCGGAAAGGTAGGCGGCCTCGTTGAGGGCGAGCCCGATGATCGCCGATTGCAAGACCGACAAACGCACCAGGCCAAGCTGCGGCAGGCCTGTGTAGATGATGATCAATTGCACCAGCAGCGGCGTACCGCGGAAGATCCAGACATAGGTGGATGCGATGCCGTTCAGAATCCGCGAGGACGACATCCGCATCAGCGTCAGACCGAGGCCCAGCAGGAAGCCGATGCACAGGGTGGAGACGGTCAGGAACAGGGTGACCAGGGCGCCTTCAAGCAGATAGGGATTCGTGAAATAGCTGAAGAAGCCTTCCCAGTTCCAGACGCGCATTTATGGCACTCCAGGCCGAGCCCAGGCGGCGGGCGCCGGACCCGCCGCCTGTCTGGACGTCGATTTCAGCCCGGTCCCGGCCCGTCGATCTTGAAGTCGCCCTCGATCTTGAGCACGCCGTAGCGGTCGAAAAGCTGGTCGTAGAAGCCGGATCTCCTCAGGTCGGTCAGCGCGCCGACCACGGCTTCCGCCAGCACCCGGTTGGCGAAGGCGAAGGTCGCCGTCTGCGGGAAGAGGCCCGCGATGGCGCGGTGGAAATCGCCCCTGCCCTGCCAGAACATGGCCGTTGCATCGATCGAGGTCGCGGCCTGCACCTGGCCCGCGCGCAACGCCTGGAAGGATTCGGCGAAATTGTTGAAGGTCCGGATGTCGATGCCGGCCAGGCCCTTGGCCTTGAGCATGCCATCCACCTCGCGGGTGCGGCGCTCCTCGATGCCGCCGAGCTCGACGGAGACGGCCCTGCCGGCGAGATCCTCCCATTTCTCGATCTTGAGCGGGTTGCCGCGCGCCACCAGGAAGCTGATAGCCGCCCTTTCATAGGGCACCATATACATGAGCCTGGAGCGCTCCTCGGTCCAGAAGATGCCCGTGTTGATCATGTCCCAGCGGCGCGCCGCAAGGCCCGGCACCATGGCCGCGAATTCGATCCGCACATATTCGGGCGTCAGACCAAGGTTCTTGGCGATCTCGTTGCCCAGCTCCCAGCGCATGCCCTGCAATTCGCCCCGGTCGTTGACGAATTGCAGCGGCGGCAGCGTCGGATTCATCGACATGACGAGCGTGTTCGCCTTGATCAGATTCGGCACGGACACCTTGGCTTGCGCCTGCGCCGCCTGGGGCAGGACCGCAGCGAATCCGAGCGCTCCGGCGCCACCGATCAGCGCGCGCCGGCTGAGGCCCGCCGCCGGCGTCTGAAGATCCTTCTGCATCGCAACTCTCCCCTGTCGGCCGCACGCCCCGGCGCGCTGGCTTATGCCGCAGATTGTATGCATAAACTATATCGATGCGACAAGGCTTCTTGCGGCCAATGCAGGGACAGAATGGCGGCAACCGGCACTGAGATCATGACCGTCACTGGCCCCATGGCGCCGGAGAGCCTCGGCCTGACCCTGATGCACGAGCATATCCTGTGCGATCTCACCAATCCCGCCTGGCGCGGCAACGGCGCGCCGCCGCTCGAGATCAGCCTCGCGAACCGGCACGAACTCGATTACCGGCCGATGGTGCCCGGCCACCATGTGCTGCAGGATGAGGCGGTGGCCGCCCATGACCTCGAGGCCTTCCGCACCGCGGGCGGCCAGGCGGTCGTCGACCTCACGACCGGCGGCATCGGCCCCGATCCCGAAGGTCTGGCGCGGCTCTCACGGCGAACCGGCGTGGCGATCGTGCTCGGCGCAGGGTTCTACACCGATGCCTATGTCGACGAGGCGACAAAAGCGCTCTCGGTCGAAGCGCTGGCGGAGATCATTGAGGCGCAGCTTCTGGAGGGGGCCTGGGGCACGCCGATACGCTGCGGCGTGATCGGGGAAATCGGCGTTTCCTGGCCGATGACGCCCTTCGAGAAGCGCGCGCTGCAAGCGGCGGCGCGGGCGCAAAGCCGGACCGGCGCGATGATCAATGTGCATCCCGGACGCCATCCTGACGCCTGCAACGAAATCTGCGATGTGCTGGAGGCGGCGGGCGCCGACCTCTCCCGGCTCGTCATGAGCCATATGGACCGTACCCATCCCGAGGATGTGGATGCGGTGGCGGCGCTCGCGCGGCGCTGCATCGTCGAATATGATTTCTTCGGCATCGAGACATCCCAGTACTGGATGGGAATCGTCGATCTGCCCAATGACTGGATGCGGCTGAGGGCCCTGCGGCGTCTGTTCGACGCAGGCCTGGGCCACCGCATCTGCATCAGCCACGATATCTGCACGCGCACGCGCCTCATCGCCAACGGCGGCCATGGCTATCGCCATATCCCGGCCAATGTCACCGGCCTGATGCGCGATCGCGGCTGGCATGCGGATGAGATCGGCCAGTTGCTCGTCGAAACGCCGCGGCGGTTGCTCGCCATGCCCGGCTGAGGAGCGCCGGGTTACTCCGCGGCCATCTGCCGGCCGCCGGGCAGGAGGCCCAGGTCCGCCAGCACCTGCCGCAGGGCGGGCCTGTCTTTCTCCGGCAGCGGCAAGCGCGGCGCACGCGGCGGCCCCATGCTCATGCCCATCATCTCGAAGGCCGCCTTGGTGCCTGAAACGTAGCGCGGGCCGCCGACGAAGGGGAAAAGCGGGATGAGCTTGCGGTGAATGGCGGTTCCCTCGCCGAGATCGCGCCGGTCGCGCGAGGCATTGAAAAGTTCGGCCGAAAGACGCGGCGCGACGTTGGAGCACACGGCCACCCAGCCCTCCGCCCCCATCCAGAAGGATTCGAATCCCAGCACGCCGGCGAAGACCGTCATGCGGTCGCCGCAGAGCCGCACGATGTCGCGCACGCGGGTCACGTCCAGCGTTGATTCCTTGATGTAGGAGCAGTTGGGAATGGCCGCGAGCCGCGCCACGAAATCCGGCAAGAGATCGACATTGGCGGTCGCGGGGTTGTTGTAGACCATGATCGGAATGCTGATCGCATCCGCCACCGCCTTGTAATGGACGTAGAGTTCGTCCTCGGTGGGGACAGAGTAGTAGGGCGGGATGATCATCACGCCATCGGCGCCCTGCGCTTCCGCCTCGCGCGACATGGCTACGGCGTCGCGGGTCCATTCGCCGCCGGTGCCGATCAGCACGGGCACGCGGCCCGCCGCCGTCTTCACCACCGTATCGACGATGGCGCGCCGCTCGTCCGGCGTCACCGAGAGGAATTCGCCGGTGGAGCCGAGCGGGATCAGCCCGTGGATGCCCTCGGCGATCTGGAAATCCACCAGCCGCCGCAGCGCGGCATGGTCGACTGCGGCCCCATCCGACGTGAAGGGCGTGACCAGCACTGTGTAGGTTCCGCGAAAAGGTCGCATCCGTAGCTCCATCGCGCATCTTTTCCGGCATGCGGCATGATCGTATATGCCTTGCATGCAACCCTCCTTGCAACCCTCCTTGCAACCCGATGCCGCAACCCGATGCTGATTCCGCGGCCTGACCTTCCCGCCGGTCAGGCGGTCCCTTTTACCTTCGACGGCATGGATGTCACGGCGCGGGCGGGCGAGAGCATCGGCGCGGCCCTGGCCGCCAGCGGCGTCCTCGCCTTGCGCCAGACCCGCAACGGCGCGCCCCGCGGCCTGCATTGCGGCATGGGCTCCTGCTTCGATTGCGTGGTCACCGTCGATGGCCGCGTCGGCATCCGCGCCTGTATCGAGAAAGCGAAAGCCGGCCAGAAGGTGGAAAGCCGCATGCCGGAGGCCGGCGCACTTGCCGATCTGGCCGATTATCCCGCGGCAGCGCCCATTCAGCGCAAGGTGGATGTGCTGGTGGTGGGCGCTGGCCCGGCGGGCATGACGGCAGCCGCCCTGCTTGCCGAGGCTGGCGCCAGCGTCATCCTCGCCGACGAGCGGGGCAAAAGCGGCGGGCAATATTTCAAGCCGCGGCTGGTGGCGGATGCGCAGGCGGAGCCGGATCAGCAATTCCGGGAAGGCCTTGCGCTTGCGGAGCGTGTGCGGCGCTCGGGCGCGGAGCTCTGGACTTCATCCACCATCTGGTATGCGTCAGTGACGGAAGGCGTAGGCGTCATCCGCGAGGCTCAGGCCGTCGTTCTGAGGCCCGGTCACATCCTTCTGGCGACGGGCGCCAGCGAGCGGCCCTGCCCGGTTCCCGGCTGGACGCTGCCGGGCGTGCTGACCACCGGCGGCTTGCAGACGCTCGTCCGCTCGCAGCGCGTCGCGCCGCCTGGCCGCATCCTGATCGCCGGATCAGGCCCCCTCAACCTGCAGCTGGCCTGCGAGCTCGCGGCGAAAGGCCGGCCGCCCGTGGCGGTCGCGGATACGGGCCTGGGGCCCTCGCTGACAGCCTTGCCCGCGCTGGCGCAGATGCTGCTGGCCGATGCCGCGACGGCCATGCAGGGCCTCGGCTACCTCGCCCGGCTCCGGCGCGCAGGTGTGCCCATTCGCCATCGCACGTCGATCATCCGCATCGAGGGCGAGGACAGGGTCGAAGCAGCCGTGCTGCGGCGCGAGGACCGCGAGGAGCGGATCGCCTGCGACGTGGCGGCGCTGAACATGGGTTTCCAGCCCCAGGCGGAACTGGCCCGCCAGCTTGGCTGCCGTCTCGCCTATGCGCCGGAGCATGTAGGTGCGGTCGCGGTCGAAACCAGCCGCGACGGGAAGACCAGCATCCCCCATGTCTTCGCCGTGGGCGACGGGGCGATGATCGGCGGGGCGAAGGTCGCGATGGCCCGCGCCGGGCTTGCGGCGGCCGCCATCGGTCACGCCCTTGGCCGTCCCGTGCGGGACGATGGCCGAAGCGATGCGCTTCTCCGCGCCGAGCGCTTTCAGAAGGCGCTCTGGCAGGTCTTCACGCAGCCGCCCTTCGATCCTAATGCGCTCGCCGATGACACCATCATCTGCCGCTGCGAGGAGGCGACAGCCGGGGCGGTGCGGCGCGCCTGCCGTGAGGCCTCGCCCACGCTCGCCACCGTCAAGCGCCTGACGCGGGCGGGGATGGGCCGCTGCCAGGGCCGGTTCTGCGCCGGGCCTCTCACCAGATTGGTGGAGGCGGAGGGCGGCCCCGCGCCTGATATCGCAGCCTTTTTCGCGCCACGGCCTCCGGCCCGCCCGGTGCCGCTGGGCGCCGTGGCAGCGGAAAAGCCCGAATGGGGCGGGCACCGGCAATCGGCGCCGCCCGCCATCTCGCCCCGCGTCGCCATGCGCCGGGAGCCTTTCGGCGTCCTCGCCGCCGATGTGGTGGTGATCGGAGCCGGAATCGTCGGCTCCTGCGTCGCCCGGGAGCTCGCTGAAAGCGGCGCCAAAGTCGTCGTGGTTGACCGGCATGAGCCCAATGTCCAGGCCTCCGGCGCCAATGCGGGCAGCCTGCATGTGCAGCTTCTGTCGTTCGATTTCGGCGCGAAGGCGCAGGCGGGAGGGCGGCCGGCGGCGGAGGTTTTGCGCATCGCGCCGGCCTCCATCGCGCTGTGGAAGGAGATCGAGCGGCAAAGCGGCGAGAATTTCGAAATCTCGACGCCGGGCGGCATCATGGTCGGCGAAAGCGCCGCCGATATGGAATTCCTCCGGCAGAAGACCGCGCTGGAGCGCAGCTACGGCATCGATTCAGCCATGATCGGGGCGAATGAACTGCATGCGCTGGAGCCGCATCTCGCCAAGCGTTTCGCCGGCGCGGCGCTTTGCCGCGACGAGGGCAAGATCAATCCGCTGCTGTCGACGCTGGCCGTCGTGCGCATGGCCAAGGCGGCCGGCGCGCGGTTCGAGGCCTTCGCGGGCGTCACCGGCATCCGCCGGGAAACGGAAGGCTGGCAGGTGGAGACAGAGGCCGGCATCGTCACGGCGCCACGGGTGGTGAATTGCGCTGGCGGCTGGGCCTCCCGGGTGGCGGCGATGGCGTCCCGCCCGATCCCCGTGCAGGGCGCCCCCTTGCAGATGATCGTTACGGAGCCAGGCCCGCCAATGGTCAAGCACCTCATAGCGCATGGCAGCCGGCATCTCAGCCTCAAGCAGGCCGATACCGGCGGCCTGATCATCGGCGGGGCCTGGCCGGCGACGATGGATAGGGAAACGGGAGCGAGCCACGTCGAGATGGCCAGCATCGAGGGCAATGCCTGGGTGGCGGCGCATGTGCTGCCGCCAGCTGCGCGGCTGCGCATCGTGCGGGTCTGGGCGGCGATGAACATCAACATCGACGGCGCGCCCATCATCGGCGAAATGCCGGGCGCTCCGGGCTTCTGGAATTGCGTCACCTCGAACGGCTATTCGCTGGCCCCGGTCGTGGCGCGCATCACGGCGGATCTGATGCTGCGGGGAGAATCCGACCATCCGCATCGGATTTTCTCGCTGGAGAGGTTCTGAGGGCGCTACCCGCACCAGGCGCGGATGATCCGCGCCACCACGCGGATGCAGCGGTCATGGTCCGCGGCGTCCACCCATTCGTCGGTCCGCCCGTTCTGCGTCAGATCGCCGCCCAGCGGGCCGAGGCCCAGCGTCGGAATGCCCTTCTGCAGGATGGGCAGGCGGATGTCGCTTGCCGTATGCAGCGGATTGACGACAGGCGATTGGCCCGCTTCGGCCAGCACCGCAGCGGCGGCAATGCCGAAGAGCGGGTGATCCGCGGGCGTTTCTGCGCCCGCCGCCCCGGCGGGAAAGCTGATCCCCGCCGTCGATCCAGCAGGAAGAACGGCGGCGCCAACCGCCGTCCTGATCTCCTCCATGAGGCTCCGGAGCGTCTCGCCCGGCGGGAAGGACACCGAGCCTTCGATCGTGCAGGCGACGGGAAGCTTGTTGCGCACCCCTGCCCTGCCGGCGGCGATCCCCGAGACCATCACATTGGTGGCGCGCCCTGAGGCGGCCTCGATCCGCCCGTGGCGCACCCGCTCGCCCCGCTCGTGATCGAGCCGCAACAGCGCATCGAGCACGGGCCGCGCGGCTTCGATGGCATTGGTGGCGCGATGCGCAAAGGCTGAATGGCCGATCTCCTGCGTGTCCGGCGGCGTGCCGGCAATCGTGATCAGGAACTCCAGTAGCCCCGGCGTGCAGGCCTTGATCTCGGCCATGCCGGCGCCTGATTCGGCCGGATGCAGATAGAGCGCCGCATCCGGCGGCGGGATGTGATCGAGCACGGCCGCCACGCCGCGGGCATGGCGTTTGCTGGGCGTGCTGGCGAGGATGATGTCGCCCCTGGGCCGCCAGCCATCCGCCAGCGCGGCGGCCAGACCGGACACCATCGCCGCCACACCCGACAAATCATCCGCGACGCCCCAGCCATGGATGCGCCCGTCGGTCAGCACGCCGGCGAAGGGGTCATGCCTCCAGCGGCCGAGACCAGCGAGCGGCTCGCTGTCGGGATGCGCGAACAGGATCAGGCTTCGCCCGCCGCCCGAGCCGGCAACGCGGGCGATGATCGCCGTCCGCTGGCCAGCCGTCATCTGTACGCTATCCGCGAATTCCTGCCGCATCGCCACGGTCGATGGGTCATAGGCGTAAGGCGCGATCTCGGCGCCAAGCGCGCGGCAATGCGTGGCGAAATGCTGTTGCACGGCGTCTTCGCCCTCGCGGCCGAGCGTGATCAGCCGCCGCAGTAGCGCCGTCTGCTCCAGTCCGTCTCGATCAGACATATCGTTCTCCCGGAAGCGGCTTGCCGTCCTCTGTCATGGCAGCGGAAGGCCCCTGCCCGCCGCAGCGGCGGCGCGCAGCAGCAGCTCGGCGATCACGTTATCCTCGAAAGCGCGGCCATCCGAGAGGAAAATCGAGAACCCGCCGCGCTTTTCGGCTGGCCTCTTCTCCTCCAGCAGGTTTCCCAGCGCCAGCAGTGAAAGCTGTCCTGTGTCAAGAAGCGGGCTGTCCTGCCATTGCCGCATCAGCCGTTCCGGCCAATCGGAGACCACAAGGGCGGCGCGGGTGAGCCACCTGGGGTCGATCTCGTGTGAATGGGGCAGGAAGGGCCCGATGCAGGCCAGCATCAGGCCATCCGGCAATGGCCCGAGCGGCAGGGGGCGCTCGGCCAATGTCATGGTGATCAGGACGTCGCAGTACCGGGCGATCATGTCGAGCGGCCGGGCTTCGGACGGAACCTGCGTCAGTTCGGCGATCTCGCGGGCGAATTGCCGGGCGCGCTCCTCGCCTTGATGCGGCGACGCAATCAGAAAGCGCGCGGCCATCCTGTTTCCCGCCAGGATTCGGGCATGCGCCCTCGCCTGCACGCCCGTGCCGACCAGCCCGATGCGGTGCGGACCGTGGCCGGCGATAGACCGGATGGCGAGCGCCGTGACGCCGGCGGTGCGCAAGGCCGTGAGGCCGGAGGCCGAGAGGATGGCTTTGAAATCGCCGGTGCGGGCATCGGATAGCGCGACGATGGCGTTGATTTCGGGCCTTCCCTCAAGGGCGTTCGCCGGACGCCCGAAAAGGACCTTCACGCTCGCCAGGCCATTGTCGTGATCGACCGCCGGGAACAGTGAAAGATAAGCCGAGGCGCCGTCCAGCCCCCGCATCGTGACGGAGGCCTGCTCCTGCAGTTTCCCCTGTTCGATTCCCGCAAAGCCTTTCCCGAGGGCGATGACGAGCGCCGCCGGATCGATGAGTGCGTGGACATCGTCATCGGAGAGCCAGATTGGACGGACATGCCTCATGCCTGCAGGTCACCGGGCGAGCGGGCCGCCGTCAAGCCGTTTTTGCTGGCTGAGTGTGGCGACAGGCATCAGGGCGCGGAAGAAACCGGCAGCAGTTTAGGCGACGCCCGCCCGCAGGATATCGTGTATATGCACGGCGCCCACCGGCTTCCCGTCTGCGACGACGAAAAGAACCGTCACCTTGCGGCTGTTCATGATCTCGAGCGCCGAGCTGGCGAGCGCGCCGGAAGGAACCGTCAGCGGATTGGCCGTCATGACGCTTTCCAGCGGCTGATCCATGATATCGGCCGACATCTTGCGGCGCAGATCGCCGTCCGTGACGATGCCGGCGAGCCGTCCTTCGCCATCCACCACGGCGACGCAGCCCATGCGCTTGCCGCTGATCGCCAGGATCACCTCGGCCATGGAGGCGCCGAGCGCGACCACGGGCATGTCCTCGCCCGCATGCATCAGCGTATCGACGCAAAGCAGCCTTGCCCCAAGTTTGCCGCCGGGATGGAAATCGCGGAAGTCGCGGGCCGTGAAGCCGCGCGATTCGAGCAGCGCCACGGCGAGCGCGTCGCCGATCGACAGCTGCATGACGGTCGACGTTGTGGGGGCCAGCCCGTGCGGGCAGGCCTCCTCCGCGCCGGGCAGCACCAGCGCCACATCGGCCGCGCGGGCGAGCGTGCTGTCGGGCTTTGCAGTGACCGCGATCAGCGGAACCGAGAAACGGCGGGAGAAATGGATGATGTCGCCGAGTTCGGCGGTCTCGCCCGACCAGGACAACGCCAGGATCACATCATCCGCCGTCACCATGCCGAGATCGCCGTGGCTGGCTTCCGCCGGGTGCACGAAGAAGGCCGGCGTGCCGGTGGAAGCGAAGGTCGCGGCGATCTTGCGGCCGATATGGCCGCTTTTCCCCATGCCGCTGACGATGATGCGGCCTTTGGCGCGGCGAATTTCATCGATCGCGTGATCAAAACTCTCGCCGAATTCGCCGGTAAGGGCTTCCCGCAAGAGCTGCAGGCCCCGGCTCTCGACATCGACGGTGCGCAACGCCGCTTCGCGCGCGCGCAGGCGCTCCGGCTCCGCCATGGCGAAGGGGCGCTGCTTCAATCGGGCGAGGCTGGCGGTCACGTCTTCCTCATACGCGGTCCCGCCGGGCGGAACAATGCTCTGGCTCAGGCGGCCACGGCCCTGAACGCGGATTAACGATTGCCTCCACGAGCACCCATCCTGCCCCCTTGCGGGGCGGGTGGCCGAGCGTAGCGAGGCCGGGTGGGGGGCTTTTTTCCGATTTTTCCGCATGATCACCCCTCCCCGGCGGCTTTCGCCGCCGACCCTCCCCGTCAAGGGGAGGGATGGAGCCCGCATGTTAACCCGGATTCATGAGCCCTGCTCAGGCAGCGGCTTGCTGCTTCTTGGTCAGGGCGTCGAGCTCCATCAGTTCCGCGATGAGGCTTTCGAACCGCGCGAGCGGCACCATATTGGGTCCATCGGAGGGAGCCCGGTCCGGGTTCTCGTGCGTTTCGATGAAGAGGCCCGCCACGCCGACCGCCACCGCCGCCCGCGCCAGCACCGGCACGAATTGCCGCTGGCCGCCGGAGGAGGCGCCCTGCCCTCCCGGCTGCTGCACGGAATGGGTGGCGTCGAAGATCACCGGGGCCTCCGTCTGTTCGGCCATGATCGGCAGGCCGCGGAAATCGCTGACGAGGGTGTTATAGCCGAAGGAGGTGCCGCGCTCGGTCACCAGCACGTCCGGGTTGCCGGCGGCCCGCACCTTCTCGACCACATTCGCCATGTCCCAGGGGGCGAGGAACTGGCCCTTCTTGACATTAACGGCCCTGCCCGTCCGGGCCGCCGCGGCCAGAAGATCGGTCTGGCGGCAGAGGAAGGCCGGGATCTGCAGCATGTCGGCCACGTCGCCAACCGGCCGGCAATGCTCCACCTCATGGACATCAGTGATGACCGGCAGGCCGAAGCGCGCCTTGATGTCGGCGAAGACGGTCATCGCCTTGTCCAGTCCGATGCCCCGCGCGCTGTTGATCGAGGTGCGGTTGGCCTTGTCGTAGGAGGATTTGTAGACGAGCCCGATGCCCAGCCGGCCGGCAATTGCGGCCAGCGCATCGGCCATCTCGAAGGCGTGCTCCCGGCTTTCCATCGCGCAGGGGCCGGCGATCAGCGCCATCGGCAAGGCGTTGCCGAAGCTGACGCGTCCGACGGTCACAACATTCTGGGTCATCATTGCCCCTTTGAAGGCGGGCGGAATTTGCCCATAGCTGGTGGCTGGGCGGGACGAATACAACAGCCGGGCAGGCCGCGTAAGCCTTCGCTTGTCCTGACCTCGGCCTGTTCCCCACAGGATGTTCCGCCGCTATAGTCGCAGCCTCACGGAGGGCGGCCGGGCATTTGCCGGTACCGGAAGTGGCGAGGGAGCCTTGTGATCGTGCCGTTTCGTGACCGACCTTGCCGCAAGGGATATGACGCCCGATGAGTTTCTGGGCCCTGACGGCGGAGGAATGGTCCGCCATTCAGCTCAGTCTGAAAGTAGCGAGTGTGGCGACGCTGGCCAGCCTGCCGCTCGGCGTGCTGACCGCGCTCGTCCTGGCGCGCGGGCGATTCCGGGGCAAGATCCTGCTCGATTCGCTCGTGCATCTGCCGCTGGTCCTGCCGCCGGTGGTCACGGGCTACGCGCTGCTGCTGCTCTTCGGTCGGCGGGGACCCATCGGCCAATGGCTTGAGGGCACCTTCGGCATCGTGCTCTCCTTCCGCTGGACGGGCGCGGCGCTCGCCTGCGCCATCATGGCGTTCCCGCTGATGGTGCGGGCGATCCGGCTCGGAATCGAGGCGATCGACAGGCGGCTGGAGGATGCGGCTGGGACGCTGGGCGCTTCCCCGTTCTGGGTTTTTCTGACCGTGACGCTGCCGCTGGCCCTGCCCGGCATCATTGCCGGCGCGGTGCTCTGCTTCGCCAAGGCGCTCGGCGAATTCGGGGCCACGATCACCTTCGTCTCCAACATCCCCGGCGAAACGCAGACGATTCCCTCCGCTATCTTCAGCTACACGCAGATGCCCGGCGGGGATGCCGGCGCGCTTCGCCTCTCGATCATCGCAGCCCTCATCGCGGTGGCGGCGCTGATCGCCTCGGAGCTCCTGGCGCGGCGGGCCTACCGGCCGGAGCGGGATCGCCCATGATCCGCTTCGATTGCCGCCTGGTGCGGCCCGCCTTCGTCTTCGACGCCGCCTTCGAGGCCGGGCCCGGCATCACGGCTTTGTTCGGGCCGTCCGGCTCCGGCAAAACGACGGCGATAAGGCTGCTCGCCGGCCTGGAGCGGGCGGAACGCGGCGCCATCGCGCTCGGCGGCCGGCCCCTGCTCGACACGCAGGCGGGAATCAACCTGCCGCCCTACCGGCGGCGGATCGGGCTCATCTTCCAGGATGCGCTGCTGCTTCCGCATCTGCCTGTGCGCGCCAATCTCAATTATGGGCGCTGGTTCACGCCGCCGGCCGAGCGGCGGATCGGCTTTGATCCGGTCGTGGAGGTGCTCGGCATCGGCCATCTGCTGGGGCGGCGGACCGACACGCTGTCGGGCGGCGAGCGCCAGCGGGTCTCCATCGGCCGGGCGCTGCTCGCCAGCCCGCAGCTGCTGCTGATGGATGAGCCCCTCGCCTCGCTCGACAACGCCCGCAAGCAGGAGATCCTGCCCTTCATCGAGCAGATGCGCGATGTCTTCGCGATCCCGATCATCTATGTCAGCCATGCGGTTGAAGAGGTGCGGCGGCTGGCCTCCGAGGTGGTCGTGCTGGACGAAGGCCATGTCGTCGCGTCGGGACAACCGGCGGTGGTTTTGCCGTGAGCCGGGAGCGCGCTCAGACGCTCATGCGGCGGCGGATGCCGCCCTCGCGGCCATTTCACGCAAACCACCGGAGGATTAGCCATCAATCGGTCGACTTTTGTGCAACGCAGCATGGATTGCCACGTTTTTGTAGGCCAAAATCGAAGTCATGTATTTCCGCGCCCAGATTGCCGAATGCGCTGGCAGCTGCCCCGGATGGGCCGGGGCGATATGATCCTCACGCCTTGAGGCAGCGCACCTGCCGCTGCGGTCCGAAGACCCTGGCGGGGGGGAGCCCTTCCGAGCATTGCGCTTCGGCGATCGGGCAGCGCGGCGCGAAGGGGCAGCCGTCCGGCAGGGCATCGAGCGCCGGCGGAGCGCCCGGTATCGCATCGAGCCGGGCGCCTTTGTGCGCGCCGTGCAGATTGGCGGCGAGCAGCCCGCGCGTATAGGGGTGCTTCGGATCGCGGATGATATCGCGGACGGCGCCCGTCTCGACGAACTGGCCGGCATACATCACCGCCACGCGGTCGGAGATTTCGACGGCCACGCCGATGTCATGCGTGACGAAGATCATGCCCATGCCGAATTCGCGCTGCAATTCGCGGAGCAGCAGCAGGATCTGGATCTGCACCGTGGCGTCGAGCGCGGTCGTCGGCTCGTCGGCGAGCAGGAGCTTCGGCCGGCAGACGAGCGCCAGCGCGATCATCGCCCGCTGGCGCATGCCGCCCGACATCTCGTGCGGATAGGATTTGAGCCGCCGCTCCGGCGAGGGAATGCGCACCCGCGTCAGCATCTCCAGCGCGCGCGCCATGCCTTCGGCGCGGCTCACGCCTTCATGGCGCACGACGGTTTCGGCGATCTGTTCGCCGATCGTATAGACCGGATCGAGGGCCAGCATCGGATCCTGGAAGATCATGGAGACGACGCCGCCCCGGTGGTCGGCGAGCGCCCTGCCGGAGAGCGCCGTGACATCGACGCCGGCAATGCGGATCGTCCCGCCGATCGCCGTGCGCTGTTCCGGCAGTATCCGCAGCAGCGTCTTGAGCGTGACGCTCTTGCCAGAGCCGCTTTCGCCCAGGATGCTCAGCGTCTCGCCGGCGTTCAGCCTCAGGTCGATGCCATTGACCGCATGCACGGGGCGCGCGCCGCCGAAGCGCACCGTCACGTCGCGCATATCGACCAGGGGCTCGCTCATGGCCGTACTCATCATCGTGCTCATGGCCGTGCTCATGGGCGCGCCTCCGCCGCCGCTTCGGGGTGGCCCGAACCGGGGACCAGCATATGGCAGCCCGCCAGATGACGCTCGGCCCTCAGCCGCGAGAGATTGGGGATCGCGCTGCTGCAGACCGGCGCCGCATGCGCGCAGCGCGTGTGGAAGCGGCAGCCGCTCGGCGGATTGATGGGGTTGGGCGGATCGCCCGAAAGCGGCGCCTCCTCGGTCCGCCGGTCCGGGTCCATCGACGGCATCGCGGCGAGCAGGGCGCGGGTGTAGGGATGCGCCGGGTTGGAATAGAGGCTGTCGACGGGGCCGATCTCGGCCACTTCGCCGAGATACATCACCATCACCCGGTCGCTCATGTAGCGGACGACATTGAGATCGTGGGAGATGAAGATATAGGTGAGGCCAAGCTCGCTCTTGAGGTCCGAGAGCAGGTTCAGCACCTGCGCCTCCACCGATTTGTCGAGCGCCGACACAGCCTCATCGAGGATCACGACCTTGGGCGAAAAGGCGAGCGCGCGGGCGATGTTGACGCGCTGGCGCTGGCCGCCCGAAAGCTCATGGGGATAACGCCCCGCAAAGCGCCTGGGCTCCAGGCCGACTCGGCTCAGCAGGTCATGCGCCAGATTGGTCGCCTGCCGCTCCGCCATGCCGTTGATCATCGGCCCGAAGGCGATCGCATCCTCCATCGTCAGCCGCGGATTGAGCGAGGCGTAGCTGTCCTGGAACACCATCTGCACGTCGCGCCTGAGATCCCTGACCGTCATGTCGGCGCCGAGCCGGCGGTTGGCGAGGCGAATCTCGCCTGAATCCGGCGTGATCAGATCGACCAGCAGCCGCGCCGTCGTCGATTTGCCGCAGCCCGATTCGCCGACGATGCCGAGCGTCTCGCCCTCGGTCACATCGAAGCTGATGCCGTCGACGGCGCGCACCACCACCGAGCCGCGCCCCAGGAGGCCGCTTCTGATCGGGAAATGCTTGGTGAGGCCATGGACCGAGAGCAACGGCCCGGCGGCCAGGCTCCCGCCGGGCGCTGCGCTCATGCCTTGCGCCGCGCTCATGCCTTCAGGTCCATGGCGGAACGCAAACCGTCGGAGAGCAGGTTGAAGGAGACCGAGGTGATGAAGATCATCACGCCCGGCAGGGCCGCGACCCAGGGCTGCACGTAGATGGCATTGCGGAGCGTGTTCAGCATCAGGCCCCATTCGGGCTCCGGCGGCTTCACGCCCAGACCCAGGAACGAGAGGCCGGAGGCCAGAATCAGCGACACCGAGATCAGGCTGGTCGCGTAGACGAAGATCGGACCGATCACATTGCCCAGCACATGCACGCGCACGATGGTGAAGCCGGATGCGCCCGAGGCGCGGGCCGCTTCGACATATTCGATCTTTCGCACGCCGGTGGTCACGCTTTCGGCGATGCGCGCGATCGGCGGGATGAAGACCACCGTCAGCGAGAGCAGCCCGTTGAAGATGCCGGCGCCCAGCGCGCCCGAAAGGGCGATCGCGAGCAGCACCGAGGGGAAGGCGAAGAAGACGTCAATCGTCCGCATCAGCACCGTGTTGACGCGCCCGCCCACGAAGCCCGCGGTGATGCCGATGGCGGAGCCCACGAAGAAGGCGATGATGACGGGCATCACACCCATCAGCAGCGAAAGCCGCGCGCCATAAATCAGCCGGGAGAGCATGTCGCGGCCGAGTTCATCGGTGCCCAGCGGAAACCCCGGGGTGCCGATCGGCCGCAGGCGCCGGATCATCGAGGAGCGATACGGGTCGTTCGGCGCCACCCATGGCGCGAAGATCGCCATCAGGATCAGCGCCAGCACCACGGCCAGCGCCACCATCGCGACCGGATCGCGGCGCAGGCGGGTCAGCACGCCCGACCAGTAGCCGGGCGATTTCTCGATCGCGGCCATGGCGGCGATGCTGGCGGCGGCTGACATCGTTCAGGCCCTCTGCACGCGGGGATCGAGCATCGCCTGCACGATGTCGACGATCATGTTCAAGGTGACGAAAAAGAGGGCGAGCACGAGGATCGTGCCCTGCAGCAGAGGCAGATCACGCTGGAAGATCGCCTGCCCGAGCAGGAAGCCGGTGCCCGGCCAGGAAAAGACGGTCTCGATCAGGATCGAGCCGCCGAGCAGATAGCCGAGCTGCAGCCCCATCACGGCGAGCGCCGTGGGCGCCGCATTCTTGACCACATGGCGGAAGACGCCGAAATCGAGCAGGCCCTTGGCCCTGAGGCCCGAGACGAATTCCTGGCTGAGGATGTCGGCCACCAGCGCGCGCACGGTGCGCGCCACGATCCCCATCGGGATCACGGACATGGTGACGGCCGGCAGGATCAGGTGGCGGATATGCGCCCAATCCCATCGCCAGGCGTCCGATCCGCCCGGGCCGGCGCCGGTGGCGGGCAGCCAGTTCAACTGCACGGAGAAGATGATCACCAACACCATGCCCAGCCAGTAATGCGGCACCGAGACGCCGATGATCGAGATGAAGGAGGCGAGTTTGTCGATCCAGCTGCCGCGGAAATAGCCCGCGACAAAGCCGAAGAGCGAGCCCAGGATGAAGCCGATCAGCGTCGCCAGCACGGCGAGCATCAGCGTGTTGCCGATGGCCTTGCCGAGCTCCGTGGCGACGGGGCGGCCCGTGGCGATCGAGGTGCCGAGATCGCCCTGCAGCGCCTTCATCGCCCACAGGCCATATTGAACCGGGAGCGGACGGTCAAAGCCGTAGATGCGCCGCATCTCCGCCTGCAGTTGCGCAGAGGCGTCGGGCGGCAGCACCGAGGTCAGCGGATCTCCCGGTGCGATATGCACCAGGAGAAAGCAGACGACGCTGACGCCGAAGGCCACCGGCAGCGCATGCGTGATGCGTTTAAGGAGATAGACCAGCATCGCTAGGGCGAAACCTCATAATTGGAGGGCGTTTTGACGCGAGAGAATTCGGTGATCAGATTTTTTCGGTTGTTTCGAAGGAAACCGTCCGGTTTTCGAGGAGCAAGCGGACCAATCTGGCCCGAATTCGCCGCGCCTTCGGTGGGATTAGGGGGCAAAACTGCCTCACAACCGCCTCTGGCCTTGACGGACGTCAAGGCGGCGAGCCGTTTGCGGTCATTTTTGCCCCCTAGTCCCATCAAAACGCCCTCCAATTATGAGTTTTCGCCCTATGCACCGCCCTCAGTCAGCATGCCCGGTCAGGGCGCCATGGTGATGGTGTTGAAATCCTGGAACCAGTTCTGCGCCTGCACGAAGCCGCGCACCTTGGGGCTCATGGCGCGCGCGTTCACGTCATGGGTCACCATCAGGAACAGCGCGTCATCGACGTATTTCTCATGCACCTTCTCGAGCACCCTGGTTTGCGCTTCGCTGTCGAAGGTGTTGCGCACCTGGTCGAACAGGGCATCCATCTCCTGGTCGCAATAAAGGCCCCAGTTGGTGCCTGCCGGCGGCTTCAGGTTGCATTGCAGATGCCGGATGAAGCCCGTGAACGGGTCCTGGATGAAGTAGCTGTAATTCATCCCTGTCGCCTTGCGGGAGGATTCGTGATCCGCGCCCGCCCGCCAGATATTGATCAGCGTGTTCCACTCCACCGTCTCGAACTCGATCTTCATGCCGGCGTCAGCGAGGTTCTGCTGGATGAACTCGTTCATCGACAGCGGCTGCATCTGGCCGGAGCCAGCCAGAACCACGCCGGCAACCAGCGCCGCCCAACCAAAACGCTTCATCGCTCACCCTTCTACGCAGCCGAGAAAAGACAACTCCCGCTATCCGTCGGCGGATGGCGGGAGAGATCAAGCAAGCTTCATTCCATCGACATGGTGGCGATGTCGATGAACCAGCTCTTCGGCTGCACGACGCCCTTGACCTTGGCGCTCATGGCGCGCGGTCCGACGTCATGCGCCACCCAGACGAAGGGGGCTTCCTCGACAATCCGCTTGTGCAGGTTGGCGAGCGCCGCATCGCGGCCTGGGCCGTCGAAAGTCGAGCGCGCCTTGGCGATCAGCTCGTCGAACTCGGGATTGCCGAAATAGCCCCAGTTGTTGGAGACGGGCGGGAACGTCTTGGTCGAGGTGAAGCGCACCATGGCGAAGAACGGGTCCATGGTCGCGAAGGTCACGTTGATGGCGTTGGCGCCGCGCGCCTTCGGGTCCTTGGCGCCTTCGCGCCAGTTGGTGAACACCGCGTTCCACTCGATCACGTCGAGTTCGACGTCGAAGAAGCATTCCTTCAGCGCCTGCTGCAGGAACTCGTTCATCGGGATCGGCTGCATCTGGCCCGAACCTGAGGCGGAGGTGAGCACTTTCACCTTCATCGGCTTCGCGGCGGAATAGCCCGCCTCCGTCATCAGCTTCTTGGCGGCGGCGGCATCGTATTTGATGTCGAAGGCCGGATTGCCCCACCACGGATGGTCAGGCGCGACCGAGCCCTTCGGCACGCCCATCATGCCGCCCAGCAGCGTCTGCAGTTCGGAGCGGTTGATGCACAGGTTCGCGGCGTGGCGCGTGCGCTTGTCGAGCCAGGGCGAGCCTTCGACGAAGGAGAGCTGCCACGGCCAGACATGCGGCTGCGGGTTCGAATAGATGTTGAAGCCGCTGCTCTTGATGCGCGGCATGGCGTCCGGCGCGGGCGCTTCCACCCAGTCGACCTGCCCCGAGAGCAGGGCCGCGGTGCGGGCATTGGCGTCCGCCAGCGGCAACAGCACGACCCGATCGATCTTCGGCACGCGCTTGGCGTCCCAATAGGCCTTGTTGGCCACCATCTCGAAGCGCTCGCGCGGCACGAGGCGCGTGCCCTTGAACGGGCCGGTGCCGGAAGGATCGCCGGCGAAAGCCACCCAGGCCTGCTTGGCGCGCTCGGCCGGGTCCGTCACCGTGGCGGGCACTGCGGCGAGCTTCGCCGCCCAATGCGCCGGAGACACCATGAAGAGGTTGGTGAGGTTGATCGGCAGGAAGCTGTCGGGCTCGGACGTGGTCAGTTCGACGGTCAGATCGTCGATCTTCCTTGCGGTCCGCAGCGTCGGCATGCGCGAGACGGTGACGCCGACCTGGCTGGCGTCGAAATGCGGCGCATCCTTGTTCAGCACCTTCTCGACGTTCCAGACCACCGCATCCGCGTTGAAGGCCGAACCATCATGGAATTTCACGCCCGGGCGGAGCTTGAAGATCCATTTCGTCTTGTCGTTCGCGTCAACCGACCATTCGGTCGCAAGCGCCGGAATCACGACGCTGGCCTTGTCAGCGGAGGACAGATCCCAGCCGGTTAGGCCATCAAACATCGGAATGCCGGTGAAGCGGTTGCCCTCGAAGCCCTGGTCAGGCTGGCCGTGGGTGCGGGGAATATCTGCTGCGGTCATGCCGATCCGCAGCACCTTCTCCTGCGCGGCGGCAGGCGCGGCCAAAGCCGCCAAAGCCAAGCCTGCCAGCAGACCATTCCTCAGAAATCGTATCGTCATTCTTGTTCTCCTCCCCCCAACCGGGGTCTTTCGCGCCGTGGTTCTTGGCGCCGGGGTCTTTCGTGCGGATGGGCAATAGCATGATCCATGCCACCGGGCGGTCAAGGGTAACAAGGGTAATCTGTGTTTTTCCATAACCGGCGGCGCTCGGAATGCCGGATGCCGATCGCCATGATTGCTTATTCTATAGGCAATTTTGGCGTTCCGGCGCTGGTATCGGCCGCATCTTGAGCAGCCGCGTTGCCGGGACCGCCCCGTCGCGGGTTGAGCAGCGCGAAAATCCCGGCCGCCGAAACCATGACCAGGAAAATCCGCACGATATGGAGCGTCGCCACGAAAGCGACCTCGGCATGGATCGCGAGCGCGATCAGGCTCATCTCGGCCAGCCCGCCGGGCGAGTAAGCGAGGATCAGCGTCGAGAATCCGTGGCCCTGGAGCCGCGAGACGATGAAGGCGAACAGCACCGTCCAGAAGATCAGGATGATTGTGGAGCCGGCGGACAGGAGCAGGATGCGCAGCACGGTGCGCGTCGGGGTGCCGGCGAAGCGGCAGCCGATCACGACGCCCAGCACCAGCTGCGCGGCGTTGACGAGTTCGAAAGCGGGCTTGAAGTCGGTGAAGCCGAAGATGTGGACGAACGCGCTGACCAGCATGGGTCCGAGCAGCGTCTTCGCCGGCAGCTTCAGCGCATAGCCGAGCGCGGCGCCCGCGATCGCGCAGCCGATCAGCCAGAGCTCCTGTACGAAAGGCGCATCGAAGACCGAGACCGATCCGGCCGTCCGATTCAGCGAGACGCCCTCCAGCCACTGGATCGCGAAGGGCAGCGTCATCACGATCAGGAGGATGCGGGCGGCATGGACGAGCGCGATCACCCGGGGGTTGCCGCCCCGCTCCTCGCCGAGTTCGATCATCTCCACCAGCCCGCCGGGCATGCCGGCGAAAAAGGCGGTGGTGGAATCATAGCCGCCTACCCGCCGGAAATAGATGACGGCGGTCGTTCCGCAGGCGATCATGAAGGCGATGAGGCCCAGGACCGCCGGCCACCATTGCGGCAATTGCGATATCACCGCCGGCGAGAAGCCCGAGCCCAGCAGCACCCCGATGACGGCCGACATCGGCGGGCGAATGACGGCGGGCGCCGCCACCGGCGCCTTCAGCAGCGCGGCCAGCGTGCAGGCGGTCATGGCGCCCAGCATGAACGGCAGCGGCAGGTTCAGCCGCTGGAAGAGCAGGCCGCCAACGAGGCCGATCGCCATGGCGAGCCCGAATTTCCGGTAAGGAAACCTCTCGGGGTGGAGAGCGGAAAAACCGCTCCGTAAGTCATCGATCAGCCCGAACAATCGTCGAATCCACCCGATTAGGGAATTTCAGACCGGAATCATAAGACGGCCTGCCTGGCTTTTTTGACCAGAGATTCGCCGAGCATAGCGAAGGTGAGGCCGGGGACAACCGGGCTTCATGCTCCAGGTTGATGCGCGGGGATTTCCGGCCGACGCCGCACGAGTCGTGCACTTGACACAAATCAATGTTTGTTTGGTATCCTTCGCTCACGTTGAGAATTGACGTCAACACGCCCAGCCCACGGGCGCAATCGATAGAGACGCGCAATGCAAGCAGTTTCCGGTTCGCCCAAAGGCAAATCCATGACGGTGCCGGAGATGCTGCTGCCGCTGTTTTTCGCAGCCGTCGGATTCGTCTGGCTTCTGATCGGGGCGCGCACGGAGGAGCCCGAGTTCGGGTTCCATGCCTTCCTCAGCGCGGCCGCCTGCGCCGCTGCGATCTTCGTGATCTTCAACCGCTATTTTGATCGTCCGGCCGAAGCGCCGCCGCAGGAGATCGACGGCAAGCCCAATTACAACTTCGATATTGTCCGGTTTGCGGTCATCGCCGCGCTTTTCTGGGGCATCGCCGGGTTTCTGGTGGGCCTCATTCTGGCGCTGCAGCTGGCCTTCCCGGTCCTGAACCTCGATCTGCAATGGATCGCTTTCGGCAGGTTGAGGCCGCTGCATACGTCGGCGGTGATTTTCGCCTTCGGCGGCAATGTGCTGCTGGCCACGTCCTTCTACGTGGTCCAGCGCACCTGCCGGGCGCGCCTGGCGGGCGATCTGGCGCCGTGGTTCGTGTTCTGGGGCTACCAGTTCTTCATCGTCATCGCCGGCACGGGTTATCTGCTGGGCATCACCCAGAGCAAGGAATACGCCGAGCCCGAATGGTATGCCGATCTCTGGCTCACCATCGTCTGGGTGACCTATCTGCTGGTCTTCCTTGCCACGCTGTGGAAGCGCAAGGAGCCGCATATCTATGTGGCGAACTGGTTCTTCCTCGCCTTCATCGTCACGGTCGCGATGCTGCATGTCGGCAACAACCTTGCCGTGCCGATCTCGCCCTACTCGTCCAAGAGCTATGTCGTCTGGGGCGGCGTCCAGGACGCGATGTTCCAGTGGTGGTACGGCCACAATGCGGTGGGCTTCTTCCTCACCGCCGGCTTTCTGGCGATCATGTATTATTTCATCCCGAAGCGCGCCGAGCGGCCGATCTACTCGTATCGGCTCTCCATCGTGCATTTCTGGTCGGTGATCTTCCTCTATATCTGGGCGGGCCCGCACCACCTGCATTACACGGCGCTGCCCGATTGGGCGCAGACGCTGGGCATGACCTTCTCGATCATGCTGTGGATGCCGTCCTGGGGCGGCATGATCAACGGGCTGATGACGCTCTCGGGCGCCTGGGACAAGCTCAGGACCGATCCGGTGCTGCGCATGCTCGTCGTTTCCGTCGCCTTCTACGGCATGGCCACCTTCGAAGGGCCGCTGATGTCGATCCGGTCGGTCAACTCGCTCTCGCATTACACGGACTGGACCATCGGTCACGTTCATTCGGGAGCGCTCGGCTGGAACGCCTTCGTCTCCTTCGGCGCCATCTATTGCCTGGTGCCCTGGCTGTGGAACCGCAAGGAGATGTGGTCGCTGCGCCTCGTCAACTGGCACTTCTGGCTCGCGACGCTCGGCATCGTTCTCTACATCACCGCGATGTGGGTGTCCGGCATCCTCCAGGGCCTGATGTGGCGGGCCTACACGTCGCTCGGCTTCCTTGAGTATTCCTTCATCGAAACCGTCGCGGCTATGCACCCCTTCTATGTGATCCGCGCGATGGGCGGCGCACTCTTCCTCACCGGCGCGCTGATCATGGTCTTCAATGTCTGGAAGACGATCACGGTGGGCGAGGAGGTCAGCTCCGTACCCGCGCCCGCCATGGTGCCAGCCGAATGATCGCCCCATCCACAGCCAAGCACGCCTGACGAGACGAGATCATGTCCCTTTGGAACAAACACAAGCTGATCGAGACGAACTCGATCTTCCTCGTTCTTGGCATCCTGCTCGTGGTGTCGATCGGCGGGCTGGTGGAGATCGCGCCGCTGTTCTATCTCAAGAGCACGATCGAGAAGGTTGAGGGCATGCGGCCCTACTCGCCGCTGGAGCTCGCCGGGCGCGCCATCTACATCCGCGAGGGCTGCTACAATTGCCACAGCCAGATGATCCGCCCGCTGCGCGATGAGGTGGAGCGCTACGGCCATTATTCGCTGGCTGCCGAGAGCATGTACGATCACCCCTTCCAGTGGGGCTCCAAACGCACGGGGCCGGATCTGGCCCGCATCGGCGGGAAGTATTCCGATGAATGGCAGCTCGCGCATCTGAACGATCCGCGCGCGCTGGTGCCGCAGTCGATCATGCCCGCCTATCCGCACCTCGCCAACCGCGAGGTGAATCTCCCGGCCATCGCCGACCATATGCGGGCGAACCGCACCATCGGCGTGCCCTACACGCCGGAGCAGATCGAGAAGGCCCTCATCGACGCCAGGGCCCAGGTGAACCCCGATGGCCCCGATGCCGACGATTTCCTCAAGCGCTATCCCAAGGCGCAGGTCCGCAACTTTGACGGCAATCCGAAAGCGATCACCGAGGCCGACGCCCTGATCGCCTATCTCCAGGTGCTTGGAACGCTCGTCGATCTCAAGCTCTATGACAACAAGGCCAACCTGCGCTGAGGACGGTACGATGACGGAAACCTACGCCTTTCTGGCGCATCTCGCCCAATCCGCAGGCCTGCTTTATTTCATGGGTATTTTCATCGGCATGGCGGCCTATGCCTTCTGGCCGTCGAACAAGGCCAAGTTCGACGAGGCCGCCGCCATGCCGCTCAGGGAAGACTGAGACATGGCCAGCAGCCGCGCGGCCGGGTACAACGGGGTCAAGGACAACGGGTGATGGACACCGAAACAAAGAAGCAGATAGACGAGCTCAGCGGCACCGCCACCACGGGCCATGATTGGGACGGCATCCGCGAACTCGATACGCCGATGCCGCGCTGGTGGCTGTGGACCTTCTACCTTTGCATCATCTGGGCCGTCGGCTACTGGGTGCTCTATCCTGCCTGGCCCCTGCCGGGCGGCCCTACGCCCGGCATCCTCGGCTTTTCGTCGCGCGCCAATGTGGCGGTCGAACTCGCCTCGCTGCACGATCAGCGCGAAGCCATGGCGGCGGGCCTGGCCACCACTTCCCTGCAAGGCATCAGGGACAATCCCGATATGTTCCGCTTCGCCATCGCGCGCGGCCGGGCCGCGTTTGGCGACAATTGCGCCGGCTGCCATGGTTTGGGGGGCGGCGGCGCCAAGGGCGGCTATCCCAATCTCAACGATGACGACTGGATTTGGGGCGGCTCGCTGGACGCCATCCACACCACCCTCCTGAACGGCATCCGCTGGACCGCCAACAATGATACGCGGATCGCGCAGATGCCTGCCTTCGGCGGCAAGGACGGCGTCCTCAAACCGGCCGAGATCAATGCCGTCGCGAATTACGTGCGCAGCCTCTCCGGCCTGCCGACGGAGCCTGACGCGAAGCTCGCGCTCGGCAAGGAGCTTTTTGTCACCAATTGCGCTGCCTGCCATGGCGAGGCCGGCAAGGGCAATCAGGAACTGGGTTCCCCGAACCTGACGGATGCGATCTGGCTTTACGGCTCGGACCTCAAATCCATCACCGAGACGATCACCTACAGCCGCGCCGGTGTGATGCCTGCCTGGAAGGATCGGCTTGATCCCGTAACGATCAAGGCCCTGACGATCTACGTCCACAGTCTCGGCGGCGGGCAATGAGCACACCTGAGGTGCAGGCCGAAATCCCTTTTTTCGCGCCTTCGCCGAAGGTCTATCCGCAGCAGGTTTCCGGCCGCTTCCGCCGCATCAAATGGGTGATCCTGTTCGTCACTCTGGGCATCTATTACTTCCTGCCCTTCGTCCGCTGGGACCGCGGTCCCAACCTGCCGGACCAGGCTGTCCTGGTCGATTTCGAGCGGCGGCGCTTCTACTTCTTCTTCATCGAGATCTGGCCGCAGGAGGTCTACTATTTCACTGGCCTGCTCATTATGGCGGCGGTCACCCTGTTCCTGCTCAACGCCGTCGCGGGCCGGCTCTGGTGCGGCTACACCTGCCCGCAGACCGTGTGGTCGGACCTGTTCCTGCAGGTCGAGCGGCTGGTGGAGGGGGACCGCCGCGACCGCATCAAACGGGATGAAGGTCCCTGGGACACGAATGTCTGGCGGCTGAAGATCACCAAGCATTTCCTCTGGCTGATGATCGCCTGGTGGACCGGCGGAGCCTGGGTCCTCTATTTCAGCGATGCGCCGACCCTCGTCTATCAGCTCGCGACGGGGACAGCGCCTTTCGCCGCCTATCTCTGGATCGCCATCCTCACTTTCACGACCTATGTCTTCGCCGGGCACCTGCGCGAGCAGGTGTGCCTCTATATGTGCCCCTGGCCGCGCATCCAGGCGGCGCTCACCGACGAGCATGCCCTCAACGTCTCCTATCGCTTTGATCGCGGCGAGCCGCGCATGTCGCTCAAGGAGGCGCGCAAGCATGAGGCCATCGACGAGAAGGCGGGCGATTGCATCGATTGCCACCAATGCGTCGCCGTCTGCCCGACCGGCGTCGATATCCGCGAGGGATCCCAGCTCGGCTGCATCCAGTGCGGGTTGTGCATCGATGCCTGTGATTCCGTCATGGCCAAGGTCGATCGTCCGGCCGGCCTCATCGGCTATGATACGGATGACAACATCAAGGCCCGGGCGCTGGGTCAGCCCACGCATTACCGCATCGTGCGCCCGCGCACGATCGTTTACGCCCTCCTGCTCTTCGTCGTCGGCGGCGCGATGATCTTCCAGCTGGCGACCCGCGCCACGGCCTCGATCAGCGTGCTCCACGAACGCAACCCCATGTTCGTGGTCCTGAGCGACGGCAGCATCCGCAATGCCTATACGGTCCGCATCGCCAACAAGCGCCCCGAGAGCCGGCCCTTCGCCCTTTCGGTCGAGGGGCCTGTCGGCACGCAGATCGAGGCGGTGGGGGTGGCGCCCACCTCCGATTGGCGTCCGGTCGTGGAAGTGGGGCCGGACCAGACGCGCGAGGTCCGCGTGCTGGTCACCATGCCGCGCGGCATCATCAGCGAGAAATCGACACTGATCTCGATCAAGGCGGCCGATCTATTTGCGGGCGAGAATGTCGCGGCGAAGGAGAATTTCTTTGCGCCCTGACAACGAGGTTCGCGATGTCCTGCTGCGGAGTGTTCATCATGTCCTCTGAAGCCGCCTCGCCTGCGGGCCAGGCCCCGCGCCCGCCGCGGCCCCTCACCGGGCGTTTTGTCCTGATCCTGTGCATGGCGTTCTTCGGCATCGTCGCCGCCGTCAACGGCGTGATGATGACCTATGCGATCACCACCATGCCGGGCCTCGATGCCGCAAACGGCTATGTCGCCAGCCAGCGCTTGAACCGGGAGTTCGACGCCATGCGCCAGCAGGCGGAGCGTGGCTGGAAGGCCGATGTGGCGGTGGCGCTCAGGAACGGCGACGCCCCCGTCAGCCTCGCCCTGACGGATCGGGACGGCAGGCCGGTGACGGGCCTGGCCGTAACCGCCCGCCTGGCGCACCCCGCCCTCACCCGCGCCGATCACACCGGGCTGCTCACCGAGACAGGCCCCGGCCTTTACGCCGCAGTGGTGCCGCGCGTCCAGCCCGGCGCCTGGACGCTGGTGCTCGAAGCCGAACGCGCCGGCCAGCGCGTTTTCGCGTCGCGCAACCGCATCATGCTGAAGGACACGCCGCTATGAGCGCCGCCGCGCCCGGCCAGGCCCGCGATTTCTCCACCTTCATCCGGGACGAGGGCGATGGCGTCGCCTCGCTGGAACTGGCCGTCGAGGGCATGCGCTGCGCAGGCTGCATGGCCTCGGTCGAGCGCACGGTCGGCAAACTGGATGGTGTCGTCTCGGCCCGCGTCAATCTCACCAGCCAGCGTCTCAACGTGCGCTGGCGGGAGGGAGCCGCCACACCGGATCAGGTGATCGCCGCTGTCGCCGGGCTCGGCTTCCGCGCCTATCCGTTCGTCTCGCGGCAAGCCGAGACGAAGGAGGCGCAGGAGGAGAAAAGGCTGCTGCGCTATCTCGGCGTGGCGGCCTTCGCCGCCATGAACATCATGCTGCTGTCGGTGTCGGTCTGGTCTGGAAACGCCAGCGACATCACGCCGGAAACGCGCGATTTCTTCCACTGGCTGTCTGCGCTGATCGCCCTGCCGACCGCCGCCTATGCCGGCCAGCCCTTCTTCGAGAGCGCCACCCGGGCGCTTCGGGCCCGCCAGGTCAACATGGATGTGCCGATCACGCTCGGCATCCTGCTGGCGCTTGGCATGTCCGTGGTCGAGACGCTGAACCACGGCGAGCATGCCTATTTCGACAGCGCGGTGATGCTGATCTTCTTCCTGCTCGTCGGCCGCTATCTCGATCAGGCGATGCGCCACAAGACGCGCGCGGTCGCCGGCAATCTCGCGGCGCTGAAGGCGGAAACGGCCTTCAAATATGTCTCCGATAAGGAAGTGCGCGAGGTGCCGATCGCCGCCATCGCGGCTGGCGATCTCGTGCTGGTCCGCCCCGGCGAAAGGATTTCCGTTGATGGCAAGGTCGTCTCCGGCCGCTCCGAGATTGACCAGAGCCTGATCACCGGCGAGACGGCCTATGCCGCGATCGGGACGGATGCAATGGTCTATGCCGGCACGCTCAACATCTCCGGCACCTTGACGATCCAGGTCGTGCATGCGGCGTCGGGCACCCTGCTCGATGAGGTGAACAGCCTTCTCGAAAAAGCGACGGCGGAGCGGTCGCGTCAGGTTCTGCTGGCGGATCGCGCGGCGCAGCTCTACGCGCCTCTCGTCCATGCCACGGCGCTTGCCACCTTCATCGGCTGGGTGCTGGCCGGCCTCGCCTGGCAGCAGGCGCTCATCATCGCCATCACGGTGCTGATCATCACCTGCCCCTGCGCGCTGGGGCTCGCCGTCCCGGCGGTGCAGGTGGTGGCGGCGGGCGCCCTCTTCCGCCGCTCGGTTCTGCTCAATCAGGGCAGCGCCCTCGAACGTTTCGCCGAGGCCGATACGGTCGTCTTCGACAAGACGGGGACGTTGACGCTGCCGCTGCCGCAGATCGCCAATGCCGCCGATTTCGGCCCCGGCGATCTGGCGCTCGCCGGCAGGCTCGCATTGGCCAGCCGCCATCCGCTCGCCCAGGCGATCGTCGAGGCGAGCGGAGCGGCGATGCCGCTCACGGCGACGGAGGAGCCGGGGCTCGGCGTCAGGTCGACGTTCGAGGGCAGGGAAATCCTGCTCGGCCGGCCAAGCTTTTGCGGGGCGGAGGAGGCGGCCGCCCTTGTGGCGGAACGCTATCCCGAAGCTTCCCTGATGGCTTTCCGCGATGGCGGCCGCGTCCATGTCTTCGCGGTCCAGCAGGCTTTGCGGCCGGATGCCGTGGAGACGATCCAGGGTCTGAAGGCGCTGGGACTCGCTATCGAGATCCTGTCGGGGGACCGGCCGGCGGCCGTGGCCGAGGCGGCCCGCGATCTCGGTATCGAAAGGTTCCAGGCGGCGATGACGCCCGCCGACAAGATCCGCCATATCGAAGCTCTGGCCGAAAGCGGCCGCAAGGTGCTGATGGTGGGCGATGGGCTGAACGATGCGCCGGCGCTGGCCGCCGCGCATGTCTCGCTCTCGCCCGTCACGGCGGTGCATTTGACGCAGGCTGCCGCGGATGCCGTGTTCCTCGGAGCCCGGCTGTCGCCGGTGCTGGCCGCCGTCAGCCTGTCGCGCCGCGCCCGGGCGCTGATGGTGCAGAACCTCCGGCTCGCAGTGCTCTATAATGCGATCGCCGTGCCGCTCGCCATCGCAGGCTACGCGACGCCGCTGGTGGCGGCGCTCGCGATGTCCGGCTCCTCGGTGATCGTCACGCTCAATGCCTTGCGGGCGCAGGGAAAGCCGGGAGCCGGCCCATGAACGTGCTTGTCTATCTCCTGCCGCTGGCTTTGCTGCTCGGCGGCCTCGGCCTCGCCGGCTTCGTCTGGTCGCTGCGCACCAGGCAGTTCGAGGATCTGCAGGGCGCCGGCTGGCGTGCGATTTCCGATGATGATCTGCCCGTCTTGAAACAGAAGGACAAAAGCTCATGAACGCCAAGACCGAGATGGCCATCCAGCCCGCAACCCCGGCGACCGTGACCTACCGAACCCTCACCGTCGGCGATCTTGTGAGCAGCCTGAAGGCCGGTCTCGCTGATTTTGCCGCAGCTCCCGCTTTCGGCCTTTTCTTCGGGCTGTTTTATGCGCTGGCTGGCTGCGCGCTGGTCAGCCTCGCCGCCTATTTCGGCCAATACATGGTGGTCCTGCCGCTGATCATGGGCTTCGCCCTGATCGGGCCCTTTGCGGCGGTCGGCCTCTACGAGGTCAGCCGGCGGCTCGAGGCAGGCCTGCCGCTGTCGTTTCCGATCGTGCTGGGCGTGATCCGCCAGCAATCGACCCGCCAGATCATGATGCTGGGCTTCGCGCTGATGGTTCTGATGCTGTTCTGGGTGCGGGTCGCCTTGCTGATCTATGCGCTGAACTTCGGGCTGAAGCCGGTGAACCCGATGAGCATGGGTGTCGATGTGATGTTTGGGTCATCGGCGGTGACCTTTCTTCTCACCGGCACCATCGTCGGGGCCGGTTTCGCCTTTGTGGCCTTCGCGATCTCCGTCTTCTCCTTCCCGCATCTGCTGGCGAAGGAGCAGGATTTCATCTCGGCGATCATCCTCTCCCTCAAAGGCGTGATGCTGAACCTGCCGGTCATGATCATCTGGGGCATCATCGTCGGCGCGCTGCTTTTCCTTGCAGCTACGCCTTTCTTCCTGGGGTTGCTGGTGGTGCTGCCGATCCTTGGCCACGCGACGTGGCACCTCTACCGCAAGGCGATCGGGACGGCGTGAAGGGGGAAAGGCGGGATGCGGCGCCCCGCCTTCCGCTGATCGGAAAGCGAATCAGCTTTGTTTGACCGGGCAGGTTGACAGGCCCAGAAGCGAATAGGCCGGGCAATTGCCGAGCGCGGCGGTGCCCAGCGGGACGATGCCGATCCAGCCAAGCATGTTCCAGCCCGTGCCGGGGAAGATATAGCCGAGAGCAAACGCGATCAGCGCCGCCCCGAGGATGACGCGCGCGATGCGGTCAAGCGTTCCGACGTTGGTTGTCATGACGGGCTCCTTGCCTGTTGAAGAAGCAGGACATTGCATCATTCGCGGCCTTGCAGGTTGAGGAATGTCAATGTGCCGCGCCGGCGGTTTGGCAAGGTTCCGTCTAGGCCTTTCCCATAAACCGAGGAGGATCAGCCATTGCCACATGCCAATCTTATGAAGATCACGCTGAACCTGGCGCGCACGAAACAGTTTCCCGAAGGATCGATCCGCCACGGTTATGATTTCATTCTGCCTCTGGGCGATGACGGCAAGATCGATGCGGCCGCCTGGCAAGCTCACCGGAACGCCTGCGTCGTCCACCGTTTTCGGGCGGATGAGCCCATTCGGCGCGGACAGATCGTGCGCCGCCCCGGCGGCAGCGCCGGCGCGACCTGGGGCTTTGATTACGACGTCTCGACCCATGCCGACGACGAGGCGGGTTTTCGCTTCGGCGATCATCTCTTCAGGCCGGGCGAATATGTCTCGATCCGCGATCCCGATGGCGAACTGGAAACATTTCGCATCGTGGATGTGAGACCGGCATGAGCGGGATCCGCGTGCCGCAAAGCCTTGTCCTGGCTTTGGCGGCGGCGATAGCGTCCAGCGGCGTGCTGAAGCCTGCATATGCCGCTGACGCCCGGGCTGGCGAGCGTTTCGCCCAGGAGAATTGCAGCCGCTGCCATGCCATCGGCAGGGCTGGCGGCAGCCCTCTCGCGAATGCTCCGCCGTTGCGCACCATTGCGCGGAAGTACAAGCTTCAGGATCTCGAGGAAGGCCTGGCCGAAGGCATCGTCACCGGCCACAATATCATGCCGGAATTCACGCTGACGCCGCCGCAGATCGACGATCTGCTGGCCTATCTGCGGCGTCTGAAGGCGCGGTGATCCCAAGGCGGAGCAGGTTCAGGCGGCTGCCCCCGGCTTATCCGGCGAAATTGAAGGCCTGCACGACCATGGGGCCATGGCGCAGCTGGATCTGCGAGCTGGTGACCTGCTGCTGCGCCGTTTCGGTGCTCACGACCAGCAGCACGCAGCCTTCCAGCAGCTTGCAGCTGATCGCGCCGGATTGCGCGGGCGTCAGCCAGGCGGCGAGGCTCTGGCCCGTCTCCTGGGCGCGCGAGAGCAGCCGGTCGAAGAGCGAGGGGCAGGAGACCTTCACATCGAGCTCCTCGACCTTCCGCGAGGCATAGCCGAGGGGGGCGGAGGTTTGTGGAGGCGGCATTCCGGCGGCCGTGGAATCGGCCGCCTGCAGCTGCAGCGCGGAAGGCGAGCCCAGCGAACAGACCTGATCGTCGCGCAAGCCGTTGGCCAGCAATTCGTTCCGGGCCGACCAGTGGCGCTCGGGATGCTGATAACAGCCGATCACGATCCGGAAGACGCTGCGCTCGGATGTGTTTGTCATCGGATGCCCGTCCCTTTCTGGGTTCACGGCCGGTGCGCCTCCTCGCATTCGCCGGAGGCGAGGGCGCGGAGCTTCTGAATATCGGTGAAAATCACGATGTTGGCTTGATCCAGCGCAATCCAGCCGGCGTTTTTGAACATCGTGAAGGTGCGGCTCACCGTTTCGATGGTCAGGCCGAGATAATCGGCGATGTCGATGCGGCGCATCGGCAGCAGCACGCTCAGGGGGCTGAGCCCATGCTTCTCGTTGCGGACCGAAAGGCCCATCAGGAAGCTGGCGAGCCGCTCGCTGGCCGAGAGCTTCGAAATCACCACGACATGGTGATAGGCCGCATCCAGCGCCTGATTGACGGCGGCGGCCGCGCGCTTGCCGAGCACCGGATCGTCGTTGACAGCCCGCTTGAAGGCCGCCGCCGGAATGGCCTCCAGGCGCGTGACCTGCAGGGTCTGGGCATCGCAGCAATGGAAGTCGGAGCCGATGCCGATGATGTCGCCCGGATAGGCGAAGCCTAGCACGATGCGCCGCCCATCCGGCAGCATGCGCGAGAAGCAGACCGTCCCGGACCGCACGATGAAGATATGCTCGCGCTGCTCGCCTTCGCACCAGAGCGTTTCATTCGCCGCGACCTTCCGCAGGCCGGGCTGATGCGGGCATCCTGTCGCGAACATCTGGGCGGTCGAGAGCCCGTTCGGCCGAAGCATGACGGCTGCGTCGGAAGGCGATTTGAGGGTGATGGTATCGAGCACGGCGGGCCTCCTGCAGCTTGCAATGGCGCCCAGCTCATCCGGACGTCCTGGAAACCATATCGACACGGGCCTGGCCACGGGCTTTCGACCCCTTTGCATAGTTGTGTCGCCTTTTGTAACAACGTGCAACAACAGGGCGGAAACCGCATCGGAAGCCTTATGACAAACGCAGGCTGCCCCCACATCCTCGTCGTCGATGACGACCCCGGCATGCGCGAGCTGTTGCGCGATTGCCTGGAGCCGGAGGGTTTCAAGGTGAGCGAGGCCGGCAACAGCCGCGCCATGCATAGCGCGCTGGCCGGCGGCCAGATCGACCTTGTCACGCTCGACTTGATGCTTGGCGGCGAGAACGGGCTCGCGATCGCCCGCCAGATCCGCGACGCGCATGCGCTGCCTATCGTCATGATCACCGGAAAGGGCGACACGATCGACCGCGTCGTCGGGCTGGAGCTTGGCGCCGACGATTACATCGCGAAGCCGTTCCATCCCCGCGAAGTGGTGGCCCGCATCCGCGCGGTGCTGCGGCGCAAGAATCCTGCCGAAACGGGCTCGAAGGCCCCGGCAACCCGGCCGGAGCGCCTGGCCTTCGACGGCTGGACGATCGATCTCGGGCGGCGCGAGGCCGTCTCGGACGGCCATGGACCGGTCGAGCTGACAACCGCCGAATTCAACCTGCTCGAAATCCTGGTGCGCCGCCCGCAGCGGGTCCATTCGCGCGATGCGATCATGGATCTGCTCAAGGGGCACGACTGGACCCCCTTCGACCGGTCGATCGACGCGCTCGTCTCACGGCTGCGGCGCAAGATCGAGGCCGATCCGGACAATCCGCGTCTGGTCAAGACCGTGCGCGGCGTCGGCTACATGTTCACTCCGCCGGTCCGCCAGATCTGACCCCCCCTCCCCTGCCGGCTGCGGCGGCAATTCAGCCGCTCCTGAACGCCTCCTGCAGGGCTGCCGCCAGATCGGCCGTTGCATAGGGTTTCTGCAGCACGGCGAAGGCCTCATGTTTCCCCGCCGTCTGCCGGGCCAGCTCGTTCGGGAAGCCCGAGGTCAGCAGGATCTTCACTGCGGGACGGTTGGTCCTTACCCAGACCGCCAGATCATAGCCGGACATGCCGCCCGCCATCAGGATATCGCTGAAGACAAGGTCGAAATCCGGGTCCTCCTGGAGGAGCGCGACTGCGTCCGGGCCGCTCTCGCAGGCGCAGGTGCGGTAGCCGAGTTTCCCGAGCCGCTCGATCGCCACTTCGCGGACATCAGGCTGATCCTCGACGACGAGGATGCGCCGGTTGTCCGCGGCGAGGTAATGCATCAGAGAATCTTCCCGGGGCGGCTCCGCCTGCTCCGACCGCGGCAGATAGATGTTCACCGTCGTGCCCAGTCCCGGCTCGCTGTAGATCGTCGCGTAGCCGCCGGACTGGCGGGCGAAGCCGTAGATCGTGGCGAGTCCGAGGCCCGTGCCCCGTCCATGCTCCTTCGTGGTGAAGAAGGGCTCGAAAGCCTTGGCGAGCACCTCCGGAATCATGCCGCTGCCGCTGTCCGCGACCGACAGGCGGACATAGCGGCCGGGAGCGACCGCATCTCCCTGCGGCGATGCCGCGAAGGTTCCATCCACAGTGGCGTTCGCCGTTTCGATCATCAGCGTGCCGCCGGACGGCATGGCGTCGCGGGCATTGATGGCGAGATTGAGGATGGCGTTCTCCACCTCGCTGGCGTCGGCCAGCACCCGGCCGAGATCGGGCGCGAGCACCGAGGAGATGGTGATTGTCTCGCCCAGCGTCCGCACCAGGAGGTCGATGACATTGACGACCTGATCATTGAGGTTGAGCACCTCGGGCTCGAGCTTGCCCCGCCGCGCGAAGGTCAGCAGGCGCTCTGTCAGGCGCGAGCCCATGCCGACGGCCTCCAGCGCGCGCTTCAGTTGCCGTTGCGGCTTCTCGCCGATGACCTGATCTTGCAGCAGCTCGAGGTTGCCGCCCACGATCGTCAGCAGATTGTTGAAATCATGGGCGATGCCGCCGGTCAGCTGGCCGAAGGCCTCCATCCGCTGGGCGCGGACGAGCTGCTGCTGCGTTTCCTCGCGGTGGCGCACTTCCGCCTGCAGCGCGTCGGTCCGCTCCGCCACACGGCGCTCCAGTTCGTGCTCGATATCCTTCTGGGCGCTGATGTCCTGCAAGGTCCCGAAGATATGCGGGCGCTCGCGCTCGTCCCTCACGAGCATGCAGATGCTGCGGATCCAGGCGCATGCGCCGTCAGGCCTGCGGATTCTGTACTCCAGTTCGAGCGCCCCCGTCAGCGGCACCGTCGCCATCGCGTCTTCGAGATTCCCGCGGTCATCGGCATGAACGAGGTCCAGAAAGGCCGCATGGCCGCATTCCGGGCCAGGCAGCCCCAGAATGCCGGGCGTATCGCCGAAGAGCAGCATCCGTCCGGTCGCAAGATCCTGTTCGAAGCCGCCAAGCCTGCCGGCCGAAAGCGCCCGCCGCAGTTTTTCCGCATCCTGCCTGCGGCGCGTCTCGGCGTTGAAGCGTTCCGATATGTCGCGCAGAACGACGGTCAAAAGCGAGCTTCCATCCTCAAGCGCGATCTTGCTGATCGTCGCTTCGGCGGGAAACTCCTCGCCCGACTTGCGCAGCGCATAGATAGCCTGCCGTTCGCCCATGTGTCGCGCCACCGGCGGTCCCCCGGCCAGCGTGGCGACATGCTGCGCGTGGCGGGCATGGAAACGCGCCGGTATGAGGGTATCGATCGATCGTCCAATGATGTCGGCAGCCTTGAAGCCGAAGGTCGCTTCCGCGCCATTGTTGAACAGCACGATCCGCTGATTGCCATCAATGCAGATGATCGCATCGATGGCGAGCGCCAGAATCTTGGCATAGCGGTGATCGGCAAGGCCGGGCGTGCTGCTTTCAGAGGCCATCGATGAAACTCTCGGAGCCGCGCGGAACAAACGGCAGGCGAGATTGGCCCGAAACCGGGGATCCTTCAATCGGCATCGATCAATGCCTGCCCGATTGACCTGCCTCAAGCCGCCGGAAGGCTTCCGGGTCTAGGTGGATGGCAGAAACTCCGCCTTGCATCGGCTCCCCCCGCGAAGCTGAGGGCGGGTCCAGGTCAAAGAGGAGGACTTCCGTCATGTTGAAGACAAAGGCGAAGAAACCCGTGCTTGCCGGGGCCGAATCGTTCCCGCACCACTTCCAGGACATTCTTGTCTACCAGGACGAGTCGCAGGCTGCAGCCAACGCCCTGCGCTACGCGCAGGCGATTGTCGCGCCCAACGATGGCCATGTGGCGGGCCTGATGTTCGGCTTCATGTCGCCCTATCCCGCCTCCGTCTATATGGAGGCCTCGCCCGATCTCTGGGCCGCCGAGCAGCAGCGCGCCGTCCAGGAGGCCGATGCGGTGGAGCAGAAACTCAAGGCCAAGATCGCTGCCGCCGCGCCGGGGACCGAGCTTCGCCGCAAGGATGTTTTCGGGGCTGAGGTCGGCCGGGTTCTGGCGGTTCATGGCCGTTATGCCGACGCCATTATCCTCGGCTGGAGCCAGAAGGGCCGCCAGAAGGACCTGACGCGTGACGGAACGGCGCTGGAGCGGGATATCTTCGACAGCATTCTCTTCGAATCCGGCCGTCCCGTCATCCTTGTCCCGGAGGCCTTCGCCGCAGTGGGCCCGCCTGGCCGCATTCTGGTGGCCTGGAGCCCGGAGCGGGAGGCGACGCGCGCGGTCCATGAGGCGCTTCCCCTGCTGCAGGGGGCTGAACTCGTCACCATCCTGGCCGTAGCCGAAGGGACGCGGATCCATGGCGAGGAGGATGCCGGCGCCGACATCGCCCGCCATCTCGCGCGCCATGGGGTCAAAACCGAGGTCAAGCATGTGCCTTCCAGCGGCCGCACGGCGCAGGCCGTGATCAAGGATGAAGCGCGCTATGCGGGAGCGGAGCTGATCGTGATGGGAGGCTACGGCCATTCGCGGCTCAGCCAATGGATCCTCGGCGGCGTCACGCGCGACATGCTGGCGGATCTGACGGCCCCGGTCTTCATGTCGCATTAAGGGGGCAGGCTGAACCGGCGCGGCCGTCCCCGTCTGCCCTCAGCCTGCGGCGCCATAGTGATTGCGGTACCAGGCGACGAAATCCCCGACGCCTTCCGCAACGGGCGTCGATGGCCGGTAGCCGGTGATCTTCTCGAGAAGGTCGCCCGAGGCGAAGGTCTGCGGAACGTCGCCTTTCTGCATGTCCATGAAGTTCTTCTTCACGGGAAGGCCGAGGCAGCGTTCGATCGCGTCGATGAAGGCCGTCAGCCTCACCGGCTTGCCTGCGCCGATGTTGACCACGCGGTAGGGCGCGACGACGGAAAGCGAATCATGATCGCCGATCGGCGACCCCATGACCGGCGGATGATCCGTGAGCCGCACCACTGCCTCCACGAGATCGTCGATATAGGTGAAATCGCGCTGCATATCGCCATGTCCGTAGACGTCGATCGGCTCGCCTGCGAGCGTCGCCTTGACGAATTTGAACAAGGCCATATCCGGCCGCCCCCAGGGGCCGTAAACCGTGAAGAACCGGAATGCCGTGGTCGGGATGCTCCAGAGATGCGCGTAGGAATGGGCCATGTCCTCGGTGGCCTTCTTCGTCGCCGCATAGAAGGTCAGCGGGTGGTCAGTGCGGTCGGTTTCCCTGAACGGCATCATGGTGTTGCCGCCATAGACCGAGCTGGTTGAGGCCAGCAGGAAATGCCGGGGCTTCAGCAGGCGGGCGGCCTCCATGACGTTGAAGGTGCCCATGATATTCGAGTCGAGGTAGGTCCTCGGCGCATCGAGGCTGTAGCGGACTCCGGCCTGCGCAGCGAGGTGGATGATCACATCCGGCTGCGCGGCGGCCATCGTTTCCTGCAGCTTGCCGGCTTCTTCCAGCATGAAGGCGTGGTGCTGGTAGAGATTGGAGGCCTGCAGCAGGGCCACGCGGGCCTTTTTCAGCGCGACATCATAGTAGGTTGTCATACCGTCGATGCCGGTCACGCCGTGACCTTCGGCCATCAGGCGCCTCGCCAGATGGAAGCCGATGAAGCCCGCGGTGCCGGTGATGACGAACTGCATGCGTTATCTCGCTCTGGCGCGCCGCACTGCAACTATGAAGCCCGCCGGCTGTCAATGCCGGCGCCGTCGCCATGACGGCCCTGAACCCGGGTTAACGATTGCCTCCACGAGCACCCATCCCGCCCCCTTGCGGGGCAGGTGGCCCGGACCCCGGACTTGATCCGGGGGAAGGGCCGGGTGGGGGGCATTTTTTTCGATTTTTCCTCATGATCACCCCTCCCCGGCGGCTTTCGCCGCCGACCCTCCCCGTCAAGGGGAGGGAGGGAGCCCGCAGGTTAAACCGGATTCATGAGCCCTGCCATCGCCCCGCCCTCAGGCCTTGATCACCCGCGTGCTGCCGGTGTTCCGCCGCGCCATGACGTTGCGCGTGTCGATCACCAGCTTCGCATGGGCGGCAATCAGCGCGTAATCCACGTCATCATGGTCGGTTGCGATGACGATGGCGTCATAATCGGCGAGGCTTGAAGGCGTCAGCGCCACGGAGGCCCGGCCTTTCAGGGCGCCATGCTCGCGCGTCGGCGGGATGACGGCGACATAGGGATCGTGGAAATCCGCCGTGCCGCCGCGCTCCTCGATGATCTCGATGAGCTTGAGCGACGGGCTCTCGCGGATATCGTCGACATTCTTCTTGTAGGCGATGCCAAGGAGCAGGATCCTCGCCTGGGTCAATGGCTTGCCGAGCTTTCGGTCGAGGTTCTCGATGAGCTTGCCCACGACCAGATAGGGCATGCGGGTGTTGATCTCGCCGGCCAGCTCGATGAAGCGCGTCGCGATGTCGTATTCGCGGGCCTTCCAGGTCAGGTAGAAGGGGTCGATCGGCACGCAATGGCCGCCGAGCCCGGGGCCGGGATAGAAGGGCATGAACCCGAAAGGCTTCGTCTTGGCGGCCTCGATCACCTCCCAGATATCGACGCCCATCGCCTCGTAAATGACCTTCAGCTCATTGACGAGCGCGATATTCACCGCCCGGAAGATGTTTTCGGTCAGTTTCACCGCTTCCGCCGTCTCCGGCGACGAGACCGGCACCGTCACCTCGACGATCCGGCGATAGAGCGCATTAGCAAGCGCCGAGGCGAGCACGCCGTCGCCGCCGACAACCTTGGGAATGGTGCGGGTCGAGTGCTCCGTGTTGCCGGGGTCCTCGCGCTCGGGCGAATAGGCCAGGAAGAAGTCCCTGCCGCTCAGGAGCCCGCCGGCTTCGAGGATAGGTTTCATCACATCCCGGGTGGTGCCGGGATAGGTCGTCGATTCCAGCACGACCAGCTGGCCGGGCCGCAGGCGCCGGGCGATGGCCCGCGTCGTCTCAATGACATAGGAGAGGTCGGGTTCGCGCTGCTTCGAGAGCGGCGTCGGCACGGCGATCAGCAGCGCGTCGGGTTCAGCCAGGCGGTCGAAATCGGCCGTCGCCTCGAAACGGCCGGTCGCGATCGCCTCGCTTATATCATCGGTGGGGATGTGCTTGATGGCGCTTTTGCCGGCATTCAGGCTCGCGACCCGGTCCTTGTCGATGTCGAAGCCGGTCACCGCCAGCCCGCCGCGGAGGGCGGAGAGCGCCAGCGGAATGCCGACATAGCCAAGCCCGACGATCCCGACCCGGATGCTCCCGCTGCTGAAACGGTCAAGGAGGTCGGTCACGGGGCTGTGCTTTCGGCGATGGGCGGCGGATGGCTCAGCCCGGCAGGCGGGCATTTACCTGTCGCGCGATGCATCGGTCAATCATTGCCGGTCGGCCGGCAGGAGGACGCTGCCCCGCGGCACGCTTGAGCGAATGGCACTTGCACAGACGGGTTCCATAAGGCAAAAATCCACACGTCATCTTTCGGATGTTTTATAGGTTATGTATTCAGGACGCACAGGGCAGCCTTGGAGCCAGACAATGACGCATGCTCAGCGAAACCAGAAGATTCTCAACGCCATCAAGGATGAAACGAAGCGTGGCCTTGTTTCCAAGAAGGCTGCCCGCGACACGTTGATAAAGGAAGGCATTTATACAACCAGTGGTAAGCTGCGAAAGGAATTTGGAGGGGGCAAGACTCCCAAGAAGGCGTTCGCTGTCGCTTGAGCCGGCTCGCGACGTCTTTCGTGCTCGGATACCACGGTTGTGATCGATCAATCGCGCGCAAAGCGGTGAATGACGGGTCTGGAATTCTTCACAGCGAGCGGGACTACGACTGGCTCGGACCCGGTGCGTATTTTTGGGAATCCGATCCGGTTCGCGCCCTGGAATGGGCCAGGTGGAAATCTGATCGCGGGGAATACAAGGAACCGACCGTTGTCGGTGCGGTCATAGACTTGGGTAATTGCCTCGATCTCGTTTCACGTGAGGATATTGAGCTTTTTCGCGCCGCCCACGCGTCCTTCAAAAAGCTTCAGAGCCTGTCTGGCTTGCCAATGCCAAAGAACCGAAGCCCGAAAGGCGCGCGCGGGCCAGACAAGCTTCTCAGATTCCTTGACTGCGCCGTATTTCGCCACCTGCACCAGATCATGGAGGAACTCCACAACGCGGATGGCAGCATTGAACCATTTGACGCTGTCAGAGGCATGTTCGTCGAGGGTCAGCGGGCGTTTCCCGGTAGTGGCATCCACCGGAAAAGCCACGTTCAGATCGCCGTTCGCAATGCCCGTTGCATCAAGGGTGTGTTCTACCCACCAGATTCAAACTGACCCATGATCCCGCGGCCTTCGGCGGCGGAGCATGACGCTTGATGCGCGAAGATTCGCGGAAGGGCGTCGGCATTTCAGGGCTGCGGATGGCAGGGCCCTGCCCTCTTGGTTAATTTGCGTTAACCAAAAACTCCTTGACGCGACTCGGAAGCTGCGGCTTGCTGATTACGCTTTTAGGCGTCTCACAGCCGAAAAAGCGTAACAGACGGAGACAAGCGTGGCCGCAGGCCTCTCCAGACAGGAGCCTCTCTCAACCGCGATGGCGGCGGATGAGCAGATCGCCGCCGATGCGGCGGCGCTGTCGGCCGAGTTGCAGCGGCTGCGCGCGCGGCTTTTTCCGCCGAGTTCCTCGAAGAAGCTCAGGCGTTTCACGTCGGGCGAGGCGGCGCGGCTGATCGGCGTGTCGGACAGCTATCTGCGGCAACTCTCGCTCGACGGATCGGGGCCCCAGCCGGAGACGGGCGCTGGCGGGCGAAGGCTCTACACATTGGATGAGATCAATGCGCTGCGCGCCTTTCTGACGGCGGCTCCCGGCGCGCGGGGGCGGCGCTATCTGCCCAGGCGGCTGCCGGGAGAGCACACGCAGGTCATCGCTGTAACCAATTTCAAGGGCGGCTCGGGAAAGACGACGACGGCTGCGCATCTCGCTCAGGGTCTCGCTCTCAAGGGCTACCGGACGCTGGTGGTCGATCTCGATCCGCAAGCCTCGCTCTCGGCTCTCTTCGGCATCATGCCGGAGTTCGATGTGGCCGATAACGAAACGCTTTACGCCGCGATCCGTTACGACGGCCTCCGCCGGCCGACGGAAGCGATCGTCCGGCCGACCTATTTTCCGGGCCTTGATCTCATTCCGGCCAATCTCGAATTGCACGAATTCGAACATACAACGCCCAAGATGCTGGCCTCGCGCCGGCCAGGCGATCCGCAAGGCGCAATGTTCTTCGCCCGGGTTCGCGAGGCGCTGGCCGAGATCGCCGACCGCTACGATGTCATCGTCATCGATTGCCCGCCGCAGCTTGGCTTTCTCACGCTGGGAGCCCTTTGCGCGGCCTCGGGCCTGCTGGTCACGGTGCATCCGCAGATGCTGGATGTCGCCTCGATGAGCCAGTTCCTGTTCATGACCTCTGACCTCCTCTCGGTGGTGCGCGAATCCGGAGGGCGGCTGACCTATGATTTCCAGGCCTATCTCGTGACGCGGCACGAGCCCAACGACGGGCCGCAGGCGCAGATCGTCGGCTTCCTGCGCAATCTCTTCGGGCCGCGCGTGCTCACCAACGCGATGCTGAAATCGACCGCCATCGCCGATGCCGGTTTGACCAAGCAGACGCTTTATGAAGTCTCGCGCGAGGCCTTCACACGCGCCACCTACGACCGCGCGATCGAATCCCTCGATGCCGTGAACGGCGAAATCGAGGGCTTGATGCTCAAGGCTTGGGGCAGGCCGTCATGACGCGCCGCCGCGACCATCTGAAGGCTTTGTTCGCCGGCGGGGAAGCCCCCTCCCCTGCCGCTCCCGAGGCCAAGAACCTGCCGGGCCGGCTGGGCATTGTGCCAGCGCATATGCTCGGGCAGCCGGAAGGCCAGGGGACTGGCCCGGTTCAACCTCCCCGGGCCGCCTCCAGTGCGCTGAAAGCCATGGGGCTGGAACTCGACGGCCTGCGCGAGACGGCGGCCGAGGCCGAAGCATTGCGGGCGCAACTGCAGGCTGGCGAGGCAGTCGTCATGGTCAATCCCGCGCTGGTCGACAGCGCCTTCTTCCGTGACAGGATGGAGAGCGATCCGGCGGATGATGAGGCTTTGCGCCGCTCCATCGCCGAGAGCGGCCAGCAGGTGCCGATCCTGCTCAGGCCGAAGCCGGGCAGCCCGGGCCGCTACGAGGCGGTCTATGGCCACCGCAGGCTTGCGGCGGTCAAGGCTCTCGGCCGCGAGGTTCGGGCGATCATCCGCGCCATCGATGACGATGGCCTCGTCATCGCCCAGGGACAGGAGAACAACGCCCGGCGCGATCTCTCTTTCATCGAGCGCGCCCGTTATGCCGCCGGGCTGGAAAGCCGGGGCTTCTCGCGGGCGACCGTTATGGCGGCGCTCGGCGTGCACCCTGCCGACATGACGCGCTATATCAGCGTGACCGAAGCGGTGGATGGACGCCTGATCGAGCGGATCGGCCCTGCGCCGGCCATGGGCCGCAGCCGCTGGCTGCGGCTGGGCGAAGCGCTCGCTGCTTTTGGGAAAGGCCGCCAGCTGCCGCCCGCCGTCGAGATCCTGCTGGAGTCGGAAGCTTTCCAGCGGCTGGGCAGCAATGAGCGTTTCAACGCCGTGCTCGGCGCGCTGAATGAGGCCGCCCGCAATCCCGCCCCTGCCGGCCTCCCCTCCCCTGCTTCGCCTTCTCCTGCACGGCCACGCCAGCTTGGCCCGCTCACCCTGTCCCGGGCCGGCCGCGGCAACCAGGCGAGCCTGAAGCTCGCCGGTTCGGGAGCGGGGGATTTCGCCGATTATCTGGATTCGCGTCTGGACGAGCTCTACGCGGCGCATGCCGCCGCAAGCCGTTCGGCTGCGAAGGACTGACCCCGCAACCCAAGAGGAGAACGACCCCGCAAAAGCGAAAGGCCCCCGAACGTCTCCGCCGGAAGCCCTTCTGTCGTCTAAGCACCGCCAGTAGAATCACTTCCGCATAACCCTGTCAAGAGTCTCGGCGCTGTTCGGCGCAAGCCCTTCTTTTTGCCTCGTCGCAAGAGGCGCATCATGCATCCATCAACCCTACCGGCGACGCCTTTCGGGCGGCGGGCGGCGTCGCTTGGCCAGATTGCAAGCCAGGTTCTGGCGCGCGAAGCCGTAGCGGCGGCTCAATCGGGCGCGCTGTCCAACCAGCCGTCAGCCGTCCACAAATGGCAATTGTTCCGTCTGCTGACCGAAATTCGGCCGCGTCTTGGCCTCTCGGACCGCAGTCTCGGAGTCCTGAACGCGCTGCTGACCTTTCATCCCGAGACGGCGCTGTCGCTCGTTTCGGCCGGAGAAGAGCCCGGCAGCGAGCCGCGGGGCCTCATCGTCTTCCCGTCGAACCGGGCGCTCGCCGGGCGCGCCAACGGCATGGACGACCGCACGCTCCGCCGCCATCTCGCTGCGCTTGCCGAGGCCGGGCTGATCATCCGCCGCGACAGCCCCAACGGCAAGCGCTACGCCCGCCGCGCGGGCGAAGATACGCCGGCGCAATCCTTCGGCTTCGATTTGACGCCGCTGGTCGCCCGCGCCGCCGAATTCGAGCTGATGGCCGAGGAGCTGCGCCGGGAAGCGCGCCGTACGCGGATGCTGCGGGAGAAGATCAGCCTGCACCGCCGCGACGCGGCCAAGCTGATCGCGCTGGGGCTGGATGAAGGCCTCGCCGGCGACTGGAGCGGACTGAGGCTGCGCTTTATGAGCCTCGCCAGGCCCTTGCGCAGCGGCTTACCACCAGATGCTCTGGAAGCGCTGGAGCGCGGCCTCGCCAGTCTTTCCTCCGAGGCCGCATCCTTGCTGGCGGCTGCCATTTCGATTCATAAAAAGACCGGCAATGACGGCCATTCTGACCGTCACCAATCTAATTCAAATGCCAAATTCTCACATGATCTTGAACCCGCATCCAAGGAAGCTGGGGGAACGCCCCCATCCAATCTCGAAACGAAACCGCATGTCTTTAGCCTGGGCATGGTGACGGAGGCCTGTCCTGATATCGCGGCCTATCACTCCGATCCGGACGGCATCCGCAGCTGGTCCGATTTCATTGCCGCGGCCCGCACCATCAGGCCGATGCTGGGCATCAGCCCCAGCGCCTGGGATGAGGCGGTAACGGTACTTGGCGAGGCGAATGCCGCTGTGACGGTCGCCGCGCTGCTGCAACGGTCGGAATTTTCGTCCGAGGCGCGCAGCAGCGTCACTGCGGAGGGAAAAACGGCGATCACGGTCAATGGATCGCCCGCGATCCGCTCGCCGGGCGGCTATCTGCGCGTTTTGACCGAAAAGGCCGGGGAGGGCGGTTTCGCGCTCGGCCCGTTGCTGATGGCCCTGATCGGCCAGCGATTGAAGGCGAAGCGGGCGACAGCGCCATGATATCCGTTTTTGACAGCTGTCAAATCGAGGTCGGGGCCGGTTGCGACGCCGGGCTGGGGAATGGCACGGTGTGTCATGCCGTCGTCATCTCCGTATGGATTGCATCGCCTATCAGTGCGGCGGCGCTGCCCTGCTGAACCTCCCTGAGTGATCCGGAATCATCATGACAATCCAGCACGCATTACCCATCCTCGGCGCGGCCCTTCCCCTCGCCGGGCTCCGCCAGCACAAGGCCTGGATCTTGGAAAAGCAGCGCGATCTGGAACTGCAGGATTTCTTCTGGGCCGATGTCCTGAATGGCGACTGGAAGCCGCTTGCGGCGGAGATCCGGCGGGAGCTTGATGGTTACCAGGGCCGGCTCGGCATTCATGGGCCGTTCTGGGGCTTCAGCATCGGCACGCAGGATCCCGATGTGCGGGCGGTGGTGTCGAAGCGCCTGATGCAGGGTCTCGATGTGTGCGAGACGGTCGGCGCGACGCAGATGGTGATCCATTCGCCCTATACGACCTGGGATTACAACAACCTCGACTACAATCCCGGCGGCCGCGAAAGCATGATTGAGCGCGTGCACGCCTGCATCGGCGCGGCGGTGAAGCGCGCCGAGGACATGGGCTGCGTGCTCGTGATCGAGAACATTGAGGATATCGACACCCATATCCGTGTTGACCTGGCACGATCGTTCGGCAGCGGTGCCGTCCGGGTCTCGATCGACACGGGCCATGCCAATTACGCCCATGGCTCCACCAACGGACCGCCGGTGGATTATTACGTCCACGCTGCCGGAGACATGCTCGCCCACGTCCATCTGCAGGATACCGATGGTCATGCCGATCGCCACTGGAACCCCGGCGAGGGCAACATTCAATGGCGTGAGGTCTTCCGCGCCCTCGCACGGCTGACCAGCAATCCGCGCCTTATCCTTGAGGTCCGCAATAAGGACACCATGAGGGCCGGAGCCGATTATCTGATCGGCCTGGGATTGGCGCAGTAGGGCAGGGGCATCACGCGGCTCCAGTTTCCGAGGTCCAATGATGCAAAAGGCTGCGCGGATTGTCGTTGTGGTGTTTGACGGGCTCAGGCCCGATATGGTCACGCCGGACCGGATGCCGAATCTTTTTGGATTCGCGCAGGACAACCTGTGGTTCCGGGAGGCGCGTTCCGTCTTCCCGTCAATGACGCGGGTGGCGACCTCGTCGATCTCGACCGGGGCGCCGCCGGCCGTACACGGCGTCGTCGGCAACAGCTTCTACTATCCCGCAGTCACGACCGGCCATATTCTCGATACGTCGCTGATGGCGGACCTTACGCTGGCGGAAAGCGCGCTCGGCGGCAGCCTCCTTTGCGGCGAGACGCTGGGGGATCGGCTCGCCTTCCATGGCAAGAGCTTCGCGGTGGTGCATTCGGGCGCCGCCGGCTCGTGCTATGCGATCAATCCGCGCGCGGCCGCCAACGGTCACTGGACCTTCTCGGTTCTGGGCCGCGATGCCTCGCGCACACCGGAAGCGGTGGATGAGATGGTCGCCCGTTTCGGGCCGCTGCCGCCGCGCAACCTGCCGCGCTTCGAGGAGACCGAATATGTGACCCGCGTCTTCACCGAGCACGTGCTCGCCGAAATGGACCCGGATGTGGCGCTGATCTGGTTCAATGAGCCTGACACGTCCTTTCACTACAAGTTCCTGGGGTCGGTTGAAACGAACGCGGTCATGCGGGCCGTCGACATCGCCTTCGGGCGCATCCTGGAAGCCATCGCCGCCCGCTCCGGTGGTGAGGAGACCGCGATCATCGTTGCCTCTGATCACGGCCAGATATCGAGTTCGGGGGTGGCCGATATTGCGGCCCTGTTGACGGAGGAAGGGCATGCCGCGGCGCGTCCGGCCGATCGGCCGATCGCCGACGCCAGGATCACCGTCACTGGCGGCAATATGGGAGAAATCCGCATGGTGGACGGCGATCTCGACCGTCGCGACCGGATTGCACGCTGGCTGATGGAGCGCGATGAGATCGGCATGGTCTTCACGCCTTCGGAGGATCCGGTGCATGGCGCGGTGCCGGGCACACTCTCGTTGGCGTTGGCGGGGATGGACCACGCCCGCCAGCCGGAACTCGTTTATGTTCTGCGGTCGGGCGCGGAGGCCGATCCCTATGGTTTGCCCGGGCTGGGCTTGATCACCGGCGGCGTCCCCGTCGGCGGCGGCATGCATGGCGGCCTCAACCGGCACGAACTCAACACCGTCCTCATGCTTGGCGGAGCAGCGCGGGCCGGTGCGTCAGGCATCACCGATTCACCGGCCGGCATCGTCGATATCGCGCCGACGGTGCTCGATCTGCTCGGCCTTGCGCCGGCCTCCAGCATGCGGGGCGCCAGCCTCATGCATCCGGAATTGCGCCGGGCCGCACCTCTCTATGAGGCCTTCCAAACGCGAAACGGCGCCTTTCGTCAACAACTCCAAGTGGTTCGGCGAAACGGCCACCTTTTTCCCATGCATGGCGGGCGTCTCGGCTGATCCGCGAGACCGGGCGAGGTCCTCAGGCGGCGACGGGCTCGTTCTGCCTTCCTGCAGGCTGAACTTTCGGTATTCTCGCGCCCGTCGCTGGATCGAACGCATGCATCGCCGCCGCCGGGATGTCGAACAGCAACCGCTGTCCGGCGGCCACGGGCTGCGTGGCCGGGCATTGCAGGATAAAGTCCCTTCCGGCGAAACTGCCGTGGACGAGCTGGACGGATCCGAGCTTTTCGACGAACTCGGCCTGCAGTGAAAAGCGTCCTTGGGCGCTGATCTCCAGATGCTCGGGCCGGACACCGATCATGGCGGCGGCGCCGGGTTTGCCGGCCAGAAAGGCTGGCGTGCTGATCACGATATCGCCGGCATGCGCCTCGCCGCGGACCGGGATCGTGACCTCCAGCAGGTTCATCGGCGGCGAGCTGATGAAGCCGGCGACAAACAGCGTTTCCGGACGGTCGTAGATCTCGGAGGGCGTGCCGATCTGCTCGATCTTGCCCGCGTTCATGACGACGATCCTGTCAGCGAGCGTCATCGCCTCGACCTGGTCGTGGGTGACGAAGACGGAGGTGGCGCCAAGGCGCTGGTGCAGCTTGCGGATTTCAAGCCGCATCTGCACCCTGAGCTTGGCGTCGAGGTTGGAGAGCGGCTCGTCGAACAGGAAGACCTTCGGTTCGCGGATCATCGCCCGGCCCATGGCGACGCGCTGGCGCTGGCCGCCCGAAAGCTGCGATGGCTTGCGGTCGAGATACTCTTCGAGGCCGACGCTCTTCGCTACCTCGCGCACCCGCCGCATCCGCTCGGCTTTGGCGACGCCCGCGACCTTCAGTGCGTAGCCGATGTTTTCGGCCACCGAAAAATGCGGGTAAAGCGCATAGTTCTGGAACACCATGGCGCAGCCGCGCTCCCGCGGCTCCTTCTCGTTGACCGCCTCGCCGGCAATCGCGATCGTCCCGCCGGAAATCTCCTCCAGCCCGGCGATCATCCGCAGCAACGTGGACTTTCCGCAACCCGAGGGTCCCAGAATAACGACGAATTCCCCGTCGCGGATCGCAAGATCGACGCCATGGATGACGGCGGTCTTGCCATAGCTCTTGGTCACATTGCTGATCGCGATATCCGCCATGGGAACCTCCTGCCGTTATTTGTCCGCCGAGATCAGGCCGCGCACGAAGTAGCCCTGCATGAAGATCACGACGAGGAGCGGCGGCAGCATGACGATCAGCGTGCCGGCCATCGCCTCGTTCCACACCGGCGGCTGACCGAACAGCGGGCCAGGCACCAGCTTCTGGAGCTGCATCGTCGCGGTCGTCATCTCGGGCCGCGTGGTGACGAGGAGCGGCCAGAGATACTGGTTCCAGGCATAGACGAACATGATGGTGGCGAGCGCGGCCATGTTCGTCTTCGACAGGGGCAGCAGCACGTCCCAGAAGAACCGTATGGGCCCTGCGCCGTCCATCTTGCTGGCCTCCACGAGCTCCGCCGGCACGGTAAGGAAGAACTGGCGGAAAAGGAACGTGCCGGTCGCCGTCGCCACCAGAGGCAGGATAAGGCCTGTGTAGGAGTTGAGCAGATTCCATTCCGGCAGCTTCAGGGCTACCTGCGGCAGGCCCTCGATGCCGATCAGCCCGAGCAGCAGCGCCGGCGCGTTGAAGAGACCATTGAGCACGCCCTGGATGGGAGACAGCGCATTCGCCGCAACGGCGTAAGTCGGCACGATGCGCACCTCCAGCGGCAGCATCAGCGTCACGAAGATCAGCCAGAAGAACAGCATCTTCAACCGGTAGTTGAAGAAGACGATCGAGAAAGCCGTGATCGCCGCGATGGCGATCTTGCCGATGGTGACACCCGTTGCCACGATGAAGGAATTGACGAACTTGGTGCCGAAGTCGGATTTGGTCCAGACCTTGGTGTAGTTCTCGACAAGGCTGTAGCCGGGCGTCAGCGGCATGGGGACGATATTGACCGTCTGGAAATCGTGGCTCGACGCGACGAAGACGATGTAAATCGGCAAGGCGGCCAGGATGATGCCCACCAGCATGGCCAGATGCGTGAAGAAGTTGAGGACGGGCGTGCGTTCGATCATCGGGATGCCTCACGCATAATGCACGCGCTTTTCGACATATCGGAATTGAACGAAGGTCAGTGAGACGACGAGCACCATCAGCACGATCGATTGCGCGGCGGCCATGGAATAATCGAGCCCCTTGAACCCGTCCGAATAGATCTTGAAGACCATCAGATCCGTCGCCCGGGCCGGTCCGCCGCCGGTGATGATGTCGACGATCCCGAAACTGTCGACGAAGCTTTCGGTGATGTTGATGACCAGCAGGAAGAAGAAGGTCGGCGCCAGCAGCGGCAATTGCAGATCCCAGAGTCGGCGCAGCACGCCTGCTCCGTCCATGGCGGCCGCTTCCGTGATGGTGCGCGGGATCGCCTGCAGGCCGGCGAGGAAGAAGATGAAGCTGTAGGCGATCATCTTCCAGGAATTGGCGATGACGATGAGGATGAAGGCGTCCAGGCCGTCGAGCGCCGGATTCCACAGGTTGGGAAACACCTTGTTGATCGAGGAGACGAAGCCCGCATCCGGCGCGAAGATGAAGCGGAAGGCGAGGCCGACCGCCGGTGCAGCGATGGCGTAGGGCCAGAAATAGACAAAGCGGTAGACGCGGTAGCCTGCCAGCTGCCGGTCGACAAAACTCGCCAGCAGCAGCGCCATCACCATCGTCAGCGTTGTCGAGCTGAGCGCGAAGAGGATCGATACGCGAACGGAATTCCAGTAAAGCTTGTCGGAGAAGACCGTCTCGAAGTTCTGCAGGCCGACGAACTGGGTGGCGCCGCCGAAGGGAGCCTCCAGCGTCAAAGCCCAGAACAAGGATTGCGCCGCCGGCCAATAGAAGAAGATGAAGACGAGGATCAGCTGCGGCGCGATCAGCGCAAAGGCGAGCCAGGTCGATTTGAAGGTGGCGCGGCGGTCCATGCTCGCTCTTTCATCAACGAACAATCCCCGAGGCCGGAAGCCCCGGGGATCGGTTAACCTTGAGCCTGATGATCAGGGAAGCTGCTTGCCGCGGAAGGTCTGCTCGAAGCGCCGCAGGATGCCGTTCGAACGGCTGACAGCCTCGTCGAGCGCCGCCTGCATATCCTTCTTGCCGGTGAAGGCCGCTTCAAGCTCGGAGCGGATCTCGGCCCGGATCTGCGTGAAATTGCCGAGGCGGATGCCGCGCGAGATCGGCGTCGGCGGCGTGAAGGTCAGCGACTGCATGGCGATCTCGCGGCCCTGCTTGTCCGGCTGGCCGTAGAAGCCTTCGTTATCGAGCGCCTTGAAAGCCGATTGCGTGATCGGGATGTAGCCGGTCACTGTCGGCATCCATTTCACCTCAGGCGTTGACAGGACGAAGTCGAGGAAGGCCGCAGCCGCCTCGTATTCTTCCTTGGACTTGCCGGCCATCACCCAGAGCGAGGCGCCGCCGACGAGGCTGTTCTTGCGCTCGGTTCCAGCATAGACCGGGAGCATGCCGACGCCCCAGTTGAGACCCTGCTTCGCGGTAGAATGCATGACGCCGTGGTTGGCGACGGAGGAAAGCATCGTCGAGCACGAGCCATCGGCGAAGGCCTGGAGGATCGTCTTGCCGGTCTGGGCCGTCTGGATCTTGGCCGCGCCCTCGTCGAGCAGCTTCTTCCAGTCCTTCATGTAGTCGGCAAACTTTGTCTTGTTGAAGGTCATTTCGGCATCGAGGCCGTCGTAGCCGTTGTTGCGGGTGGCGATCGGCAGGTTGTGGATCGCCGAGAATTGCTCCAGCGGCATCCATGTATCGAAATCGAAGCAGAAGCCGGTTTCGGCATGGCCGCCCGCCTTGATCTTGCGGACGGTGTCGAACCAGGATTCGATGGTCTTCGGCGCCTCGTTCTGCCCAACCTTCGCGAAGTGATCCTTGTTGAAATAGAGGAGCGCGGTCGAGGAATTGTAGGGGAAGGACCACATCTCGCCCTTCGAGGTCGCGTAGTAATTCGAGATGCCGGGGAAGAAATCGTCCCACTTCACCTTCATGTTGAAGTCCTTGACGAAGTTCACGGCATTGTAGGTCGCGCCGGAGAGCATGAAGTTCACCGTGCCCGCGTCGTAGATCTGCACGATCGTCGGGTGCTGCCTGGAGCGGAAAGCGGCGATGGTGTTCTGCTCAGCCTTGTCGTACCCGCCCTGTCCGGTGCAGACGGCCTCGAACCTGGTCTGGCTGTCGTTGAAGCGCTTGCAATGCAGCGCCATGACCTCGCCGAGCTGGCCAGTGAGTCCGTACCAGTAGTCGAACTTGACGCGGTTCTGCGCGCTGGCGGCACTTGCGCCGGCAATCGTTGCAATCGCGGAGAGTCCTGCCGCGACAAGCGTTCTGCTGTTCATAATGATGCTCCCGGGAAATGGACGCCAGGCGACAGGTTGTCGGCTAAGCCCCGAGCTTCTAGGAAGCGATCTTGAAGGCCATGTGACGGACCCGTTACAGTTAGGTGACGCCGGTCAAGGAGCCGGCCGATCCGCTTGCTTGTCTGCGATGCTCTGCGCTACCGAAGCCTGCCGCCGGGGACGGTTCCGCGACAGCGCCGGCCATCGGCGCCCGGACCGCTCCGGCCCGCAATGCAGCAAGATGGATTTCAATGCGCAGGCTTGTGAAGAGAATTGCGAAATGGGGGCTGTTCGCGGCCGCCGGCATTGTTCTGCTGGTCTCGGCGGTGCGCATCTACCAGGCGCAGACGGGTCCCGCGCTCTCCCGCTGGCACACCTACGTCCCGCAGGAGATGCGCCGCGCTGATATCGAGAAGAGCGACTGGGCCGCCTATCTCAAGGCGGAAGAGCGGCTCTTCCAGGAGATGAACGCTGAGGTGACGCAGAAGCTGGGCCCGGACGAGCGCGTGATCACCAGCCGCTATTTCGAGGGCAGTCCCGTCTATCCCGGCCGCTTCAGCGTCGATTGGAACCGCTCCTTCCAGCTCGAGCCGGCGGGCGAGCCGGCGGGCGCGGTGGTGCTTCTGCACGGGCTGACGGATTCCCCCTTCAGCCTGCGCCATGTCGCGCTGCATTACCGCGAGAATGGCTTCGCCGCGCTCGGCATCCGCCTGCCGGCCCACGGCACGGTTCCGGCGGCGCTGACGGATATCGTCTGGCAGGATTGGCTCGCCGCGGCGCATCTCGCGATGCGCGAGGCCCGCAGGCGCGTGGGACCGGGCAAGCCCGTGCATATCGTCGGCTATTCCAACGGCGGGGCGCTTGCCGTCATGCAGACCCTGGAGGCGCTGGAGACGCCGTCGCTCGCGCGCGCCGACAGGGTGATCCTCGTCTCGCCGATGATCGGCGTCACGGAATTCGCCCGCTTCGCCGGGCTGGCGGCGCTGCCCGCCATCTTTCCGGCCTTCGCCAAGGCGGCATGGCTCAGCATTCTGCCGGAGTTCAATCCGTTCAAGTATAATTCCTTCCCGGTGAAGGCCGCGCGGGAATCCTTCAGGCTCACCCAGGCGCTGCAGGGGAGGGTGCGCGCGCACGCCCGCAACGGCCGCCTTGAGGACATGCCTCCCGTGCTGACCTTCCAGTCGGCGCTGGACCATACCGTCCAGACCTCCGCGATCATCTCGGCGCTCTATGACCGCCTGCCGGCCAATGGCAGCGAACTCGTGCTCTTCGACGTTAACCGGGCGGCGAAGCTCGGGCCGTTGCTGCGGCCGGCGAGCGAGACGTTTCTGGCCCGCGTGGTGCCCGCCGCGCCGCGGCCCTACCGCGTCAGCATCGTGACCAACACCCCTGCGGATCGTCTTGACGTGGCCGTGCGCGTCACGGAGGCCGGCGCGACGGGCGAGACGGTGCAGCCGCTCGCTATGGTCTACCCGCGGCAGATGTATTCGCTGTCGCATATCGCCGTGCCGTTTCCGCCCGGCGACGGGCTCTACGGCTCGGCCCCCGACGACAAGGATGCCTTCGGCGTCCAGCTCGGCGTCGTCGCCTCACGGGGCGAAATGGGCGCGCTGATCCTGTCGATGGATACGCTGATGCGCGCCAGCGACAATCCGTTCTTTCCCTTCGTGCTGGAGAAGCTCACGCAGGGCATCCGGGCTTCCGGCGTTCCGCCGAAAGCGCCCTGACCGGGCGGCCCGCGGGGCTTTACGGCGTAGCTTCGTCCGGCGCTCCGCCCAGCAGATGCGCCAGCCAGCGGGTCCGCTCGTGCTGATCGCAGAAGGTCAGGATGGCGATGGTGATCGGCACGCCGATGAAGGCGCCGAACAGGCCCCACAGATAGGTCCAGAAGAAGATCGCGAACAGCACGAGGAAGGGCGACATCGAGAGAACGTTGCCCGAAACACGGGGCTCGATGTAGCTGCCCACGACAAACTGGATGATGTTCAGCGCCACGAACAGCATGGCCGCCGATTGCCAGTGCTGGAACTCGACGATGGCGACCACGGAAGGGAACAGTGTCGCGATCATGGGCCCGAGGAAGGGAATGTAGTTCAGGACAAAGGCGATGACGCCCCATTCCTTGGCCAGCGGCAGGCCTGTGGCCCAGGCGGCTGCATAGACCAGAAGCCCGGTGATGACGCTCATCTGCGTGCGCACCACCATGTAGCGGCGGATCTTCTCGCCGGTGATCCGGCTGCCGTCCATCAGCACGCGGCCGACATCCGGATTGCCCATGGTTTTGATCTTGCGGGCGAAATCGTTCACCTCCGGCAATCCCAGGAAAACATAGACGAACACGACAACCCAGAAGCTCATCGTCGTATTCAACCGGCCGGTGACCGTCTGGATGATGCCGATGACGGAACCGACGTTGAAATGATCAGCCCAGATGGCGGCGACGGCGACGCCATGCCCTTCCAGCCAGAGGGCGAGCTGATCATAGGCCGCCTGGAAACGGGCGGTGTCATTGATGATCCAGCGCGCCACACGGCCGAAGGCCCAGAGGACCAGCGAGCCGAACAGCGCGAAGACGACGAGCAGCACCGCCAATGTCACGATCAGGGCAAGGCTGCGGGGCAGGGCGGCTTGCAGCCTGCACTGGAGCGGCCAGAGCATGGCGATGATGAGGAAGGCGAGCGCCATGGGCGCAAACACCGAGCTTGCAACAGTCATGGCCGCGCAGACCGCGACGGCCGCGATCAGGATGGTGGCCGCTCCGGCAAACCGGTCGGTGCTCATCGGGGGCCTGTCATGGTCTGTGGTTTCCTTCAGTCGCATATTGGTCATGACAACCACGTGACGCTTTCCCGCTATCAGACGCCGACAAGCAATTCGTCGAAATCAATGGTCGTCTCCCGGCGGCCGAGGTCATCCCCATGCTCGGCGAGGAACGCTTCCGCCGTGCGGCGGCCCTCGTCGCGCAGCATGGTGAGGAAAGCCCATTCGGCATTGAGCTTCGAGGAATAGCCGAGGTCGTTCATCGTCGGGCTGGCGATGCGGTGGACGCGCATCGCCGCCATCCGCGCGGCTTCGCCATCTGGGACATGCTCCATCGTCCGCAGCAGCGCCATGGCCCGCAACTCCTTGATCAGCACGGCATTGAAGGAGATTTCATTAAGCCGGCTAATGATATCGCTGGCTGAGCGCGGGGTTTCGTCGCGGGCGATCGGATTGATCTGGACCAGGATCGTGTCGATCGACCGGCATTCGCGGATCAGCGGCGCCATCGTCGGATTGCCGGAATAGCCGCCGTCCCAGTAAGGCTCGCCATCGATCATCACCGCCTGGAACATCGAAGGCAGGCAGGCCGAGGCCAGCAGGACGTCGATGGTCAGTTCGGGGTTCCTGAACACCCGCCCGCGGCCTGTATGCACATTGGTGGCCGTCACGAACAGCTTGATTGGACCATTGGCCACGCGTTCGAAATCGACCACCTCGGACAGGATAGGCGTGAGCGGATTGGCGCCCATCGGGTTGAGGTCATAGGGCGAGAAAACGCGCGACATCATGTCGGCCGCCAGGAACATGGGTGAATTGTCGAGCGACCAGCGACCCAGCAGGACATCGAGCGGGCTGCGCTGGAAGGGGCTGAAGCGGGCCCCGTCCGAGACCTTGCGCCAGAAGGTCTCCAGCGCTTCACGGGCGGCCGGGGCCCCGCCGCTGGCGAAGCCGGAAGCGAGCACGGCCGCGTTCATGGCGCCGGCGGAGGTGCCGGAGATGCCCTCGATCAGCAGCCAGTCCTCCTCGAGCAGCCGGTCCAGCACGCCCCAGCTGAAGGCGCCATGCGAACCGCCGCCCTGCAGCGCCAGATCGATCAGCAACGGCTCGGCGGCGCTTCCCGCGCGTTTCGTTGTTTTTTCACTGGCTTCTTTTCGCGCCATCTGAGCCCCTTCGGTCGGTCCCAATATGCTTCACCGCGACCTGACCAGCCCGGAGAAGCCGGCGACGGCCAGAAGCGTCAGGAACCAGCCCACGATTGTGTGAAAGTAAAAATATCTGAGGGCCAATCCGCCCCAAGGCTTCGCCGGGTCCGGCCGCCAGAATGACTTCTGGTCGAGCTCCATGACGCCAAAGAGCGCATCGAGCGAATACATCCACGGGTTGAAGTCGGGATAGCTGCTCGCCTCGTGCTGGGCGCGGAAGCAGTCGAGCTGCGATTGCCCCGGCGCGGCGCGGCCTCGCACGGATTGTTGCCCGGCCAGCAGGAAACGCTCATCATTCGTGGCCACGCCGCACATCGTCCAGTCCGGCGAGCGCAGCACGACCGCGCTGGCGGGTTTGAAGGCGCTTTGGCTCTCGGCGAAGCTGAAGACCGCCACGCCCAGGCCCCAGAAGAAAATCAGCCAGACGAACGCCAGCAACGGCTGACGGCCGTAGCGGACGGTGACGGCGAGCGTCGCGTCCATCAGCCAGAGGAGGCCGCGCAGCAGGGGATTGCGGGCGCGCTGGCGCCGTGCGTGGCGCTGCAGTCGCTCCTTGGTGATGAGAACGGCCCGCGCGTCCTCGTCATGGCCCATGCTCTCGAAGACCTTGGCCAGCTGTTCGTAGGGCTGCGGCCAGAAATCCTGGCCCCAGCGTTCCGGGTTTTGCCGGCCGAGCCATTCGATCCGGCTGTCGGCATCCACCGAGCCGCCGATGAAGGCGTTGTAGAGGCAGCGGTTGAGCAGGATATCGCCCTGGCCGGGCCAGCAGGCGAGCTCGTCGTGGAAGGCTCCGATGCTCGCCCCCGAAAGGTCGAAGGTGCCGGATATCGCGGCCTCGCCGCGCAGAAAAAAGCCGCCGTCGATGACGGCGCGGTTGATCTGCAAGGCGTCATGGCCGGGATTGACGAGCCTGGCGCCGGTGAATTCGGCATCACCCTCGACATGGGCGCCGATCATGCGGATTTCGCCCTGCACCTCGGCGGATCTGAACTGGACGCTGCCTTGCACCTCGATGCCTTCGGCATTCACCGCGACACGTTCGGGATGGATGATTGTGCTTGTCGAGGCGTTGAGGTCGATGCCAAGACGGGCGCCGAACAGCGAGATGCCGCCGCTCACATTGGCGCCGCGCAGCAGCACGCTGAGCGCGACAAGCGCATCGGCATCCAGCGCGGTCCCTCCCTCACAGATAAGCGATGCGCCGTCACAGCGCAGGCTGGCGCCCAGTTTGCAGCCCGGCATGACGACGGCGCCCGTCACGGTAGCGCCGAGCAGCGACAGGCCGCCCCTGATCTCCAGCCCGTCGGCGATGAGACCCGGCATGGTCGATCCGTCGAACTGGACGCTGTCGATGATGGCGGCGCTCAGCACCGGCGCCCGGGTCAGCACGCAATGCCTGAGCGCGATCACCATGGGCACGCGGCAGCCTTCGAGATCGAGCACGCCGGTGATCCAGGCACCGGAGATGCGGACGCCCTTCTCATGCGGATAGACGCCGTCGCCGCCGCCGAGCAGCAGGAAGCGCAGGAGCTCGGCCCGGACGATCCTGTCCGGCGCCGCTTCTTCCGGACGCCGTCCGTCCCCGATCCGGTCGAATGTGCCGCTGTTGAGCCCGTCAATAATGTCGGACTCGGCCGGCGTCAGCGGATGGAAATCGGCGAGGCTGACGGTGCTCATGCGCTCCGTCTCCGCCCGGCAGGGGCAGCAGATGGCCCTGTGGCAGTCAAGTGCCGCCGCTCGTCAGGATGTCGGCGGCTGCGCGGCCTTTTGCGCCGCATGCTGGTCAGCCAGCGCCTCGCGCAGCAACGCCTCCTTGGTCTCGTCATAGGAGGTGTGCACCACCGTGCCGCCCATGCCCTTCAATTCGGCGAGCACCTTGTCGACCGTGACCTTGCGGACCAGCACGAAAAGGCCGGCGGTGCCGGGCTGCAGCGCCTCGGCGCTCTCCTTCATGAACTTGTCATTGATGCCGACATCCGAGAGCTTGCCGCTCAGCGCGCCGCTGGCGGCGCCTACGGCGGTGCCGAGCAGGGGATTGAGGAAGATCAGGCCGATCAGGGTGCCCCACATGGCGCCCGATGCGGCGCCGAGCGCCGTCATGTTCATCAGCTGATTGAGCTTGATGACCCCGGCCTCATCCTTCACGACAACGACGGCGTCGCCCATCTCGATCAGATATTCGCGCTGCAGCTCAAGCAGCCGCTTTCTGACCTCTTCGGCCTTCTGTTCAGTGGGGAAGGCAAGGAAAACAAGATCGCTCATGATGAACTCCTGGAGTGGTTTGGCAGCGGGATAAAGCCGCTTGCTGCGGGATTTCAGGCCGCGGCTAGGGCGAGAGGAATAAAACTGTCAAGGGCGGGACCGGCCCTATGGCCGGTCCCTTCGCTTTGCCGCCTGCCGATCGACAGGCGGAGGTTTTCAGATGCCCCAGGGCAGGCCCAGCATCTTCCAGACCGCAAAGAGCGCGGTCCACACGATGAACATCCAGACCACATAGGGCAGCATGAGCGCCACCACCGTGCCGACGCCGGCATTGCGGTCGTAGCGCTGCATGAAGCCGACGACGAGCGCGAAATAGGCGTTGAGCGGCGTGATCGCGTTCATTGGCGAATCGCCGATGCGGTAGGCCGCCAGCACCGCCTCGGGCTCGACGCCGAGCTTCATCAGCAGCGGCACGAAGACCGGCGCGAAGATCGCCCATTTGGCGATGGCCCCGGTGAGCAGGAGGTCGATGATGGCGACGACGATGATGAAGCCGAGCAGCAGCGGCAGCGCGCCGATATTGGCCGCCTGCAGCAGGCCGGAGAGGCTGAGCGCCATCACCGTGCCCATGTTGGTGTAGGTGAAATAGGCGACGAACTGGCTGAGCACGAAAAACAGGAAGATCGTGCCGCCAAGGCCCCGGATCGACTTCTCGATCGCGGCGATGACTTCGGCCAGCGTGCGGATTGTGCCGGCGCCGATGCCGTAGCACCAGCCGGTGGTCAGGAACATCAGCATGATGAGGGCGATCAGGCCGTTCATGAACGGCGAATTGCCGATCAATTCGCCCGTGGCGGGGTTGCGCAGCGGCGCGCCGGCCGGCAGCGTCAGCAGCAGGAACACCGCGATGAGGCCCAGAAGGCCGAAGCCGGCATAGCGCAGCCCGCGCGATTCGGCGTCGCTCAGCACCGCGCCCTGCTCCGTCGTCGTGCCTTCTGCAGCAGTGGAGGGATCATATTTGCCGAGCCTGGGGCCGATCACCCGGTCGGTGATGAAGGCGATGACGAAGGTGAGGACGATCACCGATACGATAGAAAACCAGATGTTCGAGGCAAGGCCGATCTGCCTGCTGGGATCGACGAGGCGCGCCGCATCGTTGGTGAACTCGACGAGCACGGCATCAAGCGGCTTGATCAGCATGTTGACCGTGAAGGCGCCGGCCACCGCCGCGAAACCCAGCGCCAGTCCGGCCAGCGGATTGCGCCCGACGGCGAGATAGGCGATGCCGGCCAGCGGAATAAGGACCAGATAGCCCGCATCGGCGGCGATGCTGGCGAGGATGCCGACGAAGGCGAGGATGTAGGTCAGCGCCCATGCCGGCGAGACGATCACCAGCTTGCGGATCAGCGCCGTGACCAGTCCCGATTCTTCGGCGACACCCGCGCCGATCATCGCCACGATCATCAGGCCGACGGCCGTGAAGCTCATGAAGTTTGGTATCAGCGAGGTATACATAAACCGGATGCCCTCGACATTGAGGAGGCTCCGGATCGCGGTTGTCGCTGTCTCGATCTTGTTCGTATCGGGGTTGATCCGCTCGAAAGTGACGCCGGCGCCGAACAGGCTCAGCACCGCCGACAGAACGATCACGATCGCGATCAGGATCAGGAAGATCACGACAGGGTGGGGCACGCGGTTGCCCACCGCCTCCACCGTGTCGAGAATCCTTTGCATGGTGGTCTTTGGTGCTCCCGCACCGGGCGCGGCAGTGTTCATTCGTCGATCCCCACTGGAATTACATTAAGTCTTTATTGGAAAGGTAAGCCCGAACCGGCAGGCCCCGTCAAGGCAAGCCGCCGTCGCCGGTAAGTATTTCAGCGAATTCGCGCGGCGCTCCGCAGGCGGCAGCGGCTTCACCATCTGCCCCGGATAGAGCGCCTGGATGCCGCCGCTGACGACCATCTCGCCAGCCTCCAGCCCGTGGGCGACCAGGACGCTCGCATATTCGAAGCGCAACACTTCGATGCGCCTGAGCGCGACGCGGGACGTCGCCGGATCCACGACCCACACGGCGGGATCCGTCCCCATGATCGTCAGTGCGCCAGCCGGCACCGAGACGACAAGCGCCGAGGATTTCTCGAGCACGCCGACAACGGTCGAGCCGAGCGCCATGGCGGGCAGCTTCTTGTCGAGGCCGACCCGGATGCGGAAGGTGCCGGTGGCGGCATCGGCCTGCGGCGCGATCTCGCGCACCCGTCCGGTTACGGAAACGCTGGGGTCGGCGGCGAGCGAAACGCGGAAAATGCCGCCCGCCGGCTGCTGATCGAGGAAGCGGGGCGTAACGTCGAAGACGGCGTCGCGGCCGTCGTCGCGCGCCATGCGGAAGACGACCTGACCCGGCTGGACGACTTCGCCCGCCTCAAGGCGCCGCGTCGTGACGACGCCGTCGGAATCGGCCCGCAATTCGGTGAAGCCGAGCCGGTCCTGCGCCAGCGCCACCTGCGCTTCGGCCTCGTTCAGCCTTGCCTCGGCGACTTCCTTGGCGGTCAGGGCCTGATCGAACTGCCGCCGTGTGGTGAAGCCCTGGCCCATCAGGCGGTCCTGCCGGTCGAAGGCGGTGCGCGTCTGCTCAACCTCGCCAAGCGCCGCGAGCCTGACCGCCTTGGCGGCCTTGAGCGCATTCTCCTCATTCACCGAATCGAGCCTGGCCAGCAATTGGCCGGCGACGGCCTTGTCGCCGACATCGACCTTCCGCTCCACGACCTTGCCGCCGATCCGGAACCCGAGTTCGGCCTCGTTGGCGGCCTGCACCTCGCCGGTGAGCCGGGAGATATTGGAGGTGGTGGTGGCGGCCGCGGGCGCGACGGCGACCAGCCGGGGCGCTGTGGCGGCGGGAGGCGGCGCCTCCGAGCAGCCGGCGATGCTGCCGGCAAGAGCGCCAAGGACGATCAGGCGTGCGGCAGTCAGTCTGTACGGGGCGGAAGGGCTCGTTATCACGATTGCGCTCCTGCTGGATGGATGGCTGCGCCGCCCGCAGGCGGGGGAGGGGCTGCCTTCTGCTTGAACATGGCGACATAGAGTGTTGGCAGGAAGATCAGCGTCAGAACCGTTCCCACGAACAGGCCGCCCATGATCGCGAAGGCCATCGGCCCCCAGAAGATGGTTGGCGCAATCGGGATCATGCCGAGGATCGTCGAAATGGCGGTGAGCATGATCGGCCGGAAGCGCGAGACGCTGGCGTCGATGGCGGCATCACGCACGCTCTTGCCGGCGGCGAGATCGTCCTCGATCTGGCTGATCAGGATCACCGCATTCTTGGTGATGATGCCCAGCAGCGCCAGGATGCCGAGCAGGGCGACGAAGCCGAGCGGCTTGCCCGAAAGCAGCAAGGCCGCGACCACGCCGATGATGCCGAGCGGCGCGATGCTCAGCACCAGCAGGAGCCGTCCGAAGCTCTGCAGCTGGAACATCAGCACCGTCAGCATCAGCAGGATCATCACCGGCACCACGGCGATCACCGAAGCCTGGGAGCTGGCGCTTTCCTCGACCGTGCCGCCAAGCGCGATGGAATAGCCCGGCTTCAGGTCCTTGCTGAAGGCGGCGATGGACGGGGCAAGCGCGCTCACCACCGTCTCCGGCAGGACGCCCGGAACGATATCGGCCAGGACGGTGAGCGTCGGGATGCGGCTGCGCCGCCAGATCAGCGGTTCGCCCTGCTCGTAATCGAAGCGGACGAACTGGGAGAGCGGCACCGAGCGTCCGCCCGGCAGGGCGACCTGCATCGTGCGCAGTGTATCGAGCGAGACGCGCTCCTCGTCGCGCGCCCGCATCACCACATCGATGAGATAGATATCGTCACGCACCTGTGTGACGGGGGTTCCCGAGATGGCGGTGCTGAGCGTGGTCGCGACGGCCTGCGAGCTGAGCCCGAGCCGCCGCGCTTCATCCTGATCGACCGTCAGGCGCAGTTCACGCGTCGGTTCGATCCAGTCATAGCTGATCGTCGCGGTCTTCGGGTTGGCGGCGATCGTCGCGGCCAGCTTCAGCGCGATGGTCCGGACCTCGGCGGTATCCGGTCCGCTGATGCGGTATTGCAGCGGCCAGCCGACCGGCGGTCCAAGCTCCAGCGGCGAGACACGCGACACGACATTCGGGAAGTCGCGCGCCAGCGCCGCCTCCAGCTTGGCGGCGACGCGCTTGCGCGCCTCAAGGCCCTTGGTGACGATGACGGCCTGGCTGAAGAAGTCATTGGCCAGCTGCACATCGAGGGGAAGATAGAAGCGGATGGCGCCCCGCCCCACATAGGTGCTCCAGCTCTCGACATCCGGATCGCCCTTCAGGATCGCATCGAAGCGCGATGCCATGGTTTCACTGGCGAAGATCGATGAATTCTGCGGCAGCGTCAGATCCACCAGCAGTTCCGGCCGGTCCGAGGACGGGAAAAACTGCCGGGGAATGAGCGGCATGGCGAGAATGGAGAGGACGAAAGCGCCCACTGTCGCGCCGATCGTCAGCCATTTGCCGCTGACGGCAAGGCCGAGCACCTGCTTGAATGCCCCCAGCAGGCCGCCAGGAGAACCGGACGGCGCGCTCTCCTGCTTGGGAGGCCGCAGGATGAAAACACCCAGCACCGGGGCGAAGATGACCGCCACGAACCACGAGACGAGGAGGGCGATGCTGACGACCGCGAACAGCGTGAACGTGTATTCGCCGGCGCTGCTGGCGGCAAAGCCGATCGGCACGAAACCGGCGATTGTCACCAGCGTGCCCGCCATCATCGCCATGCCGTATTTCGAGAAGGCGAAAGTGCCGGCCTTCATCTTGTCGTCGCCGGCGGCGAGCCGCGAGAGCATCGCATCGGTTGTCGTCATCGCATCGTCGACCATCAGGGCCAGCGCGATGATCAGCGCGCCCAGCGAGATGCGCTGCATGTCGATCGCCATCAGGTCCATGACCGCAAAGACGACGGCCAGCGTCAGCGGGATCGCCAGCGCGATCACCAGGCCCGGCCTGACGCCAAGCGAGATGAAGCTGATCACCAGGATGATGAGGACCGATTGCACGAGCGATGTCATGAAGTCGCGGATAGCCTCGTTCACCACGACGGGCTGGTCAGCCACGATATGGGCCTCGATGCCAATCGGGAGATTGGTGCTGATTTGGGCCATTTTCGCCTGGATGTTTTTGCCGAGCGCCAGAATGTCGCCGCCATCGCGCATGGCGATGCCCAGGCCGATCCCGTCGCGTCCGTTGATGCGGAAGATCGGGCGCGGCGGATCGACGAAGGCGCGGCGCACGGTCGCGATATCGGCCAGCCGGATCATCCGGTCGCCAACGGCGAAATTGATCTCCCGGATGTCGGCTTCCGAATCGAAGGCACCCGAGACCCTGAGCGAGATGTTCTCGGCCGAGGTCTCGATGGAGCCGGCGGGCCGCACGGCGTTCTGGGCCTGGATCGCCGCAATCAGGGCGGAGCGGTCAATGCCGAGATTGGCGAGTTCGACCAGCGAGAACTCGATGAAGATGCGCTCATCCTGCTCGCCGATCGCCTCGATCTTCGAGACATCCGGCACATTCAGCAGCGACGAGCGGATGGTGTCGACGTAATCGCGGAGCTCACGATGGGAGAAGCCCTCCGCCGTGAAACCGTAGATGATGCCGAACGTGTCGCCGAAGCGGTCGTTGAAGAAGGGGCCGACGACGCCTGCGGGCAGGGTATGGCGCATGTCGCCGATCAGGTTGCGCGCCTTCTGCCAGCGCTCCTGCACCTGGTTCGCCTTCACCGAGGCCTTGAGGTTGACGAAGATCGTCGTCATGCCGGGCGTCGTCGTGCTGCGGACGAAATCGAGATCCGGCGTCTCCTCGAGCTGCCGCTCGAGGCGCTCGGTCACCTGCTTCAGCGTGTCGGTCATCGTGGCGCCCGGCCAGGCGGCGGCCACAACCATCGTCTTGATCACGAAGGAGGGGTCCTCGTTGCGGCCAAGCCGGACAAAACTCAGGACTCCCGCCGCAATGGCGACAAGCATCAGATAGGCCACCACGGAGCGGTGCTTCAGGGCCCAGTCGGAGAGATTGGGGATCATCAGAACTCCGTTCCCGTCACGCGGACTTTCTGGCCTGCCTTGAGCAGGCTGGCGCCGGCCGTCACGACGATATCGCCGGGGGCGAGCCCGGCGGAAATCACCGCGCGGGCCGCGTCCGCCCGCTCGATCTCCACCGGGCGGGCCGCGATCGTCTGGCTGGCGGGATCGACGACCCAGACCTTCGGCGTCTGCTCGCCGCTGATCAGGGCGCTCGCCGGTATGCTGATGACGGCCTTACCGCTGTTGGCCACCGTGCCGGTCACGGTCGCGCCCAGCCGGAAGGCGGCGGGCGGCTTGTCGAGCCCGATCCTGACGCGGAAGGTCCGGGTGACCGGATCGGCCTGCGGGGACACTTCGCGGACGAGGCCCGCGACGCGCACGGACGGATCAAGCGCCAGCGCGATCGTGACGCTCAGGTTCTGCGGGTAGGACCTGATGAGCTCCGCCGGCACGTCGAAGACGGCGTCAAGACCGCCCTCGCGCGCCAGCCGCACCACCATCCGGCCCGCCGCGACAACCTCGCCCGGCTCGGCGCCGACGGCGGTCACGACGCCCGGCGCATCAGCCTTCAAGGTGGTGAAACTGACAAGATGCTCGGCATTCCTCAATTGCGCCTGCGCCGCCTCGACGCGCGCCTGCGCCGCCTTGCGCGCCTGCCGGGCGTCATCGAGGTCGGCCGCGGAGGTCACGCCGCGGGCATGCAGCGTGCTCTGCCGCTGAAAATGCCCGTCCGCCTGGCGGAAGGCGCTCTGCGCCGCGGCGGCGTCCGCCTCGCTGGTGCGCAGGGCATTGAGTTCGTTCTCGGGGTCGAGGCTCGCCAGAAGATCGTTGGTCTGGACGCGGGCGCCCATGGCGACAGGCCGCTCGGCGATCCTGCCTCCGATCCGGAAGGAGATGGCTGGCTGGTCCTGGGCCTCGATCCGGCCCGTGAAGCTCGCGATGACCGGCCGCTCCTGGAGCGCCACGGTGGCTGTGCGCACCGGCCTTATGGGGGCGGGCTTCGCCTCTTCGACCGGCTTGCAGCCTGCAGCGGCGAGCGCCAGCAGCGAGGCCAGCGCAGCGCTCCTGACGCCCGGCCGGCGGAATGCGGCATGCGGCGGAGGGCTCATGCGGATTGCGCCACGCTGTGCTCGCGCCGCCCGAGGCCGACCATCACATAGGCCAGGCCGCCGAAAATCAGCGGAATCCCGGCCATGGCGCCAGCCGAAGCCAATGTCGCCGCCGCGCCGGTTTGGTCAGTCATTGCGCACCTTTCCGCATTTCCGTTCCCCGCTCATGTCGGCTTTTTCCGCATATCCTGTTTTTTATGACAATCATGTGTGGGTGGATCGGCTTTGAGTCTCGCCTTCATATCAATCGATCCTTCGGCCATGCGAACATCCGTTTGACCACAATCGGGATGCTCAGAAGAACCAGCGCGCGATGGACGTTTGCATAAAGCCTCGCCGCTCGTCAAACCCTCTTTCCCGGTTGTTGCGAACCCGGATTTCCCGGAGGATGGTGCGACTTTATGCCGTTGGAACGCCGATGCTGATGGCTTTCGTCGAAGGGGCCGAAAAAATCTGATCGCCAAATTCACTGGCGTCGAATACCTGTCCCTTAATGAGTCCATGGCCCAGGTTACGGCAATGGGGGGTGGCGCAATGGCGGTGCAAACGAGATCGGGCGCTATCGGCGCAATCGCCTCCGCTGCGGGGCTTCGCCGCTTCGTCTTCTATTTCGGCTTCTGGTTCATCCTGATCGGTGTCAGCCCGATCAACCTGATCGTCGGCCTGCCGACGGCTGCTGTGGCGGTCTGGGTCAGCCTGAGGCTGCTGCCTCCTGGAGACAGAAGCCTGTCTTATGGCGCGCTGGCTGGGCTTCTCCTGCGCCTGCCATGGCAATCGCTGGTTGCTGGCATCGATATCGCGCGCCGGGCCTTCGATCCCCGGATGCCGCTGCGGACCGGTTTCGTCGTCTTCCCCTCGCGCCTGCCGCCCGGTTCCGCCCGCGATGCTTTCTGCGCATTGATGAGCCTGCAGCCCGGCACCTTGCCGGTCGGCGCCGGAGAGAAGGACGATATCCTGTTCCACTGTCTCGATACGGCCCAGCCGGTTGCTGCGCAGCTTGCGGCGGAAGAGGCACGATTCCTGCGCATCCTCGGGCAGGAGCCGCGCAATGCCTGAGTTCCTTTACGCTGCCGCAGCGCTCGTGCTGCTGCTCACCGGGCTTGGCCTGATGCGGATGCTCTGGGGCCCGTCGCCCGCAGACCGGCTGATGGCGGCGCAGCTTCTCGGCACCGGGGGCGGGGCGATCGCGCTGCTGATCGCCATCGCCAGCGGGACGATGGCCATTATCGATATTGCGCTCACGCTGGCGCTTCTGGCCGCCTTCGCCGCCGTGGCGCTGACTTTGGGCGAGCCCGGAACCAAGACCCGCGCCGGGGAGGGCGAGCAATGAGCGTTGTTCTCGACGCCTTCACGGTAATCACGGTCACGGCAGGGCTTGTGTTCTTCCTGGCCGGCACGGTCGGACTCCTGCGTTTTCCCGATGCGCTGACACGGCTCCACGCCTTGACCAAGGCCGATAACCTGGGGCTGGGCCTGATCGTGCTGGGGCTTCTGCCGCAATGCCCCGACATCACCTCGGCGCTGAAGCTGATCGCGATCTGGGTGCTCGTGCAATTCGCCGGCGCCTCGGCCAGCCAGCTCATCGCGCAATTCGTGCGCCGCAACGAGCCCGGCCCATGAGCCTGCTTGTCGACCTTGTGCTGGTGGCGCTGATTTTGATGGCGGCGGTCTGGACGGTTCTCGTCCGCGACCGGCGCGACGCGGTCATTGCCTTCATCGTGCTCGGGCTGCTGTTGTCGCTGGTCTGGATGCGTCTTTACGCCGTGGATGTTGCCCTGACCGAGGCGGCGGTCGGCGGCGGCGCCACGGGCCTCGTGCTGCTGCGCGCCTGCGCGCGCCTCCTGCCGGTCGAGGCCGAGGGGCGGCTTCCCGGCCCAGGCACGCAGATTGCGGCGGGCCTGCTCTCGGCCATTGCCGCCGCCGGGCTGGCGGCGGTTGTTCTCTCCCCTCCCGTACCTTACCCCTCGCTGGCCGCGCTGGCGGCGGAGAACATCCATCAGGTCGGTCTGGGCAACCCGGTCACGGCGGTGCTTCTGGCCTATCGCTCGCTCGACACATTGCTCGAAAAGGTGGTGCTGGTGCTGGCTGTCATCGGCGTCTGGGCGCTGACGCCCGATGCCTTCTGGGGCGGAGCGCCGGGCAGCCTGAAATCGAAGCATGCGAGCGGCGCGCTCGATCTTCTGGCGCGCGTGTTGCCGCCTTTCGGAATTGTGGTCGGCATCTACCTCGTCTGGAACGGCGCCGACCATCCCGGCGGCACCTTTCAGGGCGGCACGGTGCTGGCGGCAATGTGGCTTCTGATGATGATGGCCGATCTCGCCGATCCTCCGGAAATCCGCCTGAAGCGCCTGCGCCGGCTGGTCGTGTTCGGCCCGGCGGTCTTCATCGCGGCGGGCTTCGCCGGCATCTTCATGTCAGGCTGGTTCCTGTCCTATCCGCCGGATTACGCCAAGCCGATCATCGTCGCGGTCGAGGCTGCGCTGGCGCTCTCGATCGCCGTCATTCTCGGCCTGCTCGTCGCCGGTCCCGCCGCGGAGCCGCCAAAGCGATGAGCGCACCGACCCTCTATGGCCTCTGCGCTGCGGCGCTGGTGGGGATCGGCCTGTTCGGGCTGATCCTGCATCCGACGCCCCTGCGCAAGGTGATCTCCTTCAACCTTGTGGGCTGCGGCGCCTTCCTGTTCTTCGGCATCGCCGCCCGCCGCGGCGCGGGGGCCGGGTTCGCGGGCGATCCCATACCGCAGGCGCTTGTCATCACGGGAATCGTCGTGGCTTTTGCCGCCACTGCGCTCGCGGTCGCGCTGATCCTGCGGATGCTGGAGGCGGGCGCCTCGACCGTGGATGCCAAGCCCCTGCCGCCGGATGACCTTTCGCCATGATGCCCGCACAAGTGGCCGCACCGGACGGCGTGCTCCTGATCCTTGCCCTGATGCTGCCGTCGATCGGCCTGCTGGCGATCTTCGTGCTCGGCCATAGCCGGCCGGAACGGATCGCGCTCCCCGTTCTTGCCGCCAATCTGGCGGTGGCGCTGATCGTGGCGCTCCAGGTCGGGCACAGCGGGCAGGCGGCGACCTATCGCCTCGGCGGCTGGCTGCCGCCGCTTGGCATCACCTTGCGCGCGGACGGGCTTTCCGCAGCGCTGATCGCGATGGCGGCCCTGATCCTTTTTGTGGTCGCTATCTATGCGCGCGGCAATTTCGCCAGCAAGGCTGGGGGATCGGAATCGCGCCAGCCCATGGTCTTCTGGACGCTGCTTCTGGGTCTTTCCACCGCGCTGAACACGGTCTTTCTGGCGCAGGATCTGTTCAGCCTCTTTGTGGCGCTGGAATTGCTGACCTTCTCGGCGGTGCCGCTGGTCTGCCTCGAAGGGAGCCGCGAGACGCTCCGCGCCGCCTTGCGGTATCTGCTGTTTGCTCTGGCGGGATCGGTGCTCTACCTGATCGGCGTGGCGCTGCTCTACGGCGCCTATGGCACGCTCGACATCGCGAGTCTGCATCAGGTCACCCGCGCCGACCGGGCGACATCGATCGCCCTTGGGCTGATGATTGCCGGCTTGATGGCCAAGGCCGCGCTGTTTCCGCTGCATTTGTGGCTTCCCCCGGCTCATGCCGGGGCACCGGCGCCGGCGAGCGCCGTGCTGTCGGCGCTGGTGGTCAAGGCGCCCTTCTTCCTGATCCTGCGGCTCTGGTTCGATGTTGCGCCGCAGCCGCAGCCGGTCATCGCGGGAACGATGCTGGCTGCGCTCGGCGCCGCCAGCATCCTCGTCTGCAGCGTGCTGGCCTTGCGGCAGGCGCGGCTCAAATTGATGGTCGCCTATTCGACGGTGGCGCAGGTGGGCTATCTGTTTCTCGTCTTCCCGCTGGTCATGGGCAGCGAGGCCGCAGTGCCCTGGGCCTCGATCGGCTGGACGGGCGGCGTGCTGCAGCTCGTCTCCCATGCCTTCGCCAAGGCTTCGATGTTTCTTGCCGCCGGATTGATTGCCGAGGCCATGGGCCATGACCGGATCGACGATCTGGGCGGCGCGGCTGAGGCCGTGCCGATCAGCATCGCCGCCTTTGCGCTGGCGGGTCTGTCGCTGATGGGTCTGCCGCCGGCGGGCGGCTTCGTCGCCAAGGTGATGCTGCTGACCGCCGCCGTCGTGAGCGCCAACTGGTGGATCGCCGCGACCATTCTGGCGGGCGGCCTGCTGGCCGCGGGCTATGTCTTCCGGGTCATCGGCCGGGCCTTCGCCGATCCGGCAGGGGGCGCGCCGCCGCCCAAAGCCGTGGCGCGCAGCCGGGAACTGGCGGTGCTGTCGCTGGCCGGGGTGGCGCTGCTGCTGGGTTTCCTGCCGCTTCAGCCTTTCGCCTATCTCGGCATCGGACAGGGAGGCATGCCATGACCGCCTCCGGCCTGCTGATAGCCTCCGGTCTTGCCGTGCCGCTTGGCATGTCCTTGGCCTGTTTCTGGCCGGGGGTCCGCGAACGGGCGCTCGGCTGGATCTGGGCGGCCCCCATCCCGGCGCTGCTCGCCGCGCTTTTCGCGCGGGGCGGCGGCATTGTGATGAGCCCCGAACCGCTGCGGCTGACATTGGCGCTCGATGATGTGGGCGCGATGCTGCTTGGCGGGGCGGCGCTGCTCTGGTCGGCGGCTGGCTTTTACGCCGCCACCTATCTGCGCGGGCAACCGGGAACCGGGCGCTTCGCGGTCTGGTGGCTGCTGACGCTCGCCGGCAGTCTCGGCACCTTCATGGTTGCCGACATGACGAGCTTCTATCTCGCCTTCTCGGTGGCGAGCCTTTCCGCCTATGGTCTCGTATCTTTCGAGACGACGGCCCGGGCGAAGCGCGCCGGCGATGTCTATATGGCGCTGGCGCTCTTGGGCGAGGCCTTCATCCTTCTCGCTTTCGTCATTCTGGCGCTGGGTGTTCCCATCGGCAATCCGCTGATCCGGGAGGCCGTCGCAGCGCTGCCTTCCTCGCCGCTGCTGGCCCCGGCGCTGATCCTGCTGGTGCTGGGCTTCGGGTTGAAGATGGGGCTCGCGCCGCTGCATGTCTGGATGCCGCTTGCCCATCCTGTTGCGCCGATGCCCGCTTCGGCGGCGCTGAGCGGCATCATCGTCAAGGCGGGCGTGATCGGGCTGATGCGCTTTCTGCCGCTTGACGCGGGATTGCCCGGCTGGGGCGGCGGGCTCGTCGCTCTGGGGCTGTTCACCGCCTTTTATGCGGTGGCGGTCGGTATCACCCAGCAACAGGTCAAGACCGTGCTCGCCTACTCCACCGTCAGCCAGATGGGCGTGGTCGCGGCGGTGCTGGGCGCGGGTATGGCGGCCGGTGCGCCGGGAACGGCGCTGCTGGCTGCGTTCTACGCGCTGCATCACCTGCTGGTGAAGGGGGCGCTGTTCCTCGGCGTCGGCATCGTGGCTGGCAGTGCGCCGCGGCATCGGATCCTGATCGTTCTGGCGATGGGCGTCCTTGCGCTCAGCCTGGCCGGATTGCCGCTGACCAGCGGCGCCTTGGCCAAGTACGCCGCCAAGCCGTTGTTCGGCGATGGCCTTGCCGCGGCACTGGCCACGCTGTCCGCCGTCGGCAGCACGCTGCTGATGCTGCATTTCCTGCGCCTGCTGCGCGAGATGCCCGCCGCCGATCCGGACGCGGCGCCCGAGGCGGGCATTTTATTGCCTTGGGCGATTGTCGCGCTAGCGTCTCTTGTTATGCCCTGGATACTGTTCCAGCCTGTCGCCGGCTATGCTTTGGCGGACCTTTTCGAGGCCAAGGCGCTCTGGACGGCCATCTGGCCCCTCCTGCTGGGCGGCGTGCTGGCGATTGCGCTCTTTCGGATCGGGAGGGCGCTGCCGCAGGTTCCTGAAGGCGATGTGATTGTCCTGGCCGGGACATTGTGGCCGCTGGTTCAGGCAACCGGCCGCCAGATCGAGACCGCTGACCGATGGCTGCGGCAATGGCCCGTGGCGAGCGCCATGCTCATCGTGATTGCGATCAGTTTTGCTCTAGCGTTGTGAAGCCGCATCCAGCACGAGAACCGGCGTTGCGACGACAAAGCGCACCGCCGACCCAAGCCCATCGATGACGTTGAAGGGCCCGCTCGGCTCGGCGTCGGCGCCGAGTTCTCCCGCGATCAGGCGGTTGCCGATGAGCTGCACCACCTCCGGGCTGGAGGCATAGATGCTGTGGTTGATCCGGTCGCCGGAGCGCAATTCCGTCACATCGAAAACCGTGACCCTTGGAAAGTTCTTGAGCTTGTCCCGGTACTCCTCCGCTGTCGCGTCGACGCCGCCGAGCCGGGGGCCGCTGCGCGCCAGAAACCGCGAAAGCTGCAGCGCGCGGTCCTCCCGCGATACAAACACGGTGATCTCCGGCCGCCGCGGGCCTATCGCCTCGATCTGCCGGCGGAAGACGCCGATATCGAGGTCGGGCGAGGCGAGGATGAGATTGCGGAACTTCGGCGAGATGCCGCCCTGCCTCAGCGCCACTTCCTTGACCGCCTCCATCGCCGGCCAGCTACCCATCGAATGGGCGAGCAGCACGATCTCGCTGACATTGGGGCTCGCCGAGGCGAGCATCAGCAGATCGGCCAGATCGGTGCGCGAATAGGTGGCATTGTCGAAATCGCGCTTGTAATCGAGGATCTTGCCGCGCGACGGCCAGGTGAACAGGGCAGGGGCGGCGTCGGCGTCCGAATCATGAACCAGTTGAGCGAACCGCATCACCGCCTGGCCGTAGGGCGTGTTGAAGCCATGGACATAGACGAAGAGCCGCCGCGCCTTGCCGCTGTCCGATTTGAACCAGGCGCTGACCTGATCGCGCCGCATAGGGGTCGCCGACACCACCACGAAATCGGTCTCGGGATTGCCGGGCGTCGTCTGCGGCCATTGGATCGTGCCGGTTTCGCGGTTTTTCGGCAGGGACACGACCACCCGATTGAAGGAAACCGCTTCGCCCCGGTCCCCGGTGAACAATTCCGCCTGGTTCTCCGAGGGGGCGCGGGTCGTCGCGGTCAGCATGGAGACGCGCGGCGTGCCGGGCGGCGCGGCGACCGGCTCCATCAGCCCGACAGGGATCGACGAGCAGCCGGCGGCGCTCAGGCACAGCATCCCGGCCACAATCGCCTTGCGGAGCGCATGATGCGGCATGATTCGCGCCACCATCGAAACAGCGCTATCCATGGCTTCATCACCGGACTTCCCCATGACCTGCGGCCGCCGGTTCAGAACCGCCAGATCATCGGCACGAAGAAGACCGACACGACGAAGAACCAGATCAGCAGCGGAAGGCCCAGTTTCCAGTAATCGCCGAATTTGTAGCCTCCGGGCCCCATCACCATCAGGTTGGTGGGCGTGGCGATCGGGGTCAGGAAGGCGCCGGCCGCAGCGATGCCCACACTCATCAGCACAGGCAGCGGGCTGACGCCCATATTCGTCGCCGCAGCCGCCCCGATCGGGATGACGATCAGCGCCGTCGCGGTGTTACTGATCAGCTGTCCCATGATCGCCGTCAGCACGAAGAGGCCGGCCAGCAGCGCATAGGGGCCGGCATCGCCGACCAGCGCAACGAGGCGTTCAGCGATCAGCTTTGCCGCCCCCGTCTCGATCATCGCGGTCGAGAGCGGCATCATGGCGGCGACGAGAATAACCGTCGTCCAGCCGATCGCCCGGTAGGATTGCTCGACGGTCAGCACATTGGTCATGATCAGCGCGCCGGCGGCGAGCAGGCCGGCCACGGCGGGCGGAACCAGCCCTGTCGCCAGCAGGAAGACCATGCCAAGGAGGATAACGACGGCCTGCGTGGCGCCAGCACCCATCGGCACGGCCTGACGGCGCACCAGTTCAGGCGAATTGACGACGAGCACGTCCGGATCGGCGAGGCGCACATCCAGCGCCTGCCAGGTGCCCTGGAGCAGCAGCGTGTCGCCGGCCTGCAGGACGATCTTGCCGTTGCCGAGATCGGTGCCCGGCCTCTGGATGGCGATGACGAGCAGATCGCCGCTCTCGGTGACCATGCCCGGGAACATCGTGGCGCCCACCAGCGCCGAGCGGGGCGGGATCATCACCTCGGCCAGACCGGAATTCTTGTTGAACAGGACCTCCTCGGACTTGTCTTCATCGCTGAAGCCCAGTTGGTTCTGGCTGGCGAAGGCCGAGGCTTCCTCGGGGCTGCCGCGCAGGATCAGCAGATCGCCCGCCTTGAAGGTGTTGCGCTGCAGCGGCATGCCGCTGGCCCCGTCTTGCGAGCCCGAGAGCTGCAGCGAGCCGAATCCGGAGAGGTCGAGCGACGCCGTCGGCTGGCCGACCAGCTGCGAGCTTTCCTTGATGCGCGTCCGGAAGAGGCCCCCCGACAGGCCGTATTGCTCGACCAGCGTGCGCGCATGCTTGCTGAAATCGGCAGGCATCGAGGCGCCCGCCGTCTCGGGCAGCAGCTTCTGGCCGAAAAGAATGATGATCGCCATCGTGCCCGCCAGCAGCGGGATGCCGGCGATCGCGAATTCGAAAAAGCTGAAGCCCCGCAATCCGGCGCCCACGGCCGCATTGGAGACCAGCACGTTGACCGGCGTGCCGGTCAGGGCCAGCATCGATCCGGCATGGGCGGCGAAGACGAGCGGCATGAGGAGCTGCGAGGGTGCGCGCTTCAGCCGCACTGCCATCACCACCACCACCGGCAGCAGCGCGGCCACCGCGCCGTTGACGCTGATCAGCGCTGTCAGCAGGGCCACCAGCAGCATGGTCAGGGTGAGGAGGCGGGCGCGGCTGTCCTCGCCCGCCTTGGCGATGAGGAGTTTCCCGGCCCAGGCGGTCACGCCTGTCTGTTCCAAGCCGGCGCTGACGATGAACAGGGCCGCGATGAAGATGACAGCCGGGTCCCCGAAACCCGCCATGGCCTGATTGAGGGTGAGGATGCCGGTGGCCCAGAGCGCCAGCGGCGTCAGCATCGCCACAATCACGACAGGCACCTTGTTGGTCACGAACAGAACGATGATGACCGCTATGATCAGGCCAATCATCCCGATATCGCTCATGATTCTCTCCAATGTTTCCGGCAGGATACGCGCCTGAAGCGGCGGCATCCGCTGACGCTTTATGGCCCGTTTGGTATCCCGCCCCACCGTGGCTGTCCAACATAAAGTATAGCCTTGGCGCCTGCTCCGGAGGGTAATCCGGCCCGGGCCGCTCCGACATTATGGCGTCACAGAAGGACGCGAGGGATTGGCGGAAATGCGGTCCTGTAGTAGGGAGCGCCGGGAAGAACAGCCTCTGGAGGAAACACATGACCAACAGCGCCCATCATCTCGATGCAGCCGCAGCCGAAGCCTATCTGATGCGCTATCTCGCCATCGACGGGGTGACCGGGCAGGAGGCCGCCATCGCAGCCGCCATCGTCGAGGATCTGAAGGCCATCGGCGTTCCGGCCTCGGCGATCAAATACGATACCGCCAATGAGCGCATCCCGGTTCCGACCCAGACCGGCAACCTCATCGTGACGCTGCCGGGCACCAAGCCGGGCCCGCGCATCATGTTCTCCGCCCATCTCGATACTGTTCCGCTCTGCGCCGGCGCCAAGCCGCGCCGCGAGGGGGACCGCATCGTCGCCGACGGCACGACGGCTTTGGGCGGCGACAACCGAAACGGCTGCGCGATGATGGTCGTTATGGTCGAGACGCTGATGAAGCACAAACTGCCGCACCCGCCGATCACGCTGCTGTTCACGGTGCGCGAGGAAAGCGGCCTGCATGGCGCGCGTGAATTGATCGCTTCCGATCTCGGCGGCCCGGTGATGTGCTTCAATATCGATGGCAGGCTCGCCTCGGAACTGATCGTCGGCGCCGTCGGTCAGGAGAACTGGGAGGTCGAGATCACCGGCAAGGCGTCGCATGCCGGCGTCGCGCCCGACAAGGGCATTTCGGCCACGCTGGTGGGGGCCATCGGCCTGGCCGAGGCCCATGCTGCCGGCTGGTTCGGCAAGATCGTCAAGCCGGACGGCAATGGCACCAGCAACATCGGCATCTTCGGCGGCAAGAACAATACATCCGCCGGCGACGCCACCAATGTCGTCACCGATTACGCCTATCTCCGGGGCGAGGCGCGCAGCCCCACATCGGAATTCGCGGCCAAGATCACCGAGGGATACAAGGCCGCTTTCGCCAAGGCGCAGGCGCAGGTGAAGGATACCGAGGGCGAGACGGCGGTGGTGAACTTCACCCACAAGGCCGCCTATCCCCCCTTCAACCTCGCCGAGGACAGCCCGGTCGTGACGCTCGCCACCAAGGCGGTCAAGACGATCGGCCTTGAGCCCGTCACGATCTTCTCGAACGGCGGCCTCGATGCCAACTGGCTCGACAAGCACGGCTTTCCGACCGTGACGATCGGCGCCGCCATGTTCGAGATCCACACGATCAAGGAATACGTGGACGTGCCGGAATTCATCAAATGCTGCAAGCTGGCGGTGGTCCTCGCCACGCAGGAATCCTGATCTCAGGCTGACAGCGCTGTCATCCCGCCCCCTTGCGGGGCGGGTGGCCCGGACCCCGGACTTGATCCGGGGGAAGGGCCGGGTGGGGGGCTTTTTCCATTTTTTACTCATGTTCACCCCTCCCCGGCGGCTTTCGCCGCCGACCCTCCCCGTCAAGGGGAGGGATGGAGCCCGCACGTTAACCCGGATTCAGAGCCCCGCGGGTTTGCTCGCGGGCCTTTTTCTTTGGCCCGCGCGGTGTAAACTCCGGCGGGTCACATGCGGGGTTGAATCGCCATGAAACTCAGGAATCTCGGCCGCTCGGGCCTGCGCGTCTCGGTTGTCGGCCTCGGCTGCAACAATTTCGGCGGCCGCATCGATCTCGAAGCGACGCGCAAGGTCGTCCACAAGGCGCTCGATTGCGGCATCACGCTTTTCGACACCGCCGATATCTATGGCGAGCGCGGCGGCTCCGAGACCTGCCTCGGCCAGATCCTGGGCGACCGGCGCAAGGAGATCGTGCTCGCCACCAAATTCGGCATGGAGATGGACGATCACGAGAAGAAGGGGGCTTCGCGCCGCTACATCATGCAGGCGGTGGAGGCGAGCCTGACGCGCCTCAAGACCGACTGGATCGACCTCTACCAGTATCACCGGCCCGATCCGCTCACCCCCATCGACGAGACCTTGCGGGCGCTGGACGATCTGATCCGCCAGGGCAAGGTGCGCTATATCGGCTGCTCCAACATGCCCTCCTGGGAGATCGCCACGGCGCAATGGACGGCGCGGGACATCGGCGCGCAGGGCTTCGTTTCGGCGCAGGACGAATACAGCCTGCTGGTGCGCTGGGCCGAGAAGGAATTGATCCCGGCGGCCAGCGCCTATGGGCTGGGGCTGCTGCCCTATTTCCCGCTGGCCTGCGGCCTGCTGACGGGTAAATACAAGCGCAACGCCGAGATGCCCGCCGATGCGCGCCTGACCAAGACGCAGCGCCTCGCCGACCGTTACCTCACCGAGACGAACTGGGCGCGCACCGAGAAGCTCGCCGATTTCTGCGAGGCGCAGGGGAAGACGCTGGTGGAGCTCGCCTTCAGCTGGCTGCTTGCCCAACCCATCGTCTCCAGCGTGATCGCCGGCGCCACCAAGCCGGAGCAGATCGAGGCCAATGTGAAGGCGGCGGATTGGGCGCTGACGGCGGAGGATCTGGCGGCGGTGGATGCGGTGACGGCGTAGGGGGGGCGCGTCCGAGCGACATTTGCGCCGGTGTTTTGCAGCGAAAGGGCTGCGGATTAGCTGGCGCGGGTTGGTGGAAGAATGTTGAGTTGTGAACTGCCAAGCAAAAGGGATGATAGGAAAAGACAACCGAACCCAACGGGTGTCGAGCTAACCGATTGACGTATACCCCAGCCTTGTGAGATGGCGGCATCGTGTTTCGCAGGAGACGCCGCGATAGTCAAGAATCGAGCTGTCAGCAGTTGCGCTCTCTCCAGTTCCTATAACGTGAACCCATGACCGCAGTTGACACCCTTCCAACGTTTCACCTCCATTTTGAGGGTGAAGCCACGCATGGTCACACCGTCCCAGCCACTGCGCTTGTTCAGGCTGCGCAAGCCCTGCAAAGGGCGATCCATCTTCTTGCACTTGCTCATGAAGGCCGAGATTTGAAAGAGCGTCTTCGTGTTAGTCAAGAATTGGATCGTAAATATTCGGTACTGTTTAAAGTTCCAGAAAACGGCGGCTATGATATTCCTTATGTAATTAGAAACACGGCTCTATCTTTATTTGAGCCAATAGATTTAGAAGTTGTTACAAGGCAGCACATTGATACTTTAGATGCTGTCGCTAGAGGCGATATAAATGCTTTGAAGCGCACCATCCCACAAGGCGCTATTAGGCGGCAGTATCTCACCGCCCTTAAAAACATGCAACCGTCGAAGCGCACCGGCTTAGTCGTCAGTATTGAAGATGCTCGGAAAAGAAAGCTCCTTGACGGCCGCATCGTCGCCGAAAAGCTCGTCCCCATGCTTGCGGAGCCCGTCACGCCGACAGTGAAGCCGCGTGTGGTTACCGGCCGCTTAGATGCGCTCGATTTTCAAGCGCGAAAGCTCACACTCGCTCTCTTTTCAGGACGCCGTCTTGATTGTGTCTATGCTGAGGATTTTGAGCCTGCCTTGGTCGAAAACCGCCGTGAGCTTATCCAGGTACTCGGCGAGGCCGTATTGAACGACGACGACGAGTTAAAGGCGCTCAACAACGTCACCGAGATACTCGAAATTGACGAGAGCCCTTTGGTGATTGAGGCGTTCCATGCTCACTCCGGAGAACCGCTTAAAGCGAAAACGGCTCTTTCCCTTGAGGTGTCATTTGACCAACAGGACGGTCTTTACATAGCGGTGGGCGATTTCAATCTGATGGTCACAGGTGAAACGCGCGCTGAGCTGGAAGCATCTGCCGTTGCCGCGCTCGCCTTTGTCTGGAGCGAGTATGTTGTCGCATCATCCGCGGACTTCACCCAAGACGGCTTGGAGGTTCGTGGGCGCCTCATAGCGTCGTTCGGAGCCTAATTGATGCCGCTCGACCGTAGTGACATTGAAGCGGCGTTGAAAAAGAAGGGCTTTCAGCTCTCTGTGGGAGACCACAATTTTTTCACGTATCACACCCAAGCGGGTAAGAAGTCCTCCGTGTGGACGAAAACCTCTCACGGCAGTGGCTTCAAAACTCTAGGGGACAACCTTGTAAGTGCGATGGCGAAGCAATGCGGCCTCACTACGCCTCAATTCAAGAACCTTGTCGCCTGCCCACTCACACAGGAAGCTCTCGAAAGGATTTTGATCGAGACTGGCAGAATTAGAGTGGAGCTGCCGCAAGAGGGAGGCAACACAGGACCCCAAAAGGATTAGTGATTGCCATAGACCTCTAGTGGAGCGAATTTGACATTCGCATCCCGCGTGACATCGGGCGTCGGAGCGAATGTCAAATTCAAAAGCTCCACTAGAATCATAGACTTGCTAGTGGTCCCTTTGATTCCGACATTTGCTCGCAGCGTGATATCAAG
>JADCCX010000006.1 GCA_020252485.1 Methylocystis sp.
ATAGAGCATCGCCTCGAATTGCTGATGGTAATCTGCGCCTCCAAGCGCAAAGGTGTTCTTGGCCCAGATGATGGTGCTGGACCACTTGCCGCCCGCTTCCTGCCAGGCGCGATGCAGCGTCGGCCATTCAGAGGATGACATGCAAATATAGCAGGCGCCTTTGGTGACCGAGAGCAGGTTTGTCAGCGCCGGGCGCAGGAAATCCAGAAACCCCTTGCCCAGCGCATCATTCGCGATCGTCATCTTGGCGGCGGTGCCCCCCTCGTAAGCAACATTATAGGGTGGGTCTTGCCACGCCATGTCCGCCAAGTGGCCGGCTCCAAGCGCGCGCTGCACATCAGCAAGCTTGGTCGCATCACCGCAGAGCAGCCGATGTTCTCCACAACGCCAGAAATCACCCTCGCGCGTTACAGGATTGACCGGCAGTGGCGGGGCTTCGTCAGCATCCTCACCATCAAGGCTGGCATCCGCCACTGCAAGCAGCCGATCCAATTCCATGCCGGAGAAGCCGAGCTCATCCAGATCAACCGTATCTTCATCGCGAATGCGTGCGATTTCTGCCGCCAGCAGCGCCTCGTCCCAACCGGAATTCAGCGCGATCTGATTATCCGCAAGCCGCAGTGCGCGCGCCTGGGGTTCGGTGAGATGCGCCAGCCGAATAGCCGGGACAATCGCCATACCGAGCCGCTTGGCCGCCATGACGCGGCCATGGCCTGCCACAAGAACACCGGCACTATCCACCAACACCGGGTTCACAAAGCCGAATTCAGCAATCGAGGCGGCAATCTGCGCCACCTGCGCCGGCGAATGCGTGCGCGCATTCTCAGCATAGGGCACCAGCCCCGCGACCGGCAGCGAGACAACGGCAAGCTCAGGCTGCATTGGCAACCTCCACGACTCAAAGTTTTTTCCGAATGGCGAATTGATGGGTGCGGTGCCGCATATCCCTGCCGGCTTTATCCGCGACCCCTATACCCGTCTGCAGCGCGCGACTGGCGGCGGACGCTCATTGGCTAGAGCGACCATGAACCTGCGTCCAAGCGGAACGACCGAGCTGTTGGCTTGCCCTGACGTTTCAAACTGGCGCCCGTTTCCCAAGCCGGGTTCAAGACCCGGCGAGGAACGGCCGTGCGGCTGCCAGCGCCGGCGCGCAGGAGGGTTCGGCATCAGTCAGAACCGCGACCGGTGACGTGGTGCCAACCCAGGCGCCAATCGCTGTCGTAATGGCCCACCAGGGCTCGTTGGCGGCGCGTTTCACCAACGCTGGCAGTGCCGCAGTCGCGCAGGCCTCGACCTGTTGCACCACCGCTGCTGGCGCACGCCCGCCCGCGAGCTGTTCGACCAGCTTCGATTGCAACGGCTCTACCAGAAAGGTCGCGACCAGGAAGGCGATAAGGTTGCCGATCATGCTTGCCCGCCCCGGCCGCCGCGCAGCGCCCATATCAGACCGCCCACCGCCAGGATCGCCGCAGCCGCAGTGGCGGAGCGCGAAGCGACCGCCGCGCCAGCCTCCCCGGCCAGCAGCGCGGGCAACTGGACAAGCGCAGACCCGCCGCCCGCCAACGCCACCATGGCGACTAGCGCGCCGCCGACCGCCGCCACCACTGGCCATCGACCGGCCAGCGATATCAGCAGCGCGAGTACGCCCAGCCCAGCCGGAATCAGCGCCGTCCAGTGCACCGGCGGTGCCGGCAGCAAATAGCCCGCCGCGCCCACCAGCAGCAGCACAGCACCAAAGCCGCGCAGCACCAGCGGCACACGCGAAGGGGATTTTTCAGTCATAGCGCAACGCCTCCTCTGCCACGGCGCGCATGACGCGCCGGATGGAGGTCCGACATCGCGATGCGCTGTGCACCGCCAGAGGGGCCCGGACCGATGCTTCATCAAATGGTCCGGCGGTCCCGCCATTCAAGAACCGCGCGGCGCCACTTGAGCGGCAAGCTCAGGCTGCATCGGAAATTGCCCCTTCGCGCGCTGCTGCTACCGCATCGTAATCGCGCCCATCGCCCGCCAGCGTCACCGGTTGATCCGGATAGAGCATCCGCCAACGCGCAATCGCCAGATCCACATAGGCCGGCGCCAATTCAATGCCGCGTACAACGCGGCCCGTGCGTTCCCCGGCAATCAGGGTCGTACCGCTACCGGCAAAGGGCTCAAACACCACCTCGCCAGCCTCCGTGTAGGCGCGCATCAGAAAGTCCGGTAGCGCCACCGGAAACACCGCCGGATGTTCAGTCTCGATCCCGCGCCCCTTGTGGCGCGTGATGCGCAGCACCGCGTCAGGAATGCGCATGTCCTGCACCGGCTGGCCGATATGCGTGTAGGACTTCACCTCGCCATCGGCGGCGCGGAGCCCACTGCCCTTATTCGGCGTGCCAGCCCATTTGCAGGGGATGATCTTGTTGGCCTGCCGCGCCGTGCGGTTGAAGTGAAACACAAGCTCGAAGGCCGGCGCCAAACGCCCGTTCCAGTCGCCCGGCAAGCCTGGTCCCTGGTCCCAGGTATAGAGCCCAAAGCGACGCCAGCCGTGCGCGCGCATCCATTCCAGCCAGGCTTCCCAATACGGCTGCCATTCATTCTCGCGATGGATGAGGCCAAGATTGACCAGCGCCTGGCCATCCGGCCGCAGCGCCGCGTCCAGATGCTGAAACACGCCCTGCGTGAGTGCATCCCAATCCGATACCCCGCCGGTCGTGTAAGCCCTCTGGTTGCCATAGGGCGGCGAGGTGAACAGCATCGCCGCGCGATCGCTTTCCATCACGCGCGCGACCGTCGCCGCGTCGGTGCTATCGCCGCACAGCAGCCGATGCGCGCCCATCAGCCAAAGATCACCGGGGCGCGAGACTGCTTGGCGCGGTGCCTCGGGCTCGGCATCGGCGGGATCGTCAACATCTTCGCCAATCGCCGGCGCGGCAGGGTTCTCGGCGGTGTCCGCGGGCAGGGCCTCGGGCGCATCGCCGTCGGACACGGCATCTCCAGCCGCCGCGAGGATGCCCGCAAGTTCATCCGCCGAGAAACCAAGCGCCGCGAGGTCAATTTCCGCCGCCTGGACGCTGGCCAACGCATCGCGCAGCAGCGCCTGGTCCCAGGTGGCGTTTTCTGCGATGCGATTATCAGCAAGCCGCAGCGCTTCCTTCTGCGCGGGCACCAAGTGCTTGAGCACAATCACCGGCACCTTGGCGATGCCGAGCGCTTCAGCCGCTGCCAAGCGGCCGTGGCCTGCGATCAGCACGCCGTCTTCATCCACCAGGAGCGGATTGGTGAAGCCGAAGGCCTG
>JADCCX010000060.1 GCA_020252485.1 Methylocystis sp.
CCCTCATGCAGCGTGAAGGAGGCCGGTGCCGTCCAGGTCGGATAGACCCTGGGCGGTTCCTTCTTCACAAGACGGCCAACGCCGTTCGATCGCTCCCACGCCGCGAGCTTCTTGGTGAAACGCGCCGGCGGCTTGGGACTGCCGTCGGTGTAGCGGATAAGCGCCCCGAGGGGGGCTGAGTCGATGATGGTCGTTCCAGACATGATTCCTCATCCTGAATGCGAGATTTTGCATTCATCATATTGATATTACTGTATTTTATCAGAGTGAGAGGCGGGTTTCCCCGCCTCCGGATGGCTCAGATCATTCCGCAGCGATCATGGACGCAGCACTCTCCGGCAGACCGGCCGTCAGGAAGGCCGGGAGATCGACGTCCTCGGGCTCGCCCGCATCTTCCCCCTGCCCATCTGCGATCGGCTTGCCGTCTCCTGCCGCCAGATCGGCCCGACGCAGGACCTCGGGCAACCACGCGCTTCCCTTGAGGAGCCGCTCGGCTTCCGTGGCCATCTCGCCCTTCTTAAGGTGATCGAGAAGCTGCGCGGTCCCCTCCCCCTTCGCCTCGCGCACGGCCTCGAGGATCCGGGCCTTGGGAACGCGGTTGAGATAGCCATCGACAGTCGGCTCCCAGCCTGCTTCGACCATGTCGAGATCGACCGCGCGCGCCACGAGATCGGCATGGGCCATACGGCGGGACAGGCCACTGGCGGAGATGCCCGCCCCATAGGGGTTCACCTTCTCATGGAGGGCGTTGATCCCGAAGCTGAGGCAATGCGCCAGAAGCGCCAGACGACTGCCCTGATCGAGAACGGACAGATAGTCCCAGAGCGCGGCATCGTCGCCGAGCGGCAGATCAGCTTGCCAGGCGGCGTGACGCTCATCGACGAGCTTCGCCACGATGCTGTCCTTCAGATCGGGCGCCTGTGCCGACATGTAGACGTGGCGCACCGAGGCTTCGAGGCAGCTGCCCGAGGCCGAGGAGGTGCGGAAGGTGTCCGTCACCAGCTTCAGGAGCAGAAGCGTCAGCGACACGTCAGGAGAACGCCCGATAGCCTCGCGCAGCGCGAGGGTCCGGTGGGCCGTCAGTTCCATGACCAGCCGCTCGGGCAACGGCTTGAGTGCGCCGTCGTCCTCATCGTCGGTCTGTTCAGAACCGATCGGCTGACCACCCGAAGTGATGACGGTGCCCCCGGCGGAGGTCGCCGATGGTTTCCAGCTGGAAACACCGACATCATCCCCCTGCCCCATAGCATCCGCACCATCACCATCCTGGACCGCGGTCTCCTCGCGCGGCTCGTCCTCGGGCCGGACATAGCCGCGATAGACCGCGAGACTGCCGTCCCGATCCAGCGTGACGAAGACACCCGCGCGCCCGACCTCGGCCGGATCGTAGATCAGCGGCCGCTGCTCGAGCGCTTCCATCGCCATCTCGAGCCGACCGAGCCGCGCATCGATCTCCTCGGGGTATTCGTCTTGGCCGAAGTATTCCTCCTCCAGCGCGCGATACTCGGCGAGGAGTGCTGCATGGGCCGAGCTTTCCTCGTCGGTCAGCGGCGCGGGATCACCGGCCAGACGCCGCAGACCGTGGCCGTAGCCGTAGCCGTAGGGCAGGTCGGTCGCGACCTCGATCCACTTCCAGCCCTCGGATGCCAGAGCCTCGGCTTCGGCCTTAAGCTTCCCGGCCACAAGCCGGTCCAGAAGGGCAGGGTCCTCGAGCCAGCCGCCGTCATCACCCTGAAAGAGATCGCGCAGGACGACACCGCCCGCTGCCTCATATGCAGCGACACCCACGAAGACCGCGCGGCGATCAGACGCCCGGACCGAGGTCTCGGTCAGCATGCGGCGGATCGCATAGGGCTCCTTGTTCCAGGAGTTCTTCACTACCTCCCAAACCTGCACCTGACGCGCATGGTCCGGGTTCACCGTGAACGCCATCAGTTGCTCGAGTGTCATCCCATCCTCGGCATAGACCTCGAGCAGGGCAGGGGCCACGGATGCAAGTTTCAGGCGCTGCTTCACGATCTGCGGCGTGACGAAGAAGGCCGCCGCAATCGCTTCCTCGCGCTGACCCTTTTCGCGCAAGGCCTGGAATGCGCGGAACTGGTCGAGCGGGTGCAGAGCAACGCGCTGCATGTTCTCCGCGAGGGAGTCGTCCTCCGCCAGGATCTCCGATGCCGCATCCCGCACGATGCAGGGGATCGGCGCGGTCCTCGCGAGCCGCTTCTGCTTCACCAGCAGCGACAGCGCCTGGAAACGACGACCACCGGCCGGGATCTCGAACGTACCGGATTCGACACCATCGGCATCGACAACAGCCCGCACGTTCAACCCCTGCAGAAGCCCGCGCCGGGCGATGTCCTCGGCCAGCTCCTCGACCGAGACGCCGGCCTTGATGCGCCGCACGTTGGACTGGCTCAGCACGAGCTTGTCGAAGGGGATGTCCCGCGACGGGGACAGGGTGACTTTCTGGGCAAGTTTCGCCATCAGATCTTCTCCACGACGGGCGC
>JADCCX010000061.1 GCA_020252485.1 Methylocystis sp.
CGCTGTCCTCAGATGGGTCAGGTCCAGCGACAGCGCTTGGCTGTAGCCCTCGGCAGGCTCCGGCTCCTCCCAAGGCGGCAGCGGGTCGTTGTCCTGTTCAGGCTGATGAGCTTCCCCTCGCGCTTCCGCCTAGGCTTCAAGCTCGGCCCGTTCCCGCTCGCGCCGCCGCTGCGCCAGTTCATGCTGCTCGGCGGGTTTGAGAAGGCCACTGCGCACCGCGATCTTGCCGTCATGGTCGATCGAGGGCATAGCGCTGGTTTCTCGCTAAACAACGCCAGACGTGAACAGGTGAGGAACGCCACTATACTGGCCTGCTGATGCCGAGCCGGCGCATTTCGCGATAAATGGTGGAACGGCCGAGGCCAAGCTGGCGTGCGGCCTCGGTGGGTGCTGTTTTGGCGGCGATGAGCGTCATGGCAGCATCGACCTTGGCCTGATCGAGGGGCCGACGGCCTGGGCGTTTTCCCTTGGCGCGGGCGGCGGCTACGCCGTCCCTGGTGCGCTCGGAGATGAGGCGGCGTTCGAAGTGCGCAATGGCTCCGAACACATGGAAGACGAGCTCGCCAGCGGCGGATGAGGTGTCGATCTTCTCCTCGAGGCTCAGGAGCGCGATGCCACGCTCTTTGAGCATGGCGACGGTCACAAGCAGTTCGGCCAATGAGCGACCGAGCCGATCAAGGCGGACGATGGCAAGCGTATCGCCAGCACGCGCGTAGTCGAGCAGCGCAGCAAGGCCGGGCCGGTCCATGCTCTTTCCTGACCTGACATCGGAGAAGACCTTGATGGCGCCAGCCCCTTCGAGCCGCAGGGTCTGTGCGGCGATGTCCTGATCACCGGTCGAGACGCGGGCATAGCCCAAAACTCCGCCCATCGTCATGTCCCTCAACCGGACGTTCCGTGGACGCTGCGGAGCGCAATGCAGCCGCATATCCAAACCCGTCCATGAACCGCGTCTCTTTATGCGGCCGCGTCCACGGCGCACAAGAGCCTTTTATGGACGGCTTGAGGAGAGTGGCATGGACAAGAACAGATTGCTGGGCGACGCCGAGCGCCGGGCCTTGATCGGCATCCCCGAAGAGCGCGACCAGCTGGTGCGTCTTTATACCTTCGAGGCGGGTGATCTCGCCTTGATCGCCGAGCGGCGCGATGACGCCAACCGGCTGGGTGTCGCCTTGCAGGTCGCGCTGCTGCACCATCCGGGCATGACGCTGGCAGGCTGGTTGCAAGGCGGCTTCGGCTTACCGTCCGCGCTGGTGTCCTTTCTCGCCGAGACGCTCGGTCTGCCGGAGGACGCGCTATCGGCTTACGCCGGGCGCGACCTGACGATGACCGATCACGCCCGCGAGCTGGCGCAGGCGCTTGGCGTCCGGGCTCCGGCACGCGGAGACATTCCCTTCATGATCGCCGCCGCAGCCAAGGCGGCGCATGGCACGGACAAGGGGCTGCCCATCGCCAGCGGCGTCATCGATGCTCTACGCACCGCGAAGATCCCACTGCCTTCTCTTTCGACAATCGAACGCGCTAGGCTGGCCGGACGAGCGCGGGCGCGCAAGGCGGCGATGAGCGCGCTCGCCGCCATTCTCGCCGACGCCACCAATCTCGGGCTCTCGCGCATGGCCGCCTCCAGCCATGGCGTGACGCGCGACCAGCTGATCTGGGCCAAGGATGCGCATATCCGCGAGGAGAACTACCGTGCTGCGCTCGCCTGCCTCATCAATGCCCATCACCGCCTGCCGCTCGCCGCCGTCTGGGGCGAGGGAACCACATCCTCCTCTGACGGTCAGTTCTTCCGCGGCGGCGAGCGCGTTGCACCGGGCGGCGACGTCAACGCCCGCTACGGCGTCGATCCGGGCTTCTCGTTCTACACCCATGTCTCCGATCAGCACGGACCTTTCCATGTCGCGGTGCTCTCGGCCGCGGCGCATGAAGCGCCTTACGTGCTCGACGGCCTCCTGCATCACGGCACCACGCTTTCGGTCCGCGAGCACTATACCGACACAGGTGGAGCGACCGATCATGTCTTTGCGCTCTGCGCACTGCTCGGCTTGCATTTCTGTCCGCGCCTGCGCGACTTCCCCGATCGCCGGCTCAGCCCCATCGCGGCGGCGGCGGCCTATCCCGGCCTCGGCCCGCTCCTGGGCAAACGCATCCGCAGTGATCTCATCAAGGATCATTGGGACGACATCCTGCGCCTCGTCGCCTCCCTCAAATCCGGCCACGCCATATCTTCCGTCATGATGAAGAAGCTCGCCGCCTTCGAGCGCCAGAACCAACTCGATCTCGCGCTGCAGGAGATCGGCCGGATCGAGCGCACCCTGTTCATGCTCGATTGGCTGGAAAGTCCCGCCTTGCGCCGGCGCTGCCAGGCGGGCCTCAACAAGAGCGAGCAGCGCCACGCCCTGACCCAGGCCATCTGCACCTTCCGCCAGGGACGCATCATCGACCGCAGCCATGAAGCCCAACTCTACCGAGCCTCCGGCCTCAACCTCGTCATCGCCGCCATCGTCCATTGGAACACGACCTACATGGCCGAAGCCGTCGCCCATCTGCGCCGGAACGGCGAAACCACGCCCGACGCACTTCTCGCCCATACATCGCCTGTCGGATGGGAGCATATCGCCTTCTCCGGCGACTTCCTCTGGGACCGAGCCGCCAAAACAACCGCGCGCAAAGCCCTCATCCTGCCAATCGCCAAAGCCGCTGCTTGATGGTGTTCGCGATGCGTTCACATCAAGCGTTGTTTAGCGAGAAACCAGCGCTATGCCCTCCAGCCGCATCCACACGAGCAGGACAGCCGTCAATCACGCCTCAAAACGCCTGAACCGCGTTCTTCACGGGCGACTCAATAGTCCTGGCTTCGACGTAGCGCTCAAGGCTCTTGAAGACTCCGTCACAGCATTTCAGAACGCCGCCCGGTCAGGCGAGAAGGCCACAATCGATGCCACAAGAAAGGGGCTCAGGCCGCCCTACTCACGCATGTTCTTGCGCTTCGGTTAATTCGTATCCTCGAGAAAACAGCGATACTTTTCCGACATTCAGCTGACAGACACCGCGCTGACGACAAACATTATCGCGTTGTTTCAGAAACAGCTTGATCCCATAGGCGACAACAGCCAAAGCCAAAACACTGGCGATCCAAATTCCAGCGAACTAGTCGAGCTTTTTCCAGATTGTACTGCGCGCCTCTGAATTGGGTCCATTCGCTGAGCTCGACGGTGCCATCAGTGGTGCCCCCCAACGGCGTTCACCCTTCCTTTGAATACCTGACCTGCCACTGAGTTGTCATCCACTAGCAAATACGGCCCCAGCAGGTCTTGATCCGGTCCCATTTGCTGGACCGCCGGAGGGTGGAGTTTCCGACCGGGGCAGTTCCAGGCGCCCGAGGCCCCGGGATGGCGATCACCCTCGGAGGAGGCGGCCTGCTCGAGGTATAAACACCCGGAGGGCTAATATGCGTCCCGAGCAGGCAGTGCGACTTAGTCAGGGCTTCTTGCCGTCCGGACCATGCTGTTTGAGGAAAGCGATTAGGTCCTTCACCTGCTTCTCATTCTTGAGGCCGGCATAGACCATCTTGGTACCAGGCATGACGCCCCTCGGATCTGCGATATACCTTGTAAAGTATTCATCGTTCCACTCAGCAGAGGCCTTCTTGTTGGCTTCGCTGTATGTGTAGCCTGCGACTTCACCGGTCTTGCGCTGGAACAGTCCATTGAGGTGCGGGCCAACGCCATTCCTGGCATTCTCGCCAACCTGATGGCACGCACGGCATTGGGCGAATACGCGTTGCCCGGCTTCGGCATCCTGAGCCTGCGCGACATCCGCGGCGAAGACGAGGGCAGCGGCCACAAGGCATGAAATTGCAGTCTTCATTCTCTGGTTCCTGTTTTCGGAAGGCAGGGGGGGGGGGGAGCCGCGCTATTGTTGCGCGGCCCTTGTTGGAATGGGGTCAGCCGAACATGTCTGCGATGATGCCGGCATACCAGCCCATGTTCTCGGCTTGTGTCTGCTTGCGCAAGTCGGCCGGCTCGCCGGTCTTCGAGATAAACGGCGTCACAGAGGCGATCTTGCCGTCCTTAGGCTCGAATGTTCCACCTACTTTCACAGTATCGTCGGTCTCTATGAGACTCCAGCAGGTGTTGGTGTAGCGCGCTGGGAAGACGCGTGAACCGGTCAGCTCTCCACGGATCGCGTTCGCTGCTACCTTGGCTTGGCTGTTCGCGGAGAAGGCCGATTTAGGCATGTCGCCGGCGATTGCTGAGTCCCCCAGAACATAGATGTTCGGGTCCATCGTCGATTGCATGCTCTCGGGTTTGATCGGGCAGTAGCCTGCGTCATTGGCGAGCTTGGAGTCGCGGGCGATGGCCCCAGCCCATTGCGCCGGAATGACATTGACCAGGGCGGCGTTCCGATAGGTCTCAAAGCCGGTGACCACCGTGTTCGTTTTCGGATCAACCGACTTGATGCCATCGTGAATCTTGGGGCCAAGCCATTCGACGAGACCGGCGTAGTGCTTCTCCCAGCCTTCCTGGAAAAGACCCTGCTTCGAGAAGCTTTCCTTTGGGTCAATGACGAAGATCTTCGACCTCGTCCGCCCCGTTCGCTTGAGGGCATGGGCCATCATCGAGACACGCTCGTAGGGGCCGGGCGGGCAGCGAAAGGGATTGGGCGGCGCGATCATGATGATATTGCCGCCGTCCGGTACCGCGTCGAGCCGACGCTTCAGGAGCCGCGTTTGCGCTCCCGGCTTCCAGGCATGCGGCATTGCGTCTTCCGCGGCCTTCGACCATCCGGGCACCGAGTCGTAGCGGAGATCGATGCCGGGCGAGACGACGCAGCGGTCATAGGGCAGTCGCTGTCCATTCGACAGAACAACTTCCTTCTTGTCGCGATCAATGACCGTCGCGCGAGCGCGTATGACATTGACGCCCTGCCTGGGCAGGTTGCCGTAGCTGTGCTGGATCGAGGCATAGTCCCGGAAGCCACCCAGGAACAGATTCGAGTGGAAGCAGGTCTGGTAGTTGGCGTTCTCCTCAACCAGAGTGACCGCGATTTTGCCCTCGCTGTCCTTGGCGATGTAGCGAGCCGCGGTGGCACCGCCTGCTCCGCCGCCGATCACCACCACGCGCGGCTTCGCGCCCTGGGCGATGGCGGGCGCCACCAGCCCGAGCGATGCGAAGGCTGCGCCTCCACCCGCCAGAAACTGCCTTCTGTTCGCCATTTTCTTGTCCTCCTGAGACCCCTGTTATGCGGGTGAGATTCCTTGTGTCAACCCACCTTGAGATAGGCGTATCCCTTCGTTTGCAGAGCCGCCACGGTGGCGACCCCAGAGGGCACGAAACTCAAAAATTCGTCCTTCCTGGTCCTCGAACGATCGAGTTTGAGCCGCTCAAACGTGATGTCACAGAGAAGGACCTGCAGGCCGTTTTTCGCGACATCCCGCACGCGCTGGAAAAGTTGGGGCACCATGGCCTCATCCTTCCAGGTCGTCCCCTCGAGCGTCTCCAGGAAGAACTTCACGCCCTGACCATGCGCCACGACGCAGAGCTGGAGGTCAAAGGGATTGCCGTAGACAGAGTAATGGTTGGCGATGTTCTGAAGCATCTGGACGAAGCGCGGCGGATCGCCGAAGTCGCAGTGGTAGAGGCAGGCGATGTCCGCCTCCTTCTTCAGTTCGGCGAGCCTTCGCATCGCCGGCTGGGCCATCGCGGGCAACACCGCCGCGCCGGTTGCCGCCGCAGCCGCGGCCACGAAAACCGATCTCCTGTCAATTCCCCCCATCGCCTCCCCCTTCGCGATCGTCAGCGTTTCGGCTTTACACTCTCGAAATAGACCGCCAGTGCAGCGATCTCCTCGTCGTTGAACTTGGAGGCGATGGTCTGCATCACCTGGTTTTCGCGAACCTTGTTCTTGTAGCTCTCCATTAGCGCGACGAAGCTCTCCGCCTCGATGCCGACGATGGCGGGTACGCCGCCGACGACCCGTCCCGAGATCTGGTGACAGGTCACGCATTCCGAGGAGAGGTACTCGCCGAACGCGCGGTCACCCTTGACCTTCGTGCTCGCCCAGACTGCAGAGCCGAACAACGCTAGCGCGGCCGCTGCGCCGAGGGAGAAAAGAAGGGGTGCCGGCATCAATCCACCTTCGGGCCTTCTTTGCTGTCCGGTGTCACGTCCAGCATACGCGCGCGGCCCGTGACCTTGGCTGGTTCGGCCTTGCAATTCTTCATACAGGGCTCCTTTTTCCAGAAGCTGCGCTCAGTTGTCTCACGATCATCATCGTAGAAGGTGCTCTGATTGGGTAGTTTAACCGTCAGGAAGTTCTCCTTCGACAACGTGAAGTCTTCCTTCACGAGGTCATTCAGGAACAGAACATAGGCCGTGATGGCGTAGACCTCATCATCGCTCAGGGAGCGCGAATTGCCATAGGGCATCGCCCGCTTGATGTAGTCGAACGCCGTCGAGGCAAAGGGCCAGAACGAGCCGATGGTCTTCTCAGGCTGTTCACGGTTCAATGAGCCAGCCCCGCCGGCCAGCATCGGCCAGCGTCCGGCGCTTTCACCAAACTCGCCGTGGCAAGCCGCGCATTGGGTCTGGTAGAGTTCCTCGCCGGCCTTCACGCTGCCATTGCCGGGTGGAAGACCGTGGCCATCGGGCCGGACATCCGTGTCCCACGCCTTCACCTCGTCGGGGTGGGCGATGCGCCCAAGCCCTGTTTTCTTCGCTGCAGGCTGCGAGGCCTGAGCCTGGCTCTGGGCCTGCGGGCGCTGGGTTTGCTGTGCTTGTGTGGCGAGCGGAATTGCGCCCAGGGCCGCGACGCCAGCGGCGGCCAGCAAAAGATTACGAAATCTCAACATTTTCCGTCTCGCCGTTCCCACGAACCAACCAGGTCTGGATGCCGTTGTTGTGGTAGATGGAGTTGGTGCCGCGCAACTTGCGGAGTTCGTCCTTGGTGGGCTGGACATAGCCGGTATCGTCCATCGCACGCGACTGGATGAGAAGTTCGCGTCCATCCCAGTCGAAGTCGACATAGAAGCGAGTCAGCGACAGAGGACTGACCGGGCCGTCGATCCGGGCCGTCTGCCAGTTGCGGCCACCATCGACCGAGACATCCACCCGGCGGATCGATCCGCGTCCGGACCATGCCAGCCCTGTCAGGACATTCGGACCCTTGTGGCGCAACGGTGCCTGCGGCGATGGGTTGGTCACGACGGATTTCGCATCCATGATCCATGTGAAGCGGCGCGAACGGCCATCAGCCAGAAGATCCGTGTACTTCGACGTCTCCTCGCGGTGATGCCATGGCTGATCGCCGACCTCGATGCGGCGGAGCCACTTGACCCACATGTTGCCTTCCCAGCCCGGCACCACGATGCGCAACGGATAGCCCTGCTCGGCGCGCAAGGCCTCGCCGTTCATGCCCCATGCGACGATGCAGTCCTTCATCGCCTTCTCGATCGGGATCGAGCGTGTCATGGCTGCGGAATCCGCCCCTTCCGGCATGATCCACTTGCCGTTGGTCTTGACGCCGGCCTCGTCGAGCAACGTCTTCAGCGGAATCCCGGTGTACCAGACGTTGTGGATCATGCCGTGGGTGAACTGGCAGCCATTGAGCTGCGCGCCGCGCCACTCCATGCCGCCATTGGCCGCACACTCGAGGAAGTATGGGCGGTTGATCCGCCCGGGCATGCGCTTGAGGTCCTCCATCGTGAAGATCAGCGGCTTGTCGACAAGCCCGTTGATCATCAGTCGGTGCTTGGCGGGATCAATTTCGGCGACGCCGGAGTGATGGCGCTCGAAGCACACACCGTTCGGTGTAATGACGCCGTCGAGTTCATGCAGCGGCGTGAAGTTGATCGACGAGATCGCATCTGCCGTGAGCCAGGGCACATTGCGGCGGACCACGTGCTTTTCGAAGGGCGATGGCTTGCCATAGGGAGCCGCATCGACGCCGGGCCCAAGCGTGCGGTTCCAGTCCTGAATGTCGGTGATCAGCGGGTCTGGCTTGGCGGGCGCAGCCGCCTGGGCTACAGCTTTATTGGCCAGGGCTGCAGTGGCTCCCGCCACCGCCGCACCGCGCAGGAAAGCGCGCCGGGATCCTTGCGCGGAATCGTCAACCTTGCTTGTCATGGCTTGCTCTCACACTGCTGGTCATCCACCGATGACCTTCACGGCATCCAGTGGACGTGGTGTCACAACTTTCCGGGCTGTCAGAAACTGACTGACGACGTCCCAGATTGGCGGGCCTTGCGTGTCCTGATTGATCGAGGCCCAACCGGCCACAGTATAGTCGCGGCTCGCCTCAATCGCTTGGCCCGTCTTCAGGAATGTCAGATTGGAAATGCGGTTTCCGGCCGTTCCGAAGGGGTTTACCGTGAAGCCCATGCCGCCGGTCCGGACCATGTCGCCACCGCCCTGATAGTAGGGATCGGGGTTGAAGATGTTGTCGCAGATGTCCTCGAGAATTGTCTTCAGCATCGAACCCTTCATCGTGGTCCGGTAGCAATTGGCGTAGGACATTGCCGATGCGTTGGTAACATCCTCGAAGGTGATGTCCTGGCCGGGGATAAGGCTGGTTCCCCAGCGCACACCGGGCGACAGGGCGATCTCGGCATCCCGCACCTCAAGGATTGCATCGGTGAAGACATCATCGAGCGAGCCCTGGAAGTTGCCGCGCCGATAGAGAACGCCTTCCGTCTTCGCCAGAACCCTCGATAAATCCTTCTCATAAGGCGCGCGATGAGTCTTGATCATAGCAGCCATCTCGGCATCAGGCGTGATCGCATCGGAGAAGATCGGGATCAGCCGATATCGGAAGCCCTTTACCTCCTTGCCCTGAACATCAAGATCAAGCCGCGACACGAACTTGCCGCAGGCCCCAGTGGCGACGAGCAAGGTCTTGCCGACCTGAACGACCTCAGGCAATGCGTCATGGGTGTGGGCTGTCAGGATGACATCGATGCCCCTCACGCGGCTGGCCATTTTGCGGTCGATGTCGAATCCATTGTGCGACATCAGCACGACCAGTTGGGCACCATCCGCCCGCGCCTCGTCCACCTGCTTCTGAACCTCGTCCTCGCGGATGCCGAAAACCCATTTCGGCATCATCCAGCGCGGATTGGCGATGGGCGTGTAGGGATACGCCTGACCGATGACGGCAACCTTGACCCCGCCACGCTCGAACATCTGCCGGGGTTCGAAGACCTTCTCCTCAAACTCGTTGTCGCGAATGTTCTGCGCGAGGAAAGGGAATGGCAGGGTCTTGATAATCTCCTCAACGCGCTCCGCCCCGAGCGTGAACTCCCAATGGCCGGTCATGGCGTCCGGCTTCAGCAGGTTCATGCAGTCGACGATGTCCTGCGCCTTGGTCTGAAGTGATGTCCACGAGTTCGTCCAGGTATCGCCGCAGTCGAGCAGCAGGCAGCGATTTTCGCCGCGTTCCGCACGGATTGCCTTGATCACGGTTGCGACACGGTCAAGCCCGCCCATCCGCCCATAGGTTTTCGCCAATGTGCCGAAATCCTCGCTAGACAGCGCATAGGCCATCGGCGAGCCAGCCGGGACGTTGTAGTGGGCGAGAAACTCCTTGCCCGAGATGTGCGGCACAAGTCCCTTGACCTCGCCAACCCCCAGATTGATCGAGGGTTCGCGGAAATAGACTGGCACCAGTTGGGCGTGAATATCCGCTACATGGATCAACGTGACATTGCCGGTGGGCTCAAAGCGCAGCAGATCCGCCTCGGTGAGGCGCTGTTGAGCCAGAGCCTCACCGAAGGAGCCGAAGCCGGAAGCAGCCGTGATCGACGCAAGCGCCCCCGCGGCCTGCAGAAATTCTCTGCGGCTGATCATTGTTTCCGTCCCATGGCGAGCAACCCGTAGGTGCCCGCTCTATTGCTTCCTCAGAATTTCGCTTCAGGCGACCGATAGCTTGTTCTTCGCAACATACTCGGAGCCGTCGTCATCCTTCCAGGTGAAGGTGAACTCGCCCGATTCAGACGCCTTGTAGAAGAATGCCTGATAAGGGTTGGCGGAGATGGCTGGGTGCCAATCCGCTTCAAAAAACACCTTGCCATTGAAGGCAGCGGTGACCTTGTTGATGATCTTGCGCGGGATGACGTTGCCAGCTCCGTCTCTGCGCTGGCCGGATTCCATCTCGTGGCTGATCAGTGTCTTGATCTCGATGATCTCGTCTTTCTTGGCATTGGCCGGAAGACGGACGCGGGGGGTTGGCTTCGTGCTCATGTGTCTCTCCTCGCGCTCAGCCGCCGCAGCCGCCGATGGTGACCTTCACTTCGGCGCTTGCCGTGTGCAATGTTCCGTCCGACATCTCCGCCACACAGACGATGTTCTGCGTTTGCGCAAGCCGCATGCGGGTGGTGGCGGTAGCCTTGCCACTCGCAGGTGTGAACTTGAAGCTCGCGACACCGGGCTGGGGGTTGCCGTCCGCGAACAGATGAAGGCTCTTCACGTAATTTGCGTCTGTCATCGGGCTTTCAACGTCGACTGTGATCGGCACTACCAGGCCGTTTTCGGCGATCTGGGGAGCATCGATCCTGATCTTGCCCTCGGTCGGCTTCTTGTCGCCAAACAGCTTCTTGAGCTCTTCCTGGACCTTGGCTGGCGACGCCTGGGAAAGGCGCGGGGCCATCAAGATTGCGGCTGCAGCGAACGAAGCCTGTATGGCTCGCCGTCGCGACATGCCATTTGACCACTCTGAGATCATCGCCTTACCTCCCTTTTGTCGCTTATTGACAATGCGTGTGTTTCACGCACTATGGCAGTTATCGTCATATGTAGTTTCGTGAATGTCAAGCGCATTGTGACGACAGCAAACAAGGGTCGGGGTCAACCCTGGCAGCCTCTGGGAGGAGGAAAACCATGAAGGGATGGATCGCGGCAACCGCGATGGTGCTGACATTTGCCGTCGGCGCGTCAGCACAGAACGCTCAGATCGACAGCGAGAAGGAAATCGAGCGCTACCGCGCGATGATCAACGATCCAATGGCCAATCCGGGCTATCTGGCGGTTGATCGCGGAGAGCAGCTGTGGTCGCTTGCCCGCGGCACCAAGAATGTCAGCCTTGAAACATGCGATCTTGGCGAAGGGCCTGGCAAGCTCGAAGGGGCCTACGCCAAGCTTCCCCGCTATTTTGCCGATTCCGACCGCGTCATGGATCTCGAGCAGCGACTGCTCTGGTGCATGGACAAGGTCCAGGGTCTTGATACGAAGGATGTGGTGGCGAGACGTTTTGGAGCACCGGGTCGCGAGTCAGACATGGAAGGGCTTGTTGCCTTCATTGCCAACAAATCGAACGGCATGAAGTACGAGCCTCAACTCAGCCATCCCAAGGAAAAGGAAATGCTGGCTGCAGGCGAGGCTCTTTTTGTCCGGCGGGCCGGGCAACTCGATTTCTCGTGCTCAACCTGCCATGCGGTGCCGGGCGCACGCATCCGGCTTCAGGGACTGCCCGATTTCTCGAAGCCGACAAAGGATGCGCGCGAGACCATGGGCTCATGGCCAACCTACCGTGTCAGCCAGAGCCAGACCCGCACGATGCAGCACCGGCTCTGGGATTGCTATCGCCAGATGCGCCATCCCGTGCCGGAATACGCATCCGATGGCATTACGGCGCTGTCGGTCTACATGGCCAAGATGGCGGAAGGCGGCGAAATCAACGTGCCGTCGATCAAGCGCTGAGGGGACATGACCATGAAAACATTGCTTACAACGCTCACCGGCCTTGCGGCCATCGCGATCCTGGCATTCACATCCCCCACGCAGGCCCAGCAGCCCCAAATCGATGCCGCAACGGTGGATCGCTATGTGGCGTCGCTTTGGGCCAAGATCCCTGAAGACTGGAAGCAGCGGAACACCCAGGACGAGACCCAGAAGATCTGTTCTGTCACCAACAACCAGCCGACCGATGCACAAGCCAAAGCCATCACCGCGCGGGAACTCGCCGCCGTTAAGTTTCCGGCGGATGGCAAGATGATCGGTGACTGGAAAAAAGGCCAACAGGTTGCCCAACGTGGCTCCGGTGGGCAATTCTCTGATCAGGCCGACACCTATCGGGGCGGCAACTGCTATGCCTGTCACCAGCTCTCCAGACAGGAGCTAAGCTACGGCACATTGGGGCCAAGCCTGCTCGAATATGGCAAGATGAAGGACTTCAAGCCGGAGGAAGCGAAAGCCGCATTTGCCAAGATCTACAATGCGCAGTCTCAGCTCGCCTGCTCCACCATGCCGCGCTTCGGCCATACCGGCTTCCTCACTGAAGAGCAGATCAAGGACGCCGTGGCTTATCTGTTCGACAAGGACAGTCCTGTGAACAAGTAGGGGCGACGCACATCCGGAATTGGATCGGTTCTTCCGCGAGATCGGATCATCCGATCACCTGAAACACCGGAAAGGTTGTGTAAAGGTACGTGGCCAGCGGCCCCATCCAGCCGCTGGCGATGAGTATGCCAGTGATCAGAATGACGGTGCCGGCTATCTTTTCCGCGAGCCACGCGTGGCTGCTCAGCGAGGAAAACGTCCCTGCAGCCTCCGCCAGAAATGCCGCGACCAGCAGGAATGGCACGCCCATTCCGGCAGCATAGGCGAGCAGGAGCAGCGCCCCCTCGCCGGCGCTCGCCTGCTGCGACGCTGCCAACAGGATGGCGGCAAGAACGGGGCCCACACAGGGTGTCCAGCCAAAGCCGAAGGCGAGGCCGACAATAAAGGCACCGATGACACCATCGGGCTTGAGCCGGTCACCCAGCCGCCACTCCCGCATCAACAGCGGCAGGCGCAAGAGGCCGAGCATGTGCAGCCCGAGCGCAATCAGAAGCAACCCGGCCGCGACCGCCAGCTTGTCAAAGTGGATTGAGATGGCGCGGCCTGCCGTGGTCGCGGTGGCGCCAAGCGCGACAAAGACGGCACCCAAGCCTGCCACGAAGGCGAGCGCGCGCGGCCCGACACGGAGAAGGCGCTGAAAACGCGACATGGTCTTGAGTTCGTCAAGGGAGACGCCCGTCACGAAGGCCATGAAGGCGGGCACCAGCGGCAGGATGCAGGGCGAGAAAAACGAGATCAGACCCGCGAAGCCGGCTCCCATCCACGTCACGCCCACCATCAACATTCCCCCAGGTGCTGCGCCCTGCCTTTCATAGACGGATCTCCTCGTCCGGGAGCTAGTCTGACGACAGTCACTTTTCAGAGCGGTGCTCTAGCATAGATATTCGAATACGGATATGTATGAGTGATGTTCAAAACATTGGCGTTGTCGCTGTTCCTGCTTGTCTCCGCCTTTGGCTCTTCACGAGCCGGGTCGCCATTTGAGTTGCTTTTTGTCGACAAGAGCGGCTGTCCATGGTGCGTTCGTTTCGAGCGGGAGGTAATGCCGATCTACGGCAAGACCTCCGTGGGCAGTGAAGCGCCGCTGGTCAAAGTCAGTCTTGATGATGGCCAGCCGAAGAATGTCTCGCTCGACCTGCCAGTCCGTTTCACGCCCACCTTCGTATTGTTGAAAGATCGCAAGGAGATCGGCCGGATCACCGGCTACATGAACGACGCGACTTTCTGGGGCATACTCGACAAGATGCTGGCCGAGCACAAGGATACAAGACCGTGACGTCTCACACTCAGGCTCTGTCGGCAACCGTCGAATCCGAGCTTCGCTCAGATGCAGAGTTTTCTCCTGAACTGGATGAACTCATGCGCAACGCGCGCCGCGCAAGCGACTTTCTGAAGGCGCTGTCGCACGAGAACAGGCTCCTGCTCCTTTGCCTGCTCTCGGAGAGCCAACGCTCCGTTGGCGAACTCGAAAGCATCCTGTCTATGCGCCAGTCCGCCGTCTCGCAACAGCTAGCGAGGCTTCGACTTGATGGCCTCGTGACGGCCCAACGGGAGGGTAAGGCCGTGGTCTATTCGATTGCGACAGAAGATGTCCGGCGCATGATCGCAGTCGTATACGACATCTTCTGCGGATCCGGCACGAAGCCGAGTGCCGGGCGCTTCGGCCCGAGAAGCTGACCGCATATAATCAAGGATGTCGTCCTATATCGCGCCATTGGCAGGACTGGCGATCGGGGCGGTCCTTGGCTATCTCGTCCGGCGTGCCAGACTCTGCTCTTTCGGCGCGATCGAGGATGCGCTTGAGGGAGGCGACTACAGAAGACTGAAGGCCTTCGGCCTGGCGCTGGCGGTGGCGCTGGCAGGCACCCAGGCGCTGATCTTTTCCGGTGCGCTGATACCGACTGAAACCCCTTACATCCCTGCCCGGAGTGCCGTCCTTTCCATCGCGGTCGGCGGAGTCATGTTCGGGCTCGGGATGGCGCTTGTCGGAACTTGTGGATTCGGATCCCTTGTGCGCCTCGGCGGTGGGGATCTGCGCGCCTTCGTGGTGATCCTCACCTATGCGGCCGCCGCCTATGCCTTCCTGCGCGGCATCCTTGCGCCGTTCCGCATCGGCGTGATCGAATCGGTATCCGTTGCAATGCCGGGCAGCCATCCTGCGGGCCTCATCGAAACCATGGAAGGCTTGAGCGGCCTGTCGCTGCGTCTTGTTGTCGTGATCGCCATCGTCGGTGTCCTCCTGACGCTCGTCGTCTCCGATCGCAGGCTGAGGAAGGCTCCACGTTTGCTCGCGGCTGGCGTGGCGCTCGGCTGCGGGGTGGTCACTGGCTGGCTCGTGACGGCGGTGCTCGCCGATGAGTTTTCACCGGCGCGCGTGCAGAGCCTCACGTTCGTTGCTCCCGTCGCGCGCGGTGTGTTCAGCATCGTTCTCGGCGGTCGGGATTGGCTCGATTTCGGCGTCATGAGCGTCGCTGGTGTGGTCGGCGGCGCCTTCGCGGCGGCGCTGGCCATGGACGAGTTTCGCTGGGAGGCGTTCGACGATCACTACGAGATGCGGCGCCACCTCATCGGGGCTGTCCTGATGGGCGCGGGCGGCGTACTGGCAGGCGGCTGCACGATCGGCCAAGGCTTGTCGGCAGCATCCCTTGGCGCCGTCAGTTGGCCGATTGCGATGATCGGAATTCTTGTCGGGGCGCGGATCGGGGTCGCCATCCTCGTCGAAGGGACGCCGACACACCTGATCCGCGAACTCTGGAGCCGATGGCTCGGCCGGCGGGCCGGCTGACGATCATCCCTGAACGAAGCGATAGGCCGCTCCCCTGCGTTCGACATAGCCGGCTCCGCCGTTGGGCAGGTGGTAGCCTACCAGTCTGAGGCGATCCGTAGCGGCACGATCCAGCAGCGCTTTCCGCGTGATGGCGGCCTGCGCCGGATCGGAGTCGAAGCCGCCTGCCCAGTCCGGACGCAGGAACGAAATGACGGGATGCGTCATCGCGTCTCCGCCGATCAGCGTCGGCCCGCCATCAGCCATGACCTCGAAGGCGAAATGACCCGCCGTATGCCCCGGCGCAGCGACGGCAAGAACGCCCGGTACAGGCTCGCTGCCCGGCTTGAACCGTTTCGTCACCGGTTCCAGCACTTTCAGGATGCGCTGTGCACCGGCAGCGAACGAGTGCCGGTCTTCCGGCAGGCGCTGGTAGATATCGGTGGCGAACCAGTCGTCCCATTCTGCGGCCGAGACGTGATAACTAGCTTTCGGGAAGGCCGGAGTATCGAATTCGTCGAGCGCACCCCAGAGGTGGTCGGGGTGCGCATGGGTGAAGACGACATGCGTCACATCCTCGGGCTCCACGCCCGCTGCCGTCAGACCGTCGACCAGCTTTCCCGTCCCTGGCACGAAGTTCTTTCCCGCCCCGCAATCGAAGAGAATGACATCGCTCCCGCGACGGATAAGTGAGACGTTCAGCACGGTGGATGCTAAATCGGTAGGATGACCTGCAGACTGCAGCAGTTCGCGAATCTGGTTAGGATCACGATTGGCCGCAGTCGATGCGACGGACACGGAGAACCCGCCGTCGAGGATCGTGGTCAGACGTGCGGATGCCGGCTGCGCGTCTGCAGAGTCAGGCAGCATTCTGCTGCCGAACAACGCGCCTCCCAGCAGCGTTGCTCCGAGAACGGCTCGCCTTCGGCTTAAAGTCATGTTCTTCCCTCCCGTGCTCTTGTCGGCACATATTCCGATATCATATTTTGAATCGCAATGGGTCGCGGCAGCCACATTTCCCCGTTGAACCCGCAGCCGCTCTCGGCCGAGGCGAGTAGGCGCGCCCCATGATCGTAAGGATTGCCGTTGCTCGCGAAACAAGTGGAGTTTCTGCCAGCCACGGATCACTTCCAGCGTGACGCCAGCCACAATCAGGCAGCCCCAGAGCGTGATGACGACCGAATCGAGGAGCGTGGATCCCTCGCTCGGCTCCATCCCGAAGCCACCCGCGCGCTATCGGCGTAGAGCCTCGGATCTGCCGATAGCCGGCAAGCGGGTTGAGCTCCTGATCTTGCGGTCCGCTGCTTGCATCGCGACGGCGTACTGTCCGGTCGCTAGCAGCGCCTGAGGCCGAAACTCGATAAGCATCGAGCTACATTAGGAACAGTTTGATGCCATAGGCAACAACAGCCAAGACCAGAATGCTGGTGATCCAGATTCCAACAAACCAGCCAAGTTTCTTCCAGATGCCGGTGCCCGCCTCCGGAGTAGGCACTTCCGCCGGGCTTGACGGCACCATCAGTGGTATCCTCCAACTGCGTTCACCTTGCCTCTGAATACCCAATACGAATAGGCGGTATAGGCCAGAATGATGGGCACCAAAACGACGGCGCCGACCAACAGGAAGGCAAGGCTGTTGTCCGGTGCTGCGGCATCCCAGATCGTGACGCTGTTGGGCACGATGTGCGGATAGAAGCTGACCCCAAGACCGACAAAGCAGAGCACAAACAATGACAAGGACGCGAGAAACGGGCTGACTTCGCGCCGTTCGGTAAGTCCCTTGAGCAATACAATGGCGGCTACGAGAACGAGTGCCGGGATCGGGACCGCAAGGAGCACATGCGGCCATGAAAACCACTTATGCATGTAGACCGCATTCAGAAGTGGCGTCCAGGCGCTGACGAGACCAATCAGAACGAGGGTCGCGGGGGCCACCCAGAAGGCGATATCGTAAGCGCGACGCTGGACATGGTTCTCGGTTTTCCAGATCAGCCAGGTTGCGCCGAGAAGGGCATAGCCAATCACGAGAGCAAGGCCGGTCAGCAGACTGAACGGGGTCAGCCAGTCCCACCAACCACCGGAATATGCCCTGCCGACCACGGGGATGCCTTGAACAAGGGCACCCAAGGCCACGCCTTGGGCAAAGGCAGCAATGGTCGAACCGCCGGCAAAGGCCCAATCCCATAGGAATTGGCCGCGCTTGGTCTTCCAGCGGAATTCAAAGGCGACACCCCGGAAGATGAGGCCCAGAAGCATGATCGTGATCGGGGCATAGAACGCAGGCATGATGATCGCGTAGGCGAGCGGAAACACGGCAAAGAGACCGCCGCCGCCGAGCACCAGCCAGGTTTCATTGCCATCCCAGACGGGGGCGACGGAATTCATCATTTCGTCCCGGTTGCGCTCTCCCTTGACGAAGGGAAAGAGGATGCCGACGCCAAGATCGAACCCATCGAGAATGACATAGGCGAGAACGGCGAAGGCAATGAGGCCAGCCCAGATGAATGGAAGATCAAGTGTCATGGCTATCTCCTCATTCCGCCGGTTGCAGTGCGCCGGCGGCATCCATCGCGGGAGCAGGCATGATGCCCCCGGCACGGATCGGCTCGTCCGGATCGAGGCCCGGTTCATGCGGGTGCGGCGGTTTGTTCATGGGGCGAAGGATATAGTACGTCCCGGCCCCAAAGAGCGCGAAGTAGACGACGATGAAGGCGATGAGCGAGGCTCCGACAGCCGCTGCGGCGATGGGCGAAGCGGACTGCGCGGTCGTGAGCAGTCCGTAGACCGTGTAGGGCTGACGGCCGACTTCGGTGGTGATCCAACCCGCCAGCACGGCGATGAAGCCGGAGGGGCCAAGCAAGATCGCCGCCCGGTGCATCCACGGCGTATCGTAAAGTCGGCCCCGATAGCGCAGCCAGAGGCTCCAGATGCCAAGACCGAGCATGGCAAACCCGATGGCGATCATGATGCGGAAACTCCAGAACACGATCGCGACCGGCGGCTGCTTGTCGACGGGGATCGTATCGAGCCCGGCCAGCGGCGCATTGAGGTCGTGCTTGAGAATGAGCGATGATAGCTTCGGGATCTGGATCGCGTAGTCGATGCGCTTTTCAGCCGGGTTCGGAATGCCGAACAAAATTAGTGGCGCGCCATCGGGGTGGCTGTCGTAGTGGCCCTCCATCGCCATCACCTTCGCGGGCTGGTGCTCCAGCGTATTGAGACCATGAAAGTCGCCAGCGAAGATCTGGATTGGCGCAACGATCGCCGCCATCCACATCGCCATCGAGAACATGATCCGCGCGGCCTGATTGCTGCGATCGCGCAACAGGTGCAGCGCACCCACGGCACCCACGACAAAGGCAGTTGTCAGATAGGCGGCCAACAGCATGTGGACCAGCCGGTACGGGAAGGATGGATTGAACACGACAGCCCACCAATCCGTCGCGATGAACTGACCGTTGGCATTGATCGCGTAGCCGGCAGGCGTCTGCATCCAGCTGTTGACGGACAAAATCCAGAAGGCGGAGAAGAAGGTCCCGAAGGCAACCATCAGCGTCGCGAGGAAATGCAGCCTTGGCCCGACACGTTCGCGCCCGAACAGCATCACGCCAAGAAAGCCGGCCTCAAGGAAGAAGGCGGAGAGAACCTCGTAGCCCATGAGCGGGCCGAGCACGGGGCCAACCTTGTCCGAGAAGACGCTCCAGTTCGTGCCGAACTGATAGCTCATCACGATGCCTGACACGACGCCCATGCCGAAGGCGACAGCGAAAATCTTTTTCCAGTAGTTGAACAGGTCGACGAACACAGAACGGCCGGTCCAGAGCCCGAGACCGTTCAGCACCGCGAGATAGCTCGCAAGCCCAATCGAGAAGGCAGGGAAAATGATGTGAAAGCTGACGGTGAACGCGAACTGGATGCGCGCGAGCACGAGTGGGTCGAACAGGTCCATGACAAGCCCCATATAATCACTATTCAATATACAACTTATTGCAGATCGCACTTAAAAGCAATATGGATGATGACACTTTTCGTCACAGGAGACACGCCTTGCGGCTGACCCAATATTCAAACTTCGCCCTTCGCACCCTCCAGTTTCTGGCTCTGCGCGCACCTGAAATCGTGACGGTGGATGATGTTGCCCGGGCGCATAAGATTTCGAGGGCGCATCTGGTGAAGGTCGCCTACGATCTGAGCCAGCGCGGCTACATCGAAACCCTGCGTGGCCGCAACGGCGGCATGCGGTTGGCGCGCAAGGCCGAAGACATCACCGTCGGCGAGATCATTCGTTGGACGGAAGCCCCGCTCGAACTCGTGGAGTGCTTCAATCCGGACACAAACACATGCCCGCTCCAGGGGCATTGCCATCTTTCGCGCGGAATTCAGCGAGCTTTGCGGGCTTTTCTGTCGGTCCTGGACGATTTGACGATAGCGGACATCACCGTGAACCGCGGCGCCCTGCTCGGCCTTCTGGAGACCAGCACCGAGGAAGCCAAGGCCGAAGCGCTTCAGCATTCGGGCGCACAATAGAGCCGATAGAGAGTTTCGAGAATTTCCCGCACCTCTTCGCTTGCCAGCCGGTAGTAGATGATCTGCCCGTCTCGGCGCGTGTCGACGAGGCGCAGAGCCCGCATCTTGCCCAGGTGCTGCGATAGCGCGGCCGGGCTGAGTCCAACGATGTCCGCCAGCTGGCCAACGGATTTCTCGCCCTCCAGCAGGTTGCACATGACCATCAGCCGTTTGGCGTTTGCCATGGCGCCAAGGACGATTGATGCCTCCTCAGCTCGCGCTTCGAGGGCAGTTAAAGAAACATTCTGAATATCTATTTTCATGATTGACATTTAAGCATCTTCGAAGATATTAAGCAATCAGTTTTCACAGGAGGCCACCATGGTCAATGTCGGATTGATCGATCGCGCTCTTCGCTTCGTGCTGGGTGCCGTGCTGCTTGCCGCGCCCTTTCTGCCGCCGCTGGCGGGCTATTTCGCAGGCATCGGCGCCTGGAAGTACGCCGTCGCCGCAGCTGGCGTCGTGATGCTCGGCACGGCGATCTTCCGCTTCTGTCCCGCCTACACGCTCTTCGGGATCCGCACCTGCTCAATCGCCAAGTCCTGACCCGAATGGGGCGCTTGAGAATTTGACTGTGGTCTGACGAGCGGCAGCACAGGTGCTGCCCAGATGAGTCCGGTCAGCCTTTAATCACGCTCAGAAGGAGCTTTGAAATGTCGAAACTTCCAATCGCAGTTGCTCTTGTCGGACTGCTGGCCGCAGGTCCAGCATGGTCCAAGTCTCTGACTGCAGAGGCTCGGTCGGCACTCGACGCTGCTCTGCAAGATGAGCGCCATGCGGAAGCGGTCTACGATGCTGTACTCCGCAAGTTTGGAGATGTCAGACCCTTCTCAAACATAATTGTCGCAGAACGACGGCATCAAGCCATGCTGATCGACCAGTACAAAGCCTATGGCATCTCCGTACCAGACAACGGCTACGCCACCGGGGCGCTAACGGCACCGGTTGCCCCCGCAACCTTGGCTGAGGCCTGCAAGATCGGGATCGAGGCAGAAATCGCCAATCGTGATCTTTATGACCGCACTTTGCTTCCTGCTGTCGCAGCCTACCCCGACATCGCCCAGATCATGCAACGTCTGCGAGATGCATCGGAAGAAAACCATCTTCCCGCATTTCGACGCTGCGCCAGCCGGGGCTGAGCCGGGAACTTTCCCGATTTTCACCACTTACTTCCTTTTGCTGGAGCCAACTTGCCTATGACTACGACCTTCACTCCTTATGCATCCCTGTTCGGCGGCGTCCTGATCGGCCTTGCCGCCGTCATCCTGATGGCCTTCAACGGCCGCATCGCCGGCATGACGGCTATGCTCGGCGGACTGTTGGAGCCGCAGCACCCTGATGCCCCTTGGCGCATCGCGTTCTTGGCGGGAGCCATCGCTGCGCCGTTTGCTGCGACCTTGTTGGGAGCGGAGTTCAGCTTCGCCTCGCCGACCACCGGCGCTGTCCTTGCCCTGGGTGGCGTGATCGTCGGCGTCGGGGTGACATACGCATCAGGTTGCACGTCGGGGCACGGGGTCTGCGGCATTGCCCGCCTCTCACCCCGATCCATCGTTGCCACCGCGACTTTCATGGCGACCACATTCGCCACCGTGACGATCATCCGCCATGGCTTTGGAGGCTGACCGAGATGAAGCGCATCCTGTCCGCCCTCGCTGCCGGCACGATCTTCGGCGCCGGCATCGCCATCTCCGGCATGGGCAACCCCGCCAAGGTCCTTAACTTCTTTGATCCTTTCGGCACCTGGGACCCCAGTCTGGCGTTTGTCATGGGCGGAGCCCTGCTCACCGCAGCCCTTGGCTACCGGCTCTTGTTCGGGCGTCGTCAGACCCCGCTCTTCGACACAAAGTTCCATCTGCCGACAGCGCGGACCATCGACGCCAAGCTGGTCGGCGGTTCCGCGCTGTTCGGCATCGGCTGGGGCATTGCAGGCTTCTGCCCCGGCGGTGCTGTCCCGGCGCTTGGCTTCGCGCCGTGGCCGACCGCCCTGTTCCTGATTGCGATGGGGGGCGGAATCCTGTTTGCCCGCTGGCTTCAGGCCCTGCCCCGTCGCCAAATCGCCTGACCCCATCAAGAGGAGGAAACCATGACCACCTTTGCCCCAGTCCCCCATCCCGTCGATCTCTCGGTAAAGCCGGAAGTCACGGCTTTCTTCGACGCGCCGACCAATACCGTCACCTATGTCGTGAAAGACCCACATTCGAAGTCCTGCGCGATCGTCGATAGCGTCATGGACATCGACTATGCAGCTGGTCGGATCGCGTATGAATCCGCCGATCAGGTCATCGCTTTCGTCGAGAGGCACGACCTCAAGGTCGAGTGGCTGATCGAAACGCATGTCCATGCCGATCACCTGTCCGGCGCGCCGTATCTCCAGGGCAAACTCGGCGGCAAGATCGGCATTGGCGAGAAGATCACCGTCGTTCAGGACACGTTCGGAAAAGTCTTCAACGAAGGCACCGAATTCCAGCGCGACGGCAGCCAGTTCGACCAGCTCTTCAAGGATGGCGACGAATACAAGATCGGCTCGATGACAGCTTTCGCCATGCATACGCCCGGCCATACCCCGGCCTGCATGACGCATGTTATCGGCAACGCGGCCTTTGTCGGCGACACCCTGTTCATGCCGGATGGCGGTTCGGCCCGCGCCGATTTCCCGGGCGGCGATGCACGCACGCTCTACCGCTCGATCCAGCGTGTGCTGTCGCTGCCAAGCGAAATGCGCCTCTTCATGTGTCACGACTACGGGCCGAACGGCCGCGATATCCGCTGGGAAACCACGGTCGCCGAGCAACGCGCGCACAACATCCATGTCAAGGACGGCATCGGAGAAGACGAGTTCGTGGCCACGCGCGAAGCACGCGACAAGACGCTGGCCATGCCGCGGCTCATCATTCCCTCGCTTCAGGTGAACATGCGCGCCGGTGCGCTGCCACCGCCCGACGACAACGGCAAGGTCTTCCTCAAGGTGCCGGTGAACACGCTGTGAACATCAACCAGAAGGATGCGATGACCATGACTGAAATCTCCCCCCAGTCGGCTTGCCCGGCATCAACCGCCCGGCACCGGACTTTACCGCGCAGACCACCGACGGGCCGCGCAGCCTCGCCGACTACAAGGGCAAGTGGCTGGTGCTGTTTTCTCACCCGGCCGATTTCACGCCGGTCTGCACGACGGAATTCGTCGCCTTCGCCAAGCACCATGCTGCATTCAAGGCGATTGGCTGCGAGCTGCTCGGTCTGTCGATCGACAGCGTCTACGCGCATATCGCCTGGCTGCGGAACATCGAGGAAAACTTCGGCGTCGAGGTTCGCTTCCCGATCATCGAAGACCTCTCGATGAAGGTGGCCCATGCCTATGGAATGGTGCAGCCCGGCGCCAGCGACACCTCGGCAGTGCGCGCCACCTTCGTCATCGACCCCGAGGGCATTCTCCGGGCCATGCTCTACTACCCGATGAGCAATGGACGTTCGGTCGCCGAGATCCTGCGGCTCGTCGGCGCGCTCCAGACCAGCGATGCGCACAAAATCGCGACGCCGGAGGGTTGGGTTGCTGGAGAAAGCGTTATCGTGCCGCCGCCAAAGACGGCCGAAGACGCCCGCCAGAGGGCCACCCAAGGGTTCGAAACGACCGATTGGTACTTCAGCACCCGCAAGGTCGCCTGAACGTTTCGTCTTTGGCAGCACCTCTGCCTAGCCGATGCCAACCCAGTGCCAATGACGACAAGTTTCCGCTGGCACGCATTGCTACCCAGAAATCAAGATCGCGCGGCGAAAGGTTCGAATATGTCCAGAATTCTCAACATGGTCATTGCACTAAGCTTACTCGGCGCGGCAGCTGCCCATGCTGCTCCCGAGCCAACCGACCCTGAACGGCAAACGCCCTGGAAGCTCTACGTTGATTCCAAAGAGGCCTTTGCCATGAAGCAGGCCCAGGGCGCGAAGGTGCTGTTGATCGATGTGCGCGATCCAATTGAGATCATGTTCACGGGATTCGCGCCAGCCGTGGATGTGGTCGTGCCCTTCATGTCGGCCAACCTGTCGAAGTGGAACGACAAGCGTTCGGTCTATCAAGTCGAGCGTGATCCTGCCTTCGCTGACAAGGTCGCAAAGGTGCTGTCCGACCGCGGACTTGGGAAGGATACGCCCATCCTCCTGATGTGCCGTTCGGGAGGCGAACGGGGCGCTCCATCTGCCAAGGAACTGTGGGGCAAGGGCTTCGCCTCAGTCTACCTCGTTGTCGACGGCTTCGAGGGTGACACCGTCAAGGATGGTCCACAGAAGAACTGGCGGCTCGTCAATGGCTGGAAAAACTCCGGCTTGCCATGGGGCTACACGCTCGACCGGGCAAAGTTCCCGGTTGGCGAACGCTGATCAATCCCTGCGATCATCGCCCAATCTTCCCGCATGCGATTGCAATACCGTCATCAACACAGGAGCCATCAATGGCACGCATTTTCGGATTTACCTCGGCTGCACTGCTGGCCACTGCGTTGATCGCAACCCCTGCTGCTGCAGGCCAGAAGATGCTGATGCTGCTCAGCGCACCGGCGGCAGAAGCGCAAGCTTTCAACCTTGTGCTCGCCAATCAGATCCAGCGCAGCGGCAACGCTATTCATCTGCTGCTGTGCAGTGAGGCAGGCGACATGGCGTTGAAGGTCGCGCCGGCAGCGGCCACTGCGCCGGTCACCCCGCAAGGCATGACGGTGCGGTCGCTCCTTGAAGGGCTGATCAAACAAGGCGCCACAGTGCAAGTGTGCGCGATTTACCTGCCCAACCGCAAGCTGCAGCCGGATGCTCTCATGGAGGGCGTCAGCGCTGCGAAACCGCAGGACATCGCGGCAATGATGGTCGACCCCGCCGTCAAGGTCACTGGCCAATAATCGTTCAAGACGCCCTGCTGGCCACACATAAAAATATTTTGGGGAGGACACACCAGTGGAATTCAAAACCATCACCAGCCAGCTCTCCGTGTCGGAGCAAATCCTGCCGTCGCAGGTGCGCGAAATCGCGGAAGCTGGCTTTAAATCCATCATCTGCAACCGACCCGATGGCGAGGGTGCTGATCAACCGGTCTTTGCCGAGATCGACGCTGCAGCCAAGACTGCCGGCTTGGTCACAGCCTATCAGCCCATCGTCTCAGGCAAGGTCGGCGACGAGGATGCCTTGGCGTTCGGCAACCTGATGGACACTTTGCCGAAGCCGATCTTTGCCTATTGCAGAACGGGCACGCGCTCAACAACGCTTTGGTCCCTTTCGGAAGGCGCGCGCGGCCGCGCCTTGCCGGAGATTCTGGCGACCACGAAAGCCGCCGGATACGACATGGCAGGCGTCGTCAGGCGGATTGCCAATGGCGGGAAAACACCGACGGATGTCGCCGAAGCAACACATGAGGTTGTCATCATCGGTGGCGGCGCTGCTGGCATCGCTGTGGCTTCAAGCTTGAAAGCCCGCAAGCCGGACCTCGATATCGCGCTGATCGACCCCGCTGACATCCACTATTATCAGCCAGGATGGACCATGGTTGGTGGCGGAGTTTTTGACCCTGCCACAACGGCAAAGACCATGGCGTCTCTGATCCCTGACGGCGTTCGCTGGATCAAGGCTGCTGTCGCTGCTTTCGAGCCCGATAAGAAGGCCATCATCCTCGATGGCTGCCGGGTCGTGAAATACCGTTCTCTCGTCGTCGTTCCGGGCCTCAAGCTCAACTGGGCTGGAATTGAAGGATTGTCCGAAACGCTCGGACGCAATGGCGTGACCTCCAACTATCGATACGATCTTGCCCCCTACACGTGGGAGCTCGTCCAGGGTCTGCATAAAGGCCGCTCCGTCTTCACCCAGCCACCCATGCCAATCAAATGCGCAGGTGCGCCGCAAAAGGCGCTCTATCTGTCCGCCGATCATTGGTTCCGCAACGATGATCTCAAGAATATCGAGATCGATTTCTTCAATGCCGGCGCGGTACTGTTCGGCGTGAAAGAGTATGTCCCGGCACTGATGGAATATATCAAGCGGTACAATGCCCATCTCCATTTCCAGCATAGGCTGACGCGAATTGATGGACCTGCCCGCAAAGCGTGGTTTACGAAAACTGACGCGGATGGCACGCAATCAACGGTCGATACCAGTTTCGATATGATCCATGTGGTGCCGCCACAGGTCGCACCAGATTTTGTCCGTGTATCGCCGCTCGCCGACGCTGCCGGATGGGTCGATGTCGATCAGGGAACTTTGCGGCACAAGACGCTCGAAGGCATCTATTCGCTCGGCGACGTCTGCAATGCGCCAAACGCAAAGACCGCTGCCGCAGCGCGCAAGCAGGCACCGATCGTCGCGCACAATCTGCTCAAAGACATAGGCGTGATCAAAGGCGGCGACGCGATCTATGACGGCTATGGCTCATGCCCGCTTACCGTCGAGCGCGGCAAGATCGTCCTGGCCGAGTTTGGCTATGGCGGCAAACTGCTGCCGAGCTTCCCGTCCTGGCTGATCGACGGCACCAAGCCCAGTCACCTCGCCTGGCTGCTGAAAGAGCGCATGCTGCCGCCGATCTACTGGCAGGCCATGCTGAAAGGCAGGGAATGGATGGCCAGGCCGCAACCCGTCACCGCTGCCTGATCAAGATGGCTGATCCCTTGAAACGCTTGATCTCGGTTTTGCCGATTCTGGGTTGGGCTCCAAACTACACTCGCACAGAAGCGCAGAGCGATCTGGTCGCCGCCCTGATCGTGACGATCATGCTTGTGCCCCAGAGCCTGGCCTACGCGATGCTGGCAGGTTTGCCGCCGCAGGTCGGGCTTTATGCCTCGATCCTTCCGCTCATCGCCTACGCGCTGTTCGGCACGAGCCGAGCGCTGGCAGTGGGGCCGGTCGCGGTGGTGTCGTTGATGACCGCCGCCGCTGTGGGCCAAATTGCGACTTCGGGGACACCTGAATATCTGACAGCGGCAATCACGTTCGCATTTTTGTCGGGAATCTTGCTGATTGCGATGTCGGTGTTGCGGCTGGGCTTCCTGGCGAACTTCCTCAGCCATCCGGTGATTTCAGGATTCATCACCGCCTCGGGCATCCTGATTGCGACGAGCCAGTTCAAGCACATTCTGGGGATCAAAGCGGAGGGCGACACGCTGCCGCATCTCGTGACCGGGATCTACCAAGATATCGGTGGCGTTAATCCTTACACGGTCGTGATTGGGGTCTCTGCAACGGCATTCCTGTTCTGGGCACGCAAACGGCTGAAGCCCCTGCTGCTAGCGCGCGGCTTTAAGCCTCGCCCGGCAGACATGATTGCCAAGGCCGGGCCAGTCGCGGCCATTGTCCTGTCGATTCTCGCCGTGGTGGGCTTCGGCCTCGTCGAAAAGGGCGTGAAAATCGTCGGTGAAATCCCTGCCGGTCTACCACCCTTTGCGCTTCCATCCTTCGACCTTGGCCTATGGCAACAATTGCTGCTGCCAGCCGTGCTGATCAGCCTCGTCGGCTTCGTTGAATCGGTGTCCGTCGCCCAGACGCTTGCGGCGAAACGTCGGCAACGGATCGTTCCCAACCAGGAACTGACGGCGCTTGGCGCGTCCAACATCGCCGCAGCGCTGTCGGGCGGTTATCCGGTGACGGGAGGCTTCGCCCGCTCTGTGGTGAACTTTGACGCGGGTGCCGAAACGCCGCTGGCGGGAGCCTTTACGGCGGTCGGCATCCTCGCCGCGACCGTGTTTCTGACGCCGCTGTTTCGGTTCCTGCCGCAGGCAGTCCTGGCCGCAACCATCATTGTGGCAGTGCTATCTCTGGTAGACATTGCTGCGATCAAGCGCACCTACGCCTATTCGAAGTCCGATTTTGCCGCGATGGCGGTCACGATCCTGACCGTGCTTCTCGTTGGGGTCGAAGCTGGGATCACGGCGGGCGTCTCCCTGTCACTCCTGCTGTTTTTGTGGCGCACATCGCGCCCGCACATGGCCATTGTCGGCCAGGTGCCGGGAACAGAACATTTCCGCAATGTCGACCGCCATCAGGTCATCACCGACCCGAGCATTCTGTCGATCCGGGTTGACGAAAGCCTGTACTTCGCGAACGCTCGCGCTCTGGAAGATGCCATTTATGACCGCGTCGCAGACCATCCCTCGTTGAAGAATGTCATTCTGATGTGTCCAGCTGTGAACGCCATCGATGCCAGCGCGCTTGAAAGTCTCGAAGCGATTGCGCATCGGCTCGACTCGGCCGGGGTTGGCTTTCACTTATCCGAGGTCAAAGGCCCCGTTATGGACGCGCTGAAACGCTCTGACTTCATGCAGCATTTCAAGGGTCGCATCTTTCTGTCGCAGTTCGAGGCGTTTGTTACCTTATCGCTTCCCGACCAAAGGGTAAGGCAGGGACCATTTATACCCATCGCCGTGGAGCGCGCGCCATGACGCCGCGCCTGAGAACGTTCCTGCGATACGTAATGGCGCTGGCGGCGTTCGGCGGCCTTGCGGCATTCGGCGCCTTCTTCCTCCGCAACAGACCGATCGAGGTAGAGGTTGCCACGATCGAGGAGAACGTGCCGATCCGCGTCTTCGGACTCGGCTCGGTCGAGGCGAGGGTTCTTTCGCGCATCGGCTTCGAGGTCGGCGCGACGCTCGCCGAATTGACGGCGGACCACGGCGACCGCGTGGCCAAGGGGCAGGTGCTGGCGAGGCTGGATCCTGGCGAACAGGCGGCCAAGGTGGCGAAGGCCCGCGCGGGCCTCAGCATCGCCGAGGTCGGCATCGGGCGCGCGACGGCCAACCTGGAGAAAGCCTTCGCCGTGGTGGCGCAGCGCGACGCCGTCGCGGCGCGGCGACAGTCGCTCATCGGCCGCGATGTGGTGACCCAGCAGTCGCTCGAGGAAGCCCAGCGCGACGCGGCCGTGGCGCGGGCTGATGTCACCGTGGCACGCGCCGAAGGCGAGCAGGCCAAGGCGCAATTGGCCGATGCGCGTGCACAACTGCAGCTTGAGGAGACGATGCTGCGCCACCGGACGCTCATCGCGCCATTCGACGCCATCGTCATCGAGCGACACAAGGAACTCGGCACTGTGGTCAAGCCCGGTGACTCGATCTTCACACTGATCGAAGTCGGCTCCTATTGGGGCCTTGCCTTCATCGACGAGGCGCGCGCCGGCTTCATTGCGGAAGGTCAACCGGTCGAGGCGCGGCTGCGCTCACGCCCGCAGGAGACCTTTGCCGGGCGGGTCGTCCGCATCGGGCTAGAAAGCGATCGCGTCACCGAGGAGCGCCGGGTATTCATCAAGGGCGACACTCCCCCGTCCCACGTGTTCCTCGGCGAGCAGGTCGAATTCCGCATCACGGTCGCGACCCTGCCGCGCGCGCTGATGGCACCGGAGATTGCCGTTTCCGGATACGACGGTCGACAAGGTACGGTTTGGACGGTGGAGGACGGTAAGCTCGCGCGCCGGCTGGTCGGCCTGCGCCACCGCAGCGACGATTCGCGCCTCGAAATCGTTAGCCCGCTGCCGGAGGGCGCGCAGGTCGCGTCTAGGATCGATCCGGCGTTCCGCGAAGGCCGCGCGGCTCGCATCATCGCCCCGGGCACGGGGAGCGCCAGGCAGTGAACCTCGCCTATCGCGACATCCGCCACAGCCTCGGGCGCTTCCTGCTTACCTGCGTGGGGCTCGGACTGCTGCTGGGCGTGGTTCTGGCGATGATCGGCATCTATCGCGGGCTTGTGGTCGATGCCCTGACGATTGCCCGCGCGCCCGCGATCGATCTTTGGGTGGTGGAGGCCAATACGCGCGGCCCCTTCGCCGAAGCCTCGCGGATTCCGGGTGACACGCGCGAGGCTATCGCGCGCATCGCCGGCGTCGAGGCCGCCGGCAGCCTCACCTACCAGACCGTGGAGGCCGAGCATCTTGGCCGCAAACTGCGGCTTTACGTGATCGGGCACGAACCGGCGCGGCCCGGTGGCCCGCCCGGGCTACTCGATGGCCGCGGCATCGGCCAGAGCCATTTCGAGTTGGTGGCCGACCACGCCAGCGGGCTTTCTGTCGGCGACAGGATCGCGCTCGGGCGCGGCACGTTCTCGGTCGTGGGACGTACCGTCAATCAGTTCAATTCGGGCGGCGATCCAGCGGTCTACATGACGCTGGCGGATGCGCAGAAGCTGCAGTTCGACCTGTCGCCGTCCGCGTCACGGGTGCAGCGCGCCCGAGGGGCCGTCCCGAATGGGCGAGATACGGTCAACGCCGTCGTGGCGCGGCTGCAGCCTCATGCCTCGCCTGACGCGGTGGCGGAGACGGTGCGGCGCTGGAAGCATCTGGCAGCCATCACCCAGGAGGCGCAGGAAAACATCCTCAGCCAGTCGCTGGTCGACCGCGCGCGCCGCCAGATCGGGCTGTTCACCTCGCTCCTGCTGGTGGTCTCGGCCGTCATCATCGCGCTGATCATCTACACGATGACCATGGAGAAGCTGAAGCAGATCGCAACGCTGAAACTGATAGGCGCGCCAGATCGCACCATCATTGCCATGATCGTGCAGCAGGCTCTGGCCTTGGGCTTCATCGGCTACTTCACGGGCGCGCTGCTGATCATGAACATCAAGGACTACTTCCCGCGCCGCGTCATCCTGGAGCCTGACAACGTGCTGGCTCTGGGCGCGGTAGTGTTCGCCGTGTGCCTGCTCTCGAGCGGTCTGGGCGTCCGCGCCGCGCTGCGGGTAGATCCCGCGACTGCGCTGGGGGGCTAGGCGGTGCCGGAGCGACCAGCGCCTCTGGTGCGGGTGGACCGCATCTCCAAGCATTTCGGCGAAGGCGAGACGCGAGTCGATGCGCTGCGCGAGGTCTCGCTGGAGATCCGCCCGCGCGAGGTGGTGGCGCTGGTGGGGCCTTCAGGCTCGGGAAAGACCACACTCCTGAATGTGATCGGCTGCATTCTCGACGCCTCGTCCGGTTCGTTGGACCTTGATGGCGAGCGCGTCATTGAGGAGGGCCGGTGGAGCCGGGGCGATCTGCGCAAGCTCCGACTCGACAAGATCGGCTTCATCTTCCAGTTCCACAACCTGCTGCCGTTCCTCGACGCAACAGACAATGTCGCCATCGTCCTGCAACTGGCCGGGGCGGACAGTACCATGGCGCGCAAGCGGGCGCTCGAACTGTTGGACTATCTCGAGGTCGGCCACCGAAGCGCCTCGATGCCGGCCAAGCTGTCGGGCGGCGAGGCGCAGCGCGTGGCCATAGCACGGGCCCTGGCGAACAATCCCCGCATTATCTTGGCCGACGAGCCTACCGCCGCGCTCGACTCCAAGCGTGCGGGCATTGTCATGGATTTGTTGCGCCGGCTGGCGAACGAACAGAACGCAGCGATTATCGCCGTAACACATGATGACAAAATCTTTGACCGCTTCGATCGGATTTTTTTCCTGCGGGACGGACGGCTGGACTCAGCGGCGGAGCCCGAATGAAGCTTTTTTGCGTCATACGTTCCGTAAAGTGCGTCGTGTCAGCTTCCGAGCACTTAAGTCCGGTAAGGACCTACCTCTAAACAGTTCGTAAAGGGCGTATATGGGACTAGCTCAACCAGCCAAAATCCGGCGCGACGGCTCGATGCCGTCAAGCGGGAGAGGCACGGCAGAAGCCCACGATGAAAGGCCAGGCGCAAAACACTCAGGTTCCGGCCCGGCCTTCCGGTAGTCGTAATCAAACGCTCACTCGGCAGCGATAAGCGCCTCCGTGCTGCCGGTCTGGCCGCCTTCACCATCGAGAGACCGCGAAGGTTCGGCATC
>JADCCX010000062.1 GCA_020252485.1 Methylocystis sp.
GGATTCGGGGCCACGTTCATCATGCGCTGATGGCCTCCGCATCGCGTTGGGGGACGCCAGGGATGTCGCGTGGCGCGCCGATCGACTTCCCGCCGCTGGGCATTCGATCCGAGTGCTTCAACGTGTTGCCTTGCCGAGAAAGCATACCTGCCCCCTGCGGGTGGGAATCAGGTGAGTGCGGTACGGCAAGGTTGCGACGCCGCGCGCCTGCTGCTTCGAGATACATCATCCTACCCCCAGTACGACTGATGAATCATTGTCCTCGTCTTCTGTGGCGCCCTGCGTCTGCCCCACGCGTGCCAGCGTCGCAGCGATGCGCGCCTTGGCCAGCTGCCGCGCAGTACGTTCCTCCGCGGCCCGGCGCGCGAATCGCTCCCGCACCAGCGGATTGACCTCCCAAGCCGTCGGCGGCCGCGCCGGATTTTCCTGTGCTTCGGCCTTCAGCCAGCCCATGGTCTCCAGCGACTGCATGACGCTCAGCAGCTCGTTGCGCTGCTCCGGCGCCTTCAGGGGACCATAGGCGCGAACAATGTCGCGCAAAGCGAGGCGCCCGTCCTCGCGCGACAGGATGAAACCCGCGATCCAGCGGGCATGACCAGACAGCACGCTGGAGAACATCACCGCCTCAGCCCGCAGCAGATGCGGCAGCAGCACATCGCGCATATAAGCCGCGCTGCGCCGCGCCACCGTCTCAGGCACCACCATGACATTGGGCGGCGCGATGCCTAGATGCAGCGCATCTGCATGATCGATTAGCTGAAAAAGCAGCGTCATCCGCGCGAACAGCCCTGGCCATTTGCCAAGTGCCGATTTCATGCGGCTCGATGTATCCGGCATCGCGACAACGGCTTCGGCCAGATCCAGGATCGCCAAGCGATGCACTTGAGCATCTGGATGAAGGACCACCACCCGCGGCTCTGCCCCGGGCAACGCCGACGGCGGCAGCAAGCCGGCCATCGTGTTCACTACTCCATAGTAACGCTCGGTTGATGCGTGATCGGGCTTGCGATCGACGCCACGATCCTGGCGCGCTGGCACGGCGTAGCAGAAGCGTTGCAGCAGGCCGTCATCGGCAGCCTCGCGCGCAATGCGCTGGATCGGCTCCGGCTGGATGCCGCCGATGATGCAGGCGGACCAGCTTGAGATCGATAAGGTGCCGCGGCCAACGCGGTCCACCACGAAGCGCGTTCCATTATAGAGGCGCAAATAGGCGCCGCGATCACTGCCGCCTCGACCGCCAGCGCGATAGCGGTCCATGTTGGCGAGCCATTCGCTCATCTCATCCTGCCGGATCAGCACTTTGCCCATCGGCACCCGCTGCTTGGCCTCGGGGTCGTCGCGCAACACTTCAGTCAGCGCCTCCACCGTGCTGTTCTCCACAAGGTAGCGATCGAGACGCGGCGGCGGCGGCCCGCTACCGGGCGGTGCATTGTCAGCTTTGAGCGCAGCAATCTCCGCACGATACTCGGCCATCGCTTGCTCGTGTCGGCCGCGGGCCACAATGTCGATGTTGTCGATGGGCCGGGTCGCTGCCTGGATCACCGGTGTTTTGAGGATGCTGGGGTCGCCCACGATCGCGCCCCAGATGCGTGCACCTTCGCGCCAGGTATCATCGATCTGCTTCGGCTGCAGCCGCCAGGTCTCGTGCGCCACGCTAGAGAGCGTGACCAGAGCAGCCAGCGCCACGGTCGCCGGATCAACGCCCATGCGTGCCGCCGTGTCAGCCACGAAGGGCGCGATGGCAGGCGGCAAATGTTCGGGCCGCAATTCGGGGGCGCCGGTCATCTCGGCATCGGCCAGGAAGTCGATGGGCTCTGGCCAGGCGCCATCGCTAGAGGCCACGGATGCGCCGGCACCGTCCAGCCCGGCGCCCTCATTGCCAAGCTTTTGGCAGGCGGTTGAGACAGCGCGGGGCGTGTCATCGTAGCGGGCCTGCCAGCGCCCTGGCACGGTGCTGCCGTCCTTAATGTCGCGCTGCGCCTCTGGCACGGCGAGGAGTAGGCCGCGCAGGGTCAGGACCACCTGGGCAGGCGCCATGCCGCCTTTGAGGTAGCGCATCGCCAGTGCCACCAGCGGCGCATGGTAGTCGGCGGCGGTGAGGATTTGCTGGATCAGAACAGAGGTATCGCGGGCCTCGCCGATCTCCGGTTGCTCACCCCCGTGGGCAATCAGGATTGCCGAAGCGGGCAGATCCATTGCCGGCAAGGCATCGGCGAGGCGTTCAAGCGCGTCGCTAAGCTCCAACTCCGCGTCGTTTTCTGCAACGATCAATGCGAGCCGGGGGCGGTCCTTGCGATGCCAACTACCCGGCCAGCGGATGGGATGGACAGCCGGGGCGTTGCTACGATCACCGCCGACCAGGACTGCCGCCAGGGACCGGGCCTGCTTCAGCGCTGTATGCGTGGCGGCATCCCGTGTAGGTTCGGTCAGGCGCCAATGCAGGTGCAGCTTGTCCTGCACCTCGCCGGTCTGCTCATCGGTCCAGCACCCGCCGCTGCGCACCACCAACGTTGCCGGCCCCAGCAAGCCCTCCAGCCTTGTGCGGGCATCGTTTGGCGCCATGTCACATTCGACCGACAGTGCCAGGCCATTGACGAGGTCCTGTTCGCGGGCCTGCGCCCCCTCGGTGAAGGTTGCCACGGGAGGGCAGAATACCACCGGCCGCGGATGCTGTGAGCAACGTGTGGCCTGCGCAGTAGCGGCTGCGACCAAACCCTCCAGCCCGTCGGCGATGCGGTAGACGCCTATCTGATGGACCGAGGAGGCATCGTTGTAAAAGGAGCGTAGCGCCACCACGCTGTCCGGATCGGCATAGCGGAATAATGCGTGCACGAAACGCGCAATCTGTGCGGTATCGGCTGCGAGCATGGCTGGGGCTGTATCCATCATTCGCCCGCTTGCCATTCGAGGAAGGCTAATGCTTCCTCAAGATCACCTTTGCGCAGCATGTCGCGGAGGCTTTGAAGAACGTAAA
>JADCCX010000063.1 GCA_020252485.1 Methylocystis sp.
CAGGGCGCGGTCAACGTCACGATTCAGGCCCGTGACGCGCAAAGCTTCCGGCAATCGCGGAGCCAAGTTGCGGCGGATATCGCGCGTGCGGTGCAGGCCGGGCGGAGGAACCTCTGATGGCGTTTCACGAGGTCCGGTTTCCGGACACGATCAGCCGGGGCGCGCGGGGCGGGCCGGAACGGCGGACCCAGATCGTGGCCCTGTCCTCGGGCGACGAGGAGCGGAATGCGTCGTGGGCGAATTCCCGGCGGCGCTATGACGTCGCCTACGGCGTCCGCCGTGCCGACGATCTGGCTGCGGTCGTCGCCTTCTTCGAGGCCCGCAATGGCCGCTTGCACGGTTTCCGCTTCAAGGACTGGTCCGACTATCGCTCCGGCCTACCCACGGCCGCCATCGCAGCAACCGACCAGCCGATCGGCACGGGCACAGGATCGCAAACGGCGTTCCAACTGGCCAAACGTTATGCCTCGGGCACGCAATCCTGGACCCGGACGATTGCAAAGCCGGTCGCGGGCACGGTCGTCATGGCGCTGGGCGGGGTGTCGCAGGGCAGTGGCTGGTCTGTCGATCTCGCGACCGGGATCGTCACCTTCCTCACCGCCCCGGGTTCCGGCGTCGCGATAACGGCAGGCTTCGAGTTCGACGTACCGGTGCGCTTCGACAGCGACACGCTGGACGTAACGCTCGATGTCGAACGGCTCGGGTCGATCACGTCCATTCCGCTGGTGGAGATCAGGCGATGAGCAAGCCGATCCGGGTCAGCGCCGAACGTCTGTTTCTTGCCAGGGTGCGGGCGTCGCCATCAACAGCCGTAGTCGGTCGTTCGGCACGACGGGCCTCCGAAGGTCTGCGACGAATGCACTGTAGCGTGCCGGATCGAGCCGGAACGTGGCCTGGTCCAGCTGCGCTTCGGTCGCGGCCTCTCCTTCGGATTCTTTCTGGTTCTCCGACATCGCAGCACCCGCACATCGCCGTGGCTTCGCCATAGAGGCCGAACGACAACTGCGCAATGCTTCCATCAAATCGCACTGGAAATTGCCCCTCATGAAATCCCTCCCCGCCGCCCTCCAGGCCCATCTGGACGACGGCACGACCACGCTGGCGTGGTGCTGGCGGATCACCCGCGCCGACGGACTCGTCCTCGGCTTCACCGATCACGACCGCACGCTGGCCTTCCTCGGCACCAGTTTTGAGCCCGACAGCGGGCTGATCGCCTCGGAAGTCCGCTCGGGCTCCGATCTGTCCGTCGATGCGCAGGATGCCGAAGGCGTGCTGATGTCGGGGCGGATCACCGAAACCGACATCATCGACGGGCGGTGGGACAACGCGGCGGTCGAGGCGTGGCGGGTGAACTGGGCGGACACGGCGCAGCGGGTGCTGATGCGGCAGGGTAATGTGGGCCAGATCAGGCGCGGGCGGATGGCCTTCGTGGCCGAGGTGCGCAGCATGGCCCACGCGCTCGGGCAGCCGGTCGGGCGCACGTTCCAGGCGGCCTGCGACGCGGCGCTTGGGGATGCCCGCTGCGGCGTCAACCTGGAGGCGGCGGGTTACAAGGGCACCGGGGCGGTGCTGGCCCTTCTGCGCAACCGGGCTTTCCTCGCCTCCGGCCTCGGCGGCTTCGCCGACAACCTCTTCAGTTTCGGCACCGTCGAATGGACCAGCGGGCCGAATGCCGGGCGGCGGACGGAAGTCATGATCCACGAGAAGGCGGGCAGCGACGTGCGGATCACCCTGCTGGGCGAGCCGGTCCGTGCCATCGCGGTCGGGCACGCTTTCACCATCCGGGCCGGATGCGACAAGCGGATCGCCACCTGCGCGGCGAAGTTCGCGAACGCGGTCAACTTCCGGGGCTTTCCGACGATCCCGGGGCAAGACGCGGTCCTGCGCTATGCGGTCCGCGACGCCGGTCACGACGGTAGCGTGCTCTGATGCCCGCCGATCCGGCCCGCGTGATCGCCGCCGCGCGCGGCTGGCTCGGCACGCCCTACCACGATCAGGCGAGCGTGAAGGGCGCGGGCTGTGACTGCCTCGGGCTGGCGCGCGGGGTCTGGCGCGAGGTGGTCGGGCCGGAGCCTTTGCCGGTGCCCGCCTACAGCCGCGACTGGGGCGAGGCCGGGCCCTTCGAGGTGCTGGCCGACGGCGCGGGCCGCTGGATGCTGATGGTGCCGGTCGCGGAGGCCGGGCCAGGGGCGCTGGTGCTGTTCCGGATGCGGCGCGGCGCCATCGCCAAGCACATCGGCATCCTGACTGGCCCCGCCCATGGACCCGCCACGTTCCTACATTCCTATGAGGGGCTGGGCGTGGTCGAGGAACCGCTCACCCCCGCCTGGGCCCGGCGCATCGCCTTGGCCTTCCTCTTTCCTGCGACTTCGGAGGCCCGCTGACATGGCGACGCTGGTTCTCGGCGCTGTCGGCTCGGCCATCGGCGGAGCCTTTGGCGGCACGATCCTCGGGCTGTCCGGTTCCGCCATCGGCGGGCTGGTCGGTTCCTCGATCGGCTCGGTGGTCGACAGCTATCTGCTGGCCTCGCTGACACCTGGCCAGCGCATCGAGGGCGCGCGGCTGGACGGACTGCGGATCACGTCCGCGACCGAGGGCACGGTCCTTCCGCGCCTCTTCGGGCGGATGCGCCTCGGGGGCAACATCATCTGGGCCACCGATTTCCGCGAGGAGATCGTGACGACCGAGACCCAGGGCGGGGGCGGCAAGGGCGGTCGTCGGCGCGGGCCGACGGTCACCACGACCGAGTATCTCTATTCCTCGTCCTTCGCGGTCGCACTTTGTGAAGGCCCAATAACAGGGATCGGGCGCATCTGGGCCGACGGTGCACCGATGGACATGGCCGGAGTTGTCTGGCGCTGGTATCCCGGCAGCGAAAGCCAGGGTGCCGACCCGCTGATCGCGGCCCGGATGGGGGCCGCCGTCACGCCCGCTTATCGCGGCACCGCCTATGTGGTGTTCGAAGATCTGGCGCTGGAACGCTACGGCAACCGCCTGCCGCAGCTGTCCTTTGAGGTGTTCCGCCCGCTGGCCGAGGCCGATACCGCCGAGGGGCTGGTGGGGGCGGTCACGCTGATCCCGGCCTCGGGCGAGGCTGCCTATGCGACAAGCCTGATCCGGCGGGACGGAGCGGGGGCTTCGGGGGCCGAGAACTGCAACGCGCTGGCGGATGTGCCGGACCTTGACGTCTCGCTGGATCGCCTTTCGGCACTGGCACCGGCGGTGCAGAGCGTCTCGCTGGTCTCGGCCTGGTTCGGCGATGATCTGCGGGCGGGCGTCTGCACGGTCAAGCCGAAGGTCGAGGTGGCGGCAAAGACCACCACGCCCGCGTGGTCGGTGGGCGGGCTGCCACGCGGGTCCTATGGGGTTGTAAGCCAGATTGACGGGCGACCGGTCTATGGCGGCACGCCCTCGGACGCGAGCATCGTGCAGGCCATTCAGGAGCTTCGGGCACGGGGCAAGCGGGTGACCTTCTACCCGTTCGTGATGATGGATATTCCACCCGGCAACACGAAGCCCAACCCCTACAGCACCAACGCCGCCGGTGTCGGCCAGAGCGTGTTCCCCTGGCGCGGGCGGATCACCTGTTCGCCCGCCGCCGGTTACGCGGGATCGCCGGACAAGACGGCAGGTGCTGCGACCCAGATCGCCGCCTTCTTCGGGGCGGCGCTGCGGACGCAGTATTCGATCAGCGGCACGACGGTAACCTTCACCGGAACGCCCAGCGACTGGGGCCTGCGGCGGATGATCCTGCACTACGCCCACCTCTGCGCGGCGGCGGGCGGGGTCGATGCTTTCCTGATCGGCACGGAAATGCGGGGCCTGACCCAGATCAGGAGCGGGCCAGGCACCTATCCGGCGGTCGCCGCCTTCCAGGCGCTGGCGGCCGACGTGCGCGCAATCCTCGGGGCAGGCACAAAGATCAGCTATGCTGCCGACTGGTCGGAATACTTCGGCCATCAGCCGCAGGACGGCACGGGCGACGTGTATTTCCACCTCGACCCGCTCTGGGCCGACGCAAACATCAACTTCGTCGGCATCGACAACTACATGCCCCTGTCTGACTGGCGCGACGGCACCGACCATCTGGACGCGCTCGCCTGGCCGGATATCCACGACCGCGCCCATCTGCAGGCCAACATCGCGGGCGGCGAGGGCTTCGATTGGTTCTACGCCTCCGACGCTGCCCGGGCCGCGCAGACCCGTACCACGATCACCGACGCAGGCCTCGGCAAGCCCTGGGTGTTCCGTTACAAGGATATCCGAAGCTGGTGGAGCAACCCGCACTATAACCGCCCCGGCGGCACCGAGAGCGGATCGCCCACGCCTTGGGTGCCGCAGGGCAAGCCGGTCTGGTTCACCGAACTGGGCTGCCCGGCCATCGACCGCGGATCGAACCAGCCCAACGTCTTCGTTGATCCGAAGTCCTCGGAATCATTCGCGCCTTACTTCTCGCGCGGCTGGCGCGACGACGCGATCCAGCGCGCCTGTCTGGAAGCCTCGTGGCTGTTCTGGGGCAACGCGGCGAACAACCCGACGTCCGGCGTCTACGGCGCGCCGATGCTGAATCTGGCGGAATGCGCCGCCTGGACCTGGGACGCCCGGCCCTATCCCTTCTTCCCGGCTCTGTCGAATATCTGGGCAGACGGCGCGAACTGGCGGCTCGGCCACTGGCTCACCGGGCGGCTTGGCGCGGTGTCGCTGGCGGCGCTCGTGCGCGCGCTCTGCACAAGGGGAGGCCTGTCCGCGGCCCGCCTCGACGTCTCGGGCCTCTGGGGCGCTGTCGAGGGCTATGTGATCTCTGCGCTGGAAAGCCCGCGCACATCGATCGACGTGCTGGCGCGCCACTTCGGGTTCGACGCGGTCGAGAGCGAGGGCAAAATCCGCTTCGTCATGCGCGGCCGGGCCCCTGCGCTGTCGGTCACGCCCGACGGGATGGTCGCGGGCGGCGGGGGCCCAGGAAACGAGGGGTCAGCCGAACCGCTGGAAATCGTCCGCGCGCAGGAATCCGAACTGCCGCAGGCCCTGAAATGGACCATCGCGCGCGCCGACGAGGACTACGACGCTGCCATCGTCGAGGCCCGCAGGATCACGGTCGACAGCACCCGGATCGCCGCCGAGGCTTTCGCGATTGCCGTGCCGCCCGAGGAAGCCGAGCGGCGCTGTCGCCGGGCGCTGGTCGAGGCCTGGGTGGGGCGCGAGACGGCGACCTTCCGGCTGCCGCCCTCGCGGCTTGCGCTCGACCCCTGCGATGTGGTCGGGCTCGGGATCGACGGTCGCACCCTGCAGATGCGGATCGCGCAGACTGCGGATGCGGATGCGCGGACGCTGGACTGCGTGCGGCAGGACCGCGAGGCCTATGATCTGCCGCCGGGCGAGCCGCGCCTCGCGTCCATCGCGCGCCCGGTGGTCTTCGGCCAGCCTGTGGCCGAATTCATGGACCTGCCACAGCTGCGCGAAGACGTGCCCGCCCATCGCCCGTATCTCGCCGCCGATGCCGCCCCCTGGCCGGGGGCGCTGGGCGTGTATCGCAGCCCCGCGCTCGACAGCTTCGCCTTTCTGACCGGCGTCGACGGGCGCGCGCGGATGGGCAGGCTCGCCTCGGTGCTCTTCCCCGGCCCCGTAAGCCTCTTCGATCTGGGCAACTCGGTGCTGGTCGATCTCACCTCAGGCACGCTCGTCAGCGTCACGGACCTCGATGTGCTTGGCGGGGCGAATGTCTTTGCGGTGGAAAGCGCGCCCGGCACCTGGGAAATCCTGCAGGCGGCGACCGCCGAGCTTGTCTCGCCGGGCCGCTACAGGCTCTCGCGCCTTCTGCGCGGGCAGCGCGGCACGGAAGAAGCGATTGGCAACCCCGCGCCCATCGGGG
>JADCCX010000064.1 GCA_020252485.1 Methylocystis sp.
GCCGCCAACGCCCGATCTCGAAGATCACATGACAAAGGATGACCCATGCATGCCGGCCTCCTTCACCAGCATGCAGCTTGAATCACCCCATCACTGATTTGGGAATCCCTCCCCATTCACAGCGCAGGGAAACCGCTCTATGTCTTGCGACGCGAGGGCTGGAACGCTGCTGAAGCGGCGACGCGCGCGGCGTCTCAGCGCTTCCGGCCGGTCGTGCTGACGACCGCCGTGACGGTAGTGGGCCTATTGCCCCTGATGCTGCAAATCCACCCGACTTCGCGACTGGGACAATCGCCTTCCGACCTCTGGGCTCGGAGTGGTGGGTGCAGATCGCCGGCGTCATCGTTTGGGGTCTCTCTGTCTCGACCCTGCTCACCCTGGCGGTCACGCCAGCGTTGCTTGCGGCACCGGAAATCTATGCAGTGCGGTTGCGGGCTGCGCGCGCCCGCCTCCGCGCTAGGCGCAAGAAGCAGGGCTAGGAATCCAGGTTAACGGTGGGATGGTTTAGGGCGGCGGCGAGGTAGGCTGGGCTCCATGCGGCGAGTTTTCGGCGGCGTTTGATGGGGGTGGTTTGGGTGGCTGGGGGCTTGGTGGTTTTTCGTCGCAGCCCCGATCTCTTTGGTTTGAGGTCCTCGCTGGCGTGTCGGACCAGGTTGAGGGCGAAGTGGCGGACGACGGCCATATTTCGGGCCCCATGTCCCTTGCGCAGTCGGGATCGGTCCTCATCGAAGACCACGTCGAGGGTCCAGTGGAGCTGGTTTTCGATGGCCCAGTGCTGTCTGACGATCTGGGCGAGGGCTTCGGCGGATCGGCGGGCGGAGGTGACATAGTAGCGGGTGTCTCTTCAGCATCGATCCTTCAGTTCGGTGCGGCTTTCGACCCGGACGATGGCGACCAGTCGGGGCAGGCGCAGTTCGCCGGGGAAGCGGCGCTCGCTGTGCAGCCAGTCGATGTCGCGCACGACGGCCGCCTCGCGCCGCTCAATGCGGCCATGGCCCTTGTCGATGTCGGCATGGCGCTCCACCGCCTCGGCTGGCAGGTCCGCGAAGGCGGCCTCGATCTCGGCCCGCAAGGTCGGCTGGTTGGCCTTTACAGCCAGCAGATAATCGGCCTTTGCCTCAAGGATGGCCTGTGCGACGGCGGGATTGCAGGCGATGGCGTCGAGGCTGACCACCGCCCCCTCCAGGCCGCCGTCCTGCGCCAGCCGTTCGAGAAGCACCGGAATAGCGCTGAGTTCATTGGATTTCTCGCGCACGGCTTCCTGGCCGAGCACCAGGCGGGCGTTGGTGGCGAAGGCTGAGACCAGGTGCAGGGCCGGGCGTCCAGCGCTGCGGTCATGGCTGCCGCGAAGGGTCTTGCCGTCGATGGCCACCAGGTCCGGCCGATCCGGCCAACAGGCCCGCACCCAATCGCCGAAGCAGGCCGAAAATAGTCCCGGATCGATCCGGTTCATCATGATCGTCAGCCAGCGGCCGCAGGGCGTGCCATGGTGATAAGGCAGAAACCCGCGCAGGAAGTCCAGGTTCGTCTCGCCCCAGTCGGCGATGGCGTCGTAATCATCGCAGTCGGCGATCGTCCCGTACACCGCTAGCAGCAGTATTTCCGCAAGCGGATAGGCAACCTTGTGCGCCGGTCGATCATCAACGATCTGCGACAACCCCTCCAGCAGCACCCGCAGCCGAGAACGCTCCCCAAAGCCCAACGAAATGTCTTCCATGGCGGCCCTCCGAATCAGCCGCCAAAGAGACTCACCTCTCAACTCAACCCGCAACCGCCGTTAACCTGACTTCGGAGCCGTGGCGCAAGAAGGTTGTGTATTGACAACCTTCGCGCTTCGAGGGTGAACTCAACCAAAGGGGCGCGCCGACCCCGAACGGTAGGAGGAAGCATGTCATCCTTCGAGCAGGATTTTGATGTCGTCCGATCAGGAGCCGTCTACTTGGCGGAGCTGGTTTCCCATTGGGACATTTTCACGCCGAACGGTGGCTATCTTGCGGCCGTTGCCTACGCCGCGATGGACGCCGAGAAGGCGCTACCTATCCCCGCCTCATTCCACTGTCATTACCTGCGGTCGGCCGTACACGGGGCTTGCGAGATCGCAGTTGAGGCCTTGCGCCGGTCCCGGACGGCGGAGGTCCTGCGGGCTACCCTGAGCCAGAACGGCAAACCGGTGCTGATCGCCACAGCGTCACTCCTCGCGGAGAACGTCGAAGGCTTCGAGCATCGATTCGCGGACTATCCCGCACCGCCGCGTCCGGACGCGCTTGAGAGCTACGATACGCTCGCCTATGACATCGCCGCCGAGCCGGTCTACTGGCGCAACGTCGACATGCGCCCCGTGCGTTTTCGGCACACCCCGGACCCCTTCGACCCCGTCTATCAGGCTTGGCTCCGGCTCAAGGCGGCCGAACTGCCGCTATCGGACCGAGCCGCAGTCGCGCGCCTCCTGCTCTGGGCGGACCTCGCACCTTACAGCTCGCTCGCCGCAAGCATCGACTGGGCCAACCGCTGGGTCGCGCCGAATCTCGATCTCTACGTCCAGTTTCACGCCCTCCCTAAAACTACCCCCTGGCTTCTGATTGACGGGGTGGCGCCGATTGCGTCGCGCGGCCTCGTAGGCGCCACGACCCGGATCTGGGATGAGGAAGGCCGCCTGGTCGCCACTTCCGCCTCTCAGTTGATCTGCCGCCCTAATCCCTTTTATACTGCCAAGCTGGCTTGGCTTGAGGCCTATCGCAAACGCGAAGCCGAGGCGACGACAACTCCGCGCACGGACGAAACTCTTGGCCGCGCCGAGGCCTGATCTCCAGCCCATGGGACCCAACCGCCGGGGGCCCGGCGACGTAGGCTCATCCGGGGTTCGGATCGAGCTCTCGCCGCATGCCCATGCGCGGCTGGCGGCTGGCGACCGAACGGCCCGCGACCTTGCGCGCGAGGCCAGCCCACGCCGCACGGCGGGGGGCGATCGGCTGATGCTCACGATTCCGTCCCACGCCGCCTCGGCGCTACTATGCCTTGATGGCGAATGGCGGGTTCTGGAGCCAGACTTCGAAAAGGATCCTTCGACCGGAGTCCTCGCCTTGGCTGCGGAGGTCGACGAGGCGAGGCTCGGCGCGTTCGACCTCGCGGGGCACGGCTTCCGCCAGCCGTTCGGCGCCGTCGGCGACCCGGCCACCCTGGAAACCTATGTCCATCCGTTCTACGCGCTCGAACCCCGCCGAACAGGGGCAGAGGCCATATTCGCCATCCTGCGCGACGGCGACCTCCACAATCGCGCCGCGGCCGCCTGGCGCGCGCTTGAGTGGCGGCTGTGGTCAGGTCAACCTCACGCGCCAGAGGTTCTGGCGCGTGGCGAGGGCTATCTGTTCTTCGAGACCGACGACGGCGTCGGTCTCGGGCGTGCGCGCTACCCGCTACGCCAGGACGGCGCGCCGATCCTGTTTCTGCGCCCGCGCCCCGGCGCGGCGTGGCGCATGCTGACGCCGGGCGACGCGGTAGAGGACCTGATCAACGAAGGTCGCGGAGTGCGTGCGCTGGCCGCGCGAGCCCAGCTTGACGGCGGGGCGATCTGCCTCCACGCCGCGGCGATCGCCGTTGCCGGTCGGGCCTATGTGATCTGCGGCGACAAGGGCCTCGGGAAGACCTCAAACCTGGTCTGGGCGCTCGAGAACCTGCCCGGCGCGGACTTCATCAGCAACGACAAGGTCTTTATCTCCCGCGGTCCATCTGGGCCGTTCGTGTCTGGATCGCCCCAGTCGGCACCGGTGCGCATCGGCGCCCTGGCCCGCAGCCCGCGCCTCAGCCGGCTTCTGCGGGAGGGCGGCCAGCCCGGCGCGGCACGCGGTTACCGTGTCACCCTGGATCCCGACCGCCGGCCTTCCGGCGGTCACGGCCGTTATGATCCGCAGGAAGTCTATTTTGCGCCCAGCGAGCTCGCGTCGGTGTTCGGCAAACACGTCCTGCCCGGAGCATCACTCGGCGCTGTGGTCCTGCTGGCCCCGAAAAGCGACCGATCCCCCACGCCGTGGTCGAAAATCCCGGCCGCCGAAGGCCTGGACGAGCTTGCGCTCCATTTGCGGACCCGGCTCGACGACGCCGCGCCCTACTGGGACGTGCTGCTGCCGTCCCAGACCGGGCCGGGGTCGTTGGAGATTGTCCTGGCGGGGACCCAATTTCTGCGGTTGTCGGCCGCCGAACGCCTCGGGGAAGCCTGGGGGCGGTTCGCCGACGACGGGGGCCTCGCTGCCGAATCCGAAAAAGTCTGAGGAGAGCCGTCTTGTCCTACGTTGTGTTCGTCGGGGGCCCGATCCAGCACGCGGTAACGAAGGGGTCCTTCCACGCCCCGACGCGAGGCCTCATTGAGCAGCTGCTGCTCGACCTTGAGGCCCGCGGCCTGAAGACCTTATCCGCCCATAGGGTCGAAGCCTATGGCGAAGTCGACATGTCCACCGAATGGAACGCCGTGTCACGGCGGGACATCGCCTGGATGCGCATGGCCGACGCCTTTGTCGCCGTCCTTCCCAATGATCCGGGCGGGGGCCCAATGCGAACTGATGGCACCTGTGTCGAGCTTGGCTGGGCGAGCGCGCTCGATCGCCCGATCATCCTGGTCCGCGACAGCGCGGCCATTCACAGCCACCTGATCCGGGGCCTTGCCGCGGTGGCGCGGGTGCAGGAACTGGAGTTCGACGCGGTCGCCCGCGACGTCGGCCTCGTGCACGAAGCTATCGAGACCTTTCGTGCCGCCGAACGCTCTGGCGCGCAGGCGCAGGCTCAAGCCTGATCGATGTCGCCGGAGGGCGGCCTCTGGGGCAGCGCGCCCAACACCTGGTCCGCAAAGGGGGCGAGCGCAGAATCGGCGGCGATGTGGTCCCGGACCTGAATGAAAAACCGCGTGACGGCCACAAGGTAAACCTTTTGGGCGTCTTTGGTCGCGGCCAGGTCCGCGGCTAGCAGATCAAGCCCCTCGTGCCACGTCGCCGCCAGGTCGAGGCTCAAATGGGCTGTGGGGTACCGGAAGAGGAAGCGACGCGTCGGGCTGGTCCGATCGGTCAGGCCGGCCAGGGCAAGCATCAGGTATTCGACGCAGTTGCGGCCCGCATAGGCGGCCTCGCGGGTCCCGGAGCCGAGCGCGGCCCAGGCGTCCTCGATGATGTCTGCGCAGATCACCAGATTCTTCAGCGCCACGAGTTGACCGAGCCGGTCGGACCGGAGCGAACGACGCCAGGTGTCGACCATCTCCGGTCCGGCCAGTATCCATCCGTGCTGTAGCCGGTGGAGGAATCGCTCCTCCGCCTTTTCGAGGAACGGTAGCGCGCCGCAGCCCTGACGCACGACGGAGGCGGCCTGAAGGAGCGAGAGCTTCAGGGGTCGCAGGGCATCCCAGGCGTAGTACTCGAGGTCAATCTCGACCCCTTCCGTGATGTCGTTCACACTAACCCCGCAACCGCGGCGAACCTGTAACCCGCCGGGCTGCTCGAGATAATGCGACGCTTGGTCGTGGAGGATCAGCAGATCCAGGTCGGAGACCGGCGAGCCTGTTCCCTCGGTGAGCGAACCTCCGGCGAGAATCGCGCACTGCGTCCCCGGCTGGATCCGCGAGTGGGCGATCGCGAGCGGGTCGATTCCCCGCTGAACAAGGCGGTCCAGGAGGTCTTCGGCGGAGCGCGCCAGATGTAGGTCATGGGGCCGCTTGGCGCCGGGCGGTGGAGCCGGATCGGACATCAGCTTTTTCTCCTTCCTCCTAGACGCGCCGACGGTCTCAACAGGCCCGCGCCGCTGTGTGTAATTGCTCCGCGAGGCGCTGGTAGGCGGCCTCACCGTGGCGCAGGTCGATGCGGAGATGAAGCAAACGCTCGGTCAGGCGTTCGGCAACGGGACAAAGGCCCGGCGTCCACGGCTGGGATTGCGCCGCCGCAAGATCCTGTAGGAACGAGCGCAGATAGATCGGGCCCGGATGGCAGAACCCGACCTCAAGACGTGGTTCATGGGGCTGCAGGCGCTGGAGCAGATTGGCCAGCCGTTTCGGCGACTCGGCGGCAGCTCCCCAGCGCCAGCGTGCGTGTGTCACCTCTGGCCCTGCGGCCTGCGGTGAGAGCCATGCGATATCCTCGATGGCCGCATCGAGCCAGCATCCAATCGCGGTGTGCTGCGCGACGCGCTCCGTCACTGCGGCAAGCCGCGCCGCGCCGATTGCGGCGCAGGGCTCCGGCATGCGGTACATCCAGCCGAGCCCGCAGTCTTCGCTCCGCCGGCCTGGCCGCCAGCCGTGTTCGCGCAACTCGAGGGCGCGCAGTGCGACCTCAGGGTCGGCCGTCACCATCATCCCGCCCTCGCCGGTGCTCAGATGCTTGGAACTCTGGAAGCTGAAGACGCCTGCGGCGACCCCGCAGCCCGCCGTCCGGCCGTCGCGCCGCGCCAACAGGGCCTGAGCGCAGTCCTCGATCACGGGCAGGCCGCCCGTCGCTTTTGTGAGAGCGCACGGATCCGTGGGCAGGCCGAAAAAGGCAGTGGCGACGATGGCGCGCGAGCGCGCGGTACGCACCCGTGCCGCACTCTCGGGATCCATGAGCCATGACTGCGGATCGAGGTCTGCGAACACCGGGCTCGCCCCGACCCGGAGCGCTGCCACGGCGGCGAAACGGAGGAGGGGATCGACGATGACCTCGTCGCCGGGGCCGACGCCAAGGCCGATGAGCGCGGCATGCAGCGCCGCGGTCCCGGAGTTCAGGCTGAGCGCCCGTTCGACGCGGAGCAGCCGGGAAAAGCCCTGCTCGAACCGCCGGACGTAGGTCCCCCCGCCGTGCTTTGTGCTAAGGGCTTCATCACGAAGCATGCGGTCGAGCGCCGCCAGCAACTCATCCGGGGCCGCCAGGTCGGCCGTCATCGCGCTCTCCTAGCCCTCAAGCCGAAAGATGGGGTCGTTGTCCAGCGTGCGCGCCAGCATATCCACCGCCTGGTCATAGAACGGCCGGTCGTCGCCCCACGCCCAATTGCAGATTTCGAAGGCCAGGCCGAGTAGATGATATTCGAACCCCTCCACTTCGCTCAGCGAGGGCCGGCGCCCCGCGAAATAGCCGTTCAGGAACCCGACTCTGCTGCGGGGATCGCTAAATTCCTTCAACGCTACCTTCGCCACGTCGGCCATCGGATCACCAAGGTGGGCCATCTCGAAATCCACTAGGCCGGTGATCCTCGGCTCAGCGTCAGCGTTTAGCACCAGCAGATTACGCCCCGAGAAGTCGCCGTGGACCACTACCGGACGCTGCGGTCGGGCGACACGGTCCTGGAGCTCAAGCATACGCGCCGCGGCCGCCGCGAGCAGCGGCCCGGGCGGCCGGTCGGCCGCCAGCACCTTGGCTCGCGCGCGCGCATATTTGCGGCCCTTGTCCTGACGGTGCAGGCCCGCCGGACACTTCGCCTCGTGCAGGCCCGCGCACAAGCGTCCCAGGTCCGCATAAAGGTGCGGAATCACGGCTTGAGGCATGTCCGGCCGCTGCGGCTCCAAAGGCGTCCCGGCCAGGCGCTGCACTGCTATCCACGGCGCTCCGTCGTCGAAGACCCCATGATCGAGGAGGCGGGCGATTGGCAAACCCCGCCCGCCCAGGCCACGCGCGATGGTCGCCTCCCGGTGAGCACGCAGAAGGGGCTGGTGGTGGAAGACCTTCACCACCAAGTCGAGCGCGTCATCGGCGAAGACCTGATTGCGGCCGAGATAGCCGCCCAGCGCCCGCAGGGCGACACCCTTCGACCACCGCGCCGCCAGAGCTCGCTCGATCCCTCCGACAGGGGTTTCGCGGAACGACCGCATGTCGCCGGGCTAGCGAAGGAGGATCGAAGGCGGTCTCAAATGATGCCGCCGTAGGGCACATCGAAGGCCGGTCGGGGCCGCATGATGTAGTCGGCGCCTTTGTGGTGGAAATCCTTGCGGCAGGCGCAGTCCGTCGGATCGAGGAAGCGAGCGAGCGCCGGCAGTGCAGCGAACATGATCGTCGCCATCTGGTCGCGGCCTTCATCGACACAGCGCCGGATTTCGTCATCGCAGAATTTGGCGTCGCCTTCGGCCTTGCGCGTGCGGACCTCAACGTCGTCGATGGTCACGCACAGTGCCGCGTAGCAGCAGGCGGACTCCCGGGAGAGCGTGGCCTCTGGATCCAGGGTCTGGCCAACGATGTCGAAGCCCAGGGCCTCATACATCGCGAGTTCCGAGGCGGTCTCGAAGCGTGGAAAGCCGTAAAAGCTAGCGTAAATCCCCCCGTCGACGACCGGGATGCTTTCGGCTTTTGCGGTCTCGGCCAGGATGGTGCGGGTCGCGGCGCAGAATATCCGCAGCGCGTCCAGATTGCGGAACTTCTCCTCGTTGTAGAGGCTCTGGGCGTAGCCGCCGCCTACCGAGACCATGTCGTCGGGGATGTAGAGTTCGCCACGCCGCCCCGTGGCTTTGACCGAGCCGGTGATGAAGCTGCCGATCACGATCTTGACACCCAGACGGTTCAGGGCCTCTTGCACCTTCATGAAGTCGATCCCGGCGGTGGGCACCCGCTTCTCCTCATGGCGGCCGTAGATGACGGCAACCTCCACGCCGTGGACCTTGGCCAAATAGACCCGCTCCAAGGGCCCCCGCGATGTCTCCACCGTGTACTGCCGGAAACCATGCTCCTGCAGCTCGCGGTCGCACCGGATGATAAACGCAACATCAGCCTTCACGCTTCTTCTCCCTGGGGCTTGTCGCCTACATGTACTGCTTCTTCAGATAGGCTTCGGCGGCCCAATCCCGCGCCCGCGAGGTCATCTCACTGGGCTTGCGGCCGAGCTTCCCGAGATACTCCCGGAGCTGCACGGATTGGATCAGGCAAAGATAGTGGTCGAGGTCCATCGGCGTCAGCTCGTCATGTGGATACCAGGGCGGATAATTGTACCGCTCGTACCGGGACCAGCTACCGGCTTGGCCTGGTCCCTCCGGCACTTGGAACTGCGCATAGGGCTCAGTGCCGGGAGTTGGCACGAAGAATTTCGCGGTTGCATAGAAGATCAGGTCTTCGCGGATCATCAGGCGGACAGAATTGATTGTCTTCTGGAGGCCTTCGTGCGTGTCCCCGGGGATGCCGACCATCAGGTAGAGCTTCACGAAAGGCACGCCCAGAGCCTTCAGCCGGGTGAGACAGTCCATGAGTTCTCCAAAGGACTGCCTGCGCTGAAGGGCCTTGATCAGGTCGTCATCGGCGGTTTCGGCGCCGAGGTAAAACTCCACGAACCCCAGGGAGACTAGCCGCGCCACCAGTTCCTCGCCCAGGTAGGAGAAGAGGTTCGGCCGCACGTTGATGCTGAAGAGCGCATTGAGCCGCCGCTTCTCAAGCTCGTCGCAGAGCGCGGCCGTGGCTTTTCGGTCGATGCCGAAAGTACTGTCGGCGATATGAATGCCGCGCCAGCCGAAGCGCTCGGCGATGATCTCAAGCTCGTCCACGAAACGCACCGGGTCCTTGTGGCGGACCCGACGCTCAAAGAAGATCGACTCCACGCAGTAGCTGCAGCCGTAAGGGCATCCACGGGTGTAGGTCGGCGTGAGCTTCACGCGGTCGCGCGAGAACTCGTCGATGAGGTGGTAGGCTGGGATGGGCGCCGTTTTGAGGTTGATCAGCGGCGGCGAAGCATTGCGAACGATTCGGCCCTCGTGGAAGACGGTGACGCCTTTGACGTCGTCGATCGGGAGGACGTCGCGCCAGCGTCTCGCGATCTCGCAGGCGATTGCCTCACCCTCGCCGCGGACAACCACGTCGATGGCAGGATGACGTGCGGGCTCCTCGTCCAGGTAGGTGACGTGGGTGCCGCCGATGAGGGTCCGCAGATTCGGACGTAGCCGCTTTACGGTCTCCAGTACGGTCACCGCACGATCGAACTCGGGCGTGACGGAGGTGACCCCGACCGCGAGGCGTACGCCATCGCAGAGTCGCGCGAGGGTCCGCTCCAGCCAGTCTCCACCCGCATAGGCGTCGCGCTCGCGTTCGACATCCAGGCAGGCGCATGCAACCGAAAATCCTTCAGCTTCCAAGGCCGCAGCCAAGCTCAGCAGGCCCGGGCAGTAGGGCGCCAGGGACGAGTAGAGAAACTGGTCCCAGAACCGCGCAACGTCGGTCACGCGGGCCGCAGTCGAGGCATAGCGCTGCAGGTAGGTGTCCAGACGGCTCCGGGTCAGTTCCCCGGCGCACTCCGCCAGCTCGCGTCGGATGAGCTGGTAGCCGGGACTCACGGTAACCGGCTCGCTCCACGGACTGAGCAGCAGGATGTCACAAGCCATGGACTTCCCCCGAAAGGCGTCATTCAGCCAATACGCGGTGTCCCGCGTTGTCCGCCACTATCGGTTCTGATATTAGAAAACGCAACTGTTTGCAGGGCGAGGCGATCGTGCGTGCGACATTGACGACGGGTCAACGAGCCGTCTGGTTCCTGGACGCCACGCTGCGCCTGCGATCCCTGTTCAATATCGCGGTACGGGTCGGGCTGCGAGGGCCGTGCGAGACCGGACGACTCGCCGACCGACTGGAGACGGCCTTCGCGCGCGAAGGCTTGAGTGGGCAGGCGATAGCGCCGGGCGTGGAACCGCGCCTCATACAAGGTCCCGCGCGCCTGCAGATCGACCATCAGGACCTGCGCGAGCGGGGGCGGACGGGGGCCTTGAGGGCGGCGCGGCGCCTTGCCCGGCGCTTGGCGGCTGCTCCCTTCGATCTGGAGGCGGCGCCCGTTCTGAGGCTAAGCCTGTGCAAAGTGTCGAATGATGAGCTTTGGCTGGTGGCGGTCACCCACCCTGCCGTGTGCGATCGCAGCGAGCTGCTGCTTCGGCTCACCCAGGCCTTGGACGGAGAGATGGAGTCCGAAGCGGCCCTGGAGCCGGACCACGCCGGTCCGGCGCGCGACTGGCGCCAAGCACTCGACGGGCGGCCCACAGTCTCAAGTTTTCCGCCGGAGCGGCGCCGCTCCTCACGACCGACCGGGCCGGCGAGCGAGTCGCGCCTGACGTTGGCGCGCGGTGATCGCCGCCGCCTAGCGGATCTCGCCGCGGCGGCGGCGGCGCCGCTTGAGGCGGTGGTCGTCGCCGGCGTCTGGCTTGTCTTGCAACGCTATAGCGGCCTTGACGCGCCCCTGCTCGGCGTAAGCGGTCCGGAGCCGGAAACGACCGGCAGCATGTCGCGAGAGTCTGTCGGGGTCATCCGGCTCGAGCTAGGGCCGGAGGCGACCTCGCGCGACGCCGTCGTGGCCGCAGCTGGGGAGCTCAAGGCCGCGCGGAGCGCCGTAGGAGCCGCGTTCCGTGATGCGCTCGCGGATGCTGCAGCCTCGGCGTTGGACCGCGCCATAGGGGCGGCCCAGGTCCACTGCCGTTTTTGGCGAACGCCGCCGCGCACGCGCGCCGGTCAGGCGCTGTCGTGGCAACCGGTGACCGCGGGGGCGCTCGCCCATGATCTCACCCTTCACGTCCTGGACGACGGGGCGCAGTTGACGCTGCAGGCCGAGCACCGAACCGACCTGATCGGCCGGCCCTACGCGACCCGCATCCTGCACTCCGTTCGCACGCTCCTCATGGCCCTGGCCGACGCCCCAGACCAACGGGCTACGGAACTCGATCTGCTCGATGCGGACGAGCGGCGACGATTGACCTCAGTATTGAACGCGACGGATGCCCCCTTGCCCGACCGCAGTCTACTCGACCTGTTCGTCGCCGCGGCCGCCGCGGCTCCGGCGTCGGGCGCGGCGCGGTGCGTGGACGCTGATCTGACCTACGCCGAGCTGCTTGATAGAGCGGGTGCACTGGCAAGTCGCCTGAGGGCGGACCACGGCGTTGGCCGCGGCGACATTGTCGGGGTCTGTCTTCCGCGGGATAGCCGCGTGGTGACAGCCCTGACCGCTGTCGCGCTGAGCGGCGCAGCTTATCTACCGCTGGATCCGGCCTTGCCGGTGGCGCGCCGGCGGTTCATGGCGCTCGACTCCGAGGCCAAGCTGGTGCTCACCTGCGAGCCGTTTGCAGACGACATCGCCGGCCCGAAGGTCCTTCTCGCACCCGGCGCGGTGGCCGGCGGAACGGCGCTTTCCAGTCTGCGCCCGCCGATCAACCTCGCGGACCCCTTCTATGTGATCTACACGTCCGGCTCGACGGGTGAGCCGAATGGCGTGGTGCTGAATCATGGCGGGCGGGCGAACAATTTCCTCGATCTCGTGCGCCGCTTCGGAATCGGCGCGGGCGATCGCGTGTTCGGCGTGTCTTCCATCGGTTTCGACATGTCGGCCTTTGATGTGTTCGGAACGCTCGCCGCGGGCGCGGAACTCATCCTCGTCGACACACAAGGTCAGCCCAGCCCACGGCGTTGGGCCTCCCACCTCCTAGCGTCACAGGCCACTGTTTGGCATTCCGCGCCAGCTCTCCTCACCCTCGTGCTGGAGCAGCTGGAGGCCCGCGGCACTCGGCTTCCCGCCCTCCGCCTTGCCCTGCTCGGGGGCGACTGGATTCCGCTCGACATGGCCGACCGGTTGCGCGCGCTGGCGCCCGAGGTTCGCATTGTGAGCCTCGGCGGCGCCACCGAGTGCTCGATGGACTCGACCATCTACGAAATTGGCCAGATCGATCCCGACTGGTCCAGCATCCCTTACGGCCGGGCCATGGCGAATCAGACCGCCTATGTCCTCGACGCCCGGATGCGCCCACAACCGATAAACGTGGCTGGCGACCTTTTCCTCGGCGGAGTAGGGGTCGGTGATGGGTATCTGAACCGTCCCGACCTCACCCGCGACCGCTTTGTACAGGATCCCTTCGGGGGCCCCGACGCACGGCTCTTTCGCACCGGCGATATCGCGCGATGGCGCGCCTCCGGACAGCTCGAGCTGCTCGGGCGATCGGACTTCCAGGTGAAGATCAACGGACAACGCGTTGAGCTGGGAGAGATTGAGTCCGTGCTCCGGCGTGGACCGGGCATCGAGGACGCCGCGGTCCGCTACATTGCGGGCTTCGGCGCGAACGGTCTGGTGGGCTACGTCACGCCTCGCCTTGATGACAAGGCGCTCGAGCGTGTCCGGGACATTCTGCGTGAACACCTTGCGCCGCACATGACGCCAGGCGTCCTCACGTCCCTCGACGCCCTCCCGCTCTCACCCAACGGGAAGGTCGATCGAAAGGCGCTTCCGCCACCGCAGGCGCAGGCCCCAGCGTACGCCGTTGCGACGCCGCAGGACGCAGTCCAGCAGGGTGTCCGTGCCGTTTTCGCCGACATCCTCGGCGTCGCTGGTATTGATCCACAGGCCGATCTCCTGGAACTCGGCATGGACTCGTTCGGGATGCTGCGGGCCCTGGGCCAGTTGCCGCGCACGGTCGATGCGGCCGATCTTGTCCGACGTCCCACGCTTCAGGCCCTTTCCGCAGCGGTGCGGGAGGCGGGCGGCGATCCTCTTCTCTTCGACTATCGCGAAGGACCCCAGGCGAGGGGCCCCGTCCTGGCCTACGTCCCGTCGCGACCCGAGGCGGCGGTCCGCCTGGGCGCGTTCGCGGCAAGCCTGGAGACAGCGCAAATCTGGGCGGCCCCGGGCCCCGACGGCGGCCTTCAAGGATGGGCGACTCGGATCGCCGAGCGCCTCTGTGCAGCCAGCGGTTCGGTGGCGGACTATCTGGTCTGCGCGGCTCCGCCGCACACCGCGGCCGCAGATGCCCTGGTCGCTGCCCTTGCGACGCGGAACTGTCGCGCGCTACACGTTTCGGTGCCTCCCGGCGCACACGATGATGCGGCGCTCGGGACCCTCGCCGACGGTCTGCGGTCGCACCTCACGATGCGCGCCGTGCGGGCTTCAGAGATCGTACGCTAGCGGGTAGCATCGGCACAGGTCGGCGGCGCGGCGGCGGAACCGCTCAATGGAACCGGGCGACAGACCGGTCTCCGCGGCCGTCTCAGCGAGGATTTCCCAAACCAGTCGCGCGCAGGCCTCGGCACCTGCGGCGTCCATGCGTCGGGCCGCGATGGAGTTAGAACCGATACGCACGCCACTCGTGAGCGAGGCCGGAAGGGGATCGCCGGGCAGGAGGTTCTTGTTGACCACAACGCCGCAGGACTCGAGGGTGTCCTGCGCCGCCTTGCCCGAGAGGCCGAGGCTTCCCCGGACGTCCAGCAGCACGATGTGTGTATCAGTGCCCCCGCTGACCAGCTGCATGCCGAGCGTTTGCAGCGTGGCGGAAATGTGGGACGCCAAGGCGCGCACACGGCGCATGTCCGAGCGGAAGGCCGGCGTCGATGCATAGCCAAGGGCGCGGGCCTTGGCGGCGATCATGTTGAGGTTCGGGGCACCCTGCATCATCGGAAAGACGCCCTTCTGGAGGCGCTCGGTGAGCGGCTCGCCGTCGATCGCAGACTGCGCGCCGGATCGCCCGACCAGGATGAGCCCCCCGCGTGGACCGAACATCTGCTTGTGCGTACACGTAGTGACCACGTGGGCCGCGTCCACCGGCGAGGGATGCTCGCCGGCTGCGACCAGACCTGCGATGTGGGTGATATCGGCGACCAGCCATGCGCCGACGTCGTCGGCGATCGCGCGGAACCGTTGAAAGTCGAGCTGGCGCGGGTAGGCAGTTGTGCCGGCCACGATGAGCCGGGGACGCACCCGCTGAGCCAAGGATATCAGGCCGTCATAGTCGATCTCGCCGTTGGGGCTCAGACCATAGCTGCGGGCGCGGAAGTTGCGCCCGGACAGATTTCCCCGCGCGCCGTGGCTGAGATGGCCGCCGGCCTTGAGGGAGAGCCCTAGCATCGTGTCCCCCGGGGCCATCAGGCTGGCGAACACGATCTGATTGGCAATGCTCGCTGAGAGCGGCTGTACGTTGGCGTAGGCGGCCCTGAAAACCGTGCAGGCCCGCTCGATCGCTAGGGTCTCGAGACGATCGGCGTTTACGCAGCCGCCGTGGAACCGTAAGCCGGGATAGCCTTCCGCGGTCAGATTACCGAAGACCGCGCCCTCGCAGGCGAGGACCGAGGGCCGGGTAACGCTGGACGAGGCGACAAGCGAGAGCGTGGTCCGCTGACGGTTGGTCTCTGCTTCGAGCAGACGGGCAAGTTCGGTATCCTCACTTTGCAGTTCACGCCACGCGCCAAGTGCGAGCTCTCCGCCGCCCGGCCGCTGCGGTTCGATGGCTGTCTCTTCGCCGCGCACGACGCCCCTCCCTTTTCGGACGACCGCTCCGGGCGGCCGCACAGTTCACATCAACGTCTGCATCGCTGCGATCCGGGCCACGCGTGCCTCGACCTGGGGATCGCCCAGCCGCTCGACCTGTTCCTCGGCCCATGCGGCAAACTCGGCTTCACATTCGACGCGCTCGCGCGACCAGGCGCGCAGCTTCGTGGCCCGCCACGCCTCCCGATCCCCCCGGAACCGCTGCTGCGCCAGCTTGGACCAGCCGGCGGCGTCGATCGGCAGCTCGTCCAAAGCTTCCTCGGAGATCCCAAGCTGCACGAGGTCTGGGGCGCGCCACACCGGGCTCTGCAAATAGGCGGTCCTGGCGGCGCGCGTGCCGATGGCCCGCTCGAGGAGTCGAAATCCACAATCCGGCGCGAGACCGAGGCGAGCGTAGAACAGGGTCATGCGCGCGCCGGGACCCGCTACCATGTGATCGCACGCGAGCGCCATCTCGCAGCCAACTCCAGCGGCGAGCCCGTCAACAGCGGCGATGGTCAGCAGCGGACAGCCGAGTATGCGCAGCACGATGCTCTGCACGGAACGCACGAGAGTGAGCCGTCTCACCGGATCCGCCCGGATCATTTCTCCGATCAGCTCAGGCGTTCCGCCCAGGCAGAAGGACCCGTCGCGCCCGCCCAGCACGAGATGACGCGCCTGCGGGGTCACGTCGAGTTCGTCGAAGCATTGATGAAATGCCGCGATGCTTTCGCAGGTCAGTCCGAAGCGGCGATGGTCCGGTGCGGGACGAATGACCGCAGTGTCGCCGTAGAGTTCAAGGGTGAGCACCGCGCTGGCTGTCACGCGGGCAGCTCCAGAACGATTTTTCCGAACACATCGCGCGCTGCGAGGCGATCGAGGGCCTGGCTGTAGGCATCGAGAGCGACAATCGAGTCGATGACCGGCCGAACGACGCCCGCCGCCATCCGATCGAGGTAGCGCTCGACGTCGACGAGCGATCCGCCAAAGCACCCCGTGATGCGGATCTGCTGGTTGAACAGGTGAAGCAAATTGGTCTCGCCAGCAGTCCCGGAGGTTGCGCCGCAAGTGACGAGGTGGCCACCGCGCCGCAGCGACAGCAGGCTACCTCGCCAGGTGTCCTTTCCTACGTGCTCAAACACCACATCGACCCCGCGGCGCCCGGTCAGCCGTCGGGCGATATGTTCGAAGCGCTCGGCTGAACGGTCGACAACATGATCGACCCCGAGGCGCCGCGCCGGCTCAAGCTTCGACGCCGAGCCTACCGTCGCAATGACCTGCGCGTGGGCGGCCCTAGCGAGTCCAATGGCGGCTGATCCGATGCCCGAACCGGCCCCGTGGATGAGCACCCAGTCGCCGGCCTGCAGCTGAGCGGTGGCGAACAGCATGTTTTCGGCTGTGCCCCCGGTGAGCGGCGCACAGGCCGCGTGCACGGACAGGACGTCTTCCGGGACGCGCACCAGCTGGCGCGCCGAGACCACAACCTCCTCAGCGGCCAGCCCATCGACATGAAATCCCATAATCCCGCCAGGATCCCGGCAAAGGTTTTCCCGACCGGCGCGGCAGGCGGCGCACTCACCGCAGGTAAGGCCTGGATAGACCGCTGCGCGCACGCCGAGCAGTGACGGGTCGACGCCGAGCCCCACTGCGATGACGACGCCCACCCCTTCACACCCCGCCACCAGGGGCCGCGGCTGTCGCGCGAAGGCCATGCCGCGCGCGGAGAACACATCGAGATGGTTCAGCGCAACATGGGTCATCCGCAGACGCACCTCGTCAGCTCGCGGCTCCGGCGGACGCGGACGCTCCACATGCTCCACCCCACCGCCTGCCGTCATTAGCAGCGCGCGCACCATTGGCCTGGGCGCGACGCGCGCGGGGCGTGGCGGCGGAACCGCTGCACCGACGAGACGGAAGTCAGGCGACATCGGACCTCTGAAAGGCAAGGGTGACGTTCTGGCCGCCGAAACCAAACGCATTTGACAGGACCAGGCGCAGGTCGGCCGTACGGGACGCCCCCGCCACCACATCGAGCGGAATATCGGGGTCGGCATGGTCATAGTTCAGTGTGGGGGGCAGGCGGCCATGCATGAGGCTGAGGATTGAGAACACCGCCTCAACCGCTCCTGCCGCGCTCAGTGTATGTCCGATCAGGGACTTGTTCGCCGTCACCGGGATCGTCGCCCCCCGGGCGCCAAAGAGGCGTCCGATTGCGAGCGCTTCCATCTTGTCGTTCTCGACCGTTCCCGTGCCGTGAGCATTGATGTGATCCACCGCGTCGGGCGACATGCCTGCGTCCCGCAGGGCCCCGGCCATCGAGGCGACGATGGCGTCGCCGCTAGGGTGGCTTCGGGTGCGGTGGTAGGTGTCGGTCGCGTCGCCGCAGCCCACCAGCATGGCGAGGGCCGCGGCGCCCCGTTGCGCGGCGCGGGCCGGTGACTCCAGCACAAGCGCGGCCGCGCCCTCGCCCATGACGAAACCATCGCGGTCGGCGGAAAAGGGTCGACTAGCCCGCTCCGGCGCACCCTGACGGGTCGAAAGCGCGGAGAGGAGGGCAAACCTCAGGAGTCCTTCAACCGAAACCGTCGAATCCGCTGCGACGACAACGGCCGTTTCCAGGCGGCCGCTGCGAATCTCGTCGGCGGCGAGCTGGATCGCCGACGCCCCCGAGGCGCAGGCGGTAGTGACGGTGAGTGGAGGGGGGCCAAACCCGAGGTCCCGGGTCAGGACGTTGGCCACATAGGCGCCGTCGGCCGATGCGGACAACTGTTCGAGCACGCTGTCCGGCGTGTCGGCCCCGATTAGGCGCTCACCGTCCTGCGCCAGCCAGCGGGCGCGCCAGTCGACCTCCGGCTGCGGCGCGGCGACGAAGAGTCGCGCACTGCTGCGGTCCCGTCCGGTCTGTCCAGACTGAGCGAGGGCCTCGCGAAGCGCCCGTCGCGCCATTGCCAGGGTTCGATCCTGGTCGAGCGAAATCCCTCCGTCGAACGTCTCCACGCACGCCGCGATACGCACCGGCAGTTGGTCCGTCGGGAATCGTTCAATGACCCGCACGCCGGAGCGACCGGCGACAGCGGCCGCCCAGCAACTGGCCACGTCAGCGCCGAGCGCGGTGACAAGGCCAACTCCGGTGACCGCCACCTTCTTCGTCGCACCGCCGGTCATGACGCCCGTTCCACGATTGCGCAGGCGCGGCCATTGGCGTCGGCGTAGTCGACCAGAATCCGCGCCGTGCCGGGGCCGGCCGCGGCGAGGTCACGAAGCGCCTCCACCGCCAGGACAAGGCTCGTCGGGAAGGCCGCCTCGCTCAGGCGGCCGGCGAGCGCCTCAGGACCCCATGGGGCATGGCCTGCGCAGAACTCGACGGGAGGAGGATTCAGGGAGACGGCGTGACCGAGGTCCCGGGCGTGGGAGACCGGACGGCCCGTCGCAGCTTCCCACTCCAGACTACGAAGCAGGGCAAGACATGTTCCACCGCGAGCGGCCGTGGCAGCGGCGTTCTCCAGGACGAGGAAGGCGGCGGCCGAGCCGAGGTCGCTCTGGCGGCCGGAAAGCCGAGCCTCGGCCTCGAACCCGATGCGCGCGCAAGCCCCCTGGCCGCGAAATACCCCGCCCACGAGGCAGCGCATGCTTGCGCTGTCCTGAATCCGCCTTAGGCCTGTGGCGACGCAGTCGACTCCTGCACCTTCGTTGCCGAGGAAGGTCTGGCTGCGCCCGCAGACGCCTTGGGTAATCGCGATGTTCGCCGCAAGGAGATTGCTGAGTTGACTGAGGAAGAAGGACGGCCGCAGGCCGTCACGAAGGACCCGCCCGAGGATCGCGAGATCGTCAGCGCCGGACATGGCGCTCAGCGCTTCTGCGTCGACCTCGTCCAGGCGCTCGGTCATCCGGCCGGACGCGAAAAGGTCCATATCAGCAAGCATGGCGACCTGGCCATGCATTCCGGCTTGGCACAGCGCCAACCATGCGGCCGCGCAGCCAGCCATCATCGCCGGCCCCATGGCTCGTCGGTCGGCGCGATTGGGAGCCGCCGCCTCGATGACTTCGTCGAGCCCCGTGAAGTCCGGCACATCACCGCCCGCGCCAACCGCAGCCCGGCGTGCGGCGAGCGGCGTCGAGGAGGGGGGACCCCGGTTCCAGACCAGACCGCATCCGACGATGGCGACCGTGGCGCTCACGGCACAGCATCCGCCCAGGTAACGGGCGTCGCGAGCCCGAGCGACGCGGCGGCGCGCAGCGATGCCTGGCGGGCCGCAGGCGAGGGGAATGGCCGGGCGCCGAGGACGACTTCGGCCTCCATGACGACTCGGTCGGCGATACGCAGACCTCCGCGATAGCGGCCGTAGGTCGTCCCTTCTGCCGTGAGTTCGACAAAGATGTGGATGCGATCGCCCGGTTGAACGGGACGTCGAAAGCGCGCGTCACGCACCCGGGCCAGCACCGGCAGCCGTTCCCACCCACTCAGCGCCAAAGCGAGCTGACCCGCAACCTGGGCTACGAGTTCCACCTGCAGCACGCCGGGAAGTAGCGGCAGGCCTGGGAAATGATGGTCGAAGATGGCGTGACTCAGCGGCGCCGTAGAGGCGCCCTCAGCGCGGCGCCGCGTGAGATCCACCGAGACCTCCTCCAGCAGCGCGAACCGATTCAGATCCATCGATGCTCCGGGGTCAGGCAGTCAGGGGGAGTTGGCGGCCTGGGTGGCGAGCTCTTCGACCTTGGCGACGAGACGGGACATCACAAAGTAGTCCTCAATGCGGGCCTGCTTCTTGTCGATGTCGATGATCCAGTCCTCGACTGGGAGCTTTATCTTGAAGGCCCGGTCGATCTCATAGGTCACGTCCATGAAGGCGAGGCTGTCAACTCCCAGGTCGTCGATGATGTTGACGTCGGGCGTGATGTCATTGGGATGCACGTTGCAAATCTCGATCAGGAAATCTGCGATCAGGTCGTACGTGGACGGCATCACCACACTTCCCAGGCCGGCCGTGCAGGACCGTGGGGTCCGCAAAGCTTTGGCACACGGTATCAGTTTTAAATGGGCGGTCAAGAACCTGTCCGGGCTCAAGACATATGAGACGGCGGGGTCTTTGAGGCTTGTAGCTTGGCGGGTATCGGGCTGGGGTCATTCCGGCAAGGGCTCCGTGGGGTCTGTGGTGGTTGTAGAGGTGCTGGAAGCTGTCGAGGAGGGGGTTCAGAGCCTCGACGTTGGCTGGCAGGTCGTATACGCCGTAGAATTCGTATCGCCAGGCGCCGTTGCAGCGTTCGACGGCGCCGTTGAGCTGTGGGGACTTTGGGGGCAGTTCGTAGAGGGCGAGGCCTTTGGCCTGGCAGGCCTCCTCGAACTCGGCCTTGAACTCCGAGCCGCCGTCGACCTGGATGCCGCTGACGGGGAACGGCATCTCGGCGAGGACCTTGTCGAGGAACAGGCTGGCGGCGGCGGCTGTGGCCCGCCGGGCGGCCTTGGCCACAGTCCACTTGGCGACCGGATCATAGGCGGTGAAGTGTTTGATGGCCCGGCCCGGCGCGAGGGTGATGAAGACGGTGTCGACCTGCACCAGGCCGCCGGGACGGTCCGGCTTCATCCCCTTGGGCAAGCGAACGGCGTACTTGCGCTGGGGCGTCCATCGCTTGAACAGCCGTTTGCGGCGCAAGGTCGGGACAGGCTGGACCACGCCGCGGTCCATCAGGATCTTCAGGATCCGACCGACCGTGGCGTCGGAGACGTCGAAGCCCCGGTCGCGCAGCAAGGGGCCGAGCTTGGCTTTCCCCCACATCGGGAAGTCCTCCCGAAGCGCCTGCACGGCCCTGACCAGCTGGCTGATCCAGCTCTTCGGCCGCGTTCGCAGGGGCCGGTGGCTCTTCGGCTCGAGCCGATGGCTCCAGCGGTTCAAAGAGGCGCGGCTGACGCCGACCGCCTTGGCCGCCTGTTCGGCGCCCAAGCCGTCACGCCTCGCCTGATCGAACCGCCGAAGGGCGTCTCGCCTGACCGCTGCGATATCCGAGGTCTTCGCGGTCAGGCGAGACGCCCAGCTCGCTCCACGATAAACTCCGGCCTGTAGGCCAAATACCTGCATCGTGGGTCTCCTGAGGTCTTGAGTCGGCAAACCGAAGCTTCAGAGACCCCCACCCTTCACTCAAGAGCCCGTCTCATATCTGTCTGAGCTAGGACAGAACCTGTGGTTTAGGTTGACGGGCGACCGGTCGGCGCCTCGAATAGCTGCCAGCGCCAGAACTCCCGGCCTTCGCGGGAGCGCAGCGTCCACCCCGACCTCACTAGCGCCTCCGCTACGAACCGATTGAGGGTCCCATGCCCGACGACGGCGATCCTGCCGACAGCTTGGGCCTGCTGCGCGAGGTCGGTTGCCGCGCGCCGCGCCCGGCGTCGCGCTGCTCCGATGGACTCAGTCCCCGCTGTATAGCCGAACCGTTGCGATAGCCGGGCGAGGGCGACCCACGCGTCCGCGCTCATGCGCACCCAAGGCAGAGTCAGCAGAGGCAGGGCGGTCTCGCTCAGATCGCGGCAGACTACGGGCGGGTGGGCGAGGCCCAGGCGCTCGCCCGACTGTACGGCGCGCCGCAGTTCGCTGGTCACCAGCCGTGTAACTCCGTCGAGCTCGGCAAGCAGCGCCCGGGGCGGGCGCGACGCCGGGTGCAGATCGACTTCGCCGTACCGGTGTCGCCATGCCAGGAACTCCGCGCCCCCGCAGGCGCGCGGCGAGCGGATGTTTGGCATGCCGTGGCGGATCAGCAGGATCTCGGGCCTCGCTCTCATCGAAGTAAGCGGTGCGGCGCCGTCCACGATCAGGCGTCCGTGGACGCGGCGCTCAGCGCCCGGTCCCGAGAAACCGCGGGATCGATTGCGACGCAGCCCAGGATCACCACACCCCAGCTGTGCGGTCCGAGGGCGGCCACGACGATGGTGTCGCCTGGGGTGCATCCCCCTGACTGTTCGAGGCTCGCCAGATTGATCAAGGGATCGGAACCCTGCACATGGCCGATGGCCGGGATGTTGGTCTTGAACACGCAGTCCTTGGGCACGCCGGCCGCTGCAGCCAGAAAGTCGGCCGCGTAATAGTTCAGATTTGGCGGGAGGAAATGGGTGACTTGGGACGGCTCTAGGCCTTCAGCTCTTGCCATGGCGCGGAACGCGGCGCTAAAGCCGTCCAGGTGAACGCGCAGGAACCGCGCGAAAGATCCCCGGGTTAGGTCCGCGCCGGCGTGCCGTGCGTTGCTTCGCACCACGACGTTGCGCAGTTCATAAGCGACCCGCCCGCGCGGGCGGGATGAGACCAGGCAGGCCGACGCCCCGTCGCTCAGGACTGCGGTGTCGACGCCGTAGAGCCGCTCGACCGGGGGCGCGTCACAGATGATCACCAGAACCTCGCCGGCTGAGCCACTGCGGACCAGGGCGTCTGCCACGAGCAGGGCGCTCGACAGGTTCGCGCACTCGCTCATCGAGACCCCGATCGGGGTCAGGTTGTCGAGGTCCAGAGCCCGCAGCGCAGCGAACACCTGCAGATCAAACTCTCGGTCACGGAAGTCGGAACCGGAGGCCACGACGACCGCCTTTACCTCGTTTGCATTGACGTCAGCGCTCTTGAGGCAGGCGCGTACCGCCGCCTCCAAATGGTCACTCATCGGCCGCGCCGCCTCAGCGAACAGGCGGAGCCCCTTCAGCTCGAGACGTTCGCGCAAGACCGGATCGGCGCCGATCGCGGGCAGGTCCGAGAGCGGCTTGAGGGCGCCGAGATCGAACGCTGGCCCCGTGAGCCAGCTGACGGCTGGGCCAACGCTCATCAGAGGCTCATCGCCTGTTCCGAGCTGCCTCCGAACGCGCCGCTGCGGGCGTTCCACTTCAGGATGGGGCACAAGGGATAGTATTCCGGCGCAACCGGATTCAGGGGCGAGTCCTTGGCGCAGCGCGGATCAGTCGACAGCCAATCCTCCTTCAGCAGATGAGCATAGCCCCGGCAGCCGGTGCCGCAGTCAGTTTGGTGAAGGCAGGTGACACATTTGTCGCTGGCGACCGTGAAGGAGCGGTAGTCCGCCTTCTCAAGCGCGTACTGGAGACTTTCCTTCAGTGGCTGCGCCAGGATGTTCCCGATCGGCTTGCCCTCGGTCATGAAGAATACGCATTGGTAAAGGTCGCCATCGCTCCGGACGATGAGATAGTCGTAGTCCTCCAAGAGGGTGTTGCACCCGGTGCCGCGGCCCTTGAGCTGCTCGCGGTCGACGGCCGGTCCATCGGCCCAGGCGAAGCCCTGTTCCATCACCACGGAGATGGGCCGGGCCAGCCGTCCGAGTTCCTCCGTGACGGATTCCTGCAGGCGGCGCCAAGCGTGCGGCTTGATGACCTGGGCAACCAGGTCGCGCCCTCGGCCGAGGGGAGATCCGAGGAATACAGAAAAGCGGTCCGCACCCACGTCGTGCGAGAATCGCAGGAGGGGGAGCACGTCGTCCTTGTTGCGGTCATAGGCGGTCATCGCCACGCGGGTTCTGATCCCCATCGCGATGGCATCCTCTAGGGCCCTGACCGTCCGGCTCCACCCCTTCGTGCCGCTGCAGCGCAGTTCGTTGTGGGCGTCGGCCATTCCATCGAGGCTGAACATGAGTTCGCCCAAGCCCGCGTCCATCAGCTTGCCGATGCGCGCGCGATCCAAGAGCATGCCATTGGTGATCACGCGGGTCGACACGCCGTAGCCGGTGGCGTGGCGTATCATGTCCTCAAGATCGTCGCGCAGCGTCGGTTCGCCGCCGAGGAAGTGCAGCTCCTTAAGGCCCAAGGCCGCCGCCTCGTCGATTAGGGAGAGGCAGCGGTCCAGGGGCAGGTCTTCGTGGTCGTACTCTCCGGCCCGCACACTGCAGAACTGGCAGCGGAGATTGCACTTCATCGTGACATAGAAGTCGATCTCATGGAGGATCACGTCGCGCAGATGCTCCGGCGCTTCATACGAGACCGGCAGCACGGGCGCCTTGTTCTCATATGCCTTCAGGAAAACCGGCATCCGGGGCCCCGGCCCCATGTTTCCGCGTGAGCGCATAGCTCGTCTCCGATTTTGGCCGCAGATCAGCGCGGCCGTCCGATCCAGGTGCAGAGGTAGTCCATGTGGACCAGTCGCTGCGACGCGTCGATCTCAGGCTGCTGCGGGAACGGTTCAAGGGGCTGCTGGTCACGCGGACAATAGGGGTCGCGGGCCCGCATGGTGGCCTGTCCTCCGGTCTCGTGGCGATGATAAAGGTACGAGCGCGCCGAGCAGCCGCCGCCGCACGTCGAAAGATAGCTACAGCCCTGGCATCCCTCGATGTGGTCGGGGTTCGCGTTGCGCTGGCGGAAAACCCGGAACTGCTGGCTGTTGATGATGTCGATGAGATCATGCTCGAGCAAGTCGAGCGGCGCCTTGTAATCGTGAAGGTAGACGCATGGGCTCACATAGATCTTGCCGTCCGGCGTGATGGAGTGGATGCGGAAGGATGTCCGGCCGCAGGGGCAGCGTCGGGCCTGCTGGTAGTCGGTCACCGCCGCGATCGGCGGCTCGCCGAGATCGACCGGCGTGCAGAGCTCCATTAACCGTGAGAAGCCGGCGTAGTACAGGTCCGGCGGAAGCGCCTGGGCCATGTGCGCGGGTTCAACTGGCTTCACGGGATTGACCCGGATATTGGCGTCGTAGCGCTTCGCGAGAGTATACAGCGCCTCGATGTGCGGGATCGTGAAGTTCCACTTCATGCCCGCCATGATGCAGCTGTGCGGCTTGTCGTGGCGCTGGCAGATCTCCAGCGACTCCACGGCCTGATGGAAGATCTTCGCGCCGCGGTTTTTGTTGTGCTCTTCTTCGAAGGGCGAGTCGAAGGACACGTCGACGTCGTTGAGCATGTCGAACGCGTCGCGGTGATGCTCGTAGAGCTTCAGGATCGTGATGCCGCTCGTGGTCAACCCGACGGCGATACCCGCGTCGACGAGGCGATAGATGATCTCGTGTAGCAGGGTGTTCTGGTACTTCGGCCCGTTGGTGAAAAGCGGTTCGTTGCCGCCCAGGTTCACCGTCTCCACGCCGTTGATGCGGAGCTGTTCTACGATCCTGTCGATCATGGGGATCGACATGTCGCGGCCCTTTTCCCGGGCGTTCATGCTGTAGCAGTGGTTGCAACGGTAGGGGCAGTCATTCCCTAGGGTCCAACCAATATTGCGGATCGTCGCCTGGGTTTGTGGAAGGTCCCCGTATTCATCTGTGGGGCCGACGTTCAGCTTGTAGTGCTCAAACTTGTCGTAAGCCTTGTTCTTCTCAAGGAGACTCGCGACCGAAGATTGCTTGCTGGTGTCAAGTATGACCGCCATTTTCCACCCCAAATTACTTCGCTGATGACAATAAAAGCGACGCTACAGATCGCCCGGCCCTCTACATCCTTACGTTGCTCACTAAGAACTGTAAAACCAACAACATGACGCCGTAAAACCGGCGCGCCGCAGCGCCGCAGCGGTTCGGAGCGACACCTTGACAGTCCAGATCGTCGGGTGCAAGCATACTCACGGTAAGCAACCCCACGTAGTGAGTCAACTATCTGTTCGTGTCCCGAAATACTGCGTCTGACGGTTGCGGCAGGCCACGAACGCGGGCGTATCCTATGGGTGCCGGTCAGCTATGACGGTCGCTTTCCAAGTGAAGGAATCCCTCAGCGACATGCTTGAGAGTGACCTCGCCGCGGCATTCCCAACGACGGTAGCGGTTTGCCTCAGCGGCGTCGACCTGCTCCTGCCGACGCACCCGGCCGAGGCCGAGCTGATGACGTTCGCAAGCGACCTTCGCCGGCGCCATTTTGCTGCGGGCCGCGACTGCGCACGGCGCGCGCTGGCCCAGATCGGCGCCCCGGCCGGACCGTTGCTGCGGCGCGGCCGCGCGCCAGCGTGGCCTGAGGGCGTCACTGGCAGCATCGCCCACACCGAGGGAGCCGCCTGGTGCGCCGCGGCGTATCTTGGCGAGGTCTCAGCGCTCGGCATCGACGTCGAGCGCGTGCGCCCCACGCCACCGGATCTGCGCCGACGGATGGCCGGCCAGGACGAACGGCGCGCGATCGCCGCGGCGGAACTTCGGCTCGGCGATGCGGCCGCCATCGTTCACTGGAGCGCAAAGGAAGCCCTGTTCAAGTGCCTGAGCCAGGCTGGCGCGGAAGCACCAGACTTCCCGACAATCCAGGTGGACCTCGGCGGTGCGCCTGGACCACAGGGCGCGCTGACCTATTGCTTGGCCGGCGACCATCGACCGGCCGCCAGCGTCGAACTCTGTCAGGGCTTCTGGCGCCTTTTCGGCGACCTTGTGTTCGTGGGATGCGCAATAGTCCCCGCCGCCCGATCGGCGACCGCGTGACCGATCCAACCCCGCCCACCCGACATGGGGCGAACAGGCGCCAACTGCGCGAGATCGCCATCTGCGGCCTCTTTATCGACGACGAGAGTGTCGTCGTTGATGTCGGGGCCAACATCGGCCTCTACACCCGCGCCTTCTGCCGCTCGGCCGCCCGTTGCTTCGCCTTCGAACCACACCCGGAGGCGTTCGCGGCCTTGGTGCGCGACTCGCCTGCCAACTGCATCCCGCACAATCTGGCGCTGTCGAACCGGGACGGCCTCGCCGAGCTCAACACGCCCGCAAGCGGGGCGGGCCTTCACACTGAACTGTCCTCGCTTGAGAAGCGCACGCCGGAAGCGTTCCGGGGAATGCTGGACCTGCCGCCGGAATACGCCGTCCGCACCGAGACGGTCCGGGTGGCCCGCTTAGACACAGTCTTTGACGGGGCCACCCTGGATCTCATCAAGCTCGATGTGGAGGGGCATGAGTTGGAGGTCCTTGAGGGAGCGGGCGAGACCCTCCGGCGATGCCGTCCCGCGGTCTATGTGGAGCTGGAAGACATTCACCGGGCCGGAACGCGCCAGCGCGTGACAGAGCACCTGCTAGATGGCGGCTACAGGGGATACTTCGTCGAGGGAGGTAAACTCTCGCCGATCGCCCGGTTCCAGGCGCAGCGGCATCAGGTCATGTCCGACTATGACTCGTATGTCCGAAACTTCCTGTTCTTGCCTTGAGCCCGGTGCTGGCATGAGGGTTGGGCAATTGGTTGGCGATGACCTTCGCATGTACAACGCTGGCCGTCTGAGAGGC
>JADCCX010000065.1 GCA_020252485.1 Methylocystis sp.
AACCAGGAACGCACACGCATCAGCCGCCGGAATTTCGCTCCGCGGACCTTCGGTTCAAGGATCGACGCACCGCCGCGCTGGCCGCATGGCGTCAACTCTGCGCGGCCTGAACAAGGCCGGGTTAGGGCGATTTCCGAGACTTTTTTGGTTTTTCTGACAGCACCCGTCATTACCTTCAATTGAAGCATCTCCCCGAGCGTTGCGCGCCCTACGAAAGCGCAACGTTTCAAAGAGAAGCGGCCCGAGGAATTTGACTTGCTGCCACTCGGCTGCCTTTGGGAGGGGCAAAGGATGTGGCAAGCCGCCGGGAATTCCAAGCCTGTCATAAAATTGAAAAAAAATAAGGCTCAGAAAAATCGGGGGGTTTTTATTCGACTGTTCCCCATCTCTCTTTTCGGCAGAATGCACGAGAAACTATGAGTTCGGGTCACTTTCAGGTCTTCAATGCGGCGTCATGTGAGCAGAGTGGAAAACTCGCCCGAAACCGAATCGTCCCCGCCCCGGAAATTCGCTGCCATTCCCGCAGGCGCGGATTGGTGGCTCACGTTCGAAGCGCCCGTATCATGGCCGGCGCAACGGCGCCGCATGGGCGTAAGGCTTTGCTCGCGCTTGTGGTGTGGGCCGTGCTGCTCCTGGCCGTGCTGCTCCTGGCCGTGCTGCTCCTGGCCGCCTCTCCGCTGGCCTTCGCGCAGCCCGCAAACCAGGCCGCGCCGCTCGGCTGCCTGATCCAGCCGTCCTTGCTTGTGCGGCTTGGTACGCCGGTCGAAGGCATGCTGTCTGAGATCACGGTGCGGCGCGGCGATCTTGTGGAGCGCAACCAGGTCGTTGCGCGCCTGATGTCGGATGTGGAGACAGCGTCTGTCGCTCTGGCGCGTGAGCGGGCGGAGAACAGCTTCAGCGCGGCGGCGCGCCGGCATCGGCACGAGTTCCTGCAGCGCCGCATGGAGCGGCAGGAACGATTGATCGCCAGCAACGCGGTTTCCCCGTCGGCGCTGGACGAGGTTCGGACCGAGGTGCGGATGGCGGCAGCCGAACTTCTGCAGGAGGAATTGCAGGATCGCCTCAACCAGCTTGAGCTGGCGCGCAACGTGGCGCTGCTCGATCAGCGGACCATCCGCAGCCCGGTCTCCGGAGTGGTTGTTGAGGTGGCGATGTCTCCCGGAGAGTTCCGGGATTCGCAGAAGCACATCGCGGTGCTCGCGCAGATGAACCCGTTGCATGTCGAGGTGTTTGTGCCGATTGCGCGGTATGGCCAAATTGAGGTCGGCCATATTGCAACAATCATGCCCGAGCAGCCGATCGGCGGCCGGCACGAAGCTGTGGTGCAGGTGGTTGACCGGGTGTTTGATGCGGCGAGCGGCACCTTCGGGGTCCGGCTGCAGCTTCACAATGCTGATTTGCGGCTGCCGGCCGGAATCCGCTGCACGGTGCAATTCAAGTGATGAGCCGCATTTCCCTATCCTGCTGCGCAGGGCGGTTGCATCGTTGTTTCCAGGTCACCTCGGCTGATCGGGGGGAAGAGAGTGAAAATGTCTGATTCAAAGCGTGCCAAGAAGCAGCCTCGGCCCACACAGCATGGCTTGACCGATGTTGACCCGCTTTTGTCCGGTTCGCCGAAGCTTGAAGGCCGGCAGAATTCGGGCCGTGCCAGACGGAAGGCCGTGGCGAATTCGATAACCTTCGAATCCATTGAGCCGCGCATCCTGCTGTCATCCGATCCGTTTGCGATGGCGTCGCCGGCCGCTTCCGCCAGCTACACGGCGAGCGACTGGACGGATCCAACCCCGCTCATCGCGCTATCGCAAGACCTGCCGGCCTTGCCCATCCCGGCCGCAGGCAATCCTGTTGAAGGGAATGCCTCGGAGGATGAACCGCTTCTGACGGCTTCGTCCGCCCAACCCGCCACGCAGTCGCAGCTCAGCATTACAAAGGTTGAGGTTACTCTTGATCCTGACGGCCGCGTAACAGCAGGCACGAGTATTCTCATCACCGCGAAAAATACCTCAGGGTCAACTTTTTATGGGCAGGTCTGGGCGTATTTAATGCTATGGAATAATGAAGATAAAACAGGGCCAAGCCAGGCACTTCTGAATAATTATTATGACGGTTTTATACGATTAGATGACGCAAAGATCGGAAATGATATCGTAGACATCAGTGACAATAGTTACCGAGTGACAATTGCATCGAATCAAGAGGTCGTTTTCCACTATAGACCGTCACCGTCAGAGCGCACAAGTGGCGGTTCGCCAAACCTTTTTAATGACTATGATGAAATTGGCAGTGCCAGAGGCGATGTAATCATGCCCGGTACGGCGTATCTGCGAACTGAACTAACAACTCTCAGGCCTAGTGGCTCCTGGCTTTGGAGTAACGCTGTGACATCGCCTGCGCTGAATGTGTCTTTTGCAGATCTCGAAATTATTGATGTGGCGATACCTCAGAGAATTGTTGTTGGTGAAGCGGTAGATTTTTCGGTTACCGTAAAAAATCGTGGCAATGAAGCTGTATACAACCGTGGGTGGCCCGGCAGCTCCTTCACAGCCTCTCTTTCTCTAGGAATCGACGGCGAGTTTGAGCCTCAACAGGGAAATTCATATATAAGTCAGAATCTTTTAGTTTATCCTTCCAAAACGCTTTGGCAGTCAATGGTCAACAATAACAATGGCGCAGTCGTATCCATTGCGCCTGGCGCTTCTCATGTTTTCAATTTTCGCTATAATTACTTCGGTCTGCAACAGGCAGATGAAGTCAATTTGAAAAAGATTAAAGGTTTTTATTTTAATATTGAATATAAAAATATGGCAACCAATCGTGACTCCAGGATTGATAGTTTTTATTTGACCGATACCGGAAAGATAGTTGGCGATTTCACCTTGACGGAGGTGCCGCGTCCAGATCTTAAGCTCGAAATCATGGACTTCACGTTGGTTAACGGCGAAGGAGCAATGGTGCCTTACAAGATCACCAATGTCGGTGATGCCCCCCTCCTTTCGCAGGATCTGGAAATTGTTACGCCTTGGGCCTACAAGGTCCAAATACCTGGTCTTGCACTCGCGCCTGGCGAGACTTTCACGGGGTCCGGTTATTGGGACACCTATACCAACAGAGGATTTTTTCCCCGCAGAGGAATTGTAAGTGAAACTTTTACCCTTATCGGAGCGTTAGAATACAATACTGAAAACAATTCAGTTATAAAGCAATTTAGCTCGATCAACGTTCCGAATATTATTCCTTTGGGACCGAATCATTGGGACAGGAAGATAGGGATAGACGATCTTCTCAAGCCGCCCTTGATTGCTGGTGCAACAGTAACTACGAAGTGGGAGGTTTATAACGGAGAAGGGGAACAGGAACAAATTCGCGAAGACGCGTTCTATTGGTCCAAGAATGCAACACTCGATGCTGATGACACTCCGGCGGCCAGAGTTACTCGGACGATGCCACTGCAAGAGTCAAAAACGGTGACGGAAGCCAGCGTCACGCTGCCAGCGGCTGGTGATTGGTATCTGTTGATGCGGGTGGACGATACAAATACCATCGCCGAAACCAATGAGAGCGACAACGTCATGGCGTCGCCCCTGCTGCAAGTCGCGCCGCTTGGGCGTGATCTCGCCATAGGGGCGGTGACGGTGCCCAGTTCCGTGATTGCGGGCGAACTCCTGGAGGTCAGTTGGAACGCGCTCAATGTCGGGGATGTCGCTGTTTCCGGATTGCGCACGGAACGGGTTGTTCTGCGAAAAGGGGGACAGCAATTCACTTATGATTTCACCTACGACGATCTTCTCCAGCCCGGCGCAAGCGAAAGCCGGAGACAGTCGATCCTGCTCCCCGCGACAATCAGCGGAATATGGGATGTGACCGTCATTGTGGACCCCGATAACTTGATGGCGGAGCCCGGCGGGGAAAACAACAACGAAGCGGCGCCGGTGCAGGTGAATATCGCCGCGGGGCGAAACCTCGTTGTCAGTGATGTGCAGGGCCCCTCAATTGCTGTCGCGGAGCAGATGGTGCAGGTGGACTGGCGCGTCCGCAACACGGGCGGGGGTGCGGCCACACAGGGTTGGAAAGACAGCATCTATCTCTCGAGCAATGCGGTTCCGGGCGAGGACGATAGGTTGCTCGCAACGGTTGACAATCAGCGCCTGCTTGCGGCCGGGGCGGAATACGCCGCTTCCGCCTTGGTGCGACTGCCAGACGACATAGCAGATAACTACCACATTCTTGTCGCGACTGATGCATCGGGCCAGGTTGCCGAGGCAGTGGAAACCGATAACGTTTCCGCGTCAGAATCCTTCCTCGTGACGGATACGCCGCCGCAGCTGGTTGCTTCGGCGCTGACAATGCCGACATCCATGCTGTCAAATGTTCCGACTGCGATCTCCTGGAAAGTCACGAATAGTGGCACCGGCCCGGTCGGGAATGTCAGCTGGACAGACAGCATCTTCATCTCTGCCGATGCCGTATTCGATGCCCAGGATGAACGCGTCGCGGACTTCACCTATCGGGGTCCATTGGCAGCGGGCGAAAATGCCGCCGTAACCCGACATGAAAATATCACGCTGAAAGAGGGTCTGGCGGGCTCCTTCTATTTCTTTGTTGTCACGGATAGCTGGAACCGGATTTACGAATATGGCTACGAGGAAGACAACCGGGCGTTCAGGCTCAATGGCAACAATGAGATTGCCCCGGTCGAGATTTACGCCACGAACCCTCCCGATCTTGAGGTGACGGCTCTTAGTCTTTCCACTTCAACCGCCCTGTCGGGGCAGGTGATTACGGCCCAGGCCACCATCGCCAATAACGGCGCCTCCGCGCTCTCGCAGAATGCTCGCTGGACGGACCAGTTTTATCTGTCCTCTGATCAGTATCTTGATGAGCACGATAGCAGCCTCGGGTCGCAGCAGCTGGAACTTCGCAATACCGTTCTTGCCCCCGGCGCCAGCTACACGGTCAATCTGGACCTGCCGCTGGGGGATCGGGCCAATGGCGTCTATTACGTGATCGCCGTCGCCGATCAAGCCCAGGAAACTTTCGATCTCGCTCGTAACAACAACATCCGCGTCAGCGATCCGCTCGCGGTCCAGCGCCTGCCAGCCGATCTTCAGGTCTCCAATGTGCAGGCCCCCGCCTTCCTTGCGGCGAATGTGCCAAGTGAGGTGAGTTATGTGGTCTCCAACACCGGCTCAGGTCTGACGACACGCAGCAGTTGGACCGATCGCCTGTGGATTTCGAAGGATGATGTCCTTGGTAATGGCGACGACACCCTCGTCGGTACTTTCCAGCATACCGCGCCGCTTGCGGCCGGGGCAAGCCGCGAGGTCACGGCCTCCATCACGCCGCCCCAGGAGGCCGTGGGGAGCTATCGCCTCTTTGTTGTGACGAATGCAAACTCAGACGTTCCCGAGTATAGCGGTCCTGCATATGGCGGTGAAACGAACAATGTCGCGACGGGTCCACTGACGACGGTTTTGCAGACCCTGGCGGATCTCGTGGTCAGCAACCTTGAAGCGCTTGATACGGTGCGGCCGGGGCAGGTTGTCTCCGTGACGTGGCAGGTGAACAACCAGGGCGTTGGGTCAACCAATGTCAGCAACTGGAAGGATGCGTTCTTCATCTCCAAAACCGGGCTAATCGACGATAAAGCCGTTCGGTTGAATGCTGTTCAACGTGAGGGAGTGCTCGCAACGGGCGAGAGCTACACCGGCAGCGCATTGCTGGAGATTCCGCCCGACCTTCAGACTGGCGATTATCATCTGATCGTCATGGCTGACTGGCCCGAATATGCCGGCGTCGGTGTGCTGGAGGGCGCAAAGGAGAGTGCAAATGAGAGTAACAACACCTTCAGCCTACCTTTGACGCTTGCTGGCGCGCCCATGCGTCCCGATCTTCGGGTCAGCAACTTCCAGTCTCCGCAAAACGGGATCGGCGGCCTCCCGGTGACGCTCAGCTGGGAAGTGAAGAATGTGGGGGAGGCCATTGCCAAACCTGGCTTTTATGATCTCGTTTACCTTTCGCTGGATGGCGCACTCAACCGGAAGACGGATATTCCGCTTGGCTCTGTGAAGCGTGAGGCGCCGCTCAACCCGGGCCAGACCGATCGGGTCGAGGCCACCTTCACCATCCCGTTGGGCTACGTTGGGGCTTACCATGTAATCCTCCTCGCCGGCGATGACCTGCCATATGAAACCGCCAGGGCGGATAATCTGAGCGTGGCGCAGCAGACGATGCTGATTCGTGAGGCGCACGTGGATTTGCAGGTTGTGTCCACCACCGCGCCAACATCCGCAGCTTTCAATGAAGCCACAAGCATTTCCTACACTGTAAAGAATAATGGCCCCGACAATATCGCCCGCCGCACCTGGCATGATCGTGTCTTCCTCTCGACCAATGCTGAGCTTGACAGTGACGATACCCAGCTTGCGACGGTCAGGCAGGACCGGGCGCTTGATGCAGGAGCGTCCTACACCGCCGAGGTGACTGCTCCGCTGCAGGGCATCACGCCGGGAACCTATTATGTCATTGTCGCGGCTGACTTCGCCGACTCATTGAATGAAACAAATGAAGCGAACAATGTGCTGGCTGCCGAACCGCCACTTGACGCGGCCATGCCGGCACTTGGCTATGGCGCAACGGCGACCGCCAGCCTGCCGCAAAGCGGTGCAATGCTCTACTATCGTCTCCAGGTACCGGCGGGCGAAGCGTTTCGTGTGACCTTGGATGGCACGGGCACGGATGGGGCGGCCGCCCTGTATGTGGCGTTCAACCGCATCCCGAAGCCCGGCAATGCGGATCATTCAGGAGTGGTTGGCTATACGCTGGACCAGACCATCGTCGTTCCGCAGACGGAGGCCGGGATCTATTATATCGCAGTTCGCGGCGAAGCTCTGCGGCAGGACACGCCTTTCTCCCTTTCGGTCCAGAAGATGGATTTTGCCGTCACAGCGACGAGTGTGGAGGTTCTCGGCAATACCGGACCGGCGACTTTACGCATCCATGGCGCGTTGTTTGACGCCAGCACGCGGTTTTTTCTGAAGGGTCCGGATGATGTTGTGGTGGAAGGCCGCGTCCGGCAAATGACCAACGCGGGTGAGGCAGTCGCCACCTTCTTCCTTGAGGATGCCCCGGTGGGCAGCTATCAGCTTATTGCCCTGAAGGGTCAGCAGACGGCGGACTTCGCCAAAACAATCCAGGTCAAGAAAGATTTCGCCGGCAAGGTTGTTGCGGACTTCAATGGCCCGGCTGCCCTCCTCAACGGCGATTCGCCGGGTGTCAACTTCGGCTATTCGAATGCTGGTGGCGCGGACTTGATGGCGCCCTTGTTCATTCTCACCGATCAGCGCGGCGGTTCCATCGGAAGTTCAGTCGATGATGCCGATGCGCGGCCAATGCAGATTCTGGGCGCTTCGCTGCAAGGAAATCCAATCCTTCTGGAACCCGGCGCCGCCTTCACCTATCGTTTGGTCTTGAAGAACGTTTCCGCCGCATCCGGCATCGAGGTCTCCGCCAAGGCGGTGACTACAACGGATGAGCGTGTCATCGACGCGGTCAGCTGGCTTGAGTTGAAGAATTCGCTCCGGCCCGAGAAGCTGAGCTGGAAGGATTGGACGACCTATTGGGACCGCATCCGTCCGCAACTTGGCAAGACCTGGGGTGAGTATGTCGTCAATGTGAACGGGATGATGGTGGCCTTGACGGCCGCTAACGAGCCGCCGGTTCGAGATGTCCGGGAATTGTTCCGTAGACTTAATGCCATCGACGGAAATGTCGCGCCGGATGTGAGCGGCAGGCTGGTTGATTCCGTAACAGGGCAGCCGGTTGTTGGGGTTGAGATAAGCTTACAAGGCATCAATGATGCTGGCCAAAGCTTTGTTGCCGGCACGGCGCTCAGCGATGCAAGCGGTGCTTTTGTCATTCCACGTGTTGGCTGGGGCCAATATAGATTGCTAACAGATCGGCCTTATGATCTAAACTTGGACGGGGAATTCTATGATCCCGAGCTTCAGGTGTTGGTCTTGCCCGGCGCCAATGTTTCCATAGCCACGCCCTTGCGCATTGAGCCCGAACAGAATGAGGCGGAGCCGCAAAGGAGTGTTAGCACTCCGCGCTTTGCAACCGATGCGGACGGACGACTGCACGGGGTGTGGGTTGACGGCACCGATATCGTTTATTCGTCCTTCGATGGCACGTCCTGGTCACCGGCGACCGTCATCGTCTCGCCCGGTGATATCAAGGAACTTTACATCAATTTCTCTCCAAAGCTCCTTGACGATACGATACCGGCCTTGCTGGTGACTTGGGTCAGCGAAGGTAAGAATTCTTCCAATACTACGATTAAATCAAATCTGGATGAGATATTTGCGATCGTTGGACAGCTGACGAATAGTAGCCAAGTAACCTGGTTCAGGGCCTTTAAGGTGACAAGTGACAGTGTGAGGGATAGCCAAGTCTCTGTCGCGATCCTCCCAGACGGTGATGCCCTGCTGACATTCCTGAAGAAGGATGAAGGCATTCAGGATGATGCCGATGTGTATTTCACACGGCTAGATCTGTTCACGGTGAATTTAGGGACCAATCAAGGTGTGAGCCCATCGTCGCTTAATGGAGGGGATTTGGTGCCACTTCTGGCTCAGTCCATGTCACCCGAAAGAGCCGATTTTATTTTCAATCGTGGAGATTATGAAGTTAGGGATTTTGCCCCCACCTCAAGAGAAGTGTTCGAGCAGACAAGTCTGACTTACAACAGGGATTGGGAGTGGAAATTTGATGAATTAGTGGGCAAGAAGGGGTTGGGGTTTCTTCAGAACCTGCCCGGAAAGGCGAAAGACAATAAAACCAAATTTGAGGTTGAATTTACGCTGAGGGAAAAATCTCTTTTCGAAGAAAGAGAGAAAATTAATCAGTTCATCCTTGTTGTTAAGAAGCAACCTGGTGTGGACGTTTTCGGTCGTCTGACTCAAAAAGAGTCTCAGCTGCTGTATCATGGTAATGAATCGCTATTGGATGCAACGATTACGTCAGAAACAAAATTTGCTGACCATAAACTGAAGGTGGTTTTTGTGTCTGGCGGCTCTGTCGAATCGCGTTCACCGATCTGGAGCGCGGGGGGGTGGGAAACCGGTAAAATTAAGCTGAATACGGGGCTATCGGTTACCTATACTCATGAAACGGCATTGATCCAGTTAATGAAGAAGATCGGTAAAGCTGCAGTAGCCTCGGCTGCTGCTTCCCCCATCGGTCTAGGTCTTGTTGCGGCAGCGAATGGTCTGGAGGGGTTTCGCAATTATCTCAAAGACAATAAATTGGGGACTCTAGATCTCGGCCTAGGTGCGACCTTTGGAGCAAAGGGAGACTGGGAATTTGATCAATTCGAAGATGTTCTCCCCAAAGTTTCACCGTCTAAAACCAAGGGATCGCTCTCATTTGCAGGTGTGGCTTTTGGCCAGCTTAAGTTTGGAAACCAACTCAAACCAGATGGAACAAATCTCAAACCGGATGGAACGCCAGTACTTTCCAAAGACGAGGAGTATTTTAATTCCAACGTCTTGAAAGATGCTCTTGTAGCTAAAGTGCAGGGGCAACTCGGCGCCAAAATGGGTATACCCTCTGGAGAAGTTAGTGGTTTTTTTAAGATAAGCGGGGAATTCCGTCTTGGGTGGCTCTATGCCAAGCCCGCCTGGAACTGGGGCGATCCTCCATTTGCTCTTGACTGGGAAACCGGGGTGGAGCCACAATTCCCAGGGTATGTCAACCTTGGTACAAGCGGTAATTCCAATCCTTTGTTCCCCAATTCATTGTCCGGCTTGTCTTCCGTTTCTTCGATCCCGCCAACTGCGACCCCGCCCACTACTCCCGACTTTGAATATCTCTACAAAAGCACAGCTGTAGCAACCGGTTCCAATAGTGTTTATGTCGGGCAAAGCCTTCTTGGAAATGTTGCGTCCGATCTTTATGATGACGGGTCACCGACGCTGACTACACTTGCTGATGGCCGCACCCTGGCCATCTGGTCAAGGAGTAGTGCTACTGAGCTGGGCAATCGCCTGTATTCGGCTATCTTTGATGGCGTGGGTTGGTCGGTGCCGACCGCGATTTCCGGCACATACGGCTTCAACAGCAAAGTTACAGCTGTGAAAGGATTGGATGGCCATGTTTCTATTATTTGGACACAGGCGGATCCCTCGTCGTTAGAAAACGTCGACAGAGTAACATTTGAAGAAGCGTCCAACGTGTTGCGTTCGACCAAGGTTTTCCACTTGGTCTTCGACGGACAAGGGTTTTCTGCTCCCTCGCAAGTATCAGCAATGCCAGGAATGGCCGCGGGTACTATGGCATTGTCACAGTCCGACGGCTCAATCCTTTTGTCCTGGACGCAGACGGGACTCGATGATCGTCAAAGCCTTTTCTATGCAGTCTGGGATGGCGCAAAGTGGTCTGTGCCGGGGCTCATAGCGTCTGACATTTATGTTAGAACGCAACAGCTGCAATCCATCGGTGGGCAAGCTCATGTAATTTGGACTGGCAATCTATCAGTCGACGATCAAGAACCGGCCAAGACCTTTGTTCAAAAACTGAGTAACGGCACGTGGAGTGCACCTCAGGTTTTCACCCTCCCCAGCGTTGCCGTTGTCTCGCCGGCTAGTGGGCCACTGACGCCCAGTGCGGTTTCTTCGACTGACGAATTGCCAGAGGAAGTTCCGCTCCTGGATGTGCCGCCCTGGCCCGCGATCAATATCGATGATTTCTACAATATCGGGAAGGACCAGTCCCTCTCACTCAAGAATTTGCTGAGCAATGATGCCGGCACCGCCGAAGAAAAGTCCAAGATGCAGGTCGAAAAGGTCAATGGACAAGGTCCGGGCACCTTCACTGTCACTTCGAAAGGCGGCCGCCAAGCGACCATCACTGTGACAGCGAACGGCAACCTCAGCTTCACACCCGGCGCGGACTTCCAAAACCTTCGGGAAAACCAAGTCGACGTCGTTCGCTTCCTCTATGTCATCAACGATGTTGGTTCTCTTTATGAAGGCGAGCTGCTGACGGAAGACCTCCGCACCTCCGTTGTCGAGATCAACGTTTTCGGCGAGGATCCGCCGCCTGAGCCGCCTGAGCCGCCTCCTGGGCCTCCTCCGCCTGGGCCGATTGGCCCCTACAGCCCGCCTGTGCTCTGGTCCAACGACCCCAACGATATTCTTGGCCCCGTTGGTCATGGCCCGGAGAATTGGATCAACGCCAACACACCGCTTGGCTATACGATCCGCTTCGAGAATATGGCCGAGGCGACCGCGCCGGCCAGGAAGGTGGTGATCACGCAGACCCTGGACACCGATCTTGACGCGCGGTCCCTGCGGTTTGGCGATATCGGCTTCGGCGACGTGGTGCTGGATGTGCCAGAAGGCGCGAGCTACATCAGTCAGCGTCTGGATTTGCTGCAAACGCGCGGCGTTTACGTTGATGTTCTGGCGACGGTGAATATCACGACCCGGACGGCCATATGGATCTTGACCGCCATTGACCCTGAAACCGGCGATGTCCCGCAGGACGGTTCGGTCGGATTTCTGCCGCCGAACGGGGCGGCAGGCGAGGGTCAGGGGTTTGTAGAATACCGGATTTCAGCCCGGCCTGAGGCGCAGAACGGCGCGCGGATTGATGCCGCAGCTGAGATCGTTTTCGACAATGAAGCGCCACTGGTCACACCAAGCATCTTCAACACGATCGATCGCGTGGAGCCAACCAGCGCCGTGACATTGGTGGGCGAAGTGACGGTCGAGGGTAAGGCCTCTTTGACCTGGGCCGGTACGGATGGCATGACTGGCGCTGGCATCGCGTCCTACACCATCCTTGTTGCAAAGGATGGCGGACCCTTCGCAGTCTGGCTGGAGGATACCGCGTCGACAGGGGCCATCTTCAACGGTGAGCCTGGCTCCAGCTATGCGTTCTACAGCCTGGCGCGCGACTATTCGGGCTTGCGGGAGGCGCCTCCCGCAACACCTGATGTGAGCTTGATCATTCCCGGAATTCCACGGGGCGCTGTCGCGGGGACCATTTTCGACGATCTCAACCAGAACGGTTTGCGCGAGAGCGGCGAGCCGGTGCTGGCGGGCGCCACGGTCTTTCTCGATGCGGATGGGGATGGCCTGCTTGATCCGGCGGAGATTTCAACGACGACCAGCGCGGCGGGCGGCTTCAACCTGGCCGGGGTGCGCTCTGGCGCATATAAGCTCAGGGTCGTTGACGGGACCGGAACAATCCTGGCGACGCGCGATTTGTCCATCTCGTCGGGTCAGCAACTGGCAAACCTCGGTGACGGCGCGTTCACTCCGGGTCGCATCAGCGGGATTGTCTTCGATGATACCGACGGGGATGGCCTTCAGGAGCCTGGTGAGGCTGCCCTGAGCGGAGCCGTGGTGTTCCTTGACGACAATGACAATGGCCTGAAGGATACCGGCGAGACAGCGGTAACGACTGGTGCCGACGGCGTCTTCGTCTTTGGGGGACTTGCGGCTGGCCCAAGGAAGCTCGTTCTTGATGCAGTGAACGGCCGGGTGCCGACCGGAAGCTCCACGCGATCCGCCACGGTGACCAGCGGCCTCGATCTGACGGTGAATTTCGGCACGGTCGTGCCCGGCAAGATCGAGGGTATTCTGTTCGAGGATGCGAATGGTGACGGCGTCCGCAACGGAACGGAGCGCGGCCTGTCCGGCTGGACCGTGTTCCTGGATGGCAACGGCAACGGACTCCGCGATGCCGGGGAGGCGCAGCTCACGACCGGGATGACTGGCAGTTACAGCTTCACCGGGCTTAAGCCTGGCAGCTATACCGTATCTGTCACTCGCCCTTCCGGTTGGCTGCAGACCAGCGATCCGGAGGCGGCGCTTGGCACCGTGCAAGTGCAGTCGGCCAGCACCTCGGCTCTCGGCGCCACCGCAGCCGGCAGAGGCGCTGCGGCTGCTCTCACAGGTCTTTCGGCCCTGCAATCCGATCCTGCTTTTGCGGGCATCACGGGCGCCGGAATTGGCATCGCCGTCGTGGATAGCGGCATTGATGCAGACCACCCCTTCTTTGGTCCGGATGCCGATGGCAACGGTGTCGCGGACCGTATCGTTGCTCAGTATGATTTCGTCGATAATGACGCCAACGCCGATGATGCCTTCGGCCACGGAACGCATATCGCCGGTATCGTTGCGTCGCAGGATGCAACCTATGGCGGCGTCGCCCCTGAGGCGAATATTGTCGCCCTGCGTGTGCTTGATACGAAGGGAAGCGGTTCCTTTTCTAGGCTCGAGGCGGCTTTGCAATGGACGCTCACCAACGCGGACAAATATAATATCCGCGTCGTGAACCTCTCGATGGGCGACAACCAGAACTGGCAGAATTCGACTTCGCTATACGGAATCGGCGATGAATTGGCCGCCCTTGCGGCGCGTGACATTCTCGTCATCGCGGCGGCAGGCAACGGCTTCTATACCTTCAACAGCAAGCCGGGTGTTTCCTATCCGGCGGCTGATCCGAATGTTATTGCCGTTGGCGCTGTATGGGCGACCGAAAGCAGCAACTTCAGCGCGGCCGGAGCGATTGACTTTACCACAGCCCCGGACCGCATTGCAGCGTTAAGCCAGCGGCACGCGGGCTTGGTGGACGTTTTCGCGCCGGGCATGCAGATCGTCAGCGCCGGGATTGGCGGCGGCACTTCGGTGCTGAGCGGCACCAGTCAAGCGGCAGGCTTTACGACCGGCGTTGCTGCTCTTGCCCAACAGATCGCTCTTGATAAACTGGGCCGTCCTCTCAAGGTGCAAGAATTCATCGATCTATTATCCTCTACCAGCCGGGCGACTCTGGATGGTGATGATGAAAACGATAATGTGACGAACACTTCGAAGTCCTATCCGCTGCTCGACACTCTGGAACTTGCGCAGGCGATTGCTAAACTCAATCCAGAAAGCACGGGTGTGACGGTCACGCCGGCGGTTGCGCCAGCCTCGGTCCAGGTCGCCGCACCAGGTTCGATTTCGATCTCGCCAGGTAGCAATATCCTGGCTCCGATCGGTCTGTTCGGCAGCTTTGCTGTGAGTGGGTCGGTCTTCCTGGATGCCAACAGGAATAATGTTTATGATTCCGGCGAGGCGATGCTCGCTGGCGCCAGACTTGTGCTGGACATGGACGGCAACGGGGCCTTTTCTTTGGCTGATCAAATGGTCGTGACCACAAGCGGGGGCGGATTCACCTTTGCCAACCTTGGTCCTGGTTCAAAACAACTGGGCGTTCAGACCAATGACGGCCAAATGTTCTGGTTGTCATCCTTGTCATCCACCAGCCGGGTCAACATAAACAGCTTGCAACTTCCCTTCCAGCTCCCCGAAGTCGATGCGCCGAGCGACGGCGATACGGGCGGCCGTACCGGGCCGGGCGGATTGCCGGACACTAATCCGGTTTATGACCCGGGGCGGAACACAGGCCCGAGGGAAGGCGCAGATTGGGATTGGGGGAGCGCTCCAATTGCCGGTGCGGTCCGGTTGCTGGAGACGGCTTTCGTCGCTGACCTGGGGCGGAACACAGGCCCGAGGGGCGGCGCAGATTGGGATTGGGGGAGCGCTCCAATTGCCGGTGCGGTCCGGTTGCCGGAGACGGCTTTCGTCACTGACCCGGGGCGGAACACAGGCTCGGGGAAAGGCTATGACGGGGGAGGCCCCATTAATTCCGGTGCGGTCAGCAGGTCCCCGGCGATGACCACCAGCTTCAGTCTCGGGGGCGATCGGTCGACACCTCTGCCGGGCCTGCCCAATCGCGAGTTCGCAAACTCTCCGGCCCTGACGCCGGATGGGACGCCGGCGCCCGCCGTCGCGCCAACCGGCGCCAATCGCATGGCAGGCGAGCGAACCAGCAGTTCTTCAATGCCATCGCCTTCCGAGCCGATGTCAAGCAAGGCAAGGGCCGATCAGTTGCGGATGGCACAACCGGCCCAGCCGCAATCGAGCCAAAGCGACCAGCAGGGCTCGTCGGCCACCGAGCCTGCGGCAGATCCAGGACAGGCGCTCGACGCTGCTGTGGAGTCGCTGGGCAGAGTGTTGCCGGCGCAGGAAGCGCGTCGCCTTCTCGTTGCAGCGCCCAGTGACACTGTGATCCTGCTGGACGAATCGGTGTTCGAGCCCGTCCCGATCCGGGCGACCACTCCGGAACGTCACCCCCGTGGAGACTGGGTAGCGGATTTTCTGACAAATGCTGGAAAGGTGATGCAGGGACCGGGGGATGAGCTGATCGTCTTGGCTGCCGGCACTGCCGCCCGTCAGGCCGGTGGCAAACGCCAAGCTCCTGGACGCGATGCGCGCCAGGGCCGCCCGCGCGATGCAGCCCGGCCCACGGAGAGGATCGCATGACAAGAGGATGCCAGACCTCCCGGACCGCTGAAGCGCGTGGCTCTGCGCCCTGCCAGGGGACACAGGGCAACCGCCGCTTATGCGATCCATGCTGACTTTTCCCTTCGCTCAAATATCGCCGCTTATCATGAACCCTATGGTTGGTGGGGAGGTTCGCGCTGCTGCCGGGACCCGGCCGCGGCGATCAGGCCGCTAGGTTACGTGGAAATGTCCAGTTCGAGCCTGCATGATCCGGAACCTGCCATCAGCGAGAGCGCGGATTTGTGGGCACGCCTTGCCGCACCCGACCTCGAGCCGGGCTTTCTCGATGCGTGGCTGACGCTGCTCTGCGAGGAGATCGGCCAAGTGGGAACGGCGGCCTTGCTGACGCGTCGCCCGGACGGCGCCTTCGCCGCCATTGCGGCCTGGCCGGGCCGCGCCCGGATCGGACATTTCCACTTTGTGGTGGACCTTGCAGTCCGCACCGGAGAGGGACAGACGCTCACCCCGAAAGATGTGAGCGGGTCATCGCAGCTCAGCCCGCGCGTGCATATTGCCTATCCGCTGGTGATCTCCGGCGAGACGGAGGCAATCGTCGCGATCGAGCTATTGCAACGCGGCGATGCCGCAGTGCAGCAGGCCATGCGGCGGCTCCACTGGCAGCTCGGTCGGCTCGAGGGGCTATTCTGGCGGCGGCGGGCGGAATCGGAAGCGACACGTGCTGCCCGGGCTTTGCGGGCGCTGGCCCTTGTCGCGGCGGCGGACGAGACGGACAGGCTGCCGGCTGCCGCGCTCGCGCTCTGCAACGCTATCGCCGCCGAGCTGACCGCACGGCGCGTTTCCATCGGGATGCTTCGGGGACGACGCTTGAGCCTGACCGCAATGTCCGGCGCGGCGACCTTCAAGCGTGGCAGCCGGCTGGTGCGCGCCCTTGAAGCCGCAATGGAAGAAGCCATCGAAAGTGGCGCCAGTCTCCGGCTGCCGGCGCCAGATCGGCCTGGGCTTGTTGTGGATGCAGCCCACCACGCCCTCTGCGAGGAGAGCGGAAGTTCTTCCGCGATCACGGTTTTGCTGCTCGCCGATAGTTGCGCAGTTGGCGCAGTGACGGTGGAATTCGACACGAACACGCCAACCAGTGATGAGGCTTTGGCCCTGCTTGAGATGTTGGCGGCACTCGTGGGCCCCGCCCTCGCCGTTCGCCAGCGCGGCGAGCTGCTGGTGACTGGCCGGTTGCCCCGGTTGCTCGCTGACGGCATGAAGCGCCTGACGGGCCGTCGGTTTCTGGCCACGAAACTTGTTGCTGCCCTTGTCCTCGTCGCTGTAGTCGCCCTGGCGTTGGGCGAAGGCCAATTCCGGATCACCGGCGAGAGCGTATTGGAAGGCGTTATCCAGCGGGCAACCGTCGCCCCCTTCGACGGCTTCATTTCGGCTGCCTCGGTGCGCGCGGGCGACAACGTCACTTTCGGCCAGGACCTTCTGCGTCTGGACGATCGTGATCTGCGGCTGGAGCGCGCGAAATGGCAGAGCGACCGCCAGAAGCTTGAACAACAGCTGCGCGAAGCGGTTGCCAACCGCGATCGTACGGCAAGCGCCGTGCGCCAGGCGGAACTGCAGACGGTGGAAGCGGAACTCGCGCTGGTTGAGGAGAGGCTTGCGAGGGCCATGGTACGGGCGCCGATAGACGGGGTCGTGATCGCGGGCGATTTCAGTCATCGGATCGGATCCCCCATACGGCAGGGAGATCTGCTGTTCGAGATTGCGCCAGCCACCGGGCATCGCGTCAGCCTTCAAATCGCCGAGCAGGATATCGGCCATGTTGCGGTTGGACAATCCGGCATTCTCCTCCTCAAAGGCCTGCCGGAGCAGCCGCTCGGCATCAGGGTCAGCCGGATCACGGCGGTTTCCGAAGCGCGTGAGGGCCGCAACCGCTTTCGGGTTGAAGCGGCCATCGAAAGCGGAACATCGCAGCTTCGGCCAGGAATGGAGGGCATCGCCAAGATCGAGATTGACCAAAGACCGCTGCTTTGGATCTGGACCCGCAGCTTGGTCGAATGGCTTAGGTTGGGCCTTTGGCAACTGACACCCTGATGATGCGATCGCGAAAGATGGCTTTGTGGTCACAGTTTTCCCGGCTGCGGGCCAGCGGCGTTGAGACGATCAGCAATGGACTTTGAGTCGTGACGGGTTCCGGCGCAGCATTCTTCAGCCCCATGTGGTTTCGCGTCGCCAAGCTGCGCCCCAGGCTGCGGCCTGATGTGAGGGTGCGGCGGCATCGCTATCGTGGCGAGGTCTGGTATGTCATTGCCGATGGCTCCACCGGCCAGCTGCACCGTTTCACCGTGGCCGCCTTTGACCTGATCGGCAGGATGAATGGCACGCAAAGCATCGGCGACATCTGGAAGGAGCTGGTCCGAAAAACAGGCCGGGATGCGCCATCGCAGGGCGAGGTGATCCAACTGCTTGCGCAACTGCACCGGGCGGATCTCCTGCACACCGACGTCCCGCCGGACATCGCGGAACTCGAAAACCGATCCCGCAAGCGCCAGACCGCCACCTTCCTGGCCCCCATCAAGAACCCGCTTTCAATTCGTCTGCCCCTGGGAAACCCCGATGCGCTGCTGGATCACTTGCAGCCGCTCGCGCGCCTGATATTCTCTCCGCTGGGCTTGCTACTCTGGTTTCTTGTCATCGCTGCCGCGCTGCTCGCCGGAGCGATCCATTACACCGATTTCACGCATAATCTCAGCGATCGGGTTCTCAGCACCGGCAATCTGCTGCTGATCGCACTGCTGCACCCCTTGATGAAGCTCGTGCATGAACTTGGACATGGCCTGGCTGCCAAGGCTTTCGGGGCGCGCATCAACGGCATCGGCATCATGCTGCTGATTCTCATGCCTATGCCTTATGTGGACGCATCCGATGCGGGCCTGCTCGCCAATCGTTATCACCGCGCCATCATCGCCGCCGCCGGGATGATGTTCGAGCTGTTCATCGCCGCGCTCGCCATGTTCATTTGGATGATCGTCGAGCCAGGCACATTGACGCGCGCCGTCGCCTTCAACGTCATCGTCATCGGCGGTGCGAGCACCCTGCTGTTCAACCTGAACCCATTGCTCAGGTTCGACGGGTACTTCATCTTGTGCGATCTCCTGCAGTCGCCCAACCTTGGCACACGATCCAATGCATTGTGGATCTGGCTCGCGAAGCAAAAACTGCTTGGCCTGACGAATGCAGCGCCGCCGCGCATTGGCCGCGGAGAGGTGGCGCTGCTCGCGCTCTACGCGCCGCTGGCGCTCGCCTATCGCATCGTGCTCGGAATCGGCATCGCGCTGTTCGTCGCACAAGCCTATTTCGTCATCGGCGTCATCCTTGGCCTTCTTTCGCTTGCGCAGACGCTGCTCTGGCCCTTGCTGAAGGGGCTGCGTTACCTTGCCGGCGACCCGGAACTGGCTGAACGGCGCATGCGCGCGATCGGCCTGACCTTGGCGGGTATCGTCGCCCTCATGTGCCTTGTCTGGCTCGCGCCATTTCCCCACAAGACCAGCGCCCAGGGGGTCGTGTGGCTGCCGCAAGGCGCTCACGTAAGGGCCACCGCCACCGGCTACGTCACCGAGCTGCATGGAGTGCCGGATCAGCCGGTCACTTTCGGATCGCCCCTCCTGACCTTGAACGATCCAGCCCTGCATGCCCGGCTCAAGGTGCTTGAGGCCCGGGCCCGGATGCTCGAACTTCAGGCCAATGCCGAATGGGTCACCAATCGCTCGGCGAGCCAGGTGACCGAGGCGGAGCTGGCCCAGGCGCGCCGCGCGGTGGAGCACCTTCGTGAACAGCGTGATCGGTTGCAAATCACGAGCAAGGCAGAGGGTCACCTCACAATCTTGCGCGCAGATGATCTGCCGGGCCGCTTTGTGCGGGAAGGCGATGTGATCGGCTATGTGCTTCCCGCCCGGTCCGATACCATTCGCGTGGTAGTCGAGCAGGCCGAGGCTGATCTCATCCGCAGCCGACTGCGCAGTGTGAGCATCCGGATTGCCGATGGCTCTGGGCGCATTCTCCCGACGGAAATCCTGCGAGATTATCCGGCTGGCACGCGCGTTCTGCCAAGCCCTGCGCTTGGCCCGGAAGGCGGCGGACCGATCACGATCGACACAACACGAAACGACAACCCGCAGACATTGCACCGCCTTTTCGAGCTCGACCTGGTGCTGCCGCCGAATGTCGCAGGCGCGTATTTCGGCACCCGTGTCCATGTCCAGTTTCGACTCGAGCCCGAACCGTTGGGCTGGCAACTTTATCGCGCCGCGCGCCTTCTGCTGCTTCGGCGTCTGGAAGTGTGAACACATGGGCCCACCTGCTGCGGAAATGCGATTCACCCCCTTCCCGGAGCGTCGCCTTGAAACGAAAGATGGCCCTCTCGACCGCGCAGCACGCTCGCTGCACGGCATCATCGCCGCGCGCTTCCTCGCCCGGCGTGCGGCCCTGCGGAGCCGGGCCCATGCCGTAATGATTCTGGAGACGGAGATCGCTGCACTTGCTTCGCCAGCCATGACGGCGGCGGCCACGGAGCTGCGTCAGCTTCTGCGTGGCCGGAAGCCAGATCCGTTCGCCATCACCAAGGCTTTCGCACTGGTGCGCGAAGCGACATGGCGGCAATTCGGTTTTCGTCATCATCTATCGCAGCTCATGGGGGGGTTTGCGCTTCTTGATGGGCGCATGGTGGAAATGGCCACCGGCGAGGGAAAAACAGTTACCGCCCTGCTCGCAGCCGTCGTGCAGGCGCTTGCGGGTCGTCGGGTGCATGTCATTACGGCCAATGAGTATCTGGCGGAGCGCGACCGGGATGGGCTGGCGCCGATCTTCGAGCTTTTCGATATCTCGGTCGGTCTGATCCGCCCTGACAGCTCTCGCGAAGAACGCCGAACGGCCTATGCCTGTGACGTGACCTACTGTACGGCGAAGGATGTCGTTTTCGACTATCTGCGCGACCGCATCGCACTTGGGCGTCGTCGAAAACGTGCCGATTGGCTCATAGGCCGGGCGTTCGGCGACTCCCCCGACCAGTGCGTCCTGCGCGGGCTGGATTGCGCCATCATTGATGAAGCGGACAACACATTGATCGACGAGGCGGGCTTGCCGCTGATCATCTCTGGCTCGACAGACGACGCGGTGCCGGAGGAAGTATACGAAAAGATCCTGGTTTTCGCAGGCGGTCTGGACCCGCAGGAGGACTTCAGGATCGAGGAAGCAGGGCGGCGTGCCGTGTTGACCGATCGAGGCCGCGCTCAGCTTGACGCTGTGGCGGAATGGCTGCCTTCGCCCTGGTCGGCCCTTAAGGCCTGCGAGCATTTGACAATCCAGGCATTGCAAGCCTTGCATCTCTTCGCCCGCGACGTGCATTACTTTGTTGCCGATGATAAGGTGCAAATCATCGACGACTTCACGGGCCGGGCGATGCCCGACAGGACCTGGAGCCTTGGGCTGCACCAGTTCATTGAGTTCAAGGAAGGCCTGCCGACCTCGCAAGAGCGGCGAACAGCTGCCCAGCTGACGTTCCAGCGGTTCTTCCCGCGCTACCGCCATCTGTCGGGCATGAGCGGGACGGTGCTTGAGGTCGCAGGAGAAATCTCTCGCGTCTATGGTTTGCGCACGATCCGCATTCCGATCGCTCAGCCATCCGGCTTGCAGCATCGCGGCACACGCCTCTTGCCGACCGAGACGGAAAAGTGGGCAGCTGTCGCCGAGCGGGCTGCGCAGCTTGCCAGCACCGAAAAGCGCCCGGTCCTGATCGGCACGCGTTCCGTTGCCGCATCGGAGCGCATTAGCGCCGCCCTTGCGGCGCGTGGGCAGCCGCATGAGGTCTTGAGCGCCCGGCAGAACAGCGACGAAGCAATCAGGGTCCGCATGGCAGGCGAAGCCGGACGCATAACCATCGCAACCAACATCGCCGGCCGCGGCACTGACATACCAGTCAGCGACCACGTTGCCTCGATGGGCGGGCTGCATGTCATCTTGACGGAGTTCAACGAAGCACGCCGCATTGATCGGCAGCTATACGGGCGAACCGCGCGCAAGGGCCAGGCTGGATCGTGCGAGGCGATCGTCAGCCTGGAGGATGATCTTTTCCGGCGTTACCTTGCGTCGTTCCTGGTGAACGCCGTCAAACATCTGCCGCAGGCTGTCCTGACGCGGTTGGGGGATGCGCTTCGCCAACGGGCGCAGACCCGCGCCGAGCGTCGAAGCGCAATGCTGCGTGGGATCGCGCAGGAAGCGGATCGGCGCCACGAGCAGTCCCTCGCCTTCGCCGGTCAGGAGTAATGTCACCATGTCCGTCGTCAAATGATTTGAGACCGAGCGGCTTTCTGCCCACTGGACTGGCGCAGTCATGTGTGGACAGCTCCTTTGGGACAAGGATGTAAGTTAAGCTTCGGTTCGAGACAGGGATCGGTCCTGTGTCCGGCCTGTTGACGCGGTTTGATGACCACTGGCCCCGATGGTGAATGCTAGAGCGGTTGCCGATCTGACTGAATCAGATCGGCCGCTCTAAGCTCTTGATTTACCGCATTTTCTTTCGAAGAACCGGTATCCACTTCTTCGGAAAATGCTCTATCGAACAATACGCTGGCGCCAGATGCCGAGGACGACATTGGCGGTCGCGATGGCCAACAGGAACCACATGGTCGCGGCCGTGCCCTGGGAGACGCCTTCGAGCCTGGCCGGGTCGAAACGGCCGGCAATGGCCTCGGCGCTAAGCCGGGCCTCTTCCTGGATCGGGCCGAGGGCATGCAGGCCGCCGGCGAAGACGAGGATGCCCGACGCGGCCTTGATCCAGGCCCAGCCCGCATTGTGGAAGGCCGGGGTCACGGCGAGGGCCAGGAGGCCCGGAACCAGCGTCAGGACGAATGACGGAAAGAGCACCCATTTCGCGATCATGCCCATCGCGCCAAGGATGAGCGCGTAGCTCGCAAGCGAACTCGGCGGAGGCGCGAGGTTCTCGAGCACGAGCAGGCATGCGAGCGAGCCCATGAAACCGACCGCCCCCATTGTATGAAGAAACTTGAGCAGCCGCTGCATGGCGTCCCGTAGACAGGTTGTTCCGAAGAGGCTTCACGCCCGACGATCAAGGGAATAGCACAGCAGCGCCGGAACGGCCACCGGTGCGGCTGTCGATGCGCCGGAAGGCAGGCTTAACCGGGGGCATTGTCAGATTAAACCGGAAGTGCATTCTCAGATCCGGTCGTTTGTTCTGTCCTGGCGCGGTCTGCTGGGTATTTTCCTGCAGAATGTGTTTATCTCGCCCAATGCGAAAAGGATTGGGAGTCGGATCTTGAGTGATCGAGTTTTCTCTGACAGCGCCCGACTTTCGTCGGCTCGGTGCGTTTGAACAGGCGCCTTATCGACAGTTCGGTCTTCAGGCTTGCAATCACCATCCGACCGCGTTCACCAGCTTGACCTTGACTTCATTCAGGCCGCCAGAGGCGCTGACGGGGAACGCTGGAAGACTGGCGTAACGCGGCCGCAAAATGAGCCCTGGAAGGCCACGGCGAATCAATCAGAACTTGCCTCTATGGCACAATATCTGCTTCGATAGGGATGGAACGCCGGGGAGGTCCGGACGTCCGCAACCCGGTACTCACGAGGGACAGAGTCACATGCTCAAGACAATCCTATCTTTTGTGGCGATGACTGCGGCAGCGGCCGCAACCGCTCCGGCGCAGGCTCAGGCCACGCTCAATCAGGTCAAGGCCCGCGGCAGCCTCAATTGCCAGGTCGGAACGCCCACGGCGGGCTTCTACGCCCTTGCGGCGGATGGGACATGGTCCGGCATGGACGTCGACATGTGCCGCGCCGTCGCTGCTGCGGTCTTCAACGATCCGAAGAAGGTGCAGTTCCAGTCCGTCACCTCGGCTGTTCGCTTCACATCGCTGGCGAACGGCGAATCCGACATGCTGTCACGCACCACCACCTGGACGGCCGTGCGCGATACGCAGCTCGGCCTCGAATTCGCGGGCATCAATTTCTATGACGGCCAGGGCCTGATGGTGCCGAAGGCCGCCAACATCAAATCCGCCAAGGAATTGAACAATGCCACCGTCTGCGTGCTGACCGGCACCACGACCGAACTCAACATCGCGGATTTCTACCGCGCCAACAACATGACCTTCAAGGCGGTCACCGCCGAGAACGAGAACGTGCTGATCACCACCTATCTGGGCGGCGGCTGCGATGTCTACACGAACGACAAATCGGGCCTCGCCGCCATCCGTTCGGCTTTCCCGAAGCCTGACGAGCACATGATCCTGCCCGAGACGATCTCCAAGGAGCCGCTCGGACCGGTGGTGCGGCACGGCGACCAGAATTGGGGCGACATCGTCCGCTGGACGCTGAACGGCCTGATCGAAGCCGAAGAGGGCGGCGTCACCTCGGCCAATGTCGATGAGATGCTGAAGTCGACCAATCCCGCCATCAAGCGTCTGCTGGGCGTCGAGGGCAACATCGGCGAGGGCATGGGCCTGACGAAGGATTTCATGGTCCGCGTCATCAAGGGCGTCGGCAATTACGGCGAAATCTACGAGCGGAACGTCGGCGCCAAGACGCCGGTGAACATCCCGCGCGACGGCTCTCTGAACGCCCTGTGGACCAAGGGCGGCATCCTTTACGCGCCTCCCTTCCGCTGAGAAGAACCGCTTCAGGCGGAGGGCGCCCCCTCCGTCTGAACGCGCGATCCTGAGCGGGTATAGCGGTTTCTCCTAAAGCGCGGACGCACCATGGCCTTGACGGATTCGGGAAGCATGATCGCCCAGCCCCGGCAGGGCCAGGGCTCGCTGCTCAACAACGCCGCCTTCCGTGCAGGCGTCTATCAGGCGATCACCCTCGCGGTGGTGATCGGCGGGTTCTGGTATCTGGTGAACAACACCATCACCAACATGTCGCAGCGCGGCATGGCCGCCGGTTTCGATTTCCTCACTGCATCGGCCGGTTTCTCCGTCAGCTTCACGCTGATCCCCTACAAGGAAAGCGACAGCTACTGGCGCGTCTTCCAGGTCGGCATGGCGAACACACTGCTTGTCGCCGCCGTCTCCGCCGCTCTCGCCACGGCCATGGGACTGATCATCGGCCTCGCACGCCTGTCGAACAACTGGGTCATCCGCAATCTCTCCCGCTGGTATGTGGAGATCCTGCGCAATACGCCCCTGCTGCTGCAGATCATCGCCTGGTATTTCGGCGTTTTCACCTTGCTGCCCAATCCGCGGGCAAGCATGAACTGGAGCGACACCTTCTTCCTCAACAACCGCGGGCTCTACTTCCCCGCGCCGGTTCCCGAAAGCGGCTTCGGCATCTTCCTTGCCATTCTCGCCATCAGCATCGCCGGCGCAGCGGGGGTGATCCTCTGGGGACGGCGCAGGCGCCTGCTGACGGGCCGCATTGCTCCTGTCGCCCTGCCCGCGCTCGCCGCAATGGTCATCGTGCCTGCGCTGGCGTTTCTCGCGCTCGGCAGCCCGCTTGCTTTCGACAGGCCGGCGCTGCAGGGCTTCAATTTCCGCGGCGGCATCAATGTGCCCCCCGCCTTCTGCGCCCTCGTCATCGCGCTCTCGGTTTATACCTCCTGCTTCATCGCGGAAACCATCCGCGCCGGCATCCAGTCCGTCGGCCGCGGGCAGACGGAGGCGGCCAAGGCGCTCGGCGTCTCATCCTCGCGCACCATGCAATCCATCATCCTGCCGCAGGCGCTGCGCGTCATCATCCCGCCTTCGATCAGCCAATATCTCAACCTCACCAAGAACTCCTCGCTCGCGATCGCGATCGGCTTCCCCGATCTCGTGAGCGTCTGGATGAATACGGCGCTCAATCAATCCGGCCGCGCCATTCCGATCGTCGCCATGACGATGGCCTTCTATTGCGTGGTGAGCCTCAGCGTCTCGCTGCTGCTCAACATCTATAACCGCCGCGTTCTTCTGAAGGAGCGCTGAGCCATGGCCAAGGAGCAAAAGACCTCTGGCGCAGCGGCAGGAGCCGCCGCCTTCAAGACCTTCACGCCCATGGCGGCGCGTCCGGCTCCCAAGGATCTGACCGGCGTGACCGCCTGGCTGCGCACCAACCTGTTCTCGAGCGTGCCGAGCGCCCTGCTGACCTTTCTCGGCCTCTGGATCGCCTGGAGCGTGCTGAGCGCGCTCGTCTCCTGGGGCTGGGTGAACGCCGTCTTTCAGGCATCGAGCCGGCGGGAATGCCTCGATAAGGTGGGCCTCTCCGGCGCCTGCTGGCCGGGGGTCGTGGTGTGGATCCCCAACCTCATCTACGGCCTTTACCCCAAGGATCAGGTCTGGCGCATCAACTGGGGCGCTTTGCTCCTGATCGTCTGGCTGCTGCCGCTCTGGCTGCCGCGCGTGCAATCGAAGATCATCATCGGCTTCTCCACCGTGCTGCTCTTTCCGCTGCTCGCCTCCTATCTGTTCCTGGGCGGACCCAAGGGCTGGATCTGGACGGCGCTGATCGCGGTCGGCCTCACCGGGTTTCTGTGGTCGCTGCTGACGGCCGCCAGCGAGAGCCTGGGCGGGGGGCCGTTCCTGCGCCTGGCCGCCCGTCTCATGGGCGCGAAAACGGCGGAGGAGGAAGCGCAGCGCGGGCGGCTGGCGCTGCTTGGCCTTTTCGCGATCGCCGTGCTCCTCGTGACCCAATGGAACCTCGACTTCGTGCCGACGCGCGTCTGGGGCGGGTTGTTCCTCACGCTGGTCATCTCGGGCTTCGCCATCACCTTCTCGCTGCCGGCCGGCATCATCCTGGCGCTCGGGCGGCGGTCGAAGATGCCGGTCATCAGCCTCCTGTGCACCACCTTCATCGAATTGTTCCGCTCCGTCCCGCTCATCACCATCCTGTTCATGTTCAACACGATGCTGCCGCTCTTTCTTCCGGCAGGGGTGGAGGTGAACCAGCTGCTGCGGGCGATTGTCGCTGTCTGCCTTTTCGCCTCGGCCTATATGGCGGAGATCGTGCGCGGCGGCCTGCAGGCCATCCCGCGCGGCCAATATGAGGCGGCCTCCGCCATGGGGCTAGGCTATTGGCAATCGACCTCGCTCATCATCATGCCGCAAGCGCTGAAGATCATGATCCCGAACATTGTGGGCATTTTCATCGGGCTCCTGAAGGATACGACGCTGGTCTCGATCGTCGGTCTCTTCGATCTCCTGAGCATGGCCCGCGCCATCGCCCGCGATCCGGGCTGGATCGGGCTCTTCCTTGAGCCGATGTTCTTCATCACGGTCGTCTATTTCATCTTCTGCTTCGCCATGTCGCAATACAGCATGTCGCTGGAGAAGCGGCTGGGCGCCGGGGAGCGGCGATGAAAGAGCCCCTGATCGAGCTGGTGGGCGTCAACAAGTGGTTCGGCAGCTTCCATGCCTTGAAAGACATCAATCTGCGCGTGGCGGAGGGCGAACGCATCGTTGTCTGCGGCCCGTCAGGGTCCGGCAAGTCGACCATGATCCGCTGCGTGAACCAGCTCGAAGCCCATCAGGAGGGCGACATCGTCATCGCCGGCCGGCACTATGGCCGGGACGAGCGGGAGAATGCCGCGATCCGCAGCGACATCGGCATGGTGTTCCAGTCGTTCAATCTCTTCCCGCATCTGACGGTGCTGGAGAATTGCACCTTCGCGCTGACCTATGTGAAGCAGCTGCCGAAGGCTCAGGCCGATGCCATCGCGCTTGAACTGCTGACCCGCGTGCGCATTCCCGAACAGGCTGCCAAATATCCCATGCAATTGTCGGGCGGCCAGCAGCAGCGCGTGGCGATCGCCCGGGCGCTCTGCATGCGGCCGAAGATCATGCTCTTCGACGAGCCGACGGCGTCGCTCGATCCGGAGATGATCAACGAGGTGCTGGCCACGATGATCGAGCTCGCCGAGAGCGGCATGACCATGATGGTGGTCACCCATGAGATGGGTTTTGCGCGCAAGGTCGCCGACCGCATCATCTTCATGGACCAGGGCGAAATTGTCGAGGAAGCGCCGCCGGAGCGCTTCTTCCGCGAGCCGGAATACGACCGCACGCGGCTGTTCCTCAGCCAGATCCTGTGACGCTCACGAGCGGCGGAACCCTTCGCTGGCGGTGAGCAGCTCCTTCGCATATTCGGTCACGGGGGCGCGGGCCGAGAGCGTGGCGGCCTGCATTTCCTCAACGCCCTTGCCCAGCTGCATCACCATGAGCCGGTCGCACATATGGCCGACGACGGCGAGGTCGTGGCTGACGAGGATATAGGTCAGCCGCCGCTCGGAGCGCAGCGCCTGCAGCAGATTGAGCACCTCCGCCTGGATGGAAACATCGAGCGCCGAGGTCGGTTCATCGAGCAGCAGGATGCCGGGTTCGAGGATCAGTGCGCGGGCGATCGCGACACGCTGGCGCTGGCCGCCCGAAAGCTGGTGCGGATAGCGGTAGCGGAACGCCATGGGCAAACCGACATCCTTGAGCGCGCGGGCGATCCGTGGTTCGCGGTCGCCGATCCCATGAATGGCCAAAGGTTCGGCCAGCGTATCGTCCACCGTCTTCTTCGGGTGCAGGCTTCCGTAGGGATCCTGGAAGACCATCTGGACGGCGCGGTGGAAAGCCTTGTCGCGGCGGGGCCCCTGCGCCTCGCCCAGGATGGTGACGGTCCCCGACCAATCGCGGTTGAGCCCGGCCAGCACGCGCAAAACCGTCGATTTGCCGGAACCCGATTCACCCACGATGCCGTAGCTTTCGCCCTCCTGTACGGTGAAGGAGAGATCGCGCACGACATGCGAATCGCCGAAGCTGACGTTGAGATGCTCGACCGTAATCGCGGGGCCGCCGTTCATGCCAGCCATGCCGGATCGCGGGTCAGTGTCTGGAGCTTGTCCCGCCGGTGATCAAGATCGGGCAGGCAGCCGAGCAGCCCGAGCGTATAGGGATGGCGCTTCGCCATGGCGCCCGCATCCGCCAGTTCCGCCGCCGGCAGCGTCTCCATGGCCTTGCCGCCATACATGACAATGACGCGGTCGCAGAAGGATTGCACCAGATGCAGATCATGGCTGATGAAGATCAGCCCCATGCCGCGGTCCGTCACGAGATCGTCGAGGATCTTGAGCACCTGCAGCTGCACGGTGACATCGAGCGCAGAGGTCGGCTCATCGGCGATCAGGATATCGGGCTCGGCGATCAGCATCATGGCGATCATGATGCGCTGGCCCATGCCGCCCGAGACCTCATGGGCATAAAGCTCATAGACGCGGGCGGGTTCGCGGATCTTGACGGCTTCCAGCATGGCGAGGCTGCGTTCGCGCGCTTCGCGGCGGCTGGCGCGATGGTGGACCCGGTAAGCTTCCGCGATCTGCTCGCCCACGGTGACAACCGGATTGAGCGAGAACTTCGGGTCCTGCATGACCATGGAGATGTGCCGCCCGCGCAAGCGCCGGCGCTCGGCCCGCGGCATCGCCAGAAGATCCTGGCCCCGGTAGACCATGCGGTCAGCCAGCACTTCACCCGGCCAGGGGATGAGATCGAGGATCGCGCGCCCGGTCATGGATTTGCCGGAGCCCGATTCGCCGACGATCCCCAGCCGCTCGCGGCCGAGCGTGAAGGAGAGGCCGCGCACTGCCCGCACGATGCCGGTCGGCGTGTTGAAATTGACGCGGAGATTGTCGATCTCGAGCAGCGGCTGATCGGCGGGCGCAATGCTCATTTCGCGTCCATGACGTCACGCAATCCATCGCCCAGCAGATTGAAGCCGAGCGCCACAATGCAGATCGCCACGCCCGGGAAAGTGGCGACCCACCATTGATCAAAGATATACTCGCGCCCCTGCGAGATCATCGCGCCCCATTCGGGGATCGGCGGCTGCGCGCCCAAACCCAGAAAGCCAAGGCCCGCCGCCGTCAGGATGATTCCGGCCATATCGAGCGTGGTGCGCACGATCAGCGAGGGCAGGCACATCGGCACGATATGGCGCAGCACGATGCGCCATTGCGAGGCCCCCTGCAGGCGTACGGCGGCAATGTAATCGGCATTGCGGATCACCAGCGTCTCGGCCCGGGCGACGCGCGCATAGGGCGGCCAGGAGGTGATGGCGATCGCGATCACCGCGTTTTCAAGGCCCGGCCCGAGCGCGGCCACGAAGGCCAATGCCAGAATGAGCTTCGGAAAGGCCAGAAACACATCGGTGATGCGCATGAGAGCGCGGTCCACCCAGCCTCCGAGATAGCCCGAGGCGGCGCCGATCAGCAATCCGATCGGTCCGACGGAGAGGACGACAAGCATCACGATGACAAGCGTCACGCGCGCGCCGTAGACGATGCGGCTGTAAATGTCGCGGCCGAGCGAATCGGTGCCGAACCAGGCGGCGGACGACGGTGGCAGCAGCCGACGGTCAAGATTCTGCGCCAGCGGATCATGCGTCGCAATCAGCGGCGCGAAGGCTGCGACCAGCAGCAGCGCCACCACGATGCCGAGGCCCGCGACAGCCAGCGGATTGCGCTTCAGCGCCAGCCATTGCCGCCAGAACTGGCCGAGGCGGGCCTGCCGACGCGACTGCGGCGCATCGCTGATCAGATAATCCGCCCAGACTCCCATGTCCTACCTGGCCCCCATTGGCGTCACCGCGCCCTTGGATCGACCAGGCGGCCGAGGATATCGGTCAGCAGGTTGATGCCGATGAAGACCGCGCCGACGACCAGCGTTCCGCCGAGCACGGCGTTCATGTCGGCGTTGAGCAGCGAGTTCGTGATGTAGCGGCCAAGGCCCGGCCAGGCGAAGATCGTCTCGGTCAGGACCGAACCTTCGAGCAGCGAAGCGTAGGAGAGCGCGATCACCGTCAGCAGCGGCACCATGGCATTGCGCAGCGCATGCCGCCAGATGACGCGCGCCTCGGACATGCCCTTCACCCTGGCGGCGATCACATATTGCTGCTGGAGCTCGGTGATCATGAAGCTGCGCGTCATGCGGCTGATATAGGCAAGGCTGAAGAGGCCAAGCAGCGCGGAGGGCAGGATGAGATGCGAGAGCGCGTTGCGGAACGCATCCCACTCCCCCTGCATCGCGGCGTCGAGCAGGATCACGCCGGTGACCGGGTTGACGAAATCCTGATAGGCGACCGAGATGCGCCCGGGGCCGCTCACCCAGCCGAGCTTGGCGTAAAAGAGCAGCAGCCCCATCAGGCCCAGCCAGAAGATCGGGATGGAATAGCCGAACAGGCCGATGAAGCGGGCGATCTGATCGGGCCAGCGGCTCTGATAGACGGCGGCCAGAACACCAAGCGGCACGCCAAGGACGATGCCGATCAGGGTGCCGAGCGTCGCCAATTCAAGGGTGGCCGGGAAAACCCGCTTGATGTCGGTGAGCACCGGTTGCGAGGTCAGAACCGATTTGCCGAAATCGCCGGTGAAGACCTTGCCGACATAAATGGCGAATTGCTGCCACAAGGGCTTGTCGAGGCCAAGCTCGGTGCGGGCCGCTTCGTAGACATCGGGCTTCGCATTGTCTCCGACAACAGCCAGAACCGGATCGATCGGGATGACGCGGGCGATCAGGAAGGTGATCAGCAGCAGACCGAACATGGTGATGGCAATGGTGGTGAGCTCCCGCCAGAGAATTCTGCCGACGCGGAACGAGTGCGCCGAGAGCGAATCGGTCGTTGCCGTTGCCATTCAGCCTGCCTCTCCCCTGCCCTGGCCCGAGGCGGCCGCCGCGATGCCCGAAGGATTGCGGCGGCCCGCCCGGTGAGCCGGGCTCAGTTCTTCACGATGCCGGAGTAGAGGTTGGTGTCAGAGCTTGGCCCGATAATGAAGCCGGAAACGCCCTTGCCGGCGGCGGCGACCTCGATTTGCTGGAACATGATCACGAAGGGCGAGACCTTCTGATGCTCGCGCTGCAGCGCTCCATAGGTCGCGGCCCGCTTGGCGGAATCCGGCTCGAGCACGGCGGCCAGCGTCGTCTTCGTCATCTCCGGGATTTCCCAGGCATTGCGCCAGGCGAGCGTCTTGGACCGCGCATCCTCGGCGTTGTTCTCGTTGATTGCGAAGGTCTCGGCGTTCGTGTGCGGATCGAGATAATCCGGGCCCCACTGCCCGATATAGATGTCATGCGTGCGGGCGCGGTATTTCGTCAGCGTCGCCTTGCCGTCGCCGGGGAGGAGTTCAAGCTTGACCCCCGCCTGCGCCCAGCCGGCCTGGATTGCCTGCGCGATATCGTTGATCGGATTGACGGAGCGGACATCCATGGTGACGGTGAAGCCGTTGGGGAGGCCGGCCTTGGCCAGCAGTTCCTTCGCCTTGGCGACATCGTACTTGTAGGGCTTGTCGGTGATCGCGCCGAGGAAGCCGTTGGGCAGAAAGGCCTGGTGCTGCCGGTAGGTGCCCTGGACGATGTTGCGCTCGAGCGCCTCGTAATCGACCAGCCATTTCAGCGCCTCGCGGACCTCGGGCTTGGCGAGGTTCGGGTTCTTCTGGTTGAGGCCCAAATAGAGAATATAGCCCTTGTCGCCCTGCGAGACGGTAATCTCGGGACGGGACTTGATGGCGGCGAGCTGGTCCTTCGAGAGGTTGCGGGCGTAGTCGACATCGCCCTTTTCGAGCAGCAGGCGCTGCGATGCGGGTTCGGCCACATGGCGCACGATGACGCGCTTATTCTTCGGCGCGCCCTTATACCAGGCGGGATTGGCTTCGAGCGCATATTGCTCGTTCGGCCGGTAGGCGCGCACGCTATAGGCGCCCGAACCGGCGGAATTGGCCTTCAGCCAGGCGTTGCCGAAATCGCCATCCTTCTCATTGGCCTTCACCACCTTGGAATCGACGATGCTGGCCACGCCCGAGGTGAGGCAGTTGAGGAAGAACGAGGGCGCAAAGGGCTTGGATACGGTGATCTGGACGGTGCTGTCATCCACCGCCTTGATCTTCTCAAGCACATTGTCCTTGGTGAAGCCGAATTGCGTGAGGATGAACCCCGGCGATTTGTTGAGCACGACCGCGCGCTGGAAGGAATAGACCACATCGGCGGCCGTCAGCGGGTTGCCGGAATGGAACTTCACGCCGGGCCGGAGCTTGAACGCATAGGTGAGGTTGTCCGGGGTGACCGTCCAGGACTGGGCAAGTTCGCCGATAAGCGCGTTCTTGTTGGCGAGATCGACGCCCATCAGCTTGTCATAGACATTGGCGCCGACTTCCACGCCCGAAAATTCGAAAGCCTCTGCGGGATCGAGCGAAATGATGTCGTCGATCTGCTTGGCCATGACGACCGTGTCCTTCGGCGTCTGGGCGTAGGCGGCTGTCGCCATGAGGGCGACGAAGGCCGTTGCCGCTATCCGTTTTGCGATTCCACGCATGTGACTTCTCCCGTCGGAATGTTGGATCACTTCCCCAGACACATTGCGGCTTTCGCAAAGCGCTTGTCCAGTTCATTTATCATTTCAGGAATGTGAAAGAGCCGCCGCCGGTTCTCACCCTGCAAGACGCGGTGCGTAAGCGCTGGCGGAAACCTGCGCCGGGCGGCCGGGCAAGGCCAGATCGGAGGTCCGGCGGCTGGACCGGGCGATCACCTTGCCGTCCCGGATCACCGCCAGCCGCGGCGGCCGCAGACGGATCGCCTCGATCGGGTCACGCGCGTCCAGCAGCACCATATTGGCCGCGCGGCCCGCGGCGAGGCCGTAATCATCGATCTGCATGGCGGCGGCGGCATTGGCGGTGACAGCGCCGTAGCATTGCGTCATCGCGTCGATGCCCGTCATCTGCGCCACATGGACGGCCATATGCGCCGCATCGAGCGGCTCCGCGCCGCCCAGCGAGTACCAGGGGTCCATCACGCAATCGAGGCCGAAGGCGACGTTGATGCCCATCTCCAGCATCTGCGGCACGCGCGTCAGGCCGCGCCGCTTCGGATAGGTGTCGTGGCGGCCCTGGATGCAGATATTGATCAGCGGATTGGCGATGGCGTGCAGCCGGGCCTCCGCCATCAGGGGCAGGAGCTTCGAGACATAGTAATTGTCCATGCTGTGCATCGAGGTCAGATGCGAGCCGGCGACGCGGCCCTGCAATCCCAGCAACGTGGTCTGCTCCGCCAGCGTCTCGACATGGCGCGACAGCGGATCATCCGTCTCGTCGCAATGCAGATCGACCAGCAACCCGCGGTCCGCCGCGATCCGGCAGAGGCGGCGCACGCTTTCCGCGCCATCCGCCATGGTGCGCTCAAAATGCGGGATGCCGCCCACGACATCGACGCCGAGATCGAGCGCGCGGCTCAGGTTTTGCTCGGCGCCCGGCGCGCGCAGATAGCCATCCTGCGGGAAGGCGACCAGTTGCAAGGTGATATAGGGCGCGACGCGCTTCTTCACCTCCAGCAGCGCTTCCACGGCCAGCAGCCTTTCATCGCAGACATCGACATGGCTGCGGATGAAGAGCAGGCCCTGCGAGACGGCGAGATCGCAATAGCGCATCGCCCGCTCGATCACCGCCTCATGCGTCAGCAGCGGTTTCAGCTCGCCCCAGAGCGCGATGCCCTCGAGCAGCGTGCCGGACCGGTTCAGGCGCGGCAGGCCAAGCGATAACGTGGCATCCATATGGAAATGCGGATCGACGAAGGGCGGGCTGGCGAGGCAATCTGTTGCGTCGATCGCCTCGGCGGCGTCTGCCTCGATCGCCGGGGCGAGATCGACGATCCGGCCGCCCCTGACAGCGATATCGATGCCTTTGCGTCCATCGGGCAGGTTGGCGTTGCGGATCAGCAGGTCGAGCATGGAGAAGGCCTTTGGATCAGCGCTCGCCCTTGATGAAGGGCTTCATCAGCGCACGGGGATAATCGGCTTTTCGCGCCACGAGGATCAGCGCGATGATGGAGAGGATGAACGGCATCATCAGGAAAATCTGGCTTGGAACCACGCCGCCGGCGAGCGTTTGCAGCCGCACCTGATAGGCATCGAAAGCGCCGAAAAGCAGCGCGCCGAGCAGCGCCTTGCCCGGCCGCCACGAGGCGAAAACGGTAAGCGCGATGCAGACCCAGCCTCGGCCGTTGATCATGCCGAAGAAGAACGCATTGAAGGCGGACATCGTGAGGAAAGCGCCGCCCACCGCCATCAGCGCCGAACCCACGGCGAGTGCGCCCATGCGAAGCGCCGCAACGGAAAGCCCCTGTGCATCGACCGACGCAGGATTGTCGCCGACCGCCCGGATCGCGAGGCCGAGCGGCGTTCGATAGAGGACGAAGCTGGTCAGGATCACGCAGGCGAAGGCGAGCCAGGTGAGCGCCGTCTGCTGCCCGAGCGCCGGGCCGATGATGGGCGCCACTTCCAGAAACGTCAGATTGAGCGGCTTGAACGCCTCGATGCGCGGCGGCGATGTCACAGTTGGAAAAGCCACCCGATACCCGAAATAGGCGGCGCTGGTCGCAAAGAGCGTGATGCCGATGCCGGTCACATGCTGCGACAGGCCGAGCAGCACGGTGAAGCAGCCATGCAGCAGGCCAAGGCAGGCGCCCACCGCCGCCGCCGCCAGGACACCCGTCCACAGATCCACGCCGAGATAGACGGCGAGCCAGCCGCTGACCGCGCCTGCCACGAAGATGCCCTCGATGCCGAGGTTCAGCACCCCTGCCCGCTCGCAGATCAGCGCGCCCAGCACACCGAAGATGAACGGCGTCGCGATCCGGATCGCGGCGGCCCAGAAGCTCGATTGAAGCAGGATATCGAAGGCCTCCATCACGCAGCCCTGATCCAGCGCAGGCGATAGCGCGTGAAAAGCGAGCCGATCAGCACGCTGAGCAGCGCCAGCGAGACCACCAGATCGGCGAAGTAACTGGAGATGCCGAGGCTGCGGCTCATCGTATCGGCCCCGACGAGCACGCCCGCAATGAAGATCGCCGAGGGCGCCACGGCCAGCGGATTGAGCGCAGCGAGCATGGCGACCACAATTCCCGAATAGCCGAAGCCGGGCGATAGATCGGAGGTCAGATAGCCTTTGAGACCGGCCACCTCGCTGACCCCCGCAAGGCCGGCCAGCGCCCCCGAAATCAGGCCTGTCTTGACCAATGTCGCTGTGACCGGGATGCCTGCAAACCGTGCGGCGCTGGCGTTGCCGCCGACGGCCCGCATCTCGAAGCCCAGCACCGTGCGGTTGATGAGCACATGCACCAAAACCACCATGCCCAGCGCAATGAGAATTCCGGCATGCAGCCGCATCTGGGCGATGAGCTTCGGCAGCATGCCCTCATCGATGATGGGGGCGGTCTGGGGCCAGCCCATGCCCATCGGATCCTTCATTGGTCCTTCCAGCATCATCTGCACGAAGAGCAGGATGATGAAGTTGAAAAGGAGGGTGGTCACGACTTCATCGACCGAGAGCCTGGCCTTGAGCAGCACCGGCCCCAGCAGGGCGAGCGCCCCGGCAGCCGCGCCGGCGAGGCAGATCAGCGGGATCATCAGATAAGGCGGCAGGGTGATCGCGCCTGAGCCGACGGCGGCGGCGGCCAGCGCTCCGGCATAGAGCTGGCCCTCCGCGCCGATGTTCCAGAGTTTGGCGCGGAAGGCGACGGCTGCGGCGAGCCCAGTGAAGATCAGGGGCGTTGCCCGCGTCAGGGTTTCAGTGAGGGCGAAGACGGAACCTGCCGCACCTTGCAGGAGCAATCCGGCGGCCCGCTCGGCCGGCGCGCCGATGAAGGCGAGGATGACGAGGGCCAGAGCAAGGGCGGCGCAAGCCGAGATGACCGGCATCATAACGAGAAGAACCACCGGAGTTTCGGAACGGGGCTCGAAGCGGATCATGCGGCGGCCTCGCGCATCGGTTCAGAACACCCGCTGAATTCCGGACCGGCCTGGCCCGCCATAGCGAGCCCGACCACGCTGATGCCAAGACCTGCGCTGTCGACCGCCGGCGTCAGATGGCCCGCATGCATTACCGCGATGCGATGCGAAAGGGCGAACAACTCGTCGAGATCCTCCGAAATCAGCAGCACGCCCGCGCCGCTTGCGGCGGCGCGTCTCAGCCTTGCATGGACTTCCGACGTGGCGCCCACGTCCAGCCCGCGCGTCGGCTGGTTGGCGAGGATGAGCCTCGCCTCGCCCGTGAGAGCGCGCGCCAGCAGGAGCTTCTGGATGTTGCCGCCCGAGAGCAGCCGGAGCGGCGCCTCCGGTCCCGGCGCACGGATATCGAAATCGGCAATGGCCGTCTCCGTCGCTTGCCGCATCGCCTGCCGCCGCTGGAAGCCGAAACGGCTGAAGTGCTGATCGTGCCGCCGTTCGATAACGAGGTTCTCGGTCATGCTCATGTCGCCGACCATGCCGTCGCGATGCCGATCCTCCGCGAGCCTGCCGACGCCGCGCGCGACAAGCGCCGAGGGCGAGGCATCGCCCGACGTTCCAAGGAGGCGGAAACTCCCGCTCGCGGGTTGCTCGAGCCCCGCAACCATGGCGGCCAGCGTCTGCTGGCCATTGCCGGAGACGCCGGCGATGCCGACGATCTCACCTGAACGCACCGTGAGGCTGAGGTCCGCAACTGCATTCCGTCCGGCTCCCGCACGGACATCCGCGAGCTCCAGAACCGCCTCGCCGGGGTTGGCCTTATCCGGACGCTCTGGCGCGACGTCGCGCCCCACCATCAGATTGGCGATCATCAGCCTGTCGGCGCCCGCCGTTGGACGATCGGCGACCTTGCGCCCGCCCCTGAGCACAACGAGCCGATCCGACAGCGCCAGCACCTCCGACAGCTTGTGGCTGATGAACAAGACGCCGAGACCACCCGCCGCCAGTTGCCGGATGGCGGCGAACAGACCTTCGGCCTCCTGCGGCGTGAGAACGGCCGTCGGCTCATCGAGCACGAGGATGCGGGCGTCGCGATAGAGCGCCTTCAGGATCTCGATCCGCTGGCGCTCGCCGACACCCAGCCGCTCGACCGGGATATCGAGGCTGGCCGCCAGCCCCGTACGCTGCATCAGCGCCGCCAGCCGCGCTTCGGCTTTGCCCCGGTTGCTGCGCAGCGAATACCACGGCTCCACGCCCAGAATGATGTTCTCAAGCCCGGTCAGGTTCTCGGCAAGCGTGAAATGCTGATGGACCATGCCGATGCCCGCCGCCAGCCCCGCCTGGGGAGAGCCGCGCGGCAATTCGCGCCAGCCGCCCACGCCATCGGCGAGCAGCACCTGCCCGCTGTCAGCCACGTAATGGCCAAACAGGATGTTCATGAGCGTGGTCTTGCCGGCGCCGTTCTCGCCGAGCAGCGCCACAATCTCGCCGGCCCCGAGTTCGAGGTCGATCGCGTCGTTGGCGATCAGCGCCCCGAAGCTTTTGCTGATGCCCTGCAGCTTCAGCACCGGTGACGGCGGCACGGCGCTGCCGGTTGCGTTCATCGCTCAGGCGGTCGATTTCGGCTCCGCGTCGTTGATGTTGACACGGAATGCCCCCTCTAGAATGTCCTTTTCCTTGGCCCGGACCAAGGCGATCACATCGGCCGGCACCAGCTTCGGATCAAGCTCGGAAAGGCTTGCTCCGCCATGCGCCATGAAGCTGTAAACGCCGTAATCCGCAGGCTCGAACGTACCATTGAGGACGTTCCGGACAACCCGGTCGATCGTCGGCTCCATGTGCCAGAGGGCGGACGCCAGCACCACGCCCGGATACTGCGCCGAAGTGTCGATGACGTTGCCGATGGCCTTGACGCCGCGCTCCTTGGCGGCATCGGTGACGCCGAAGCGCTCGGCGTACATGATGTCGGCCTTCTTATCGATCATCGCGAAGGCCGCTTCCTTCGCCTTGGGCGGATCGTACCAGGAGTTGATGAAGGTCACGAGGAACTTGACGTCCTTGTTGACGGCCAGCACGCCGTCCATGAAGGCGTTCATCAGCCGGTTCACCTCCGGAATGGCGAAACCGCCGACCAGGCCCATGACGTTCGACTTGGTCGCCTTGCCGGCCACCATGCCTGTCAAATAGGCAGGCTCGTGGATGAAGTTGTCAAACACCGAAAAATTGGGTTTCGACGGCTGGAAGGACGAACCCATCAGATAGGCGATCTTCGGGAAATCAGCCGCGACGCGCCGGGCGGCCCGCTCAACGGCGAAGGCTTCGCCCACAACGATATCCATGCCTTCGGTCGAGTATTGGCGCATCACGCGCTCGTAATCGTTGTTGGCGACGTTCTCCGACCACTTGTAAGTGATGTCGCCGCGGTCCTTGGCGATGTTCAAGGCCTTGTGGATGCGGCTGACCCATTGCTGCTCGACCGGCACCGTATAGATCGCCGCGACCTTCAGCGGCTTCGTCTTGGCCTGCGCCAGGGCGGCGCCGCCCGTGCCAGCGATGAGCGCAAGCCCGCCACCGAGTTGAAGGACGCGCCTGCGGTCGAGGCTCATGAGCGGGGTTTCATCGGCAGGATGTGTCATCTGTTGCGTCCTTTCGTCTGGGCCATTGGTGAAAGCTGGCAGAGTTCCCGCCATGGAGCAAGTCTCAGGCCAGCTATCCACAATCAGCGCAGCGGTAACGGGCCGTCACTGGCTTTCCTGGGGGCGGGAATCACCGGTTACGCAGCGCGAGCTTCTTCTCCCAGGCGAGCGCGTGGCTGACGATCGTTTCGAGATCGTCGTAGGCCGGCCTCCAGTCCAGCACCGAACGGATGCGCCTATTGTCCGCCACGAGCCCGGCGGGATCGCCCGGACGCCGGCCCTCGATCGCCACGGGGAAATCGACGCCCGAGACCTTCTTGACCATGCCGATCACCTCGAACACGGAGAAGCCGTGTCCGTAGCCGCAGTTGAAGGTCCCATTCGCGCCGCCTGAGCGTAAGTGATCGAGCGCCGCCGAATGGGCGCGGGCGAGATCGCTCACGTGGATGTAGTCGCGCAGGCCGGTGCCGTCTGGCGTCGGATAATCCGTGCCGAAGACGCTCATGCCCGCGCGGCGGCCGGTTGCCGCTTCCGCCGCCACCTTGATGAGATGCGTGGCTCGCGGCGTCGACTGGCCGGTGCGCTGGCGGGGATCAGCGCCGGCGACGTTGAAATAACGCAGGATGACATGGCCGAGGCCATGCGCTTCGGACGCATGGCGCAGCATCACCTCGGTCATCAATTTGGACATGCCGTAGGGCGATTCCGGGTTCATCCGGTCGTCCTCGTTGATCGGCAATCTGTCAGGCGTGCCGTAAACGGCGGCAGTCGAGGAAAAGATCATGTGCCTGACGCCGCCCTTCACCGCCGCCTCGATCAACGCGCGGGAATTGACGGTGTTGTTGAGGTAATAGCCCAGCGGATCGGACACCGAATCCGGCACCACGATTGATGCCGCGAAATGGATGATCGCGCGGATGTCATGCGCGCGGATGATCGCCGAAACGAGGCTCTGGTTGCCGGTCTCACCGACGAAGAGCTTCACGCCCTCGGGCACCACCCAATCCACGCCGGTGGACAGGTTATCGAGCACCACGACCGTCTCGCCCCGGTCGAGCAACTCCAGAACCATATGGCTGCCGATATATCCGGCGCCGCCCGTTACAAGAACCGCCATGCGAAGAGATCTCCCAAATTCTTGTTGCTCTTCCTATACGGGCCAAGTTCAAACGCCGTTAAGGAAAGCAGGCGCAGAACGCTTGGCGATAGCCATATATCTAACAGGTTTTTTCATGCCGACATCCACCAGGCCTCCCCGCATCCGCAAGGCGATCTTTCCCGTGGCCGGCCTCGGCACGCGGGTGCTGCCGGCCACCAAGTCCATCCCGAAGGAAATGCTGACACTGGTCGACAAGCCGGTGCTGCAGGTGGTGATGGAAGAGGCCCGGGAAGCGGGCATCGAGCATTTCATCTTCGTCACCGGCCGCAACAAGCAGGTGATCGAGGATCATTTCGACATGGCCTATGAGCTCGAGGATTCGCTCCAGAAGCGGGGCAAGCTCGATATTCTCGCGCAGCTCCGCGCCGAGAGGCCCGCCGCCGGGACCACCTCCTTTACCCGTCAGCAGGAGCCGCTCGGCCTCGGCCACGCCGTCTGGTGCGCCCGCGATATCGTCGGCGACGAGCCTTTCGCCGTGCTGCTGCCGGACATGATCACCATCGGCAAGACCGGCTGCATGAAGCAGTGCATGGAGGTCTACAAGGCCGCCGGCGGCAATGTCGTCGCGGTCGAGGAATGCGATCCCGCCATTGCCCATCAATATGGCATCGTCGGCGTGGGCAAGGAGGTCTCGAAACAGGGCTTCAGGATCACCGCGATGGTCGAGAAGCCGCCGCGGAGCACGGCGCCCTCTAACAGGTACATCACAGGCCGCTACATCCTGCAGCCGGAAATCTTCAAGATCCTCGAGAAGGGCGAGCGCGGCGCGGGCGGCGAAATCCAGCTCACCGATGGCATGGTGTCCCTGATGAAGAAGCAGCCCTTCCACGGCATGACCTACAACGGCATCACCTACGATTGCGGCTCCAAGCTCGGCTATCTGCAGGCGACGGTGGCTTACGCGCTGTCCCGCAAGGACCTGGCCGATGCGGCTCGCCGGGAGATCGCTGCACTGCTGGGCTGAGGTGGCCTAACCCGTCGGGCCGCCCGGCCGGTAATCCGGGATCGCCGCCATCAGCACGGCATTCGCCTTCTTCATGTCGCCCGCTCGCACCGCCTCGTTCAGTCCGTCCAGCCATTCGGCGATCTTCTGCGGGCTGACCGCTTCGCTGCGGGCCGCCATGACCCCGTCGAGGCCCGTCTCCACCATCGGCTCATCCTTGTCGAACAGGATCTCGTGGAGGCGCTCGCCCGGCCGCACGCCGGTATAGCGGATGTCGATATCGCGCCCCGGCTCCAGCCCCGAGAGGCGGATGAGACGCTCCGCCAGCTCGCTGATCTTCACCTGCTGGCCCATCTTCAGCACATAGACGGAGGGCACGGCGCCCGAAGCATCCGTGGCGCCGGCGTGGGATGCGGCTGTGAGGACAAGGTCGCAGGCTTCGCGCACGGTCATGAAGTAGCGGATCATATCAGGATGGGTCACTGTGACCGGTCCGCCCCGCGCGATCTGGGCCTTGAACTTCGGCACGACCGAGCCGTTCGAGCCCAGCACATTGCCGAAACGGACGGAGATCAGCCGTGTGCCGTTCTTCTCCTGGTTGAGCGCAGTCGTGGCGATTTCGGCAAAACGCTTGGTCGCGCCGAGCATCGACACGGGCTGGATCGCCTTGTCGGTGGAAATCATCACCAGCGAGCTGGCGCCCGCGGCGATGGCGGCTTCCGCGGTATTGATGCTGCCGATCACATTGGTCTTGATGCCCTCCGTCCAATCCTGCTCGAGATAGGGCACATGCTTGAGCGCGGCGGCGTGGAAGACGATATCCGGCTTGAAGGCGGCGATCAGGCCGGCGAGCCGATCCTTTTCCCGCACATCGGCGATATGACCCGAAACGAGCGTTTCGGCGCCTTCGCTCGAAAGGTCCTCCGTCACCGAATGGAGCGCAAGCTCCGAATTCTCGATGATCAGGATGGCGGCTGCACCATAGGCCTGCAGCCGGCGGCAGATTTCGCTGCCGATGGACCCGCCGCCGCCGGTGACGACACAGCGCATGCCGCGTACGAAATGGCCCACGCGCTCGGCATCGACATCGTGGCTGGGACGCAGCAGCAAATCCTCGATGTCGACAGGGGCAAGCGCTCCCGGCGCAGCCCCTTCCATCGATTGCATCCGCAGCACGGGAATGCCGAGGCGGCGCGCCCTGTCGAGCACCTTTTCCGGTTCGGCCTCGGGCGTCAGCGCAGCTGGCGTCATCACCAGCCGCCGGATCGGATCACCCCTCACCTCGGCATCGTTCACTTCCGTTTCGAGGTCGGCGAAAACCCCGCGCACCGGGACAGCGCGGATGACCTGTCCCTGATCCGCCCCGCGCAGGCTGAGGATCGCGACGGGCCGCATGTTCTTGACCGCACCTGTCTCGATGCCGCGCAGCAGCACCTCGACATCGGCCGGCCGGCCAAGCAGCAAAGTGGCGGCTGCTTCCCTCCGATCCGGCGAGGCCTTGGCGCGGCCATCCTTCCAGTACCGGTAAAGGATGCGCGGGCCCCCGAGCAGCGCCATCTGCACCACGAAATAGATGGCGATCGCCTGGCGTCCGAAGAAATAGCCGCCGTAAAGATCCTGCGCCAGCACCACGTAATCGATCACCAGCAGCGCCAGCGCCAGCACGGCCGAGGCCTTGGCGATGCCGATGAGATCGGGCAGCGAGGCGAACCGCCATTTCGACTGGTAAAGCCGGAAAAACTGATAGACGAGGCCGGCCAGCGCCGCGAAGGGGATGGCGAAGCGCCAGTAGCTGAGCCGGTCGGCGAGGAACGGATCGTCGAAACGGAGCGCCAGGCTGACCACCAGCGCGGCAAGAGTCATCACCAGATCATGCAGAATGATCAGGAGCTTCTTGGCGTTCCGGCTGAAAAAACTGGCTGACAAGATGTGAGGGCCATCCGCTAGGGCGAAAACGCGGGTCTCCGCCCCCGGGGCGAAGCGAGGCCGGACGCCCCGATGCGCGTTGCGTCATCGTCGGATCGGCTGGCGATGTCAACATGGCAGCCGGCGGGATGGCTTGCCCGGCCTTTCCTGCCCCGGCAAGGCGAGCGAAGCAGGGAGAAATGACGAAGGCGGATGGAGGATTAAACCGCCACCCGCCCTGGTTGTTGTCGCCGTTGTCGCCGCAATCGTAACCGCGGTCCCAGATCGATCAGACGAGCAGGAAGTCGGCGTCTGTCAGGTTGAATCTGACGCCAGCGCCAGCCTCGACTTCCACGCGGTTGAACAGCCTGCCGGCATCGTCGGAGAACATTATGCTCCCCATGCTCCCCATGCTCCCCGGCGCGCCGGTGACATCA